>CANJLK010000017.1 GCA_947475465.1 Caulobacteraceae bacterium | reverse complement strand
TCGTACTTGCCCGGAATGAACACTGGCGCCGCCGGATCGATCAGCCGAGACCTGTCCGCGAAGAAGTCGTCCGTCGCATAAACCACCTCGGACCCAAGGCGCGGCTGGGCAAGATCCACATAGCGGCGGCGAAGATCATCGAACACGGGACCTGCTCTTTCAGGTCAGGTCGGCGAGCCGGAAGCCGGCGATGCGGTGGATCTGCGCGATAGCGGTGGCGAATTCGGTCTCGGGATCATTGGCAAGGCGCGCCTCGAAGGCGGCCAGGATATCGGCCCGCGTCAGGCCCTTCACCGCGACGATGAAGGGGAATCCGAAACGGTCGTTGTAGGTGGCGTTCAGCCGGTGGAAGGCCGCGAACTCCTCTGGGGAACATTGGTCGAGGCCGGCGCCGGACTGTTCCTTGACCGAGGCTTCCGCCATCCGGGCGCGGCTGGCGAGCTGGGGGTGCGCCCGGATCAGGGCCAGTTTCATCTCGCGCGGCGCGGCGTCGACCTCGGCGCGCAGGGCCTCGGCGAGGGCCGCGGAGTCGTCCAGAGCCCCGTCTTCCACCGCCGGCCAGACCCCTTCGGCCACCCAGGGCGAGGCCTCATAGACCGGGCCGAAGCGGGCCAGGAAATCGGCGTGGGAAAGGGCGCTAACCCGCATAGGGGTGGCGCTCCCGCCAATGCCGGGCGATCTCGACCCGGCGGCAGAACCAGACGTCCTGGTGGCCCAGGGCATATTTGATGAAGCGCTCCAGTCCCGCCATCTTGCCTGGCCGCCCGACGATCCTGCAGTGCAGGCCCACCGACATCATCTTGGGGGCCTCCTCGCCCTCGGCGTAGAGCACGTCGAAGGCGTCCTTCAGGTAGGAATAGAACTGTTCGCCGGTGTTGAGGCCCGTGCCCGAGAACCGCATGTCGTTGGCTTCGAGGGTGTAGGGCACGATCAGCTGGGCGTTGCGGCCGGGCCTCACCCAGAACGGCAGGTCGTCGGAATAGTCGTCGGCATCGTAGAGGAAGCCCCCGTCGTCGGCGGCGATGCGGCGGGTGTTGGGGCTGGTGCGGCCGGTGTACCAGCCCAGCGGCCGCTCACCGGTCAGGCGTCGGTGGATCTCGATGGCGCGCATCATGTGCTCGCGCTCCACCCGTTCCGGCACATCCTGGTAGTTGATCCATCGCCAGCCGTGGGAGGCGATCTCGTGGCCAGCCTCGAGGAGAGCCTCGACCACGGCCGGATTACGTTCCATCGCCATGGCCACGCCGAACACCGTCACCGGCACGCCGTAGCGCTTGAAGAGCCGCAGCAGCCGCCAGACCCCGGCGCGACTGCCGTACTCGTAGATCTGCTCCATGCTCATGTGCCGCGCGCCGGCCACCGGCCCGGGATTGATCATGTCGGAGAGAAAGGTCTCCGAGGCGGGGTCGCCGTGCAGGACGCTGTTTTCGGCGCCCTCCTCGTAATTCAGCACCATCTGGATGGCGATCCGGGCGCCGCCCGGCCAGTCGGCGCGCGGCGGGTTGGCTCCATAGCCGATCAGGTCACGGGGGTAGTTCTCGTCCATCATATCCGACCGATTAGCAGGCTTTCGGGAGCGCGCAGCGTCGCAAACAAAGCGATACAGTTGCAAATCCGAGGCGGTGGACGGAGTCTGGGCGGCTGGCCACAAGTCACATGGTCAAGACGGAAGCAGAATGAGCGGACTGACCACCCACGTGCTCGACACCATGCACGGCCGCCCCGCCGCGGGCGTCTCCCTGCGCCTGCTGCGGGACGGCGCCATCCTGGTCAGCACGGCCACCAACGCCGACGGCCGTTGCGATGCGCCGCTGATGACCGGCGAGGCGATCGCCGCCGGGACCTACCGACTGGAATTCGAGGTGGGGGCCTATTACAGGGCGCTGGGCGTGACCCTGCCCGAGCCGGCGTTCCTGGAGACTGTCGGCATCGACTTCGGGATCGCCGACGTGGGCGCGCACTATCACGTCCCCCTGCTGGTCAGCCCCTTCGCCTATTCCACCTATCGCGGCAGCTGATCATGGGCCGGCCGATCCGCTTCCTGCTGGACGGCGAGGTCCGCGAGATCGCGGAGGTCGATCCGACCCTGACGGTCCTGCACTGGCTGCGCTACGACCTGCGCCGCACGGGAACCAAGGAGGGCTGCGCCGAGGGTGACTGCGGGGCCTGCACGGTCGTCCTGGGCGAACTGGACGGTGCGGGCGTCCGGTTTCGGGCGGTCAACGCCTGCATTCTCTTCGTGCCCATGCTCGACGGGCGGGCGCTGTTCACGGTGGAAAGCCTGAAGCGCGACGGTGAGCTGCACCCGGTGCAGCGGGCGATGGTGGAAAACCACGCCTCGCAATGCGGCTTCTGCACGCCGGGCTTCGTCATGAGCCTCTACGCCCATCAGCGCTCGGGCGCGGCCACGGACACCGCCACTCTGAAGGACGCACTGGCGGGGAACCTCTGCCGCTGCACGGGCTATGGCCCCATCCTGGCCGCCGGCCAGGCCATGGGCGCCGATCCGCAGGCGGGCGACCTCGAAGCGCTCGCGATGGCGCTGATGGGAATCCAGCCGACCGAACGCTTGGAATTACTGCACAGGGGCCGCCGCTTCCTGGCGCCGCGTACCGTCGCGGAACTGGCGGCCGCGGTGCAGCAATATCCCCACGCCACCATCCTGGCCGGCGGCACCGACGTGGGTCTGTGGGTGACCAAGCAACACCGGGTTCTATCGACGGTCATCTCGCTCAATGAGGTCGAGGCGCTGCGCAGCATCGACGACCTGGGCGGCGCGATCAGAATCGGCGCCGGCGTTCGATACGTCGATGCGCATCCCATTCTCGGCGAAATTCACCCATCTTTCGGCGAATTGATGAGACGTCTTGGCGGATTACCCGTTCGAAACCTCGGCACCGTCTGCGGCAACATCGCCAACGGCTCGCCCATCGGCGACATGCCGCCTGCGCTCATCGCGGCCGGCGCGACCCTTGTCCTGAGGTCGGGCGCGGAGACCCGCAACCTGCCGCTCGAAGACTACTTTCTGGCCTACGGCCGCCAGGACCGTCAGGCCGGAGAGTTCGTTGAAGCGGTGATCGTGCCTAGGGTTCCACCGAATCGCATCTTCAAGATATTCAAACTTTCCAAACGGTTAGACCAGGACATATCGGCGCTCTGCGCAGGAATTTCTGTTGGCCTGGAAGACGGTATCGTGCGCGACGCCCGGATCGCGTTCGGCGGCATGGCCGCGACGCCCAAACGCGCAACCGCCCTTGAAGCGGCGCTGGCCGGCCGGCCCTGGACCGAAGGCGGCATCTCCGCCGCCTTGGGCGCCCTCGACCTGGACTTCCGGCCCATCGACGACATGCGCGCCTCCGCCGGCTATCGGCTCCAGGCGGCGAAGAACCTGATCCTGCGCGCGGTGCTCGAAACCACCCATGACACGCCGCGGGTCCTCGATCTTGAGGCGGTCGGCCATGGCTGACGCCGGCGCAGCTCCCGATCTCTCACCGGTGCTGCACGCGCCGCTGGCGCACGACAGCGCCAAAAAACATGTGGCCGGCGAGGCGCTCTACATCGATGATCTGCCGGAACCGGCCGGCCTACTGCACATCCACGTGGGCCAGAGCGCGCGGGCCCACGCCCGCATCATCCGGCTGGACCTGTCGGCCGTCCGCGCCGCGCCTGGCGTGGTCTGCGTCCTGACCTCGGCCGACGTGCCAGGCCGCAATGACATCAGCCCGATCGCCGGCGACGACCCGATGTTTCCCGAGGGGGTCGTCCGCTATGTGGGCCAGCCCCTCTTCGCGGTCGCCGCCGAGACCCAGCCCAAGGCCCGCGCCGCCGCCGCGCTGGCCGTCATCGAATATGAAGACATGCCCGCGCTCCTGACGATCGAGGCGGCGCTGGCGGCGAATTCAATCTTGGAAGACCGCCAGACCATGCGGCTGGGGGACGCCAGGGCGGAAATTGCTGCGGCGCAACATAATCTGTCCGGCCGCCTCGCCATCGGCGGCCAGGATCACTTCTATCTGGAGGGCCAGGTCGCCCTGGTGATCCCCGGTGAGGACGGCGACCTGCACGTCTGGTCCTCCACCCAGAACCCCACGGAGACCCAGCATCTGATCGCCCGCTGCCTCGGCTTGCGTGACCACGCCGTCGTGGTCGAGGTGCGCCGCATGGGTGGGGGCTTCGGCGGCAAGGAGACCCAGTCGGTGCACTATGCGGCCATCGCCGCCCTGGCCGCCACCAGGACCGGACGCCCGGCCAAGTGCCGTCTCGACCGCGACGACGACATGGTCATGACCGGCAAGCGCCACGCCTTCGTCACCGACTGGCAGGTCGGCTTCGACCATGCCGGGCGCCTGGCCGGCGCGGCTTTCGAACTGGCCTCGCGCTGCGGCCACTCGGCCGATCTCTCCATCGCCATCAATGACCGGGCGATGTTTCACTCCGACAACGCCTACGCCCTGCAGACAGCCGAGATCATATCGCACCGTACACGGACGAATACGGTCTCGGACACCGCCTTCCGCGGTTTTGGCGGGCCCCAGGGGATGATGGGGATCGAGCGGGCCATGGACGCCATGGCCTGGAGCCTGGGCAAGGATCCGATGGATGTGCGCCTGGCCAACCTCTACGGCGTCTCGGGCGACCTGACGCCCTATGGCCAGACCGTCACCGACAGCGTGTCCTATGAGCTGATGACCGAGTTGGAGCGGTCCTGCGATTACCGGGCCCGCCGTCTGGCGATCCAGGCCTGGAACGCCGACAACGCCCATCTGAAGCGCGGCCTGGCGCTGACGCCGGTAAAGTTCGGCATCTCGTTCACCGCCAACCACCTGAACCAGGCCGGCGCGCTGGTGCATGTCTACACCGACGGCTCGATCCACCTGAACCACGGGGGGACCGAGATGGGCCAGGGCCTGAACGTCAAGGTCGCCGCCGTCGTCGCCGACGTCTTCAAGGTCCCGCTTGCCGCGGTGAAGATCAGCGCCACCCGCACCGACAAGGTCCCCAACACCTCGGCCACCGCCGCCTCGTCCGGCAGCGACCTGAACGGCATGGCGGCCTTCAACGCGGCCCGAGCTATCAAGGCCAGGCTCACCGACTACGCTGCCCGCGAATTCGGCTGCGCGCCGGAAGACGTCACCTTCAGTCCATCAGGCGTGACCGCGGGCGACACGGCCCTGAGCTTCACCGAACTGGTTCGGCGGGCCTACTTCGCCAGGATCTCGCTATCGGCCAACGGCTTCTACCGAACGCCCGAAATCCACTACGACCGGGCCCGCCACCAGGGTCGGCCGTTCTACTACTACGCCTATGGCGCGGCCTGTTCGGAGGTCGCCATCGACACCCTGACCGGGGAAAACAAGGTGACCCGCGTCGACATCCTGCACGATGTCGGCCGTTCATTGAATCCGGCCGTCGACGCCGGACAGATCGAAGGCGGCTTTATCCAGGGCATGGGCTGGCTGACCACGGAGGAACTGGTGTTCGATGCTGAGGGGCGGCTGCGCACCCACGCGCCCTCGAACTACAAGATCCCCACTGCCGGCGACCGGCCCGACGCCTTCACGGTCAGGCTCTGGGACCGCGGCGAGAACGCCGTCGAGACGATCCACCGCTCAAAGGCCGTGGGCGAACCGCCCCTGATGCTCGCGATCTCCGTCTTCTCGGCGCTCACCGATGCGGTCGCCAGCGTCGCCGAACACCAGATTCTGCCACGCCTCGACGCCCCCGCGACGCCGGAACGCATCCTGGCCGCCGTGATGGATGTCCGCACCCGCAAGGCTCTCGGGGTGGCCGGCCATGTCTGAGTGGATCGGCCAGGCGCGGGCGGCGGTCCGGCGGGGGGAGGCCCTGGCCATGGCGACGGTGGTGGGGGTTCAGGGCTCCACGCCGCGCGAGGTGGGCGCGCGCATGCTGGTCTGGCCCGACCATTTCTCCGGCACTATCGGCGGCGGCTCCCTTGAGCGCCAGGCCCTGGAACAGGCCCGCCGCCTTCTGGCGCAGCACGGCCGCCGTCACGCCCTCCAAGACTATCCACTCGGCCCCCTGCTCGGCCAATGCTGCGGCGGGCGGGTACGGCTTTTGGTCGAGCGGCTGGACGCCGAAAGCCAGTCCTGGCTGGACGAGGCCGCGTCGTGCACCGAACCCTTCCGGCTGCAGGCGAAATTCGAGGGCGGCGACCTGTCCCGCCAGGTGCAGCCCGCTAGCCAGGAGGGATCCATCGACGACCCCCGCACACCGATCCCCGAGGTCCGGCGGTTATCGGAACTGATGCAGCCGACCAAGCCCAAGCTGGTGATCTTCGGCGCGGGCCACATCGGCCAGGCCGTGGCCCGCGCCTTCGCGCCCCTTCCCTTCGACCTGGAGTGGCTGGCCAGCCGCGAGGACCTGCGGCCCGAAGCCGGCGGAACCCGCGCCGAGGTGATGAGCGAGGACGATCTCGAGGCCTGCGTCGAGGCCGCGCCGCCGCAGACCCTGTTCGCCATCTTCACCCACAGCCACGACCTGGATTACCGCCTGACCCGCGCGGTCCTGGCGCGCGGCGATTTCCGCTACCTGGGCCTGATCGGATCGCGCACCAAGCGGGCGCGCTTCGAGAGCCGCCTGAACGCCGACGGCCTGACCGACGCCGACCTCGCCCGCCTGACCTGCCCGATCGGCATACCGAACCTGAAGAGCAAGGCCCCGGCGGTCATCGCCGTGGCGCTGGCCGCCGAACTTCTGGAACTGACGGAGGACCCCGCCGCGTGAGCTTCGACTGGCAAGCCTGGGCCAATCTCGCGGTGCGTTGGCTGCACCTCACCGCCGGCATCGCCTGGATCGGCTCATCCTTCTATTTCATGTGGCTGGACAGCCATCTGAAGACCCCGGCCAATCCCCCCAAGGGCGTGGCGGGCGAACTTTGGAGCGTTCACTCCGGCGGCTTCTACCACCAGATGAAATTCATGGTCGCGCCCGAGGGCATGCCCGATGATCTGCACTGGTTCAAATGGGAGGCCTACACCACCTGGATCTCCGGCGTCCTGCTGCTGGCCCTGATCTTCTACGTCGGCGCCGACGTGAACCTGATCGACAAGAACCGCCTGGCGCTGGCGCCCTGGCAGGCGATCGGCATCGGCATGGCGGCCATCGCCGCCGGATGGATCGTCTACGACGCCCTGTGCCGATCCCCGATCGGCGACCGGACGCGCCTGTTCGCGGTCGTCTGGTTCGGCGTCCTGACAGCGGCGGCCTACGGCCTGACCCGGATATTCGCCGATCTCGGCGCGGTCATGCACCTGGGCGCGATCATCGGCACGGTGATGGTCGCCAACGTCTTCCTGATCATCATCCCCAACCAACGCAAGGTCGTGGCCCAGGTCCTGGCCGGCCAGACGCCCGACCCCAGGCTCGGCAAGCAGGCCAAGCAGCGCAGCGTCCACAACAACTACATGACGCTGCCGGTGTTGTTCATCATGCTGAGCAACCACTACCCGATGATCGTCTCGGCGCCCCTCAACTGGTTGTGGCTGGCGGGACTGGGGATCGCGGGCTGGTCGATCCGGCACTTCTTCAACCTGAAGAACGCCGGCAAGATACGGCCCGATGTGCTGGCGTTCGGAGCCCTGACCTTCCTCACCGTCGCGGTGCTGAACGAAAGCCTGAAGCCCGCCCCGGCCTCCGATACACCGGTCCCCGCCTTTGCAGAGGTCCGCGCCATCATGAACCGCAACTGTGTCATGTGCCATGCGGCCGCGCCGACCCATAAGGGCATTCCCGCCGCACCCAACGGCGTGATGTTCGACACCGATGCCGGCCTCGCGGCCCACGCGGGCAAGATCTATGAGCGGGCGGTCGCCAGTCACTCCATGCCACTGGGCGACGAGACCCACATGACAGATCTGGAACGCGCCAAGCTGGGCGCCTGGATCAAGGCGGGCGCGAAGGTCGCACCATGACGCGAGAGGTCGCTTCCATCGCCCTGACCGCCGACGCCTTCGCCCCCTTCGGCGACGTGATCGAGGCCTCGGACGACGCCGAGCGGATTGCGATCAACTATGGCTATACGACCCGGTTCAACGACCTGGCCGGGATCGATGTGGCGAGCGATGGCGGCCGGCCGATCGTCAGCCTGTTCCGCGCCAAGCCGCTCACGCCGCCGCTGCTGAAGATCTTCGAGCGCCACCCCTTGGGCAGCCAGGCCTTCATGCCGCTTAACGGCCGGCCCTACCTGGTGGCCGTGGCCCCGGCGGGCGACTTCGATCCGGCCAGGCTGACCGTATTCCGCGCCGCGCCGCATCAGGGCGTGAACTACGCCAAGGGGACCTGGCACCACTTCCTCCTGGCTCTAGAGGCGGAGAGCGACTTCCTGGTCATCGACCGCGAGGGGCCGGGCGAGAACCTCAACGAGATCGAGGTGGCGCCCGCCGACCAGGTCCTGGTCCGGCTGTGACCCGCCCCACGCCAGGAAGAAGGGCCTACCGCGCCCAGTTGCTTCACGCCCTGGCCGATCCCTGCCAGGCGGCGGCTGAACTGGCCTGGGCCTACCACGAGGATGGGCTGCTGGTGGTCGAGCACGGTCATGTGGCGGCCTTCGGCGCCTACGCCGAGATCGCACCGACCCTGGCCCCTGACACCCCGATCGCCGACCTGTCCGGCAAGCTGATCACCCCCGGATTCGTGGACGCCCACATCCACTACCCGCAGACCGATGTGATCGCGGCATGGGGCTCCCAGCTCCTCGACTGGCTGAACACCCACACATTTCCGGCCGAACAGGCCTTCGCCGACCGCGCCCATGCGGATGAGGCGGCAGCCTTCTTCTGCGAGGAACTGCTGCGCAACGGCACCACCAGCGCGCTGGTGTTCGGCACCGTGCACAAAACCTCCGTCGAGGCGCTGTTCGAGGCCGCGCTGGCCCGCAACATGCGCCTGATCGCCGGCAAGGTGCTCATGGACCGCAACGCCCCGGCCGGCCTCACCGACACCGTCGAGACCGGGCGCGCCGAGTCCGAGGCCCTGATCCGGGCCTGGCGCGGCCGCGGCCGGCTGGGCTACGCGGTGACTCCGCGCTTCGCCGTGACCTCCAGCGAGGCCCAACTGGCTATGGCCGGCGACCTGGCCGCCGCCCATCCGGACATTCTGATCCACACCCACATGAGCGAGAACCTGGACGAGATCGCCCGCGTCGGCGAACTCTTCCCCGACTGCCGGGATTACCTCGATGTCTACCAGCGGTATGGCCTGGTCACACCGCGCTCGGTCTTCGCCCACTGCGTCCACACCACCGATGACGCCCTGGGCCGCCTGCGCCAGGCCGGCGCCGCGGCGGCTTTCTGCCCCTCGTCGAACCTGTTGCTGGGCAGCGGCCTGTTCAGCCTGAAGCAGGCGTGCGCCTGCGGTGTCTCGGTGGGCCTGGGCACCGACGTCGGCGGCGGCGCCAGCTTCTCCCTGCTGCACATGATGGGTGAGGCCTACAAGGTGGGCCAGCTGCGCGGCGAAGTGCTCGATCCGATGCACGCCTTCTACTTGGCGACGTTGGCCGGCGCCCGGGCGCTGAAGCTGGACGACAGGATCGGCAACCTGGAGCCGGGCAAGGAGGCCGATTTCCTGGTCCTCGACCTGTCAGCGACACCGTTGCTGGCCCGGCGCACGGCAGGCGCCCGGACCATTGCCGAAAAGATGTTCGTGCTCAGCATCCTGGGGGACGACCGATGCATTGAACGCACCTATCTGGCGGGGGTGCTGGCTCACCGCCGCGACGGCGGCTTGCGCCCCGCAACGGCTTAGGCCTCAGTAGGCGCAAGCTTCACCGGAACCGCCATGCGCCGCGCCCTGATCCTCCTTCTGCTCGCCCTGCTGTCGCCGGTCGCCGCCCTGGCCAAGCCGATGGTGGTCAAGGTGGTGGTGCTGACCACCTTCGAATCCGGATCCTCGGCGGGCTCCGGCTCAGGCCAGGGGTCGGGCGAGTTCGTCTTCTGGGCCGACCGCCTGCCGCTCACCCACAAGCTGAAGGTGCCGGGCATCGAAGGCCGCGTGCTCTATTCCGACGACGGGGTGCTGGGTGTGGTCACCGGGATGCGGGCCCGCCCCAGGGAGAGCGTGACCGCCCTGATCCTCGATCCGGAACTCGACCTTTCGCACGCCTACTGGATCGTGGCCGGGATCGCCGGCATCGACCCGCGGGTAGGCTCGATCGGCAGCGCCGCCTGGGCGCGCTGGGTGGTGGACGCCGACGCCATCTTCGAGATGGACGACCGCGACATTCCCAAGGACTGGCCCTACGGCCTGTGGTCCCTGGGCGCCGACCGACCTGGCGTGAAGGGGTCGGCGCCGGGATCGAGCGACATGGTCTGGCGGCTTAACCCCGGCCTTGTGGACTGGGCCTTCAGGCTGACCCGCGACATTCCCCTGACCGATTCCGCGGCCCTGCAGGCCGCCCGCGCCGGATTTCCCAGCGAACCGGCGGCCCTGAAGCCGCCCAGCGTCTTCCTGGGCGACGAGGTCTCGACCACCCGCTTCTGGCACGGCGAGCGGCGCACCCAATGGGCGCGCGACTGGATGAAGCTGTGGACCGGCGGCGACGGCGCCTTCGCCATGACCGCCTGCGAGGACCAGGGCATCCTCGACGTCCTGGGGCTGTTTGGGCGCGAGGGCCGGGTCGATCCCAACCGAGTGCTCGTGCTGCGGACCGCCAGCAACTATTCTCGCGAGGGCGACGGCGCCGAGCAGGGGGTCAAGTTCGCCCACGGCGGCGCGGGCGCGGCGTTCGAGGCCGCCTATCGGGTCGGATCGCCGGTTGTGAAGGCCCTCGTCGCCGGCTGGGACCGCTACGCGACCTCGATCCCCGGAGGCACTGCGCCATGAGCTTCCTCGACCGCACCTTCAAGCTCGGCGAGCGCGGGACCAGCGTCCAGACCGAGGTCCTGGCCGGCGCCACCACCTTCCTGACCATGGCCTACATCGTCCTGGTCAACCCCTCGATCCTCAGCCAGGCCGGCATGCCGGGCGCGGCGGTGGCGGCCGCGACGTGCCTGGCCGCCGGGGTGGGCTGCATCCTCATGGGCCTGATGGCCAACTATCCGATCGCGCTCGCGCCCGGCATGGGTCTCAACGCCTATTTCGCCTTCACGGTCGTCAAGACGATGCACGTGCCCTGGCAGACGGCGCTGGGCCTGGTGTTCATTTCAGGCGTCCTCTTCCTGATCCTGACGGCGGCGGGCGTGCGCCAGCTGATCGTCAGCGCCATTCCGCGCGCCCTGTTTTCGGCGATTTCCGCCGGCATCGGTCTCTTCATCGCCTTCATCGGCCTGAAGGACGCCGGCCTGGTGACCGCCAACCCCGGCACCACCGTGGGACTTGGCGACTTCCACAGTCCCACCGTCCTGCTGGCGCTTCTGGGCCTGGCGATCCTCGCCATCCTCGAGGTCCGCAAGGTGAAGGGCGGCATCTTCATCGGCATCGTGGCCACCGCCATCATCGGCTGGGTGCTGCACCTGGCCCAGTGGACCCCCCAGGCCTACAGCGTCTCCGAAATGACCGCGACGGCGTTCAAGCTGGACATCCCCGCGGCCATCGGCATCGGCGGCAAGGGCTTCGGCCCGGCCCTCCTTGAGATCCTGTTCGTCTTCCTGTTCGTCGACCTGTTCGACAATGTCGGAACCCTGGTCGCGGTCACCAAGCGCGCGGGCCTGGTGCAGCCGGACGGCACGATCCCAAAGCTCAACCGCATCCTGTTTGCCGACGCCACCGCCACCGTGATCGGCTCGATGGCCGGCACGTCGACGGTCGTCAGCTACATAGAAAGCGCCGCGGGCGTCTCCGCGGGCGGCCGCACCGGGCTCACGGCTGTCGTCACCGGCATCCTCTTCCTGATAACCCTGGGCATCGCGCCCTGGGCGCAGGCCATCCCGGCCGCCGCGACGGCGCCGGCGCTGATCCTGGTGGGCGGCATGATGATGGCGCCCCTGACCGAGATCGACTGGGCCGATCCGGTCGTCGCCATCCCGGCGTTCCTGACCCTGGTGACGATCCCGCTGACCTTCTCCATAGCCAACGGCCTGGCCTTCGGGATGGTCGCCTTCGCGGTCCTCAAGCTCGCCACCGGCCGCGTCACCAAGTCAGACTGGCTGCTCTTCGTGCTCGCCGCCCTGTTCGTCGCCCGCTTCGCCTATATGGCCAACGCCTGAAGCTCCAGGACGGCGAGGATCAGGTGATAGAAGGACGTCGCCGGCGCCGGCTCGTCGACGAAGGTCCCGTTCAGCCGCATCTTGTCCCGCCAGGCCCCGGGCGCGGGCACATCCAGATATTGCGCCAGGCCCCTGGCCGCCGACAGCGCCTGGCTCTCATCGCCCAGCCGGATCGCAGCCTTCACGCGCTCGGTCTGCGGCCATAGCCGCGCACTGGCCTCGCGGATGCTGAAATCGTCCCAAAGGGCGTTCATCGCCACGTTGCGCACGGGATCGACGCCTCTCAGGCCGTTCTCGAACAGCCGCCCCGCCATGGCACGCGCCGCCACGTCCCCGCGCGCAGCGCCCCAGCGCTCCAGCAGCCAGGCCCATTCGAAGAGGTGGCCAGGTTCGACCAGCCCGCTCTCGCCCAGCAGGGGCCGCCACTCCGAATCGAAGAATTCGCGCAGCAGCCCGTGTTCTGGATCGATGAACTTGGTGAGCGCCAGTTCGGCCAGTTCGTCGCTCAGCGGCGCCCAGCCGGGAACCCCCGCCTCCTCCCAGGCGAGCGCGCTCTCGAACAGGTGCATGTGGCAGTTGGCCTGGTAGGGCTGCACGCCGGATTCGCGGAACCCCCCCCCGGCCACCCGGCGATCCTCCAGCGCCGCCAGCACGCGGGCCGCCTCCGCAGGGAGATCGCCCACATCGGGCGCGACCCGGTGCAGGCCGGCCATGGCCAGAAGGGCGAAGGCCTGTTCGTAGATGTCCACGCCCTGGTCGAGGGGCGCGCCCTCGTGGGTGACGCTGTTGATGAACAGGCCGTCCGGCCGGCGATACTCCGCCACCAGGTTGCGGAAACCGCGCGTGGCCACAGGGATCAGCGAGTCGCCGTAGCCGGCCTTGGCGGCGGTCGCGAAGACGAAGACCTGGCGGGCCTGGGCGCGTGAGCGGCGGCGCGTCAGATGCGGACGTCCCTCCGTCGTCAGCGCTTCCTGGAAGAAGCCCCGGTCCGGGTCGACCCCGGCGCTGGCCCAAAGAGGCAGGGCCGCATCGCGCAGCCAGGCGTCGTACCAGGCGCGGGCCTGGGCAATGGACTGAAGGTCGGGCGGCATCGGCGCCTGAATAGGCGAACCCTCAGGCGTCGCAAGTCCTGAGGGTATGGGCGACGTGAAAAGAGCCGGAGTGGGACAGCACGATCCAGTCGCCGCAGTGGGCGACCACGTCGCCCTCCGGCGTTCGCACCTGCACGGCGGCAGCCTCAGCCACCGAACGGGCGTCATCGCCCAGCCACGCCCACAGCTTTCGCCAGCTCGACGTGTCGCTGGGCGGGGGCACGCGAAGGGCCGCGCCGTGGTCGAACGGCGGGTGCAGACGGGTGACGCTCATTGATTCTCGGCCGCGCTGGTCATGGGCAGAGTTCGCGGTGTTTCGGTCACCAAGTGCTTAACCGCGCAAAACACGATGCGGTCCGAGGCCGGCGCGTTCGGCCGGGGTCGCAAACGCGGTTGCAAATTGTCGCACCCCCGTTCGAATAACGATGTTTCCGATGCCATCTTGACGGCGATAACATATGGTGGCGCTCGTTTCGCTGGGGGGCGAATTCATCCGTGGCCGGGCACACCGGCCCTGGAAGGGGTTGAGGTTGGCAGAGACATCTACAAAAGCGCCGGATCCGATGGACATCGCGCTGGGCGCCGCCGTGCGCATTCGCCGGCGAACGATCGGCATGTCGCAAGAGGCGCTAGCTGAGCAGTGTGGCGTCAGTTTTCAGCAGATCCAGAAGTACGAGAATGGGGCGAATCGCATCTCGTTTTCCCGTCTGGTGCAGATCGCGCGCGCCTTGCAGTGCCGCGTGGTCGACTTGATGGATGTGCTGGACGAACCCACCCGCGAAACCAGCGGCGAAGTTGATGTCCTGACCCGGATGCGTACGCCGGGTGCGATCGAACTGCTGGCCGCTTTCGAGCAACTGGGCCCGGAAGCCCGGTCGTCTCTGGTCAGCCTGCTGCGCGCCGTGGCCTCACCGACGCCGATGGGAAAGCCTCGCCAGGTCGCCTAGGACCTTGGGGGGCCCCGCTCAGCCTTCAGCCAGAATCTTGTCGATGACCTGCTGCGCCGCCGGCGTCGCCCATTCCGCGTCGCCGGAAACCCGGCCGCGCTCCAGCCCGTCCTTGCCGTAGATCACCGTGGTCGGCATGCCTGCGGCCGGGGGCTTCAGAGCCCAGGGCATCTTGGCGTCGGCGTCGTTGTAGAAGGCCAACGGCGCATTCTGCGCGATGAACGCCTTGGCTGCGGCCAGGCCCTCTTCCTTGTCGATGCTGACCGCCACGACCGCGACGGGCTTACCGGCATAGGCGGCTTGCAGCTTGGCAAGGGTCGGCATCTCCAACTTGCAGGGGCCGCACCAGGTGGCCCACAGGTTCAGAACCACCACCTTGCCCTTGAGGTCTGAGACCTTCACCGCCTTGCCGTCGGCGTCGTGAAAGACATAGTCGGGCGGCGGGCTGCCATCCGCGTCGTGGGTGAGCAGTTTGGCGACGCTATGGGCGTCAGCTGGCGCTTTTGCGGCGACCGTCGCGGGCGGCGGCTTTGTGGACGCCTGCGCCATGATGTAGACAACCGCCGCGACGCCTATCAATGCGGCGCCCCAGAGGGCCCACTTCAGGAGCCCGCCCCTGGGCTCTCCCGCTCCTGGCTGCCCCGACTGATCGCTCATATGACGAAAGACTCCTCAGGCGCCCCGAACGCGCAAACCCCCTCCTTACAGCAAAAGGGCGGGCAGGCGATGTGGGGCGGACGTTTCTCGGACAAGCCGGACGCGCTGATGCAGGCCATCAACGTCTCGATCGGCTTCGACCGCCGGCTGGCCGCCCAGGACCTGGAAGGGTCCCGCGCGCATGCGGCGATGTTGCGCGATACGGGCGTCATTTCCGCCGCTGACGAGGCGGCCATCCAGCAAGGACTCGCCGATATCGGCGCGGAGATGGAGGCCGGGACCTTCCCGTTCCGCGACGAGTTCGAGGACATCCACATGAATGTGGAGGCCCGCCTTCGCGAGCTGATCGGGCCGGTCTCCGGACGGCTGCATACGGCCAGGTCTCGTAACGATCAGGTGGCGCTGGATTTCCGCATGTGGGTGCGCGACGCCTGCGACCGGACAGGCGCCCAGATCGTCGCGCTTCAGCGGGCGCTCCTGACCAAGGCCGGGGAACACGCCGAGACCCTGATGCCCGGGTTCACCCACCTCCAGCCGGCCCAGCCCGTGACCTTTGGCCATCACCTGATGGCCTATGTGGAGATGTTCGGCCGCGACGCCTCGCGCTTCGCTGACGCCCGGTCGCGGATGAACGAGAGTCCGCTGGGCGCGGCGGCCCTTGCCGGATCGCCCTTCCCGATCGACCGCCAGATGACCGCCAAGACCCTGCGGTTCGACCGGCCGACGGCCAATTCGCTGGACAGCGTCGCCGACCGCGACTTCGCCCTGGAGAGCCTGGCTGCAGGGACCATCTGCGCGATCCACCTGTCGCGGCTGGCCGAAGAGATCGTCATCTGGATGACGCCGCAGTTCGGATTCGTGAAGCTCTCGGACGCCTTCACCACCGGCTCCTCGATCATGCCACAGAAGAAGAATCCGGACGCCGCCGAACTGGTGCGCGCCAAGGCCGGGCGGCTGCTCGCCTCTTTCACCCAGCTGTCGGTGGTGATGAAGGGCCTGCCGATGACCTATTCAAAGGACATGCAGGAGGACAAGGTCCCGACCTTCGAGGCCTTCGACGCCCTCGAGCTGGCGCTGGCGGCCATGACCGGCATGATCGCCGACATCGAGCCCGACGCGAAGCGGATGGCCGCGGCGGCCGGGGCCGGCTTCTCCACGGCCACCGACCTGGCTGACTGGCTGGTGCGCGAACTGGGCCTGCCGTTCCGCGACGCCCACCACATCACGGGGGCGGCGGTGAAGCGGGCCGAAACGCTGGGAAGCGACCTGCCCGACCTGCCGCTTTCCGAACTTCAGGCCCTGGAGCCCCGGGTTACGGAGGGCGTTTACGAGGTGCTCACGCCGCAGGCTTCCGTCGCCAGCCGCAGGAGCTATGGCGGGACCGCGCCCGACCAGGTGCGCGCCCAGATCAAGCGTTGGAAGGAATACCTCGGATGAGCCCTCGCACCATCGCCGCCACAGTCCTGGCGCTGGCCCTCTCGGCCTGCGGAAAGCTCGGCGAGTTGGACCGCCCGGGTCCACTCAACGGCCAGGGCCGTGCAACGGCCACCCAGGCCGACGAACAGGTCCGACAGGCGCAAGATCCGGGCCGCCCGGTCAACACCGTCGATCCGCGCGACCGCGACAGCGATCCCGCGCCCATCCGCACGACGCCGATCCAGGGCACGAACCCCGGCGCCAGCGCAATGCCGCCGCAGGGCGCCCTGCCCGACCCCTACGCAAACCCGCGATGAACCACTTCGAGCTTCAGGGGGGCGAGCTCTATTGCGAGGACGTTCCCCTCGCAAAGATCGCCGAGGCGGTCGGCACGCCGGTCTATGTCTATTCCAGCGCCACGCTCGAGCGGCACTTCACCGTGCTGCGCGACGCTCTGGTGGCTGAGGGCCTGAGGGCCCCCCTGATCGCCTATGCGGTGAAGGCCAACTCCAATGTCGCGGTGCTGGCGACGCTGGCCGCCCTTGGCGCCGGGGCGGACGTTGTCTCCGAGGGCGAGATCCGGCGCGCGCTGAAGGCTGGCGTGCCGCCCGGACGAATCGTCTTCTCCGGCGTCGGCAAGACCGCCGGTGAGATCGCGTTCGCGCTGCAGTCGGGGGTCGGTGAGATCAACGTGGAGTCCGAGCCCGAGCTCAACCTGATCAACAAGGTGGGCCAGGAGCTTGGCCTGCGCGCCACCGTGGCGATCCGCGTCAATCCCGACGTCGAGGCCGGCGGCCACGCCAAAATCTCCACCGGCAAGGCGGACAATAAGTTCGGCGTTTCCTTCGGCGAAGCTGAGCGGCTCTATGCCAACGCCGCCAACATGGCCGGTCTCCGGCCCGTGGGCGTCACCTGCCACATCGGCAGCCAGATTACCGACCTGGCGCCCATGGCGGCGGCGTTCGCCAAGATGCGCGGCCTGGTGGAACGGCTTCGGGCCGAGGGCCTGCCGGTCGAGCGGCTCGACCTCGGCGGCGGGCTGGGCGCACCCTACTTCAACACCCCCGAACCGCCGGCCCCCGACGCATATGCGGCGATGATCGCCCAGACCATGCGGGGCCTCGACATCCAGTTCGCTTTTGAGCCCGGGCGGATGGTGGCCGCCAACGCTG
This sequence comes from Caulobacteraceae bacterium, assembly GCA_947475465.1. Lineage (GTDB taxonomy): Bacteria > Pseudomonadota > Alphaproteobacteria > Caulobacterales > Caulobacteraceae > Phenylobacterium. The sequence goes on along the minus strand of CANJLK010000017.1, from coordinate 43,504 downwards.
GCGTGCTGGTGGCGCGGGTGCTGCATATCCACGAGCGGCCGGAGGGACGGCGGTTCCTGGTGCTGGACGCGGCCATGAACGATCTGCTGCGGCCGGCCATGTACGACGCCTATCACGACATCCGACCGGTGAAGCCCCGCGATGGCGAGCCTGCGGCCTATGACGTGGTGGGGCCGATCTGCGAGACCGGCGACACCTTCACCCGCGACCGGACCCTGCCGCCGCTGGAGCCGGGCGACCTGGTCGCCTTCATGACCGCCGGAGCCTACGGCGCGGCCATGGCCAGCGAGTACAACAGCCGCCTGCTGGTCCCTGAGGTTCTGGTGAAAGGCGCCGAGTACGCCGTCGTCCGGCCCAGGCCGACCTATGAGGATATGCTGGCCCGCGAACGTCCGGCCCCCTGGCTCTAGCCGCCCCACACGCGCCGGGCATGCAACTTGGCGCATGCCGACGCCGCGCGCTGCAACTGCCCGCTGCGCCGCCCAGGTGCGATGGTCCCATCAGGATAGGCGCCTGTGGTGGAGTTTGGGATGGATCAGTTGGCAGTGGCCTCGGAAGCTCGGGCCGCCCATGTCAGGCCGGAACCCGCCGACCGCGACCGGCAGGTCCACGGCCGGATCGGACTGGCGATCCGCAACCGCCGCCGCGCGCTGGGTCTGTCCCTGCGCGATCTGGCGCAGTCCTGCGGCATCAGTCTGCAGCAGATCCAGAAGTACGAGGTCGGCATCAGCAACATATCGGCGGCGCAGCTGTGGAAACTGGCCCACGCCCTGGGCGCGCCGATCGAGCATTTCTTCGAGCCGGTGGAGCCGATCCGCCTGGGCTAGAGGTCCGCGCAGCTGCTCATGTTGACGGGCGCATGGACCGCGCGCGTCCAGCCGGCGCCGCCCTTGATGAACTCGGCGGCCTCCGCCCCGGCCTGGGCCTGCTTGAGCCTGGGGTCCCACCCGTTCCAGTCCATGGCGGCGACCACCCGGGCCGTGATCCCCTTGGCCTGATCGGCGGGCGTCACCGTACGCTCGGCCTTGCAGGCGACCTCGAAGCCCGTGCATTTCTGCCCCTCGGTCGGGCTTTGGCATAGCCGTCCGGATTTCACGATCTCCGCGCGCCATTTCAGGATTTCCGCGTCCAGGCCGCCGAATTGACCGCCCGCGTCGCCGGCCCCCTTCGGGGCGCCGCCACAGCCGCCCAGGATCAGCAGGGCCAGGAGAGCGGCCACAGGTCTTGTCACGTTTCGATACTCCATGAATGCGTCGCGCGCCCGGCCACGATCCAGACACCGCAGGGATGCGGCGGCCATGTGGCGACGAGATGCGGAGCCCTAGTCCAGGGCGCCGATGTAGGGGAGGCCGCGATAGGCGCCGGCGGCGTCCATCCCGTAGCCGACGAGAAAGCGCGCGGGCGCCTCCCAGGCGACAAAATCCGGCTCCATTGCCCGCGGGATGGGCCAGGGCTTGCGGGCGAACACGCAGGTCAGGACCTCCGCCGCGCCGGCGTCGCGCACCAGGCGGGCCGCCTCGGAGAGCGACAGGCCGGTGTCGAACACATCATCGACAATCAGCGCCCGGCGTCCGGCCAGCGGCCTCTGCAGGTCGGCGCGGACCTCGCATCGCCCCAGGCTGGCGCGCGCGTCGCCGTAGGAAGCGAGCCACAGGGCGTCGAAGCCGACGTTGCGGCCTTTGCGTGACAGCGCCCGCGTGAGGTCCGCGCAGAACCACAGACCGCCGGTGAGCAGGCATACGGCGATGGTCTCGTCGTCGATACGCGGTGCGATCGCCTCGGCCAGGGCCTCGACCCGGGCGGCGACCTGCGCTTCGGGCAAGAGGACTGCGGGTGGGGCGTCAGCCATGGGTGGGCAGGGCGTCTGGGGTTCCGGCCGGCAAGGGCTTGGCCTCCTCTGGGATGGGACTGGTCGGCGCGACGGGGACGTGCTGGGCGGGCGGGCCGTGGGCCTCCTTCTCGGCGGCGGCGCGCTCGAAGGTCACTTCCAGGTCGTGGACCCCGGCGGGCGGGTCCTGGATGGTGATCGCGAAGTGGCGGGTCTTGTGGCCCGGCACCCTGGGATCGAGCGGCGTGGCCACCTTGACCGCCAGGGGCTTGCCGGCCCGGTCGAGCAGGCTGACGCGCAGAGCGGGCGACGTGGCCGTGGCGGCCTGTTCGTTGCGCACCTGGCCGGTGACAGCCAGCGCCGGATGGCCGCCATCGAAGGTGGGCCGGACCGCCACGGCCTCGATGGCCAGGCCGAGCGCGCTGACCGGCAGGCCGACCCCGGCGTAGGCCGCCTGCGACGCGGGGAAGATCCGCACGATCTGGCCGCGGAAGACGATGGCCCCGCCGACCGCCAGGGCGATCACAAGCGCGGCGCCGGCCCAGACCAGGACCTTGCCGCCCCCCGACCTACGGTCGGCCTTGGCGAGCCGGGCCGGGGCCGGGGTGGGCGCCGGCGCGGGCGGCGGCGGCGCCGGCTTGGCGATATCGGCCGGATCGACGAAATCCAGGTCGCCGGCCATGGCGGCCTCGACATTGAAAGGTTCGGCGGGCTTGGCGGGCTTCGGCGCGTCGGCGGCCGGCCCGTCCGCCTGTTCGGGCATGGCCGTCCAGCGCGCATCGCAGCTCGAACACTTGACCGATCGGCCGCCGGCGGGAATCCGCGCGTCATCGACGAAATAGCTCGTGGCGCACTCTGGGCAGGTCAGTATCATGACGCTTGAATCCGACCCTCCGACCAAGGCTCTGAGAGAGTTCGGGAATTTGCTGTTCCCCGATTTCGCCCGTAAGGCCTTCGCCCGCGGCTTCTCGCAAATAACGCGCGGTCCGCCAAGGCCCGCGGTCAGGCCACAGGGATCATATCCGATTCCTGCGTAAGGACCCGGCTAACCCACGGCCGACGGGCCGGCGAAGTTGGACGGCCGGGCCGCCCATGCGATGCTGCCCGAATCGAAGATGCCCGCTTGAATTCAGCCCTCATGCCCAGAACGCCGCACTGGCGATGAACAGCGCCGACGAGGTCGTCCGGTTCGAGGACGTGTCCATGCGCTATGGACGCGGGCGCGATGTGCTGAGCGACCTGAATTTCACGCTCGCGCCCGGCTCCTTCCACTTCATCACCGGGCCCTCGGGCGCCGGTAAGAGCTCGCTGCTCAAGCTCATCTACCTGGCGGCGCAGCCGTCGAAGGGCCGCATCCGCCTGTTCGGTCAGGACGTTTCGCACGCCACCCACATGCTCCGCCCCAGGCTTCGGCGCCGGATCGGGGTGGTGTTCCAGGACCTCCTGCTGCTGCGCCACCTGTCCGCTTTCGATAACGCCGCCCTGCCGTTGCGCATCGCCGGGCGCAAGCCCGCCGACTATCGCAACGACGTGGCCGAGCTCCTCTCCTGGGTGGGCCTGGGGGAGCGGATGGGCGCCATGCCCGCCACGCTCGCCGGCGGCGAGCAGCAGCGGCTGGCCATCGCGCGGGCCGTGGTCAACCGGCCCGAGATCCTGCTGGCGGACGAGCCGACCGGCAATGTCGACCATGACATGGCGGTGCGCATCTTCCGGCTGTTCGTGGAGCTCAACCGTCTGGGCACGACGGTGATCATCGCCACCCACGACCAGGATCTGGTGGCCCGCTCCGGCCGCGCGGTGCTGCACCTCGAGAATGGCCGGATCGAGACCCGCCCCGCTACGGGGAGGGCCATGCTGTGAGCGAAGCCTTCGACGTCACGCGGTGGCGGCCGGCCCCCTTCCTGCCGGAGCGTGAGACCCGCGAGGGGTCGCTGATCTTCGTCGTCGCCGTCCTTTGCTTCCTGGCCTGCCTCACCGCCATGGGCGTGCTGGCCGCCGACCGCGCCGCGCGGGGCTGGACCAGCCAGATCACCGGCGCCGCCACGGTCATCGTCCGGCCGCGGGGCGGTGAGACACCCGACGCCGCGGCTGCCCGGGCCGCCGAGGCCCTGGCCGGCGTCCCTGGCGTGTCCGAAGCCCGCGCGCTGGAACCCAAGAAAGCCTACGACCTGATCCGTCCCTGGCTTGGCGATGTGAGCGACCTGGAGGACCTGCCGGTGCCAAGGCTGGTGGATGTGACCCTCGACGCGCGTCATCCGGCAGACGCGAAGGCGCTCGACAGGGCGCTCCGCGCTCAGGGCGTCGACGCCGCGGTGGACGACCATTCGGTGTGGATCAAAGACATCCGTCGCGCCGGCGGCGTGGTCCGCGGCCTGGGCGTGGGCGTCTTCCTGCTGATCGCCGCGGCCGCCGGTGCGGTGATCGCCTTCGCGACGCGGGCCGGCCTGGCCGCCCGGCGCGACGTGGTCGAGGTCCTGCATCTGGCCGGCGCCGAGGACAGCTATATCGCGCGCCTCTTCCAGGCCCGGTTCGCCAAGGTGGCCGGCCTGGCCGGCCTGCTCGGCGCCGCGGGCGCGGGCGTGCTCGGCGCGGCCCTTCGCCTGGCCGGCGGCGGCGAGGGATTGACGCCGGCCCTGCCCATCGCCTGGAGCGACCTTCTCGCCGTTCTCCCCTGCCCTCTGGTCGCCGCCCTGGTCGCGGCCGCTGCGGCCCAGTTCACCGCTGTGCGGCTGATCCGGGACATGCAATGACGGCGAGGCGATGAGGAGTATCGCAGCCTTCCTGGTCCTGGCCCTGATCTGGACGAGCGGCCTCTTCGCCTTCGCCACCCGGATCCAGCAGTCGACGCCGATCCCCGACCCGGCCCCGGCCGACGGCATCGTCGTCCTGACCGGCGCCAATTCGAATGAACGCATCGCCGCGGCCGTCGACCTGCTGGCCGAGCGCCTCGGACGCCGGGTCCTGGTCTCCGGCGTCAATCGCGAGGTCACCCGCGAACAGCTCCGCCGCGCCTCCGGCACCGTGAGGCGGCTCTACGACTGCTGCGTCGACCTGGGCTTCACCGCCGTCGACACGGTGGGCAACGCTCGGGAAACCGCCGAATGGGCCCGCAGCATGCGCTTCAAGAGCCTGATCGTCGTCACCACCGACTATCACATGCCCCGCGCGATGCTGGAGCTGCGCGCCGTCCTGCGGCCCGGAGCCTTCGAGCTTGAGCCCTACCCGGTGCCGACCAAGGCGCTGAAATCCCGGGACTGGTGGCGCGCGCCCGGCGCGGCGCGGTTGATGGTGGTGGAGTATTCCAAGTATCTGGCGATCCTCGGCCGCGAAGCGGTGCTGAGCCTGGGCCCGCGCGAGACACCGGCGGCGCCTTCGCCCGCCTCGCCGCAACAGAAGGACTGAGCGGTGCGCGCCATCCGATCGATCATCTTCCTCGCCCTATTTTACGCCTGGGGCGTCTTCTGGGTCTTGCTCATCCTGCCGCTTCTGGTCTGCCCGAGACACTGGGTCGTGCGATCCTGGCGCACCTGGTCGGCGGGGATCATGCTGCTGCTGAGGTTGATCTGCGGCATCAGGGTGGAGGTCAGGGGGCGGCAATTCATTCCGGCGGGACGCGCCCTGATCGCGCCCAAGCACCAGAGCATGTTCGACGTCTTCGCCCAGTTCGCCTGGCTGCCGGACAGCTGCTTCGTCACCAAGAAGGAGCTGATGTGGATCCCGCTGTTCGGCTGGTACGCCAAGAAGGCGCGGATGATCGAGGTGGACCGCGCGGGCCAGGCCGCGGCGCTCCGCAAGATGGTTGCCGACGCCAAGGACCGTTTCAGCGACGAGCGCCAGCTGGTGATCTTCCCCGAGGGGCATCGGGGCGAGCCCGGCGTGCCCGGCGACTACAAGCCGGGGATCGCGGCGCTCTATCGCGAACTCGACGTCTCGGTCTATCCGATGGCGACCAATTCCGGCTGCCACTGGCCGCGCAAGGGCTGGCTGTCGCCGGGGACCATCGTCTTTGAATATCTCGAGCCGATCCCACCCGGCTTGAAGCGCGCCGAATTCATGCGCATCCTTCAGGAGCGGATCGAAACCGCCTCCATGGCCCTATTGCCGCTCTGAAGAGGCCGCGGTCTCCAGCGCCTCCACCAACCCCAGCAGCAGCTCCATTGCGCGGTCGCGCACCGCCTCGGCCCGCAGGTGCTCCACCAGATCGCGCAGGTAGTCGACGTTGCGCCCGGAGAGGCCCTTCGCGCCGGCGATCAGCTGGGCCTGCCGCTCCAGGCTGAGCGCGCCGGCCCACTGGGGGTGATGCACGTCCGACAGGAAGACCAGGCTCTCGACGCGCCGTCCGTCGGCCAGGCGAACAGCCCGGCTGGCCTCGATGTAGGTCTCCGTGGGCTGCTCGCGCTCCAGCAGATAGGCGTAGACCTCCGGCCAGTCGGCCTCGGCCACCCTGTAGGCCACGCCCCGGGTCGCGCCGCCCGGCGCCAGCCCCAGCACCAGGCCAGGCCGGTCGTAGGTGCCCCGGTGGTGGACGGAATAGATACAGAAGGCCCGCCGGCGGCCGGCCAGGGTGGCGGGGGCCCGCTCGGCGAAGGCGAACCCCGGCCGCCACATCAGCGACCCGTAGCCGAAGACCCACCGTTCCTGGACTCTACTGGGCTCGTGCGTCATCCCGCCCCGCCGCTATAAGCAAGCCATGTCTCTGCCCGATCCCACGCCCGCCCGCAAACCCAACCGCTGGGGTCTGTACGCCCCGTTCCTGCTGCTGCTGGTGGCGGCGGTGGCGTGGAGCGCGGTGTGGGTCTGGACACGCGGCCAGGTCGAAAGGCGCATGGACACCGCCGCCGAGGCCTGGGCGCGCGCCGGCTACCGGCTGGCCTGGAAAGACCGGGCCATCGGCGGCTATCCGTTCCGCCTGGACGTCACCCTGACCGAGGTGAGCCTTAGCGAGCCGTCCGGCTGGGCGCTGCGCGCGCCGCGGGTCGAGGCGGAAGCCTACGCCTACGCCCCCACGCAGTGGCTGATCGCCGCAACCCGGGGCCTGACCTTCGTGCGGCCGCTCGGCGGTCCGGTGAACGTCACCGGCGACCTGATCCGCGCCAGCCTGTCGCATCCGCAGGCCCGCCCGCCCAGCCTGTCGTTCGAGGGTGTGAAGCTTGCCTTCCAGCCCCAGGCCGGCGCGCTCCCCTTCGCCCTGGCCGCCGCCAGCCGGGTGGAGTTCCACCTTCGAGCGGGGCCGGACGACGAGGGCGGGGTCTTCGCCACGATGGCGGGCGGCAAGGCCACGCCATCGGGCCTGTTCGCCCGCGTGGCCGGCGACAAGCCCATCACCTTCGAGTGGAATTCGACCCTGTCCAAGATGAGCGCCTTTTCCGGCTCCGATTGGACCGACGCGGTGCGCCGATGGTCGGCGGCGGGCGGCAGGATGACGGTGCGCAAGGCCGGCGTCGTCGCCGGTGACGCACAGATCGCCGTCAATTCCGGAACCCTGGCCGCCGGAACCGACGGTCGCTTGTCGGGGGCGCTGGATGTGACCTTGCGCCAGGCTCCGCGCGCGCTCTCGGCCATGGGCGAGATTGGGATCATGACGGCGGAGACCGCCCAGGCCGCCGGCCTGGTGGTCGCCGCCCGCCAGGGCCAAGGCGACCTGGCGCGGGCCAACCTGGTCTTCCAGGCGGGCCAGACGACGCTGGGGCCCGTCGCCCTTGGACCGGCGCCCAGGGCCTATACGCCGCGCTGATCGGAGCCTTCGCCGTCTGGAAGGGAAAACTCGCGCGCGACCCTGGTAGCTGGGGGCGGGATCGAACCGCCGACCTGTGGGTTATGAATCCACCGCTCTAACCATCTGAGCTACCCAGCCCCGGGGTCGCCGCGCGAGGCGCGGGTTATAGGGTTTCGAATTGACCGCTTCAAGCGGCTTGGGCGCGACGGCTTGACCGAGTAGGGTTGGAGCGCAGATGAGCGTGCTTCACCTCTTGGGAACGGCCGGCGACGGCGGGGCGGAGACCTACTTCGTGGACCTGGTGGCCGCGCTGGCGCGCGCCGGGGTGGACGAAGCCGCTGCGATCCGCGCCCACGCCGGCCGCCAGGCCCGCCTGAAGGTCGCCGGCGTGCCCTTCAAGGTGCTGCCGTTCGGCGGACCCATCGACATCCTGACAAGGACCGCCGTGGCGGGCTACGCCAAGGTGCATGGGACGAAGCTGGCGCTGGCCTGGATGAACCGCGCCGCGCGCCACACGCCGAAGGGACCCTGGGCGCGGATCGGGCGGCTTGGCGGCTACTACAACCTCAAATATTACCGCGACTTCGATGAACTGGTGGCCAACACCGAGGACATCGCCGAGTGGATCGTAGCCCAGGGCTGGCCGGCCGGGCGGGTGCGCTGCATACCTAACTTCGCGGCCGCGCCACCCGCCGCTGCGCCCGTCGACCGCGCCAGCCTCGACACGCCGCAAGGCGCCCCGCTGCTGCTGGCCATGGGCCGCCTCCACGAATCCAAGGCCCACGACGTCGCGCTGCAGGCGCTCGCCGAGATTCCGGGCGCCTATCTTTGGATCGCGGGCGTCGGACCCCTGGAAGCCAAGCTGAAGGGCATGGCCCAGGCCCTCGGCGTCGAGGGCCGGGTGCGTTTCCTGGGCTGGCGGACCGATCCCTCGGCCCTCTACCGGACGGCGGACGTCTGCGTCTTCCCGTCGCGCTACGAGCCGCTGGGCAATGTCGTGATCCAGGCCTGGGCGCACGGCCTGCCCGTGGTGGCCGCGGCGAGCCAGGGGCCGAAGGCCCTGATCGAGGACGACCGCGACGGCCTTCTGGTCCCCATCGACGACCCGGACGCCCTGGCGGCCGGCGTGCGGCGGATGCTGGACGACCGGGCGCTGGGCGCGCGGTTGGCGGAACGCGGCCTAGGCCGCGTGCAGGCGGAATTCTCCGAAACCGCCGTGGTGGCCCAGTGGAAGACCCTCTTCGCCGACTACGGGGCGATCTAGATGTGCGGCATCGCGGGGCAGCTGGCCGGCGCCGATCCGCGCGCCAGCGCCATGATCGAGGCCCTGCGCCATCGCGGGCCCAACGGGGTGCGGGTTGAAGAGATGCCGGGGGCCCAGCTGGCCCACGCGCGGCTCTCGATCATCGACCTGGAGGGCGGCTGGCAGCCGCTGCACGCGGCCGGCGGCACGGTGATCGGCAACGGCGAGATCTACAATTACGTCGAACTGGCCGCGGACCACGGGCTGGAGGGCGCCCTGGCGACCGGCTCGGACTTCGAGCCCCTGCTCCACCTCTATGCGCGCGAGGGCAGCAAGGCGTTCGCCAGGCTTCGGGGGATGTACGCCCTTTGCCTGATCGGCGGCGACGGCCGCGCCTGGCTGGCGCGCGACCCGTTCGGCATCAAGCCGCTTTACATCATGGAGCACGCCGGCGGCCTGGCCTTCGCCTCCGAGCCCCGGGCCTTCTTCGCGGCCGGGCTGATGCAGCGCTGCCTGGACGAAGACGCGGCGCGCGAGCTCCTGGCTTTCAACTACACCCTTGGCGCCCGCACGGTGTTCCAGGGTCTGCGCCGACTTGCGCCCGGCGAAGTGGTCGAGGTGCGCGACGGGCGGATCGTGTCGGGCCAACGCAAGCTTCCGCTCCCGAGCTTTGGCGGCGTCGAAGGTTCCGGCAACCGATTGCTCGACAAGCTGGACGCGGTCCTTGGAGACAGCGTCAAGGTGCACCAGCGCGCCGACGTGCCCTATGGTCTGTTCCTGTCCGGAGGGATCGACTCAGCGGCGATCGCCACCGTCATGGCGCGCCTGAACACCCGGCCGGTGACCGCCTTCACCTGCGGTTTCGACGCGCCGGGCGCCAAGGACGAGCGGGCCCAGGCCGAGCGCGTCGCCCGAGCGCTGAACCTCGACTGGCGGGAGACCAGCTTCGGCGAGGCCGACTTCTGGCGGATCCTGCCGCAGGTCGCCTGGGCGCTGGACGATCCCACGGCCGACTATGCGACGCTGCCCACCTACAAGCTGGCCGAGGCGGCCAAGGGGACGCTGACCGTCGTCCTGACCGGAGAGGGCGGCGACGAGCTGTTCGGCGGCTATGGCCGCTATCGCCGCGCGCTCAGGCCCGCCTGGCTTGCCGGGCGCCCCGCAGAGCCCCGGCAGGAGGATCCGGCGATCCTCGCGCGCTGGCGCGCCGAGGCCAAGGCGCCGGCCACGCTCAGCCCCCTGCAACAGGCCCAGTGGGCCGATGTCGCCACCTGGCTGCCCAACGACCTGCTGCTCAAGCTCGACCGCTGCCTCATGGCCCACGGGCTGGAGGGCCGTACGCCGTTCCTGGACCCAGAGGTCGCCAAATTCGCCTTCCTGCTGGCCGATCGGGACAAGGTGCGCGGGCGCTACGGCAAGTGGTTGCTTCGCAAGTGGCTGGAGCGCGCCTGCCCCGCCGCCGAGCCCTGGGCGCGCAAGCAGGGCTTCACCGTGCCGGTGGAGGCCTGGATCGCGCCGCGCGCCGAGGATATCGCCCGGCGCCTGACCGACATCGCGGCCCTGCGCAACATCCGCCCGGACGTGGCCGACCGCTTCCGCGCCGGCGGTGAGGGCGTGCGCTGGCCGCTGCTGTTCTTCGCCGTCTGGTCGCGGATTCACCTTGAGGGCGCATCGCCCGCCGAGGCGCTGGCGACGATCCTGGGGGCCCCAGTCTAGAAGCCCAGCATTCCCGCCACCTCTTCGCCGATCGCCAGCGACGAAGTCAGGCCCGGGCTTTCAATGCCGAACAGGGCCACCAGGCCATCCAACCCGTGGCGGCCGGGCCCATCGATGCGGAAGTCGGGCTGCGGCTCGTCCGGCCCGTGCAGCTTGGGACGGATGCCGGCGTAGTCGGGGCCCAGCGCCCCGTCCGGCAGGCCGGGCCAGAACTTGCGGATATATTGCACGAAGCCGGCCTCGGCCGAGGGATCGACGCTGTAGTCCAGGGTCTCGACATAGGTGAGGTCCGGCCCGAACACCGCCTGGCCGCCCAGGTCGCGGCGGTAGTGGGTGCCCAGCGCCCCGTGGATCGGCGGCGGGTAGATTAGCCGCCTGAACGGCGCCTTGCCGGTCAGCCGGAAATACATGCCCTTTCCGTAGTGGCCCTTGGGAATTTCAGCGGGCGGAAAGCCCTCGATGGACGCGGCCACGGCCTGAGCCGACAGGCCGGGCGCGGTCACCAGCTGGCGGCAGGTCAGGCTGGCGGGCTCGGCGCCGCCCGCCCGCACGGCAAAGCCGCCGCCGTCCAGCGGGGTCGCCCCTTCGAACGGCGTCGACAGCACCACCGCGCCGCCCGCCGCCTCGATCTCGCCCTGCAGGGCGAGCATGTAGTCGTGGCTGGCGAAGACCCCGCTCTGCGGGGAGTGCAGCGCCGCCACGCAGTTGAGCTCCGGCTCCCACGCCAGCGCCTGGGCCCGCGTCATCTCGGCGATGCCTTCCACGTCATTGGCCAGGGCCTGGACCCGAATCGCCTCCAGCTGGGGCAATTCGCTCTCCGAGGTCGCCACCACCAGCTTGCCGCAGCGGTCGTAGCTGACGTGATGCTTCTCGAGGAAGCTGTAGAGCAGGCGCCGGCCGGTGACGCACAGCCGCGCCTTCAGCGAACCGCTGGCGTAGTAGAGCCCGCCATGGATCACCTCGGAATTGCGCGAGGAGACGCCCTGGCCGATGTGCGCCTCCGCCTCCAGCACCGCGACGGACAGGCCCCGCCGGCTGAGCGCATAGCCGCAGGCGAGCCCCACGGCGCCCGCCCCTATCACCACAGCATCGAAATCGAACTCGGCCATCGCCCAGGGCTAACGTGGAAGCGCGCGATTGGAAACCGGGCGATGACTTGGCCTTTGCGGCCCGCACGCCGCCCGTGCCAGAAGACGCACGCCCGCGCCGCCGACCTCAGGAGCCTCGCCATGACCGACCTTCCCACATCCGTCCTCGGCCGCACGGGCCTCACCGTCACCAAGCTGGCCTACGGGGCCATGGAGCTGCGCGGCAACCGGGCGGGCGGCGTCGGGCGCGAGGTCACCGACGACCAGGCCGGAGTCATCCTCAATGCTGTGCTCGATTCCGGCATCAACCTCATCGACACCTCGCCCGACTACGGCCCCTCAGAGGAGATGATCGGCCGCCACATCTCCGCGCGCCGCGACGAATTCATCCTGACCAGCAAATGCGGCTGCCCGGTCAGCGCCGATGGCGAAGAGGTCCCGGCCCACGCGGCCCACGTCTTCACGCGGGCCAATGTCCGGGCCGGCGTCGAACAGAGCCTGCGCCGCATGAAGACCGACCGCATCGACGTGGTGCAGTTCCACATCAGCCCGAGCCGCGCCGAGCTGGAGGCCAACGACTCCGTCGAGGAGCTGCGGACCCTGCAGAAAGAGGGCAAGGTGCGCTTCATCGGCATGTCCGGCACCCCGCCGCACCTGGCCGACCAGATCGCCTGGGGCGTCTTCGACGTCTTCCAGATCCCCTATTCCGCCCTGGAGCGCGACAACGAGGCGGCGATCAGCGCGGCTGCGGCGTCCGGCGCGGGCACCCTGATCCGGGGCGGCGTCTCCAAGGGCATCGCCAGCGGCGGCGAAGCGGTCTTGAACCGCATCCCCGAGCGGGGCCGGGCGAACTTCGCCGGACGCCTCGACCTTTGGAACGCGGCCGGGCTGGACGACATCCTGGACGGCCTGACCCGCCAGGAGTTCATGCTGCGCTTCACCCTCAGCCACCCGGGCATGACCACCACCATCGTCGGCACCGCCAACCCCGACCACCTGGCCGCCAACGTCGCGACGGCGAAGCAGGGGCCCCTGCCCGCCGACCAGCTGGTGGCGGCGAAGCACCGGCTGGACGCGGCGGTGGCGGCGGGATGAGCTGACGCTCAGTCGTCGACGCTGCCTTTCAGGACACGCTCCACGAATTCGGTCTTCGCCATAGCGTAGCCTTCTCGGTCAATTCCGAAGCGCGCCGCCAGCTGCTGCTTCAGGGCGGCGTACCGGTCGCGAAGGCTCGGATCGGCCCGCAAGGCGTCGCGGAACGTAAGGTGGCGGGCGAGTTCGCGGTTGTCCTGAGCGCAGACGTAAAGGTGGTGCCGCGGCAGGCCGATGGGCTGGCCAAAGGCGTGGCGGCCGGCGACACCCCTCTCGCCCTCGTAGGCATAGCCAGCAGCGGCGAGGCGCGCGATGGCCTCAGGCATGGCCGACGCGCTTGCGATGACCAGGTCGATATCGAGGATGGGCTTGGCGGCGAGGCCGGCGACCGCCGTGCTGCCGACGTGGTGGATGTCGATGGCGGCATCGCCCATGGCGCGGGCGAGACCCGCGCGGATCAGGTCGAACTGCGGCGGCCACGCCGGATCGTAGGCCGCGATGACGACCGGCTCTGGCATGGCCCAGTTTCCGAGGCGGCCCCTACGCCTCCGCGGCGATGGTGCGAAGCGCCTGTTCGAAGGTATCGGCCGGCTGGCCGCCGGAGATCAGGTACCTGTCGTTGATGACCACGGCGGGGACGGCGTTGATCCCGGCCTCCCGCCACTTTCGCTCGTCGGCGCGCACCTCGCCGGCGTAGCGGAAACTGTCCAGGACTTCGCCCGCCGCGCCCGCGTCCAGGCCCGCCGAGGCGGCCGTGGCGATCAGGGTTTCGCGGTCGCTGGGGTCCTGCTGCTTCGTGAAATAGGCCTCGAACAGCGCATGCTTCAGTTCGGCCTGACGACCCTCGATCCCCGCCCAGTGCAGCAGGCGATGGGCGTCGAAGGTGTTGTAGATGCGGCTGTCCCTGGTGGTGGCCATGGTGAAGCCCACCTCGGCGGCGCGCGCGCGGATCATCTCGCGGGTGCCGGACGACTCCTCCGGCGTGCGGCCGTACTTCTTGGCGATGTGCTCGCCGATGTTCTCGCCCTCGGGGGGCATGTCGGGGTTGAGCTCGAAGGGCTGGAAATGGATGTCGGCCTCGATCAGGTCGCCGACCTTCGCCAGCGCCTGTTCCAGCGCACCCAGGCCGATCACGCACCAGGGGCACGAGACGTCCGAGACAAAATCGATCTTCATGGGCTTGGTCACGGCGGCGGTCTCCCTGAGGCTCAGGAGACATATAGGTCGCCGGCCGCGCGGCGTGAACCAGGCCTAGGCAGCGAGGCGTTGCGCCGGGAGATTGTCCTGATAGGCCGTCTCGGCCATCCGCCGCCAGGCGACGGCGAGCGCCTCGTAGTGGGCCCGGCGTTCCCACGACGCAGCGGTCTGCGCAGCCAGTTCGGCCTCGAGGGATTTCTGCAGAAAGGCCGCGGCTCTCAACATGGGGAGAACCTAATCACCGAACACAGCCGGCGCCATTCGGGGCGATTACGTAAGGGGATTTGCGGAGGTCCGGGCGCGTTTCCGGAAGTGTTCTTGTTTCGTTCTTGACGCGCTGACCCTCGCTGTATAGGCTTCCGTGAAAGGTCGGGGGACATATGAGTGGGCTGGCGGGTTTCCTGTTCCTGGTGTTGATCCTGGGCGCTTCTTTCGCTCGAGGCGTGGGCGAACGACGGGCGGAGCGCCAGACGTGGGCGGCGAAAGGTCGAGAGAAGGCGCTGGCTGCGGGCGCTTCTTCATACGCCGCGCTGGTGCGAAGCCGAATGAAAGACATGGTGCTGCCGACCTTGTGGTTGGCGCCCGCGACGACGCCCGGCGCTTCGAGGCTGGGCGGAACGTCTGACCTACCGGCCGGTGCGGACTGGCCTATGGGAGAGAAACGGCCGCGCGAGTTCCTGGCTCTGATTGACCTCGCGGAGATCCGGACGGCGGGCGGTCCGTCCTGGCTGCCCGCCGCCGGAAGGATTCATGCCTTCTACGACGGCGAACGGCAGGGCTGCGCCGATTTGGTGAAACTCATCTACACAGATGAACCCAGCGCGAGGGAAAGGTTCCAACCGCGAGTCCCCTATCCAGAGCGTTTCCTCTCCTTCTTGCCGGCGCAGTCATTGCCCAGTCTCGACTGGTTGAATGTGGATCCGCGGGAGATCGCCGACGACCCCGACGAGGCGGCCTGGGCGCCCTTCGCGGAAATCGAGCGGCGGCCAGTCCCGCGGGACGCACCGGAACATCGGATCGGGGGATATCCGTCAGAGATACAGCCGGCGCGGATGCCGCTTGAATGTGAACATCTTGCCCGCGGCCTGGATCCGCCAAACTATCGCGCTCAAACTGATCCCGCCATAGAGCGGGCGGCGACGACGTGGCGGTTGCTGCTTCAGATCGACTCCGATGATGAGCTGAAGATGAACTGGGTCGACGGTGGAAGGCTCTATATCTTCATCCGCGAGGACGACGCACGAGGCGGCGACTTCGCGAAGACGGTCACCCTCTCCCAGTTCTATTAGCCGCCAACGCGGTCAGAGCCCCCTGCGGCCCTGCAGGAGGTGAAGGACGATCAGCACCAGCGCGATCACCAGGATGATGTGGATGGCGCCCGCGGTGACGTGGAAGGCGAAGAAGCCCAGCAGCCACAAGACCACGAGAACGATAGCGATAATGCCTAGCATGGGACGGCCCTTTCGGCGCGACGGGTGTGTCGCGACGTGGCGACGGTCGCGGTAATGCGGAGGCAACGGCAGCGGTTCCCTCTGATGGGCCGCGCCTCTCTTCTGCTGATCGTCAAGGCCGGGCATGTCGCGGCCATACAGAAGCGTCGATTGCAGGGATTTTCCTGCGACGTGCGGGCTTCTGAATCCCCGGGACAAGCCAGGGGACGACGAGTGAGGGGTCAGACCTCGGCGGGAACGAGCGCGGTTTCCGCTGCCTTCTCCCACCGGCCCCAGAGCGCCTTCTCCTCGGCCTTTGCCGGGCCGAGCGAGGCTTCCTTCACATGGCCGTATCCCCGGATCTTCTGCGGTATAGCGGCGATGCAGACGGCGGTCTCCAGGCGCTCCGCCGAGAGGCCTGAGACGATCTTCGCCAGGCCCGCTTCATAGTCCGCGATCAGGCGCCGCTCGACCTTCCGCTCCTCCGTGTAGCCGAAGAGGTCCAGCGCCGTGCCGCGCAGGCCCTTCAGCCTGGCCAGCACGGGGAAGGCGGCGTCGAGCATCCAGCCGCCGAAGGCGATCTTCTTAGGCCGGCCGTCGGCGCCCTTTCGGGCGATCAGCGGCGGGGCAAGCCAGACCTTGGTCTTGCCGCCCCTGAAGGTCTCGTTGCGGTAGGCCTGGAAGCGGCCGTCCGTATAGAGCCGGGCGACCTCGTACTCGTCCTTGTAGGCCATAAGCTTATAGAGGTTGACCGCAGCGGCGCGAGTCAGGGCCTCGGAGTGCAGCGGGTGCTCGGCCTCGGCGACCCGTTTCACCAGATCGAGATAGCGCTTGGCGTAGGCCTCGTTCTGATAGGCCGTCAGTTCGCGGGCGCGGTGGGCGATCAGCTCGTCCAGGGGCATGGTCTCCGGGGTCGGGACGTCATCCTCCCGCTTGCCGCGAGCAGCCGGATCGTGGGCGGCCTTGCGGCCCAGTTCGAAGGCCTGGAGGTTTGTCTCGGCATCGACCCCGTTCAGCCGGATGGCCCGGTAGAGCGCGCGGCTGGAGACCGGAATCACCCCCTTCTGCCAGGCGAAGCCCAGCATGATCATGTTGGCGTAGATCGCGTCGCCGAGATTCTCCACCGCCAGGTTCTGGGCCGGCATGGCGTCGTATGACTTCACCGCCGCGGCGATCCGCCGGCCCTGTTCGTCGCCGTCGAAACGGACGTCGCGGTCGGTGACGAAGTCGGCGGTGGGGGCGAAGTCGGCGTTGCCGAGCGCCACGGTGCGGTCCTTGGCGTAGAGCGAGAGCGCATCCGCGCCCGCCCCCACCAGCAGGTCGCAGGCGATCAGGACATTGGCGCTGGCGGCGGGCACGCGGCCGCCGACCGTTGTGGTCTCGGTCTCGCCGATCCGCACATGGCTGAACACCGCCCCGCCCTTCTGGGCTAGGCCCGTCATGTCGACCACGCTGGCGGCGCGGCCGTCCACATGGGCGGCCATGGCCAGGATCGAGGCGACGGTGGTGACGCCGGTTCCGCCGACGCCGGTGAAGACGATGTTGCGGACCCCTTCCAGGGTCTCGAACTGCGGCAAAGGCGTGGAATCCGCGGTCAGCGCCGGCATGGCCTCACGGTGCGGGTTGCTGGCGCCCTCCAGGGTCACAAAGGACGGACAGAAGCCTTCCAGGCAGGTGTAGTCCTGGTTGCAGGTCGACTGGTTGATCTTGCGCTTGCGGCCAAATTCCGTGTTCAGCGGCTCGACCGACACGCAGTTGGAGGTCTTCGAGCAGTCGCCGCAGCCCTCGCAGACCAGCGGATTGATCATCACCCGCTTGGGCGCGGCGTCCATGGTCCCGCGCTTGCGGCGGCGGCGCTTCTCGGTGGCGCAGACCTGGTCGTAGAGAAGGACCGTCACGCCCGGAGTTGCGCGCAGTTCCTCCTGGACCGTCATCAGCTCCGAGCGGGGACGAACCGTGACACCGGGCGCCAGGTCGGCCACCTGATCGTAGCGCTCGGGTTCGGCGGCGACGATGACGATCTTCTGGACGCCCTCGGCGGCCAGCTGGCGGGTGATCTGGGCCGGCGAGAAGCCGCTCTCGGCCGCTTGCCCCCCCGTCATGGCCACGGCGTCGTTGAATAGCAGCTTGTAGGTCAGGTTCGACTTGTTGGCGACGCTGGCCCGCACCGCCAGCGAGCCGGAGTGGTTGTAGGTCCCGTCGCCCAGGTTGACGAAGACGTGGCTCTCGGTGGTGAAGGGGCTGGCGCCCATCCACGACAGGCCCTCGCCGCCCATGTGGCTGTTCAGGTCGGTATTGGGGTCGTTGAAGCTGGCCATGTAGTGGCAGCCGATGCCGGCCAGCGCCCGTGAGCCTTCCGGCACCCGCGTGGAGGAATTGTGCGGGCAGCCGGAGCAGAAGAACGGCTTCCTCTGCTGGTCAGAGGAAAGCGTGACGGCCGCCACGGACGCGGCGCTGACGCGGGCCAGGTAGTCGTGGACCCGGTCCATGTGCGGGCCGGGCGGCAGGCGGTCGGCGATGGCGAGCGCCACCTCGGCCACGGAGAGCGAACCGATCTCGGAGAGCAGGGGGTGGCCGTGCTCATCCACCTTGCCGACAATCTTCGGCCGGGCGTGGGCCGGAAGATCGTAGAGCGCCGCGCGCGCCTGGGTCTCGATCAGCGGGCGCTTGTGCTCGATCACCATCATGGTCTCGAGGCCGGCGGCGAAGGCGCGGATCCCCTGTGGCTCCAGGGGCCAGGGCATGCCGACCTTGTAGATCGCGACGCCCAGATCGGCGGCCTGGGCCGAGGTGATCCCCATCGCCGCGAACGCCTCGATGACGTCCTTGTAGGCCTGGCCCTGACAGACGATGCCCAGCCTGGGGCGCGAGGAGCCCAACATCACCCGGTCGATCCGGTTGGCGCGCGCGAAGGCGAGCGCGGCGGGAATCTTCTGGGTGCGAAGGCGCCGCTCCTTGTCGAGCGGCTGGTCCTTGACCCGAATGCCCAGCCCGCCGGCGGGCACGCGGAAGTTCTCGGGCGTGACGAACCTGTGGCGGGCCAGGTCCACGTCGATGGTGACGCCGGAATCCATGGTGTCGGCCAGCGCGATCAGCCCGACCCACAGGCCGGAATAGCGGCTCATGGCGTAGCCCAGCAGTCCGTAGTCCAGCACCTCCTGCACGTCGGCCGGCGACAGCACCGGCATCTCGAAGTCCTGGAAGGCGTATTCCGACTGCGACGGCAGAGTGGAGGACTTGCAGTTGTGGTCGTCGCCGGCCACCGCCAGGACGCCGCCTTTGGGCATCACGCCGGCGAAATTGGCGTGCTTGAAGACGTCGCCGGTGCGGTCGACGCCCGGCGCCTTGCCGTACCACATGCCGAAGACGCCATCGAACTTGGCGCCGGGGAACAGGTTGGCCTGCTGGCTGCCCCAGACCGCCGTTGCGGCCAGGTCCTCGTTGACACCTTCCTTGAAGATCACATCGGCCGCGGAGAGGAATTTCCTCGCCCGACCTGCCTGCTGATCGAGCCCGCCCAAGGGCGAGCCGCGGTAGCCGGAAACGAAGCCGGCCGTGTGGAGCCCGGCGGCTGCGTCCAGCCGGTGCTGGTCGATCAAGACGCGCAGCAGGGCTTGCACGCCGGTGATGAACACGCGGCCCTCGGTGAGCAGAAATTTGTCGTCGAGCGTCACTTCAGCGTGCCGCATCGCAATTTTCTTCCTTTCGGCCCCTACCCTGCGCCTTAGAAGATCATATAAGAACGCCGCAATTGCTTGCCAAAAGCGTGCCCCGCCCTAGCGGTTCCGGGGCAAGGACAACGCGTGATGATGGCAAAGGGGGATGAAATCGTGTCTGAGGTGCTCGACGCCGTCGATGCTAAGATCCTGGATCTGATCCAGCACGACGCCGGCCTGTCCGTCGCCGATGTCGCCGAGCGGGTCGGTCTCTCCTCAAGCCCCTGCTGGCGGCGCATCAAGCGGCTGGAGGATGCCGGCGTCATTCAGCGCCGGGTGACCATCTTGGACCGCGAGAAGCTGGGCCTGGGCTTCGAGGTCTATTGCACCGTCAAGCTCAGCCTGCCGACCAAGGACAACCTCGACGCTTTCGAGACCGCCATCACCCGACTGTCGGAGGTGGTGCAGTGCGCCACCGTAACGGGCTCGGCGGACTATGAACTGCGGATCGTCACCCGCGACATGCACGCCTTCGACACTTTCCTGCGCGACCGGCTGCTGTCCCTTGGCCTGGTCTCCAATATCGAGAGCCGCATCGTCATCCGCTCGGTGAAGAACACCACCGCTGCGCCGCTCGGCCTCATCAGCCAATATGTGAGCTCGCAAAGCTAACGCCCAGATCCTCCCCCTCAGGGGGAGGTGGCGCGCCGCGCGAAGCAAGGCGTGACGGAGGGGGAATCCGGATGCACTCACATGCCCCCTCCGTCTCTTGTTGCTGCGCTCCAAGCGATACCTCCGCCCTTTGGGGGAGGATCTTGTCCCGCCGCCCTCTCCCGCTGCGCGGGAAAGGACGTTAGGGTGAGGACATGATCGACCTCGTCATCGACCAGCGGCGCAAGGACCTCGGCGGGTTCGAGGTCGGGCGGGTGCTGCCCTTCGCAGGGCGCCGGATGGTCGGGCCCTTCGTCTTCTTCGACCACATGGGGCCGAAGGATTTCACCGCGGGCTTCCCCCGCAACGTCGACGTCAGGCCGCACCCGCATATCGGCCTTTCCACCGTCTCCTACCTGTACGAGGGCGAAATGACCCATCGCGACAGCGTGGGGTCTGAAACGGTCATCCGTCCCGGCGAGGTCAACTGGATGACGGCGGGTCGGGGCATCACCCACTCCGAGCGCTTCGAGGGCCTGAGGGCGCATGGCGGGCGGATGAACGGAATCCAGACCTGGGTCGCCCTGCCCGTCGAGGCCGAAGAGACCGAACCGGCCTTCTTCCACCATGAGGCGAAGGACCTGCCCAGCTTCGAATTCGGCGGCCTCTCGGCGCGCCTCATCGTCGGCAAGGCCTTCGGGGCGGAGAGCCCGGTGAAGACCCACTCGCCCATGTTCTATGTCCACTGGACCCTGCAGCCCGGCGCCCAGGCGCAGATGCAGGCGGAATATTCGGAACGGGCGGCCTATGTGGCGCAAGGCCTGGTCGAGGTCGACGGCCGCCAGTTCCACGAGGGCCAGATGCTGGTCTTCGCCGCCGGACAACCGGTGCTGTTCACCGCGGTGACCCAGGCCACCGTCATGCTTTTGGGCGGCGAGCCGGTGGGCGAGCGCTTCATCGAGTGGAACTTCGTATCGTCATCGAAGGAGCGGATCGAACAGGCCAAGGCCGACTGGCGGGCCGGCCGCATGAAGCTGCCCGACGCCGATGACGCCGAGTTCATTCCCCTGCCGCCCGATCCCGCGCCGCCCGCAAATCCCATGAGCTAGGGGTTGAGGGCGGGCATTTTCTGAATCATTGTACAGTTACGATCGGGATGCGCCCGCGCCCCCGAAACCCAACTTCTCCGCCACGATTTGCAAGGACCTGCCGATGCCGACGTTGTTCGATCCCGTCCAGATTGGCGCGTTCACGCTGAAAAACCGCATCATCATGTCGCCCCTGACCCGCCAGCGGTCCGGGCCCGAACGGATCGCCGGTGAACTGGGCGCACAGTACTATTCGCAGCGGGCGGGCGCCGGCCTGATCCTGACCGAGGCGACGGCAGTGACGCCCATGGGGGTCGGTTACGCCGAGACGCCCGGAATCTGGTCCGACGCCCAAGTGGATGGCTGGAAGCTGAGCACCCAAGCCGTGCATCAGGCCGGCGGACTGATCTTCCTGCAACTGTGGCACGTGGGGCGGATATCCGACCCGCACTTCCTGAATGGCGCGGCCCCGGTGGCGCCCAGCGCTGTCACGCCGGCCGGCACGGTCAGCCTGCTGCGGCCGAAGCGGGCCTACACGACGCCGCGCGCCCTGACGCTTGAGGAGATCGCCGAGGTCATCGAGGCCTATCGCAAGGGTGCGGAGAACGCCAAGCGCGCCGGCTTTGACGGCGTCGAGGTTCATGGCGCCAACGGCTACCTGCTTGATCAATTCCTGCAGGACAAGACCAACAAGCGGACCGACGCCTATGGCGGATCGATCGAGAACCGCGCCCGTCTGATGCTCGAGGTGGTCGACGCGGCCATATCAGTGTTCGGAGCCGACCGGGTGGGTTTGCACCTCGCTCCGCGCGCGGACTCGCATGACATGGGCGAC
The DNA here is from genome assembly GCA_947475465.1 of Caulobacteraceae bacterium. Lineage (GTDB taxonomy): Bacteria > Pseudomonadota > Alphaproteobacteria > Caulobacterales > Caulobacteraceae > Phenylobacterium. The sequence continues at coordinate 21,964 of CANJLK010000017.1, read as the reverse complement.
TCGGACCTGCCGGCGACATTCGGATATGTGGCCAAGGCCATGCGCGAGCGGAAAATCGCCTTCCTGATGGCCCGCGAGTATCGCGGCAAGGACAGCCTGGGACCGGCGCTCAAGGCCGAATTCGGCGGTGCCTACATCGTCAACGAAGGCTACGATCTGGACTCAGCCCAGGCGGCGATCGCCTCGGGCGAGGCAGATGCGGTCGGCTTCGGCAAGCTGTTCATCTCCAATCCGGACCTGGTGGAGCGGCTTCGCACCGGCGCGCCGTTGAATGCGTGGAATTTCGAGACATTCTATACGCCCGGCCCCGAAGGCTACGTCGACTACCCGGCGCTCGCGCTGGACGATGCCTGAAAAGGCTCGCCCGGCGGCGCGACACGCAGAATTAGAACGCCGCCTTGCCCCTTGCACGGCGGTCAGGCCGTCAAGCTGACGGAACGCTGAACCGGAGAGCTTGCGAAGATGATCGTCGAGATGCGCACCTACACCCTGGCCCTGGGCGCCACGGGCAAGTACTTCGCGGCCTATGCGGAAAAAGGGCTCGCGGCGCAGAAGCGGGTTCTGGGTCACATGCTGGGATACTACTCCACAGAGACCGGAGAACTGAACCAGGTGGTGCATCTTTGGGCCTACGACAGCCTGGACGACCGGGCCCGGCGGCGCGCGGCGCTCTATGCCGATCCGGAATGGATGGAATATGTGGCCGTCATCGTGGGTGGCGGCTGGGTGCTCAAACAGGAGACCCGGTTCCTGACGCCCGCGCCTTTCTTCACCCTGCCCCCGCCGGCCTGAACCAAAAAAATCCAGGGCGATTTGTCGGACCGCTCAGGGGCGGTTCGTCGTTTCGGCCAAGGGCCACGGCAAATTGGCCGGCCTCGAACCTGACAGGAGATATCCGATGCGCGTCCTGGTCGTCGTGAAAGCCACCCCACAGTCCGAAACCGGCGTCCTGCCGGACGACCCGTCGATGTTCATCGAGATGGGCAAGTACAACGACGAACTGATCGCCGCCGGCGTGATGGTCGACGGCGGGGGTCTGAAGGCCAGCCGCTTCGGCAAGCGGCTCAACTTCATGGGCGGGAAGGCGACCGTCGTCGACGGTCCCTTCGCCGAAACCAAGGAGCTGATCGGAGGATACTGGATCTGGAACGTCAAGGACCTGGACGACGCGATCGCCTGGGCCAGCCGCGCCCCGATGCAGGATGGCGACACGCTGGAAGTGCGGCCCTATTTCGAGCCGGAAGACTTCGCGGGCGTGGTCCCGGACGAGATGATCGAACAAGAAAAGGGCTGGCGCGAGGAGCAGCTCGGCAAGGCTCCGAAGGCCTAGGCCACCCGGGCGCGGCGCTGCTCCAGGTCGGGCTGGCTCATCACCCTGACCACCGCGGACCTCGCCGTCTCCAGCATGGCGATCTCGCGCAGGGCCTCGTCGGGCAGGTCCTCCGTGGAGGTCATGGCCTCAAGCAGCCGCGCGTCGATGGCCGCCAGCAAGCGTCTGAACTGTCGGTCGCGATTGTCAGTCATGTGGGTCCCGGGCAAGCCTTACTTCCCGCCAGGTACCCACGTTCCACGGCAATCATGTGGCGCCGCTGCGGCAAGGGTCTGTCGGGACGGACCGGATCTGGCCCGCCTTAAGCTGACGGCGCGCCCTGCCCAGCCCCTCAGCCGTCCTTCAGCGGGAAGTACTGGAAGAAGGGCTCCGCCTGCGCCAATACCCGCGCCACGCTGGGCCGGGCCTTCAGGCGCTCCAGATAGGCCGACAGCGCCGGATGGCCGGCCAGCGGGACCGCATAGTCGGCGTAGTAGAGGGCTGGGAGCGCCGCGCAATCCGCCAAGGTGAAGCCCTCCCCAAGCGCCCAGGGCCCCTCGATCATCGGCCCGATCAGGTCGTAGCCCTGGGCGATCAGAGCCCGGTTCTGCGCCACGCCGAACGCGTCCTTGCCGCCCTCCGGCCGCAGCCGCTCGCCGACGATCTGCTGGAACGGCAGGTGGATGTAGCTGTCGATCAGCCGGTCGATCAGGTGCGCCTGCAGGGCGCGGTCGGGATCGGCCGGGATGAGGGACGCCGCGCCAGCCTGCGTCTGCGCCAGGTAGTCGATGATGATGCTGGATTCCGGGATCGTCCGGCCCGCCGCCTCGTCGCGCAGCACCGGGAACTTGGCCAGCGGCCACACCGCCTGGAACGCCGCCCGCTCGGCCGGGTCGCCCAGGTTCACCACCCGCGGCGTGAAGGCGACGTCGGCCTCATAGAGCCCGATCAGCGCCTTCCAGCAGAAGGACGACAGCGGATGATAGTAGAGGGTCAGGGACATGGGCCACGCGCTATCGGTTGAGCCAGGGCCCTACCTACCATTCCCGCCCCGCCCGGCGTCAATTCAGGCGGCCAGCGCCTTGCGGGTCTGTTCCCAGTACTGGGCGCCGGTGATCAGGGTAACCACGGTCGCCAGCCAGAGCATCGCATGGGCGGCGACAGCCGCCGGGCCCTCGAACGCCGGATCCTGCGGCAGCAGGGGAAAGGCGCCCCAGGCGCCGACCACCAGTTCCATGGTCAGCGCCAGCAGCTGCAGCGTCGTCTTCCACTTGGCCAGCAGGGTGACCGGCAGCTTCACGCCCCGGCCGGCGCCTACCTCGCGCAGCGCGCTTACGGTGAATTCGCGGAACAGGATCAGCCCGCCCGGCAACAGCACCATCGGCTGTGCGCCGCCCAGCGCCATCAGCGCCAGGATCGCCCCGCAGACCAGAACCTTGTCACCGATGGGATCGAGGATCGCGCCCCAGACGCTGACCGCGTCCAGCTTGCGGGCCAGCCAGCCGTCGAAGAAGTCGGTCACCGCCGCCACCACGAAGGCATAGATCGCCCAGCGCTGCAGGGCGAACTGGGTGTCCTGGGTCAGGTGATTGGAGAGCCCCGGCACGGCCCCTGCCGCGGCGGCCAGCGCCACGAACATGAACAGCGCCAGCACCAGGCGCGAAGCGGTCAGGATATTGGGCAGGGATTTCATCGCTCAATCCAGCGCGCCGGGCGGCGCATCGTTCCTTGGTGAGCTTAGCCGTTTGCGCGGTTGCCGGGAAACCGCCCCGTCATCGTCCCTGGGCCCGCCCCCCACGCCGGCCCCCCGTTCCGGCATTTGTCCGACAATTCAAACCCGGCTAAGTTCGCCGGATAACAACAAAGACAGGGTGGAAACAGATGTTGAATTTCCCGGGCGCCGGCACGGTCGTCCAGCATGGCTTCATCGTCAACGACGTCGATGAGGCGGCGAAGCGGTGGACCGACACGGTGGGCGCAGGCCCCTTCTTCATCCTGCGCAAGCCCGACAACCTGAAGATCAAGTACCGCGGGGCGGCGGCCGACACCCAGATCAGCATCGCGCTCGGCCAGGCGGGCGGCGCCCAGATCGAACTGATCCAGCAGCACGACAGCGGCCCCAGCGTCTATCGCGACCTCTATCCGGCCGGGAAGGAAGGCTTCCACCACATGGCGATGCTGACCACCGACATGGATGCGACGGTGAAGGCCTATCAGGACGCCGGTTTCGAGATCGCCCTGGACGGCCTGTTCGGCACCACCCGCTTCATCTTCGTTGACGCGCTGAAGACCATGGGCATGTTCATCGAAGTCGTCGAGGCCAGCGAGGACGTCACCGGCCTCTTCGGCATGATCGCCGATGCGCACAAGGGCTGGGATGGCAGCCAACCGATCCGGGAGCTCTGAAAATGGCCGTTGAGATTCTCGAACTGCATCACGTGGGTCTGGTCTGCCGCACCGCGGAAGCCGATCCCATGCGCGACTACTACAGCCAGGTCCTCAACCTGACCGAGGACAAGGGGCGCGGCGCGATCCCGGGTCTGCGGGGCTACTTCATGGACGTGGGCAAGCAGGACGTGCAGGTCCACATGTTCGGCAAGGACGGCCCCTCGCCGTTCAGCCAGGGCCCGGGCAAGGACCCCGCCGAGAACCACCTTGCCTTCGCCGTGGCCGATATCCTGGAGGCCGAAGATGAGCTGAAGCGCCAGGGCGTCGACTATTACGCCCTCGAAGGCGTGGGCGCCCCCAACCTGAAGCAGCTCTTCATGCACGACCCCGTCGGCAACATCATCGAGCTGCACCAGATCGGCCTTTGCCGCTGCAAGCAGAGCGACCGGCCGGCGCCCTAGCCGATCGTCGGGATCGTCCCGGCTGAGCCTGAAGACGACAGACCTCTCCATCCGGCTCAGGTGACGTCCCCTGAGCCGGCGAGGGTGCAATGCGGCCGCGCCACCGCCGGTGGCGCAGGCGATGGCTAGTCGTTGCCCAGAATGCCGCCCAGTATTCCACCGATCACCGCCGCCCCGCCAACCGCCGGCGCAATGTTCCCGCTGCGCCCGCGGCTCTCGCCCGGCATGTGGCGGGCGATCTCCTCAGCCAGGTTGAGGATCGGCATGGACTGCAACCAGATCCGTCCGGGCCCGGTGAGAGTGGCCAGGAACAGGCCCTCGCCCCCGAACAGCACATTGCGGAAGCCGCGGACCATCTGGATGTCGGTGGTGACGCTCGGATCCTGAATCCCGATGTGACCGGCATGAACCAGCAGGTGCTCGCCGGGCGCGAGCGTCTTCTCAATGACCTCACCGGAAAGGTCGAGGAACACCGTGCCCGGGCCGGTCACGCGCTGAAGAATGAAACCCTCGCCGGCGAAGAAGCCTGCGCCCAGGCGCTGCTGCAGGGCGATCTCAAGTGTCACGGACGTCTCGGCGCAGAGGAACGTCTCCTTGCGGCAGATCAGCGACTCACCCGGCGCCAGCCTCACCGGCAGGATCTTGCCCGGAAATCGCGGCGCAAAGGCGATGTGGCCCGTCCGGCCGGCGGCCGAATAGGTGGTGACGAACAGGCTGCCTCCGCTCATCGCCCGTTTCAGGCCGGCGAACAGTCCACCGCCGGTGTGGGTGTCCATGGCGACGGCGTCGGTCATCCAGGCCATGGCGTGGGTCTGGCTATAGACCGCCTCGCCTGGATTGAGATCGATGGAGACGGTCTGCATGACCGTGCCGGAGATTTCATATTTCATGGTCGCGGATCCAGGCCGGGTCAGGATTTGCGGAAGTCGCGTAGATGCGTTCGGCCAGCGACGCGGACACCCCATCCACCTTCAGCAGATCATCCGCCGACGCCCCACGCACCTGCGCTGCGCCTGGCGCGTTGCGTGCCGCCGCCGACCCGGGCGGCCCACGGCTCCACGCCTCGCGCGTGCTCAGTCTTCGTCTGGTCCCAGACGACCCAGCCGGTGGATCAGGCGGGCCGCGTGCGACGCATCGTCCTCGCTCAGCCCGCTGGTGTCTCCGCTGACGGCGACGAGCAGCATCCGCCGGACGAACCTCATGTCGTCGTCGGTGAGGCCGATGGGCTTGCGCTCAGACATCGAGATCTCCGTAGGAAAGCCAGTGTTCAATGATCGCTACCGCGCTTTCGCGGACGGGGCGAGCGCCATCGGCCAGATGTCGCCGGGCGCGGTCAGGATTTGCGAAAAAACCCATAGATTCGCTCCGCCAGCGGCGCGGAAACCCCGTCCACCTTCAGCAGATCGTCCACGCTCGCCCGGCTCACCCCCCGCGCTGAGCCGAACGCGTGCAGCAGCGCCCGTTTCCGCCCCGGCCCCACGCCGTCGATCTCGTCCAGGGGGTTCTTCAGCGCCGCCGCGGACCGCTTGGCGCGGTGGGTGCCGATAGCGAAGCGGTGGGCCTCGTCGCGCAGCCGCTGCAGATAATAGAGAACCGGGCTCTTCGGCTCGAGCATGAAGTAGGGCTTGCCGGGGATGAAGAACCGCTCGAGGCCCGCGTCGCGATCCGGCCCCTTGGCGACGCCGACCACGGCGATGTCGTCGACGCCCAGGTCGGCCATCACCTCCAGCACCGCGCTGATCTGGCCCTGGCCACCGTCGATCAGGATAAGGTCCGGGCGTTTGAAGGCGCCGTCCAGGTCGCCGGCTTCCTCGTCCTTTATCAGCCGCGCGAAGCGGCGCTTCAGCACCTCCTTCATCATGCCGAAGTCGTCGCCGGGGGTGAGGTCCGTCCCCTTGATGTTGAACTTGCGGTACTGGCTCTTCTGGAAGCCCTCGGGGCCGGCGACGATCATGCCGCCCACCGCATTGGTCCCCATGATGTGGGAGTTGTCGTAGACCTCGATCCGCTCGGGCGGCGCCTCCAGGCCAAAGGCCTCGCAGACACCGGCCAGCAGCTTCGACTGGGCGCTGCTCTCGGCCATCTTCCGGCCCAGGGCCTCGCGCGCATTGGTAAGCGCGTGGTCGACCAGCTGGCATTTCTCGCCGCGCCTTGGCAGGGCGATCTCGACCTTGCGGCCGCCCTTCAGGGCGAAGGCCTCGGCCAGAAGCTCGGTCTCGGCCGGCTCGACATTCACCAGGATCAGCTTGGGGATCGGCTTGTCGTCGTAGAACTGGCCCAGGAAGGCGGCCATGATCTCCGGATCCTCGTCGCTCTTGTCGACGCGCGGGAAATAGGCGCGGTTGCCCCAGTTCTGGCCGGCGCGGAAGAAGAACACCTGCACGCAGGCTTGGCCGCCTTCGGCGTGGAGCGCGAAGACGTCGGCCTCGTCCACCGTCTCCGGGTTGATCTGCTGTTCCTGGCTGATCGAGGCGAGCGCCCGGATGCGATCGCGCAGCCGCGCGGCGCGCTCGAACTCCATCTCGTCGCTGGCCGCCTGCATCTCGTCGGACATGGTCTTCACCACCGCCCGCGACTTGCCGCGCAGGAAGGCCCCAGCCTGGTCGACCAGTCCGTTGTAGTCCTCGAGGCTGACCAGGCCGGTGCAGGGCGCCGAGCAGCGGCGGATCTGGTGCAGCATGCAGGGCCGGGTGCGGCTCTCATAGACGCTGTCGGAGCAGGACCTGAGCAGGAACGCCTTCTGCAGAGTGTTCAGGGTCCGGTTGACCGCCCACGCCGAGGCGAAGGGGCCGAAGTAGTCGCCCTTGATGGTGTGAGCGCCGCGGTGCTTGCGAAGCTGCGGCGCGGCGTGCTCGCGGCGGATGACGATCTCAGGGAAGGACTTGTCGTCGCGCAAAAGGACGTTGAAGCGCGGCTTCAGGCTCTTGATCAGGTTGATCTCGAGCAGCAGGGCGTCGGTCTCGGTGCGGGTGGTGACGAACTCCATCGAGCGCGTCAGGTCGACCATCAGCGCGATGCGCTGGGTGTGAAAGCGGCCTTGGGCGTACTGGATGACGCGCTTCTTCAGCGAGCGGGCCTTGCCCACATAGAGCACCTCGGCGTCGTCCCCGATCATCCGGTACACGCCCGGCCGGTCCGGCAGGCGCTTGACCTCGTCGGCGATCAGGGCGGCGCCCTTCAGGCGCGGAGCCTCTGTCGCAGGAGAAGGCGGTGACTCGAGCATGGCGTCTATATAAGGCGGTTCGGCGAGGGGCGGCAGGCCGGATCGGGGAACAGCGGATGACGTCAAGCGTTGCCTTTGGCGACCGGGGGAGACTTGTGCTTGCACGATAGGGCCGACAACCACGTGACCCCGCCCGCCGGGACGCGCCCGGCCGCCGCGCCGGATTTCGAGCAGTTGTTCCGGGCCATGCCCGGCCAGTACATGATCCTCGACCTGGACATGAACTACGTCGACGCCAACGCGGCCTATTGCGCCTCGGTGGAACAGCCGCTGGAGAACTTCATCGGCCGCAATGTCTTCGAGGCCTTCCCGCCCACCGGCGAGGGCGGCCGGCAGATCGAGGAATCCCTGCGCCGCGTGGCCGTGACGGGCGTGGCCGAGACCCTGCCGCTGGTGACCTATCCGATCCCCAGGCCCGGCGGGGGCTTTATGATGAAGCACTGGTCCTGCGTGCACCTGCCCCTGTTCGACGCCCAGGGCCGCGTGGCCTATGTCGCGCAGAACGCCGTGGACGTGACCGAGCTTCAGCAGCTCAAGACCATCGCCTACGGGCCCGAAGCCGGCGCGCCGGCCAGAGGCGAGAGCGACCTGTTCCAGCGCGCCCAGCAGATCACCGAGGTCAACGACTTCCTGGCCGCCGAGATGCGCGGGCTGCGGGACATGTTCATGCAGGCCCCAGGTTTCATGGCCGTGCTGACCGGGCCGGACCTGACCTTCGCGCTCGCCAACAACGCCTATCAGCAGCTGATCGGCCACCGGCCGGTGATCGGCCGCCCCCTCGCCGACGCCCTGCCCGAGGTCCGCGACCAGGGCTTCATCGAACTGCTCCAGGGGGTGATGGCCGAGCGAAAACCGTTCATCGGCGAGGCCGTCGGCCTTTCCCTGCAACGGACTCCGGACGGCCCGCCCGAGGAGCGCTTCGTCGACTTCATCTACCAGCCGATCGACGGGCCCGACGGCCAGGTCGCCGGAGTCTTCGTCGAGGGCAGCGACGTCACCGCCCGGGTCATCGGCGACCGCCAGCAGAAGCTGCTGCTGGATGAGCTGAACCACCGGGTCAAGAACACGCTGGCGACCGTCCAGGCCATCGCCGACCAGACCCTGCGGACCAACGCCGACCCCACCCACTTCCGCCGCGACTTCGAGGCCCGGCTGATGGCGCTGTCGGCGACCCACGACCTGCTCACCGCAACCAGCTGGCGCAGCGCGCCCCTGCGCGATGTGGCCCAGCAGGAGTTCCGGCCCTATGGCGCCGAGCGATACAGCCTCGAGGGCCCGCCGGTCGCGCTGTCGTCCGCGGAGACCCTGGCGCTGGGTATGCTCTTCCACGAACTGGCCACCAACGCGGCCAAGCATGGGGCGCTGTCCAGCGGCGCCGGGGTGGTCGAGGTCACCTGGGGCCTGGAGCCCGACGGCGCGCTCGCCATCGACTGGCGCGAGCGCGGCGGGCCGCCGGTCACGCCGCCCAGCCGCCGGGGCTTCGGCTCGCGCCTCATCGAGCGGAGCCTTGGCCAGCTGGGCGGCGCGGCGCGGCTCGACTACGATCCCGCCGGCGTGCGCTGCCACATCCGCATGCCGCTGGCCGGCGCCGGCCCGGCCTAGACCTTGACGGTCCCCGCGGTGATCTTCTCGAACAGGCCCTTGGTCAGCTTCACGTAGCCCTTCTTGGCGTCGTGGAAATACAACGGGCCCTTGATCCGCGCCGGGTCGTAGCCGTCCGCGATCAGGTCCATCTTGCGCGGCTTGAAGGTGCCGGTGGTCTCCAGGGCGGGCAGGATCCGCACGAACAACGGCTGAGCGTAGGACGGAAGCTCGCGCCGCACCGTCTCGCTGAACGTGGCCAGCTCGAACTCCGGCCCCGTCACCAGGCCTGCCATCCCCGCGCGGCCGTCCGCCCCGTCCACCTCGACACCGTATATGTTGGCCTCCAGCACGCCGGGCGCCGCCAACAGCCGCTCGGCGACCTCGTTCGTCGAGACGTTCTCCCCTTTCCAGCGGAAGGTGTCGCCGATCCGGTCGACGAAATAGAAATAGCCGTCCGCGTCCGTCTTCATCAGGTCGCCGGTTGCGAACCAGGCATCCCCCCTCTCGAAGACATCGCGCAGGATCTTCTTTTCCGAGGCGGCCTTGTCGGCATAGCCCGTGTATTCCGACCGCGCGTCGCCGCCGATCTGACCGATGCATTCGCCGATCTGGCCCACGCCCGCGGCGATGCACAGGCCATCGGTTCCACGGATCGGCGCCTCGCTCTCGACGTCGAACTGGATCAGCCGGATATTGAACTTCTTGCGCAGGTACTTCGGCACCCGGCCGATGGCGCCTTCCCGGCCATCGAAGTTGAACATCGACACATTGCCTTCCGTGGCGCCGTAGAACTCCAGAACCTCGGGGATTCGGAAGCGTGTCTTGAGCTCGCGCCAGATGTCCGGCCGCAGGCCGTTGCCGAAAGCCAGGCGGATCTTGTGGCGGGTGTCGTCGGTCCCGGGCGGCTGGTTCACCAGGTAGCGGCAGAGCTCGCCGATATAGACGAACATCGTGCAGCCTTCCTCGACGATCTCCGGCCAAAAGTGGTGGGCCGAGAACCGCCGGCGCAGGACCACGGAGGCGCCGTTCAGGAGCGCCGCGCCCATGGCGCAGAGGCCGCCCGTGGCGTGGTAGAGCGGCAAGGTGACATAGATGCGGTCGGCGGGCTTGGCGCCGGTCGAGCCCGCGAAGCCGCGCATGTAGAGCTGGGCGCGGACATGGGTGATGCGCGCGGCCTTGGGCAGGCCCGTGGTGCCGGAGGTGAAGATCAGTAGCGCCGTGTCGCGGGCCGTCATGTCCTCACGGGCGCTCTTGTCCGGCGGCAGCTGGCTGCAGCTCTTCAGCGCCTGGACCAGGTCGCGTTGGTCGCCGTGGGCCGGCCCCAGCACCCATTGCTGCATGGGCCGCTCGAGCCGCTCACGCGCCGCCTCGAAGGTGGGTGAGGTCTCGCTGTCGACGATGAGATGGGCCGCGCCCGAGGCGTTCAGGCAGTGGGCGAGGGCCTGGCCGGTGAGTTGGCTGTTGATCAGGGCGGTCACCACCCCGATCTTCGACAGCCCGTACCAGACGGCGAAATATTCCATGCGGTTGGGCATGAAGAGCGCCACCGTCTGGCCCTTGCGCAGGTTCAGCCCCCGCCCCCAGTGCGCGAAGCGGTTGGCGGCGGCGTCAAGCTCGCCATAGGTCAGGGTCCGGCCCTCGAACGTCATGGCCGGCCGGTCGCGCCAGGTTTCCACGGCCGCCTGCAGATCGTCGCACACCAGGTTCGCAGACTGTGGGGCGATCGACTTCACCCGGGCCAGCGTGCGGTTTAGCCCGCGCAGGAAACGCCACTCTCGCTGGAGCTTGGCCTTGAGCCGCATATACCCCTCCGAACCTTGTAGTGAGTTGGCGGCGGTGCGCCCTGAGCGTCAAGCGCAGCCATGGCCGCACCCTGTGCATTTGCGATGCTGGAATAAGGTCATTCGGTGGCGATCCGGGCCAGAAACAGGCCATGATCTGAAGCAACGGACTTCAACTGATTAAGTCACCTCTCTGAATTCTCATATATTTCGGCGTATTCAGAAGATAATCGTTCCCATTGCCCCAGTCAGCTGGCCACGCAGGGGCCAGCCTTCGGGCTTGCCATCTCGGAACCTGCTGTCTCACCCGCCGTTTGGTCAGCCTAGCGACTTTCCTGGAGGGACCAGAAAATGGCCGTCAACGATTTTACGCCGATCAACACTACCACGGACAGCCCCATGTTCGCCCCGATCCAATCGTGGGAACGCGGGCGCAAACGCCGCGGTGTCGGCAGCTCACGCCAAACAACCACCGCCCCTGAGGCCCGCGTCATCGCAACGGAGCCGGCTGCCGAACGCATGGACCGAAGCGACACCGCCCAGGCTCTCGGCGCTGAGCCGGCCTTCGCCGCGGCGCCGCCCTACGCCACCAGCCGCAGCGCGCGCAAGACGAGCGCCGCGCCCCTGGCGATCGCCGCCGGCATCCTGGCCCTCGGCGGTCTGGCCGCCGCGGGGTGGTACGCCAGCCAGCCTCACCAGCAGGGCGTCGCCCAGCTGACCCCCGGGCAGTCGGTCACCACGACCACCACCGCCCCTGTGGCCGTGGCCAGCAATGAGCCGGCCGCGCCGCAGGCCGTGGCGACGACCGTCGAAACCCCCGCCGCGACAACGACCCAGACCACCACCCATGTCAGTTCGGCTGACCGGGCGCCGGTCCGGGCCCGTCCGCCGGCCGCCCGAAGCGTCGGCGACGCCGGCGTGAACGCCAGCGCCACCCTGCCTGGCGGGCCCCAGCCCTACTCCGGTTCGGCTACAGCGCCGGCCATGGCGAACCCGGCTCCGACGCCAGTCCAGGTCGCCCCGCCGCCCACGACAGTCGAATCGGCCCCCGCGCCGGTCATTGCCACGCCCCCGATGAGCGCACCCGACACCACTGCAGTTAATCCGCCCGCGACGGACACAACCAAACCCCTGCAGTAACCGACTTCCCGTTAGGGCTAAGGGCCGCTCCCGCAAGGGGCGGCTCCTTTCTTGTCGCGAGGCCATTCATTTGGCCGAGAACCGGAACAAACCAGCTCCAGCCTTGTTAGGCGCCGCGGGGACATCTCCTGGAAGGCTAACAATTTATGAAACGCATCGTACTTGCGGCATCCATCGCCGCCATTCTGCTTACAAGCGCCGCCGCAAGCGCTGGTACGCTGATCGTCACTCCACCTGCCACCGACGGCTCGTTTACAGGCATGTACGGCAGCACCACACTCCCAACCGGAGCGTTCACGGACATCTACAACTTCACCTTGCCGACGGGCCTAGTGGCCTGGACGATCAGTTCAATCTTCAATTCCAATGAGAACAACAACGTCGATTTCAGCGCCGTCACCTTCAACGGCGTCAATTTCCAGATCGCCTCCACCGGGGATTTCGAGTCCCGCTATCTTCTAAACCAGTCGGTCACCGCCGGACCTCAGACCCTCGTCGTCTCGGGCGTCAACGGAATGAACGGTTCCTACGCCGGCACCTTGTCCTTCACGAGCTTGGCCGCCGGAGTTCCCGAACCGGCGACCTGGGGCCTGATGATGCTGGGCTTCGGCGGTCTGGGCGCCCTGGCGCGCACCCGACGCCGCCAAGCGGCCCTAGCCGCCTGAGGCCGATTGTCCGACCAAGACAAGGGGCCGCCCATGCGACGGGGCGGCCTCAACCTCCAGCCGCATCTGGAAAGAGCCACATTTTCGACCACCGGCTGCGTTAGCGTCGGAAGGGCGTGTTCCGGGTTGCGCGCGGGCGCGGCTTGCGGTCTGTGTCGCCCGTGCCCGGAGGACCCATGAGCCTGTCGACCTGGCCGCGCGGGCTCTCGCGCGGCGACGTTCCCGCCCAAGACCAGGCCGGCGCCCTTGCCGACGGGGCGGTCCGACAGCCTGGGCGGCGGGCCGACCTGGACTGGATTCGGGTCAGCGCCTTTGGGCTGCTGATCCTCTACCACGTGGGCCTGGTCTACAGCCCCTTCGACTGGCACATCCGCTCCACCCACACCTTCGACTTGATGCGCCAGGCGATCCTGGTCACCCAACCCTGGCGGCTGACGCTGCTGTTCCTGGTGTCTGGCGCGGCGCTTCGGTTTATGTCGGCCAGCAGGACGGCCGGCGCGGTCGTGTGCGGACGGCTGGCCAGGCTGGGACCGTCCCTGATCTTCGGGATCCTTGTTCTGGTGCCGATCCAGTCGTGGATCGAGGCGATGGACAAGGGGTTCTGGTCGGGCGGTCTGGTCGGCTGGTGGCGCCAGGAGTTCAGCCTGGCGGGGCTGAGGGACGGGACGCCCGTCAACCATCTGTGGTTCCTGGTCTACATCTGCGCCTACACCTCGGTGGCGATCCCGCTTCTGCTGCGGCCGGGTTGGACGCAGGCGCTGGAAGCCTGGCTCGAGCGATCCCTGGGCGGCTGGCGGCTGCTGGTCATACCGGCGGTCTGGCTGATCGTGGCCCGGTGCTGGCTCTTCTACTACTTCGGCCTGACCAACCAGCTCATCGGCGACTGGTATGGCCATGCCCAGTCGCTGGCAGCCTTCCTGTTCGGCTTCCTCCTCGCCAGGCGCGAGGCAGTCTGGCAGGGCCTGGAGCGCTACCGATGGACCGCATTTTCCGTGGCCTGTCTGGCTCTGCCCCTGGCCATGTGGCAGTCGGCGCATCCCGGCGGCGGCGCCTTCCATGAAATTCCGCGCAACACCGTCTTCGCCATCGACCAATGGGCCGTGATGGTCGCCATCCTGGGGTTCGGCAGCCGCCATCTGCGTCGCGCCTCGACGCCGCTGCTGAGCTATCTGAACCAGGCTGTCTTTCCCTGCTACCTGGCCCACCAGACCGTGCTCGTGGCCGCCGTCTGGCTGATCAGGCCCGCCCGCCTGCCCGCTGCGCTGGAGGTGGCGAGCCTTGTGGCGGTGACCTTCGGCGGCAGCCTGGCGATCTACGAAGGGGTCCGCAGGATCGGCTGGATGCGTCCGCTCTGGGGCCTGAAACCCACGCCGCGCCGCGCCGGAGGCCGGGACTATTCCGCCGCCATATAGGCGTCGAAGCGGGCCTTCCACTCCGGATGCCAGCGCGACAGCGCCGGGCGGTTCTGGGTGAGGTCCTGGGCGGCCCAGGCGATCCGCTTGTTGTCGGTGGCGCGATCGACGTCGTTGTCGGGGCACAGGATGTAGAAATCCCCCGCCGCCAGCCGCTCGAACATGAAATCCACCACCTGCTCAGCTGTCCACGACCCCGCCGGCTTCTCGGGCTGACGGCGGCTCATGCCGGTGTAGGTGGCCCCCGGCACCAGCAGATGGGCGCTGACCTGACATCCCGGTATGTTGCGCAGTTCGTGGGCCAGTTGCTCGGTCAGCACCTTCACCGCCGCCTTCGAGACATTGTAGGCGGCGTTGCCGGGCGGGGTGGTGATGCCCTGCTTGGAGCCGGTGTTGACGATCAGGGCCGGGCCGCCGGCCTCCACCATGTCCGCCTGGAAGGCGTGCAGGCCGTGGGCGATCCCCCAGAAGTTGACGTCGATCTGGCGGATCCAGATGCCGAGCTCGCGGGCCACGCCGCCCGGATTGAGGCTGACGCCGGCGTTGTTCATCAGGACCGAGGGCGGGCCGAAAACGCGGATGGTCTCGCCCCGCACATGATCTACCTCGGCGTAGACGGAGACGTCGGCGGCCACCGCCATCACCGCCTCCGGCCTCGAGGCCAGGGCCGCGACCTTGGCGCGGGCGGCGTCGAGCGCCTCGCCCGGCAGATCGGAGAGGACCACCTTGAGACCAGACCGGGCGAAGGCGCAGGCCGCGGCCAGTCCGATGCCGCTGGCCGCGCCGGTGATCACAGCCGTTGCGCCTGGACGGATGGCCGGAATGGTCGATGGAATGGTCATGCCGCTCTCCTCCGGGTGGGGATCGCCAGATAGGCGGGCGCGGGCGGGACGTCTACTCCGCGGCTGGCCGTCGAGGTGCGGTGATGGGTCCTTCCTCAGACCGCTGCGCCCCAATGCCGCATCGCAGCATCGCGCAGGGTTTCGCTAACCTCCTCCGTGACAGATCGAGCCGTTCGAATTTGTCATTGAGGGAACCGGACCACCATGATCACCGCCAGGGAAATCGCCGACTACGCCTCGGCCGGGCTGGTGTTCGGCTGCAGCGGGCTGGCCGGTCACTATGCTTCGCTGGGCATGACGCCTGTGCAGTGGGCCGGCGCGGCCGTGGCTGTCCTGGGCTCGGTCACCGTGGCGGTCGCCGTGCGGGTCTGGGCGCCCGTCGGCGGCAAGGTCCAGCAGCGGGACTGATCGCCCGAAACCGCTGCCCTGCGGGGAAGGACTTGGAAGATCGCGGCACTTGGGTCAGCTTGCGCGCCCATGGACGCAAGTGCTGAGACCCGGGCGAGGAAGCCCCCCGCATCTCGCAAGATCGCTGGGCGGGGGCGGCCGTCGCGTTCCGACGACAAGGTCAACTACAAGGAAATCATCCTCGACGGGGCCGAGCACCTGTTCGCCCAGCACGGCTTCCACGGCGTCACGACCCGCCAGGTTGCGGTTGAGGCTGGCGTCGATGTGGCTCTGGTCCACTACTACTTCGGCACCAAGCGGGGACTGTTCGACGCCGTGTTCGCCCGGCGGGCCGAAATCCTCAACGCCGCGCGGCTGGCCTCCCTCGACGCCTATGAGCGCGACAACGCGGGCGCGCTGACACCCATGGGCGCGATCGCGGCGTTCATCGATCCCATGATCGACATCTCGCTGACCGGCGGACCTGGCTGGAAGAGCTACTTCGCCCTGGTCGCCCAGGTGAACAACACCCCGGCCTGGGGCGGCGTGACCATGACCCGCTTCTTCGATCCCGTCGTGCACCGGCTGATCGACGTCCTGGGGCTGGCCATGCCGCAGGCGCGCGAACAGGAGCTATACTGGGGCTATCAATTCCTGACGGGCGCCATGATGCTGTGCGTGTCCGAAACGGGGCGCATCGACCTGCTGTCCGAGGGCGCCTGCCGGTCAAGCGACCTGGAGGCGATTCGCCACCGGCTCACCGGTTATTGCGCGGCAGGATTCTGCGCGCTCGTGGAAAGCCAGCCTTCCGTTACGTCGCTTTCCGCGACGTAAACCCCTGAAAAATCGGGATTCTGTGGCGCCGATGCAAGCCTCGGCGTAAAATTCATCATCCGCTGATGTAATTTCAGCCGATGATGAAAAAAGGCCTTCCCTCCGGTGAGGCTCCCGCCCTTAAGTCCGGGCAAATCCGCCACCGCGCGGAGGCGGACGGCGCCGACGTCGCCCGTGCATCGGGAGGAAACCATGAGCCTGAATCTGAAGACCCTGTTGTTCGTCGGCGCCTGCGCCGCCTCACTGTCGCCAGCCGCCGTCCTGGCCCAGACTACCGTGCCCGCCCAGCAGCAGGCCGCCAGCGTCGAGGAATTGGTGGTCACCGCCCGTCGCCGGGAAGAAACCCTCAAGGACGTGCCGATCGCGGTCAGCGCCTATACGGCCGCCGCCATGGAGCGCACCGGCGTGCGCGACATCACCGACCTGCAGAAGACCACGCCTTCCCTGACCGTCCAGGCGGCGCGTGGCTCCAACTCCACCCTCATCGCCTTCATCCGCGGCGTCGGCCAGCAGGATCCATTGTGGGGCTTCGACCCCGGCGTCGGGCTTTACCTCGACGACGTCTATATCGCCCGCCCGCAGGCTGCGGTCCTGGATGTGTTCGACGTCCAGCGGATCGAGGTGCTGCGCGGGCCGCAGGGCACGCTTTACGGCCGCAACACCATCGGCGGCGCGATCAAGTATGTCACCGCCCGTATTGGCGACCGCCCGGAACTCGACCTCAAGGGCCAGTTCGGCTCGTACGGAGAGCACGACGAGATCGCCGCCTTCAAGCTGCCGATCGGCTCCACCTTCGGGATTTCCGGCGCCGTAGCGAAATACGACCACGACGGCTATGGCACGAACCTCAACACGCACAACGACCACTACAACAAGGACGTGCTCGCCCTGCGCGGCAGCGCCGAATGGACACCCCGGGCCGACCTGTTCTTCCGCCTCTCGCTGGACCGGGTGCAGGATGATTCAAACGCCAAGCATGGTCACCGCGAAGCGACCTACACCACCACCTCGGGGGTTACCTACGGCGTCCTGCCGAATGTCTATGACACGCTCGCCGGCGCCGGCGACAAGAACAAGGTGGTGGCCGAAGGCGGCTCGCTGCTCGGTCAGTGGGAGATGAGCCCGGCCTTCACCTTCAAGTCGATCACCGCCTTCCGCTCAGGCTACACCAACGGTCAGATCGACTTCGATGAGACCCCGCAGCCGTTCCTGGATATCCCGGCCAAGTACCGCGACCACCAGTTCACCCAGGAACTGCAGATGCTGTTCAACGTCGACAAGCTGCATGGAGTGGCGGGCGTCTTCTACATGGACGCCACCGCCTCCGGCGCCTTCGACACGGTGCTTCTGAACGGCTCGCCGACAACCGGCTTCACGATCTTCGACGGCGGCTACGTCCAGACCAAGAGCAGCTCGATCTACGCCGACGCCAGTTACGACGTCACCGACCAGTTCCAGCTGTCAGTTGGCGGCCGCTACACCGACGACGACAAGACCGGCCAGGTGGTGCGCCAGCAATACCTGGGCAGCCGCAGCCCGGCCTTCGGCAATGCCGCGGCCATCAAGCTGGGCAACCCGAACACCAACTATACGAACTCGCGCAGCTTCCGGAAATTCACGCCCCGTGTCAGCGCCAGCTACAAGATCACCCCGGATTTCACGGCCTACGCCTCCTACGGCCAGGGCTTCAAATCCGGCGGGTTCGACATGCGCGGCGATGCGCTGGCTTACCCCGCGACCGTGAAGGGCTACGCGCCCGAAACCGTGACGACCTACGAAGTGGGCCTGAAGGGCAGTGTGCTCGATCACACGCTCAACTTCGCCACCGCCATCTTCAACAGCGCCTACCACGACCAGCAGATCACGACCCAGTATCCGAACGTAACCGGCACGGCGATCGCCAGCGTGGTCGACAATGTCGGGTCCAGCACCCTGCGCGGCGCCGAGGCGCAAGGATCATGGCGGATCGTCCCGGACTTTACGGTCAATGCGACGGCCAGCTATATCGACACCAAGTTCGACAAGTACCTGGCCTTCATTCCCGGCACCGGTATCGTCGACGTCTCCAGCCAGCGCAAGCTGCAGAACACGCCCAAGTGGACGGCCTCGCTTTCCGCCACCTACAGTCACGACTTCGAAGACCGTGGACGGATCGCCGTCACGCCGGCGCTGTCCTACCGCAGCTTCACCCAGCAGTTCGAAACCGCCGCGCCGCTGATCGACCAGCCGTCCTACACCCTCTACGACCTGGACATCGTCTGGACCTCGCCGGGCGACCGCTACCAGGTTGGCCTGCACGGCAAGAACCTCGGCGACGAACGCTACAAGATCGGCGGCTACAGCTTCCCGGGCGCCACCTTCGCCAACTCCATCGACGCCTTCTACGGCGCGCCACGGACGGTGACAGTCTCGGTATCCGGCAAATTCTACTGATCCAGCGGGCGGGCGGCCTCGAAGGCCGCCCGCCATCTCGCCCGGGAGCGCGACGATGACTGACGCGGCCGATACTCCGTGGTCGGAGCGTGTGGGGTGGGGTTACCGGCTCTACGTTCTGGCGGTGCTGGTGGTGATCTACACCTTCAACTTCATCGACCGGCAGATTCTGGGCGTGCTGGCGCCGGCGATCAAGGCCGAGCTCCACCTCTCCGACCTGCAGCTCGGCATGCTGGGCGGGCTGGCCTTCGCGCTGTTCTACACCGGCTTCGGCCTGCCGATCGCCTGGCTGGCCGACCGCTGGAGCCGAAGCGGGGTGATGACCATCGCCTTGGCGGTCTGGAGCGGCTTCACGGCGGTCTGCGGCCTGGCCACGGGCTACCCGGCCCTGTTCCTGGCCCGGATGGGCGTGGGCGCCGGCGAGGCGGGCGGCGTCGCGCCGGCCTATTCCCTGGTCTCGGAATACTTCCCGCCTAAGGCCAGGGCCCGCGCGCTTGCGGCCTATTCTTTCGGCATCCCGATCGGCAGCGCTCTGGGGGTGCTGTTTGGCGGACTGGTGGCCAGCGCCGTCAACTGGCGCTTCGCCTTCTTCGCCGTGGGTCTCGCCGGCCTGTTGCTGGTTCCGGTGCTGAGACTGACGGTCAAGGAGCCGCCCCGCGCCCGCCTGGACCCGGCGGCCAAGGTCCCTGGATTCACCCGGACCTTCCTGACCCTGGTGCGCAAGCCGAGCTTCTGGCTCATCTCCACCGGCGCGGCCCTGTCGTCGACCTTCGCCTATGGCACGGCCTTCTGGCTGCCTTCCTATTTCGGCCGGACTCTGGGTCTGAGCACCCACGACACGGCGCTCTACTACGGCGCCATCGTGCTGACGGGCGGCGTGCTGGGCGTCTGGGCCGGCGGGGCGGTGGCCGACCGCTTCGGTCAGGGCCGAAGAAGCGTCTATGTCCTGGCTCCGGCCCTGGCCTTTCTGGCGGCCGGGCCCCTCTTCCTGGCGGCGCTCACCACCCATTCCCTCGCCGCGGCCTTCGTCCTCTTCCTGCTGCCCCAGGCGCTCAGCCTGTTCTGGCTGGGACCGGTGATCACCGCCGTGCAGCATCTCGTCCCGGCCGCCCAGCGCACCAGCGCCTCGGCGTGCTTCCTGTTCGTCAACAGCCTGGTGGGCCTGGGCGGCGGCTCGGTCTTCTTCGGCGCGGTCTCCGACGCCCTCCGCCCGCAGTACGGGAGCGACAGCCTGAAGATGGCGATCATCTTCGGCCTGGGATTCTATGCCGCGGCGGCGGCCCTGCTCGGCCTGGCCGCCCGCCGGATCGGGCGTGATTGGGTGGACTGACGTTCATCGCGCTCATTGCGCATGGACGTCGAGACCCATGGCCGTGAGAAGGTCCTGCTGCTGGGCGAGCGTGATCTTCATTCCGTCGCGGGATCCCAGCGTCGCGAGGTCCAGGCCCTCCAGGTTCGCGCCGCGCAGGTCGGCGTTCCCGAGTTTCGCACCATCGGTGAGCGCCTGGACGAGGTTGCATCCGGAGAGGTCGGCCGCGGTAAGATCGGCGTCGGTCAGGTCGGCTTCCCGCAGGGACGAGCCGGAGAGGTCGCAGGTGCGCAGGATCGCATCCGCAAGATCGACGAGTTCAAGGTTGCAACGCAGGAAGGCGGCCGCGGTGTGCTGGGTCTTGCTGCTGAGTACGCGCGTGAAGTCCGCGCGGTGGAAGCGCGCGCCGCGCAGGTTCGTCTCCTTGAAAGTGACAGACCACAGGCTTGAGCGCTCGATGTCGGCGAAGGATAGGTCGCAGGCCTCGAACCGGGCCTGATCGAGCTGGCTGAAGGCGATCTGGACTCCGGAGTGGCTGTCCGGATCGGCGAAGTTGCAGCGGATGAAAGTGGCGTCGCGCAGGTCGGCGTGGGTGAAGCGGCAACGGGTGAACTTGCAGTCGATGAACCGGGCTCCCTCGAAAATCGTGGCGCTCACGATCAAGTCGATGAAGACGCAGTCGGTGAAGGCGGCCCCTGACAGGTCCCGCTCGGCGAAGTCTTCGCCCGAGAGGTCGCGGCCGACGATGGCGGCATTGGGGGCGAGGGTGGGACGGTCGGACATCTGGCTCCACCGGCCCAACGCCGCGCAGCGGCCAGCCAGCTATTGGACCACGGAAAACACGGACATACACGGAAGGCGGGCCTCTTGGATTCCCTGCATTCCGTGTTTTCCGTGGTTATCTACCTTGCCGTCTTGCGACTACTCCGCCGCCGTCACCGGCACCAGGATCTCGCCGCCGCTCGCCCGGAACTTCTCGGCCATCTCTTCCATGCCGGCGGTCGCCACGTCGTTCTGACGCGCGGCGTCGGCGCGGATGTCCTGGCTGATCTTCATGGAGCAGAACTTCGGGCCGCACATGGAGCAGAAGTGGGCGGTCTTGAACGCCTCCTTGGGCAGGCTCTCGTCGTGGTATTCGCGCGCCGTTTCCGGGTCGATGCCGAGGTTGAACTGGTCCTCCCAGCGGAACTCGAAGCGGGCGCGGGAGATCGCGTCGTCCCAGGCCCTCGCGGTCGGGTGGCCCTTGGCCAGGTCGGCGGCGTGGGCGGCCAGCTTGTAGGTCATGACGCCCACCTTGACGTCCTCACGGTTGGGCAGGCCCAGGTGTTCCTTGGGTGTCACGTAGCAAAGCATGGCGGTGCCGAACCAGCCGATCATCGCCGCGCCGATGGCGCTGGTGATGTGGTCGTAGCCTGGCGCCACGTCGGTGGTGAGCGGGCCCAGGGTATAGAACGGCGCCTCGCCGCAGACCTTCAGCTGCTTGTCCATGTTGGCCTTGATCTTGTGCATCGGCACGTGGCCGGGGCCTTCGATCATGGTCTGGATGTTGTGCTTCCAGGCGATCTGAGTGAGTTCCCCCAACGTCTCCAGCTCGCCGAACTGGGCCGCGTCGTTGGCGTCGGCGATGCAACCGGGACGCAGACCATCGCCGAGGCTGAACGAGACGTCGTACGCCTTCATGATCTCGCAGATGTCTTCGAAGTGCGTGTAGAGGAAGTTCTCCTTGTGGTGGCTGAGGCACCACTTGGCCATGATCGAGCCGCCGCGTGAGACGATGCCGGTCACCCGCTTGGCGGTCAGCGGAACATAGGCCAGCCGCACGCCGGCGTGGATGGTGAAGTAGTCCACCCCCTGCTCCGCCTGTTCGATCAGGGTGTCCCGGAACACCTCCCAGGTCAGATCCTCGGCCACGCCGTTCACCTTCTCCAGCGCCTGGTAGATCGGCACGGTCCCGATCGGCACGGACGAATTGCGGATGATCCAGTCGCGGATGTTGTGGATGTTGCGCCCGGTCGACAGGTCCATGACCGTGTCCGCGCCGCAGCGGATCGACCAGACCATCTTGTCGACCTCGTCCGACACGTGGCTCAGCACCGCCGAATTGCCGATGTTGGCGTTGATCTTCACCAGGAAGTTGCGGCCGATGATCATCGGCTCCAGCTCGGTGTGGTTGATGTTGGCCGGGATGATGGCGCG
>CANJLK010000016.1 GCA_947475465.1 Caulobacteraceae bacterium | reverse complement strand
GCCGTCAACGTCGTCTTGCCATGGTCAACGTGACCAATCGTGCCGATGTTGCAGTGCGGCTTATTGCGTTCGAACTTTTCCTTGGCCATGGGATCCTACGGGCGTTTGTTCAGGTGGACGGGGGAACGTGGAGCGGGTGGCGGGAATCGAACCCGCGTATTCAGCTTGGAAGGCTGCTGCACTACCATTGTGCTACACCCGCGGTAATCTCTCTATGTAGCTCCGAGGCGTGGTGGGGGAAGTAGGACTCGAACCTACGAAGGCGTACGCCAGGGGATTTACAGTCCCCCCCCTTTGCCACTCGGGACATTCCCCCCAGCGCGCTCGGAGCCAAGCTTGGCGCTCTGAACAAAAGGCTTCCGCCAGGGGATGCGAAGGGCCAAACAGCGGCCCGGCACATGGTCCCAAAGGCGGAAACCCGTCCGGGGCCCCAATTTGGAGCGCGTCTTATAGTGGCCTCGTCCAGCGAACGCAACGACGCCCGGAAAGGGCGAAACAACAGGCGTCCGGGCCACTTTTCCCGCCGCCCCGATGCCGTCGCCGACGACTGGATCTGGGGCTGGCACGCGGTGGAGGCGGCGCTGTCCAATCCGCTGCGCGGCGCGCCCGACCTGATCCTGGCGACGCCTGAGCGGATCAAGCAGCTGGGCGGGAAGTTCGGCCCCCTGCCCGTCCTCCAGCAGGCCGACAACCAGCAGATCGCCCAGCGCCTGCCGCAGGGCGCCGTGCACCAGGGCGTGGCCGTCAAAGGGGCCACTCTGGAGCCCGTGGACCTGGGAGACTTCGAAGCCAGGCCTGGCGCGGTGCTCCTGATGCTCGACCAGGTGACCGACCCGCAGAATGTCGGCGCCATCCTGCGCTCGGCGGCGGCCTTCGGCGCCAAGGGCGTGATCCTGCAGGACCGCAACGCGCCGCGCTTCACCGGCGCCCTGGCCAAGGCCGCAGCCGGAGCCGTCGACCGCATCCCCACCGCCCGGGTAGTCAACCTGTCGCGGGCCCTGGACGAACTCACCACCGCCGGTTGGCGCGCGGTAGGCCTTACCGGCGAGGGCGAACGCGACCTGGACACGGTTCTGGATGGCCAGGCCGTCGTCCTGGTGCTGGGCTCCGAGGGCGAAGGCATGCGCCGGCTGGTGGCGGAGCATTGCGACGAGCTGGCGCGCATCCCTATGCCGGGCGGCTTCGAGAGTTTGAACGTCTCGGCGGCCGCGGCGGTGGCCCTTTACGAGGCGTCACGCCCGAGGCCTGCTCGCGATCCGGGGTGATTCTGGGGGAGGTTCTGGGGTGGGCGACTTTCCGTCACGTTTGCTGCTGGTGTTGAAGGCGCTGTCGCTGAGCCGCGGCCGGCTGGCGGCCGAGCTGGCGGTCGACAAGTCGGTGATCAGCCGCTGGCTCAGCGGCGGACAGGCGCCGTCAGGGCAGAACCTCGCGAACCTCACGGGGCTCGTGGCCGGAAGGCGCCCTGGGTTCACGTTGTTGGACTGGGAGGCCGACCTCGACACCCTGGCCGCCAAACTCGGCGTCGGTGCGGCCGAGGCGGGACAGCACCCGCCCTGGGGTTCGCTCGGCGGCTGGCTGCCGGAAGCTGTCCTGCGCGAGGCTCAGACCCTGAGCGCCCTGCGCGGAAAGGATTACGAGGGCTTCTGGCGGACGACGCGGCCGGCCATCGGCATGCCGGGGCGGTTTATCCATGATCAGGTAATGATCCGGATGGCCGACAACGGCTTCCTGACCTTTCGCGTCGGGGTCGAGGACATGCGTTTCGAGGGTTGGACCTTTCCCACCCAGACCCAGCTGTTCTCGTTCGGCGCCGATGCCCGCTCGGGCATGTTCCTGTTCACGATCTTCAATGCCGTGTTGCGCAATCGCGCCGACGTGATGGACGGCCTGTCATTGACCTGCCAGCGCCTGGGCGGCGGCTCGCCCGTGACCGGTGCGGCGCTGATGGAGCGCAAGGGCTTTCTGAGCGGCGATGCGGCGACAGACGATTTCGCCTTCGAGGCCGCCGTGCGAGAGGACCCCCTGGCGCCAGAGGGCTCCATCGCGCCGGAAATCCACAAGCGCCTCCTGCCGGACGTTGGCCCGTCCGCCCTCGCCGCCGGCGGCGAGGCGCTGCTGAGCATGGCTTTCGCCAGCTCGCTGTCCCGGGGTCCGAGGATCGGCGAGCCATCCGAATTCGGTTGAGCCGGGGCCGTTTACGCCTGCCGGGCGAGAACGCAACGAAACGCAACAAATCGAAGGCCGGCGCGCCTATCGGCGTTCCGTGAAAGCCGCATTTTCCGGTCGACATCGATCGGAGACACACCATGCGATACGCAACTACAACCCTGGCCGCCGCCCTGTGCGCGGCGGTGATCGCATTCGCGGGACCTGCCAGCGCGAACCTCAACCCGACCAAGTACGAAGACGCGGTCGCGTTCCACGCCCTTGGCGTCATCACTCAGCTGACCAACTTCGACAGCTATGTCGAAGGCGATATCACCTATATCGGCGACCCTTACACGGTGGGCCAGCTCACCTTCACCAGCACCCAGAACAGCGTGTTCGGAAAGCACTATCCTGGCTACGGCAATGTCCGGAACGCGCTGGTCAACAACATCCTTGAACCCATGAATGTCGCCATCGGCGGCAGCGGCTACAACCTATTCTCGTTCCAGATCGGCGACCTTGTCGGCGACGCCGACGTGACCTTGTGGATCGACACGAACCTGGACTCGTTCGGCTTCGGCCTCGGCCCCTACCCTTCGAATGAGGGCTTCAAGTTCTACGGATTCCTCGCGCCAGACGGACAGTACTTCACCGGCTTCCACTTCTCGGCCAATGACGCCGTCACCGCACCCGCCTTCTCGGAGTTCGAGCTCGGACACACCGGCCCTGCCTGCAACACCCGCGTCTGCACCGACACCAGTGTCCCGGAGCCGCGGGCCTGGGCCTTGCTGATCCTGGGCTTCGGCGCGGTCGGCGCGACCCTGCGGACCCATCGGCGGCTCCGGGCGCGGCCGGCAGGCTGACCTGTAACGCTCCGGCGGTTGCAGCCTAGCGCGGGCTGCCGCATTCAGGGGGAATGCAGCTTTCCGAACTGTTCACTGCCGGAGCGATCGCCGCCTTCTTCCAGGTGGTGATGATAGATCTGGCCCTGGCTGGCGACAACGCCGTGGCCGTCGGCATGGCTGCGGCCGGGCTCCCGCCGCCGCAGCGGCGCAAGGCCATTGTCCTCGGCCTGGCCGGCGCGGTGGTGATGCTGATCAGCTTCGCCCTGATCACCACGCAATTGCTGCAGCTCGTAGGGCTGCTGCTGGCTGGCGGCCTCCTGCTGCTGTGGGTCTGCTGGAAGATGTGGCGCGACCTGCGCGCCCAGGGCCGCGAAGAAAGCGCCGAGGGCGAGGACGCCCTCTCAGAGGCCACCGGCGTCGAGATCGGCGGTGAGCCCAAGCGGGCGGCCAAGCCCAAGACCCTGCGCCAGGCCCTGATCCAGATCCTGCTCGCGGACCTCGCCATGTCCTTGGACAATGTGCTGGCCGTGGCCGGCGCGGCCCGCGAACACCCCTGGGTGCTGATCGGCGGCCTGATGCTTTCGATCACCCTGACGGGCCTGGCGGCAAGCTGGATCGCCAAGCTGCTGCACCGCTTCCGCTGGATTGGCTATCTCGGCCTTGTCATGGTCGTCTACGTGGCCCTGCACATGATCTGGGAAGGCACGCGGACGGTCGCCATCGACCTGGACAAGACCCCGGCCTTCAACGCCGCCATGCCCAAGCCCCTGGACATCAAGCCGGGCGAGGTGGCGAAGCGGAGAGGCGAGTAGCCCCTACGCGGCTTCCGGCCCACCGAACCGTTCCCGCCATTCGGCGACTTGGGTATCTTCGATCTTCCTGAAGAGAACGTCCGGGGCCTTCACCTCGCGTCCGGACGGCAGGATGACCAGCACCGGCGAGCCGTCGAGGGCTGGCCATTTTCCGGGAAAGGTCTCTCCCACAGCAAGCGCGATGGTCTCCGCCGCAAACGGGATGAAGGGTTCCGCGACCTTGGCGAACAGGGCCACCAGGTTGAGGCCGGTGCGGACCGCCACGGCCGCTCGTTCCGGATCGGTCTTCAGCGCGGTCCAGGGCGCGGCCTCGGTCAGGTACTGATTGCCCAGCACCCAGAGCTGACGCAGGGCGGCGGTGGCCTTGCGGAATTCGCGGGCCTCCAGTTGTTCGGTCAGGTCGCGCAGCTTGGCCAGGACATCGGCGGCCAGCTTGACCTCCAACTCGCCGTCCACGCCGCCGGCTGGGACGACCCCCTCGAACCGCGTCTCGGTGAACTTCAGGATGCGGTTGACGAAGTTGCCCAGCACGTCGGCCAAGTCGGAATTGGTCTGCTCCTGGAACTGCTCCCAGGTGAACGAACTGTCCGCGCTTTCCGGGGAATTGGCGGTCAGCCACCAGCGCCAGTAGTCGGCGGGCAGCAGGTCCAGCGCCTGGTCCATGAAGACACCGCGCTTTTGCGAGGTCGAGAACTTGCCGCCGTAATAGTTGAGCCAGTTGAGCCCCTTCAGCTGGTCGACCAGCTTCCAGGGCGCGTTGCCGGCCGGCGACCAGGAGCCGTCCGCGCCCTGCTTCTCGTTGATCCCGATCAGGGTGCAGGGGAAGCCCACGGTATGGAAGGGCACGTTGTCCTTGCCCATGAACTCCACATAGGTCACGTCCGCCGCCGACGGCTGGCGCCACCAGCGCTCCCAGTCCTCGTCCTGAGCGGGCCCCCTGCCCCCTTCCTGCGCCTGGGCGTCGGCCCATTCCCAGGTCGCGGCGATATATTCGATCGGCGCGTCGAACCAGACGTAGAAGACCTTGCCGGCAAGGCCCTCGATGTCAGGCGTCTGGCCCTGCGGGTTGGGCCCCCACTCGAAGGCGTTGACCGCCACACCCCACTCCAGGTCGCGGGTGATCCCGCGATCTTGCAAGCCCTCGTCCAGCCATTTGAGCGCGATCGAGGTCACGAGGTTCGGCCACTGGCTGCGCTTGCTCTCGATCCAGTGGCGGAGCTTTTGCGAGAACAGGCTCTGGCGCAGGAACAGATGCTTGGAATCGCGGATTTCGATGTCTTCCGAACCCGACACTGCCGAGCGCGGTTTGATCAGGTCGGCGGGGTCCAACACCCGGGTGCAGTTCTCACACTGGTCGCCGCGGGCGGCCTCGTAGCCGCAATGCGGGCAGGCGCCGATCACATAGCGGTCCGGCAGGAAACGGCGGTCCGCGTTGGAATAGACCTGCTGGGTTACCCGCTCCTCGATGAAGCCGGCCTCCCAAAGCTGTTGGGCGAACCTCTGGGTAAGGCGGTGGTTCTGCGGCGAGGATGAGCGGCCGAAATGGTCGAACGACAGGCCGAAGCCGCGGCCGATGGCGTGCAGGCGGGTGTGGGCCAGGGCGCAGAAATCCGACACCGGCATGCCGGCGTCGGCCGCGGCGAGTTCCGCCGGCGTGCCGTGCTCGTCCGTGGCGCAGATGTAGAGCGTCTCTCGCCCGCGGCTGCGCTGGAACCGCGCAAAGACGTCGGCGGGAAGCATGGACCCCGCCAGGTTCCCAAGATGCTTGGCGCCGGCGGCATACGGCAGGGCCGAGGTGATCAGGATGCGGGACATGAAGAATGGTCTCTC
Organism: Caulobacteraceae bacterium; assembly: GCA_947475465.1. Taxonomy (GTDB): domain Bacteria; phylum Pseudomonadota; class Alphaproteobacteria; order Caulobacterales; family Caulobacteraceae; genus Phenylobacterium. Next base: position 56,420 of record CANJLK010000016.1, on the reverse strand, counting down.
GAAATGGGGAGAAGGCCGGCGCTTATAGGCTGCCCGCCCCGATCGCCAAAGGCCGCGTTCAGGAGACCGGGAAAGGCCCCTTGAAGACGAAGAATACGCCGAGCGCGATGAACGCGAACCCCAGCGCGTGGTTGAGGGTGAACTTCTCGTGCAGCCAAAGGACCGAGAAGACGGCGAAGACGGCCAGGGTGATCACTTCCTGCATCGCCTTCAGTTCAGCCGGATCGTAGGTCGCCCGGCCGATCCGGTTGGCTGGAACCGCCAGGCAGTATTCGAAGAAGGCGATCCCCCAACTGATCATGACGATGATCCACAGCGGCCGGTGTTCCACCTTGAGCTGGCCGTACCAGGCGAAGGTCATGAACACATTGGAGGCGACCAGCATGAGGATCGGCGCCATGGCGGCCCAGCTAAGCGGCATCGGATGGCTCCTCGAAGGCTTTGACGTTGAGGCGGCTGTAGCTGGCCCTATAAGTTGGCGCCAGGGATCGGGAGGTTGAACATGCGGGCGGGACTTAAGCTCCTCGGCTTGGCGTTCGCGCTGGCGCTGGCGGCGTGCGGTCCGGCCAAGAAGGCCGCGCCGGGCGCCGAGGGCGGGACCTTGAACATCTACAACTGGTCGGACTACATCGACCCGGCGCTGCTGACCCAGTTCACCAAGGAAACCGGGATCAAGGTGCGCTACGACACCTTCGATTCGAACGAGGTCCTGGAGACCAAGGTCCTGCAGGGCCACACCGGCTACGACCTTGTGGTTCCCTCCAACCACAACGTGCCGCGATACATCACCGCCGGGGCGATCCAGCCCCTCGAAAAGACCAAGCTGGTGGGGCTCGAGAACCTGGCGCCGGACGTCATGGCCCACATGGCGCCGTTCGACCCGGGCGCGAAATACGCCATTCCCTACATGCAAGGGACGATCGGCATCGGCTACAACACCGCAGCGGTCGCCAAGGCCCTGCCCGGCGTGAAGATCGACAGCTGGGCGGTGGTGTTCGACCCGGCGAACATGGCAAGGCTGAAGGGCTGCGGGGTCTATTTCCTGGACGCCTCCGAAGACATGTACGCTGTGGCGCTCAACTACCTGGGCAAGGATCCCAACTCGCACAATCTCGCGGACTATGCGGCGGCCACGGACCTCCTGATGAAGGTCCGGCCCTACGTGAAGAAGTTCCATTCCTCCGAGTACATCGACGCCCTGGCGAACGGCGATATCTGCATGGCCATCGGCTATTCCGGCGACGTACTGCAGGCCAAGAGCCGGGCCGAGGAGGCCAAGAACAAGGTCACTCTCGCCTACGCAGTGCCGAAGGAAGGCAGCCAGGTCTGGTTCGACCTCTTCACCGTCCCGGCGGACGCGCCGAATCCAGCGGCGGCCTACAGGTTCCTGAACTTCATGCTCCGGCCCGATATCATCGCCCAGGCGTCGAACTATACCAAGTACGCCAACGCCAACGCCGCCGCGACCAGGCTGGTGGACGCCTCGGTCCGCGACGACCCCGGCGCCTACCCGCCGCCGGAACTTGCCAGGCGGCTCTTCGTCACCACCACCAAGGACCAGGACCTCCTGCGCGCCGTCAACCGCGACTGGACCCGGGTCCTGACCGGCCAGTGACCGATCCGGCCCCGCCGCTCGTCCGCTTTGAAGGCGTCTGCAAGCGCTTCGGCGAGACCGTCGCGGTCGACGGCGTAAGCCTGGATATTGCGAAGGGCGAATTCTTCGCCCTGCTCGGCCCGTCCGGCTGCGGCAAGACCAGCCTGATGCGGATGCTGGCGGGGTTCGAGGCGCCAGACACGGGCCGCATCCTGCTCGACGGGATCGACATCGCCGGACTGCCGCCGCACCTGCGCCCGGTGCACATGATGTTCCAGTCCTACGCGCTTTTCCCGCACCTCAATGTGGCCCGGAACATCGCGTTCGGGTTGCGCCGGCAGCGGATGCCACAGGCCGCCATCGCCAGCCGCGTCGAAGAGATGCTGGCCCTGGTCCGTCTTGAGGGCCTGGGCGGCCGCAGACCGGACCAGCTGTCGGGCGGGCAAAAGCAGCGGGTCGCCCTCGCCCGCGCCATCGCGCCCAAGCCCTCGATCCTGCTGTTGGACGAGCCCATGGCGGCCCTGGACCGCAAGCTGCGCGAGGAAACTCAGCTGGAATTGATGGCCCTGCAGCGGCGCCTGGGCATGACGTTCATGATTGTCACCCACGACCAGGACGAGGCCATGGTGGTCGCCGATCGGATGGCCGTGATGCGAGCCGGGCGGATCGAGCAGGTGGGTGCCCCGCGCGAGATCTACGACCACCCGGCCAACGCCTATGTGGCGGGCTTCATCGGCGAGACCAACCTCCTGTCGGAGGGCGACCGCTGGCGGGCCGTGCGCCCGGAAGCCATGACGCTCTCGACCCGGCCCCAAGAGGGCGCGCGGGCCGGAACGATCGCCGAGATCGCCTATTTCGGCGACCGCACGCGCTATGTCGTGGCGGCCCAGAACGCAAGGCTGGTGGTCAGCCGAGCCAATGTAGGCGCGCCGCTGGCCCTGTCGGTCGGGGACGCGGTCTGGGTCAGCCACGCGGCGGACGCCGGCGCACTGGTGAGCCCATGAGGCGCACCTGGGCGGTCATCCTGGCCCCCTACCTCTGGCTGGTCCTGTTCTTCGCCGTTCCGATGGCGCTGATCGCCAAACTGTCGCTATCGCACACCGTGCTGGCCATGCCGCCCTATGCGCCCCGGCTGGACCTGTCTCACGGACTGGATGGGATCAGCGCTTTCCTGGGCGGCCTGAGCGGCGCGACCTATGCACGGCTGACGCAGGACCGGCTCTACATCTCCGCCTATCTGTCCAGCCTGGGCTTCGCCGGCGTGGCGACGGCGATCCTGCTGCTGATCGGATACCCCATCGCCTACGGGATGAGCCGGTTCGGCGCCGGCGCGCGCCAGGCGCTGCTCTTGGGGGTGATCCTGCCGTTCTGGACCAGCTTTCTGATCCGGATCTACGCCTGGATCGCCATCCTGAAACCGGCCGGCCTGCTGAACCAGGGGCTCGCGCTGCTGCACCTGCCGCCTTTGCAACTGTTGAACACCGACGCCGCGGTGATCATCGGCCTGGTCTACGCCTACCTGCCGTTCATGATCCTGCCCCTCTACGCGGTCCTGGAAAAGCAGGATGAGAGCCTGATCGAGGCCGCCCAGGACCTGGGCTGCACCCCCCTCACGGCCTTCTGGCGCGTGACCTTTCCGCTCTCCCTGCCGGGCCTGGCCGCCGGCGCCCTGCTCTGCTTTATCCCGATGGTGGGCGAATTCGTGATCCCCGACCTGCTGGGCGGGTCGAAAACCCTGATGCTGGGGCGAACGATCTGGACCGAGTTCTTCGCCGACCGGGACTGGCCGGCGGCCTCTGCGGTGGCGCTGGCGCTCCTGGCGACCTTGATCGTCCCCATCGCCCTTTTTCAACGCCAGCAGGCGAAGGTGCTTTCGTGAGACGCGGACCTACGATGTTCAACAGGGCCAGCGTCGCCCTGGGACTGGCCTTTCTCTACGGGCCGATCGTGCTCCTGGTGATCTATTCCTTCAACGCCAGCCGGCTGGTGACCGTGTGGGCGGGGTTCTCCACCCGCTGGTATGGCGCCCTGGCGCAGGATCAGCAGATGCTGGACGCCATCTGGGTCACGCTGCGGGTCGGACTGATCTCGGCCAGCCTGGCGACCGTTCTGGGCACCCTGGCGGCCGTGGGGCTGGTTCGTTCGGGACGCTTCCCGGGGCGCACGCTGTTCGGCGGCATGATCTACGCGCCGCTGGTCCTGCCGGAGGTGATCCTAGGACTGTCCCTGCTGCTGCTCTACGTGGCCCTGGACCTGCCGCGCGGGTTCTGGACCCTGACGCTCAGCCACGCGACCGTGACCCTGTGCTACGCCACGGTGGTCATCCAGGCCCGGCTCGCGAGTTTCGACATCAGCCTGGAGGAGGCGGCGCGCGACCTGGGCTGCACGCCGCTGGGCGCCTTTCTGGCGGTCACCCTGCCGGGCATAGCCCCGGCGGTCGCGGCGGCCTGGATGCTTGCCTTCACCTTGTCGCTGGATGACCTCGTGATCGCCAGCTTCACATCGGGCCCAGGCGCGACGACGCTGCCCATGCGGCTCTACAGCCAGGTGCGGCTAGGGGTGAATCCGGAGATCAACGCCGTCTCGACCCTGCTGATCGCCCTGGTGGCGGTGGGGGTGACCGCGGCCTGGCTCATCCAGCGGCCGCGAAGGACCGGGCCTTAGGCCGCCAGTCCCGGACCGGCGCGACGACGCGAGCGAAGCGCCGCGCCAAGGCCGAAGAAGCCCAGGATCATCATCAGCCAGGCGGCGGGCTCAGGGACCACCCCCACGTCACGGCTCGGCGGTTGCGGCCCGGGAGGATTATCCGGATTGTTCGGTCCGCCGGTGCCGGTCGGGCCGTCATCGGGAATGAAGGGATCCGCGCGGAGTGGCGACGTGAAGACGGGTCCGCCGCCGCCGCCCGTCCCGCTGTCGCCGCCCGTGGTGGGCACGCAGAGGTCATCGGTCATCGAGCAGAGCTTGGTGCCGCCGCCGGTCGGTCCGCCGTCGGTGGAGACGGGAATCACGCTGCCGCCGAGGCCGCCGGTGTCGGTGGGCGTCGTGCCGCCACCGCCGCCAGTCGCACCGCCGCCGCCGCCGCCGCCAGATCCGCCGCCGCCGCCGCTGGCTCCGCCGCCGCCCCCGCCGCCGCCGCCGAAGGGCAAGCCGAAGCCATCACCGCCGCCATCGGCCGGCGTCAGGCCATCGCCCGTCTGCTCCGAAGGGTCGCCGGACCCCGGCTCTGAATTGGGGACCGGGCCGCCAGGATCCGTGGTCCCGCCGGTCAGGACGACCATGCCGTCGCCAAGATCGATCGGCGGCGGGGGCGAAAACGGATCGGATGTGGACGGCGAAGGCGGTGCGCCCCCGCCCGGTCCGCCGCCGCCCGGCGCGCCGTCGGCGCCTGGCGCGCCCTGGTCGGACGCAGGAGCCTGACCCTCGCCGGACGTATCTTCGGCCGGCGTCTCGTCGGACGATCCGCTCGTGAGACTCGCCATCAGCATCGGGTGGGCGGTCTCGTCACGATGGTCGTGGAAGGTGGGGCCGCTGTTGAAGGCCATGGCGGTCGCCGCAACCATGGTCATGGCCAGGCCGCCGGAGAGCCGGCGCCAGCCGAAACGCCTCCATTGGCCAGGCTCGAGCCGGCCCAGGCCGAACGGCGTCGCGGCCCAGGCGAACAGGGCGCCGAAGAAGCCGGCCACGCCGAGCTTGCGGCCGTTTCGGGCCCACATGGCGTCGCCGAGCGGACCCCACAGCCAACCGCGATAGGGTTCGATGGACCAGCGGAAGAGAACCCGGAAGTAGCCGTTCATCAGGCGTTCGGTGCGCCGGTGCTTCCAGCGTTCGCCCCGGCGCGTATGGAAGCCAGGCCCCAGGCCCAGGGGCGCGATGGCCCAGGTGACGAAGGCGATGGCGAAGCCGGCGAACTGACGCGCCACGTGCGGGTGGCGCCACCGCTGGTCGCGTCGCCGCCACAGGCCCGACCCGAAACCATAAGGGGCCACCCAGAACACAACGATCCCGGCGAAGAATCGGGCAATTCGCCGCTTCGCTGTAGAGCGTTTCAAAATGGGACCTTCGGATGTCATTGCAGTGATCTGAGCAATATATGAGCTAGATCACTACCAAAGGCCAAATGACGCGGTGTCGCGGCCTCCTTATACTCTTTGTATAGCGCGAACACTTCGCCTCAGAGGCGACCGGACTTTCCCCTGTGAAGCGAGTTGTTAACCATGCGAACCCGATTCACAGATCAGAGAGGCTTGGACGCATCCAACTCCCGGTCGAGCCGATAGGGTACGGTGCGGCGCTCGTGAGCGGTCACGCGTAGGGTGCGGTCCACGGGCGGGAAGGCCCGCTGGGCGCAATTGTCCCGCTCGCAGATCCGGCAACTGACACCGATTGGCGTGGCCGGGCCGGCCAGATCCACGCCCTCGGCGTAGATGAGTTCCTTCGCGTGCGCGATCTCACAGCCGAACCCCAGGACATAGCGACGGTCCGGCGCCAGGTAGGACTCAGAGGGCTTCACGACATTGCGGGCGACGCATAGGTAGCGGACCCCGTCCGGCATCTCGGCCACCTGCACCAGGAAGCGATCCGGCGCGCCCACCGCCCCGTGGACATTCCACATCGGGCAGGCGCCGCCAAAGCGGGCGAAGCGGAAACGCGTGGCGCTGTGGCGCTTGGTGATGTTGCCCGCATAGTCCAGCCGCACGAAATAGAGCGGCACGCCGCGCTCACCTGGTCGCTGCAGGGTGCTGAGCCGGTGGCAGACCTGCTCGAGGCTGGCGCCGAAGGTCAGGGCCAGTTGCTCGACATCGTGACGCATGGCGCGCGCGGCCTCGGCGAAGCGGCTGTAGGGCATGATCAGGGCGCCGGCCGCGTAGTTGCCAAGCCCCACACGGCAGACGTCGAACGCCTCCGCGGTGCGGAAGCCGGCGTTGGCGAGTGTCGCCTCCACCACGTCGGCCAGCGCCGTTGCGGCGATGTGGAACGCCATCTGGAAGGCCCGGGTGGCGACAGGCTGGGTGACGTTGAGCGACAGGATACGGCGGACCGGATCGTAGTGGCGCATCACGTCGCCCGCCGCGTCACGGCGCACCGAAACACCCATGCGCTCGCGCAGGTAGCCCTCCAGCCGCGCTTCGATCGAATCGCCCGGCGCCTGCCAGACCTGCGCGGCCACCGCCTCGGCGGCGCGGTCCAGCGCGTCGATGTAGTTGTCCTTGTAGTGGAAGAAGTCGCGCACCTCCTCGTAGGGCAGCAGCGAGCTGGCCGCCGTCGCCTCGTCCAGGGCCACGGCCTCGTCGGCCACCTGCAGCCGCTCGGCCAGTCGGTGGTTGGCCCGGTGCAGTTCGATAAACCGCCTGGCCAGGGTGGGCGACTGCAGGGCCGCCTGGCGAAGCTCGCTCAGCGGTATGGTCTCGCCGCCCACCTCCGAGGCCGCCTCGCGCAGGTCGGCGACCAGGAGTTGCTCGGTGTCGACGTCGAAGCTCTCCGGCCGCACATCGAAGACATCGACCAGGGCGTGGAGCACCCGGGCCGTGACGGGGCGCTGGTTGGCCTCGATCTGCGACAGGTAGCTCACCGAAATACCCAGGCGCCCGGCGCAATCCTCCAGCCGCCAATGGCGAGTTTCGCGCAACGCCCGCACCCGCGGACCGACGAAGAGCTTGTATGCCATTTTACAATTTCACAGCCTGACCCAGGGACATGCGGAATATTCGCATCAAATTGTTTGAAAACCCATCAATATTTCCCGTTAATGGCTGTGTCGACCCAGCCGGGTCGGAAACTCAATTTTGCTCCTTGCCGTCCCGCCGCCCGCGGACCGGCCGAAGGGAACCAAGATGATGACCCTCGACAATATCCGCCACCTGCCTCGTCTGCGCATCGGCGAGGCCATGCGCCTGTTCGGCATGACCGCCCGCGCCCTGCGGTTCTACGAAGAGCGGGGCCTGATCGAGGCGCGCCGCGACCGGATGAATTGCCGCTACTATGACGCGGCGGCCCGCAAGCGGCTGGAATGGATCCGCCTGCTGCGCGCCGGCGGCCTGTCGATCGACGACATTCGCGAAGTGCTGAGCGCCGAGGATGCTTCGGCCGCTGGCCACCAGTGCGCTCTGGACAAGCTCGAAGCGCGCCACGCCGCGGCCGTCCAGGAGCTCTCGGCCCTGGAAGGCGCGATCGCCGACCTGCGCGGCCCAGGCGCCCAGACCGCCGGCCAGGCGCTGCCGGCCTGAGGAACGAACCGCGCGGCGGTTGCCGCGCGGGCCCCTGACCCGCTAAGAACGACCCCGGCCGCAGTCAGCGGGCCGGATTAGCTCAGCTGGTAGAGCAGCGGTTTTGTAAACCGAAGGTCGCGGGTTCGAGTCCTGCATCCGGCACCACCCGCGCCTTGCCGCCGCCAGTTCCTAGCCGAACAGCGACTTGGTCGCCCCGCCGGAGACGTCGATACAGGCGCCGGTGATGAAGCTGGAGCGTTCGGAAGCGAGGAAGGTCACCACCCAGCCCATTTCTTCCGGGCTGCCGGTGCGGCCGAGCGTATTCCCGCGGCGGCCAGTGGCGGCGTAGCGGTGGGCCAGCTGCTCGCCGGTGCGCTTCTCCCGCTCGGCCATCCACTCGCGCCAATAGTCCAAGCGCCCGGTCTGGATGCTGCCGACGGCGATGGTGTTGACCGTAATGCCCAACGGACCCAGTTCCCAGCTGAGCGTCTTGTGCAGGGCGACCAAGCCCGAGCGGACCACATTGCCGCCGATCAGGGGCACGTCGAGGTGCGGCTCCTTGGCGCAATGCGAGCCCAGGCTGATGATTCGCCCCCAGCCGCTAGCCTTCATGTCGGGCACGGCGGCGCGAACCAGGTCGACGTTGGCCTTGATCTCCAGGAAGCTCTCGTCCCAGTCGTTGGTGTCGTACTCGTCGAAGCGGCCCCACTTGGGCTCGGCCATGTTGATGATCAGGATATCGATCGGTCCAAGGCGCGTGCGGGCCTCGTCGATCAGCTTTTCGGCGCCCTCGGTGGTCTTGATGTCGGCGGAAACCGCGACCACGTGCTGCGGCGAGCGGGCGGCGGCGATCACCTCGGCCTGAGCCTCGGCCAGCGGGCCCGCCTCGCGGCCGTTGACGGCGACCTTGCAGCCCTCGCGGGCCAGCTGGACAGCGATGCCGCGCCCCGCGCCCTTGCTCGATCCCGCGACCACCGCGACCTTGCCTTCCAGTCCGAAGTCCATGGTTCTTTCCTCCCTGCCGTCCGCCTTGCCGAGGCGGTTGCGGTCAGCCTAGACTCGCTGCGGGTGGGCGTGCGGTGTCCTTCCGGGGGGTTCCTCGGGTGGGATCGGCCCCGCAAGCGCCGGGGCAGCGACATGCAGGTCTATATCGACGCCGACGCCTGCCCGGTGAAGGACGAGGTCTACAAGGTCGCCGGCCGCTACGGGCTTTCCACCACCGTGGTGTCCAACAGTTTCATCCAGATTCCGGCGTCCAAGTTGATCGCGCGGATGATCGTCGACGCCGGGCCGGACGTGGCCGACGACTGGATCGCGGAGCGGACCGAGCCGGGCGATATCGTCATCACCAACGACATACCGCTGGCCGACCGCGTCCTGAAGACCGGCGGTGTGGCGATCGCCCCGAACGGGCGGCTGTTCACGGCCGATTCCATCGGCCAGGCCCTGGCCCAGCGATCGATCATGGAACACATCCGCTCGACGGGCGAAATCACCGGCGGGCCGAAGCCCTTCGCGGCCGCCGACCGATCGCGTTTCCTGCAGGCGCTGGACGAGGCGGTGAACCGTGAACAGCGACGACGCCGCTAGGCCGCGGCCGACCATCCCGACCTTGCGTCGCGGCGCCATCGCTGGTTTAGCCTGCCGGCCTGTTCGAGGAGGATTTTGCATGCGCCATCTGGGTCTGACCATCACCGCCTTCGCCCTGGCCGCGGGCCTCAGCGCATGCGGCAAGCCGCAGAGCGCGGTGCCTGCCGGCGACACGTCTTCCTCGGCGGCCCCCGCCGCCGCAGAGCCCAGCGACGCCGACAAGAAGGCCCTGCTGGCCAAGCTGCCGGCCCCCTACAACACCGCGGACCTGGACAATGGCGCGGGCAAGTTCGCGCTCTGCGCCTCCTGCCACACGCTCACCAAGGACGGGCCCAACATGACCGGGCCCAACCTCTACGGCCTGTTCGGGCGCAAGAGCGCCAGCGTGCCCAAATTCGCCTATTCCGACTCCATGAAGGCCGCCGCCTGGACCTGGGACACCGCCCATCTCGACACCTGGATCGCCGATCCCAAGGCCATGCTGCCCGGCACCAAGATGACCTTCCCGGGCCTCAAGGACGCCAAGGACCGCACCGACGTGATCGCCTATCTGATGACAGAGACCGGCTTCCAGCCATGATACTCACCCCTCAGGAGAGCGTAGGGGAAAAACAACCTTGACGAGTACTGAAGTCGGGGCGCATCGTCGGCGGCGTCGATACTGAACCTTGCATCTGTCCAGTCGGCACGCGCAGCGGCGCTACCCCAGGTGCCGGCTGCGCATGGCCCTGTGACGCGGCATCCCCGTCGCGGTTCCGGGCGAGCCTCGATCTGGCCTCCTCCCCCTCGGAGGAGGCCTTTTTCGTGAAGATTTGTCGCCCGCCTATTCGGCGGCGTTGGCCACGCCACTGCGTTCGGCGTCTTCGAAGGCCTCGATCCGCCGTGTGGTGTGCAGCGGCGACTTCGTGAAGCGCGCCAGCATGTTGTAGAACACCGGCACGATGAACAGGGTCACCAGGGTGGCGAAGATCGCCCCGAAGAAAATGGTGACGCCGATGGTCTTGCGGCTCTCGCCGCCCGCCCCGCCCCAGACGATCAGGGGAATGGCGCCGCTGGCCGCGGAGATCGAGGTCATGATGATCGGCCGAAGCCGCAGGGAGGCGCTTTCGATCACCGCCTCGCGGATCGAAAGCCCCTCGTCGCGCAGCTGATTGGCGAATTCGACGATCAGAATACCGTTCTTGGCCGCCACGCCCACCAGGATGATCAGGCCAATCTGGCTGTAGGTGTTCATGCTGGAGCCGGCGATCAGCAGGCCGAACAGGCCGCCCAGCGCAGCCACCGGCACCGTCAGCATGATCACCGCCGGGTGAATCCAGCTTTCGAACTGGGCGGCGAGGACCAGGAACACCAGCAAAAGGGCCAGTCCGAAAGCCAGCCCGATCGAGCCGCCGGCCTCCAGATAGTCGCGCGCCGTCCCGCCCCAGCGGTAGTTGATGGCCGTGGGCTGTTTCTTGATCTCGGCCTCGAAGAACTTCACCGCTTCGCCGACCGTGTAGTTGGGGTTCAGCTGCACGGAGAGGGTGATCGAACGCTGGCGATCCAGGCGGTTTCGGCTGGGCGTATCCCCGCTGACCTTGGTGGTCACCACCGAACTAAGCGGCACCGTCGAACCGGTCGCCGTGCGCACATAGACCTGGCTCAGATCCTGCTCGTTCATCCGCTGGCCGCGGTCGGTCTGCAGGATGACATCGTATTCCTCGCCGGCCTTGATGTAGGTCGTGGCCTTCTCCGAGCCGAACAGCGCCTGCAGGGCGCGGCCGATGGACTGAGCCGATACGCCCAGCGCCGCGGCCTTTTCGCGGTCGATCGCGACCAGCACGCGCGGACTGGTCGGCTCATATTCGATGCGGGGCCTGGCGAGGCCTGGATTGGCCAGCGCCGCCTGGAGAAGCGGTTGAACTTGAGCGTTGATCTCTGGGTACTCGTTGCCGAGCAGGATTAGGTCCATGGCGCTGCCGCCATTACCCCCGCCCCCGCCGCCGCCGCGCTGCAGCCCGGGCCTGACCGAGGCGATCACCCGCGCCCCGGTGATCGAGGCGAACTCGCGATTCAGGGTCGCGGCGAGATCCTGGGACGCCACACCATTCGCCTTGTCGGGCAGGATCAGGTTGCCGCTGGCGGAGTTGTAGGAACTGGTGCCGCCGAAAGCGGGGGCGCCCATCATATAGCGAACGAGTTTGCCGCTCTTGACGAGCTCTTCCAGCCGCACTTCGGCCAGCTTGACACTCCTCATGGTATAGTCGAACCCGGCGCCTTCGGGCGCCTGGATGCTCATGCTGATCTGGCGGCGGTCCTCGTTGGGCACAAGTTCGCTAGGCAGCGCCCGGAACAGCACCACGGCGCCGATGGCCAGCAGCGCCACCAACAGCGAGGCGGCGACCCCCGCGGAGCGGCGGCCCAGGAGGGCTTCCAGCGAGGCATGGTAAGAGTCGCGAACCTTGTGGACCGCCCCGTCCACAGCCCGCGCGACAAAGCCGGAATTGTGCGCCGGACGCAGCAGCTTCGAGGCCAGCATCGGAGACAGGGTGAGCGCCAGCAGGGCCGAGAAGCCCACAGCCGAGGCGATGGCGACCGCCAGCTCAACGAACAGCCGGCCGATATAGCCGGGCATGAACATCAGCGGCGCGAACACAGAGATCAGCACGATGGTCGTTGCGACGACCGCGAAGAACACCTGCCGCGCGCCGCGCTGGGCGGCGATGATCGGCGGCTCGCCGTCATCGATGCGCCTTTGGATATTTTCGACCACCACGATGGCGTCATCGACCACCAGGCCGATGGCGAGCACCAGGGCCAGAAGGGTCAGGAGATTGATGGAAAAGCCCAGGGGGGCCAGGACAATGAAGGTCGAAAGGATGCAGATCGGCGCCACGACCAGCGGGATCACCGCCGCGCGCCAGGTGCCCAGGAACAGGTAGTTCACCAGGGCCACGAGGGCCAAGGAGATGGCCATGGTGATCCAGACTTCATGGATCGCGTTACGGGTGAAGCTTGTGGAGTCCATCGCGATCACGAGCTTCACCCCGGGGGGCAGGCTCTTGTTGATCTCGACAACGGCCTTGCGGACTCCGTCGGATATTTCCAGGTCGTTGGCCTGGGACTGGCGGCTGATCAACAGAGTGACCTGATCCTCGCCGTTGGAGCGGAAGGTCCGGCGCCGCTCGTCGGGGCCCTCTTCGATCCGGGCGATATCGCCAAGGCGGGTCACATAGGCATCCGAACCCGCCGCATTCGCGATGGTCGTACGTGAGCCGATAGCCGCCCCGGCGCCTGACGATGCGCCGCCGACCGCCGCCGAGGCCGAAGCCGAGGCGCGGGCGCCCGCCGGCACCACGGGCAATTGGGCGAACTGGGCCGGGGTGGAATATCCGCGGGCCACGCGGATGGTGAAGTCCTTGTCCTTCGCCTCGAGCGCGCCGGCCGGCAGCTCCAGATTCTGGGTCTGCAGCGCGGTTTCCACGTCATCGACGGTGATGCCGCGCGCGGCCATGGCGGTCGGGTCCAGCCAGACGCGCATGGAGTAGAACTGGTAGCCGCCCAGGCCGACGGAGGCGACGCCCGGAACGGTCGAGAGACGCTCGATCAGATAGCGGTTCGCATAGTCGGAGAGCTGCAGGCGATTGAGCCGGTTCGTCACCAGGCTGACGAAGATGATCGGCTGGGCGTCCGCGTTGGCCTTGGCGATCTGCGGCGGGTCGGCCTCGGTCGGCAGGAAGGGCGCCACACGGCTTACCGCGTCGCGTACGTCGTTGGCGGCTTCGTCCAGATTGCGGTCGAGGGTGAACGCGATGTTGATCCGCGACACCCCATCGCGCGAGTTCGAGGTGACACGGTCGATACCCTGGATGCCGGAGACCTGGCGTTCGATCAGCTGGGTGATCCGCTCCTCGACGACCTCGGCGGAGGCGCCGCGGTAGGTCGTGAAGATCGAGACGTTCGGCGGATCGACGGCGGGCAGTTCCCGCACCGGCAGGGCCGCGAACGCGGCGAGGCCTATGACGCACAGCAGGATCGCAGCGACGGCTGCGAAGACCGGGCGCCGAACCGAGATGTCGGATAGCATCATGCCGCGGGTCGGGCCCCGGCGGGCGGACGTCCCTGCGGCTGGCCGGCAGCCCCGCTGCCCACGACCCGCACAGGCTGTCCGCCCTGGATCTTGTTGAGGCCGTCGGCGACGATCCGGTCGCCCGCCTGGACGCCGTCGGTGATCTCCACGAAGCTGTTCTGGCGGACGCCGGTGACCACGGGGCGCTGCTCGACCATGGTGCGCTCACCCGCCCTCTTCAGGACGAAGACGAATGCCGTGTCACCCTGGATCGCGACGGCCGATTCCGGCGCCGCCAGGCCCTGGCGCAGGCCCCGCGAAATGCCGACGCGAACCATCATGCCAGGCTTGAGCAGGCCCCTCGGGTTGGGGAATTCGGCCCGCGCGGTGATGGCGCGGGTGCGCTCGTCGATGCGGGTGTCCAGCTTGGCGATGCGGCCGGAAATGACCTGGCCTGGATAGGCGTCGATCTTGGCGGTCAGCGGCTGGCCTTCGCGGATCTGCGCCAGGAATCGCTCCGGGACCTGGAAATCGACCCGCACCGTGGAGAGATCGTCGAGGGTGACGATGGGCGCGCCGGGGTTGACCAGAGCGCCGGGCGTGACGTCGGACAGGCCCACCACGCCGGCAAAGGGCGCGCGGATGGTGCGGTCGCCTTGGCGGGCCTTGGCCGCCGCGACATTGGCCTGGGCCGAGCGGTAGGCCGCTTCGTACTGGTCGACCGCCGCCTTGGAAGCCCAGCCTTGTTCGGCGAGCTTCTGGTAGCGCTGGTAGGTGCGCTCGGCCTGGACCAGCGCGGCCTGGGCCTGGGCTAGGCCCGCGTCCTGTTCCGAATCCTGTAGCTCGACGAGCACCGCACCGCGCTTGACGCTCTGACCGTCGGTGAAGTGGACCTTTTGCACCAGTTGGGTGGTCGCCGCCGTCAAGGTCACCGACTGGCGGCCCTTGGCTACGCCGAGAACCTCAAGGTCGTCGCTGAAAGTCCGCGCCTGAATCGTCGCCGCGGCCACCTGGGGCGCGCCACCGCCCGGACCGCCCGGGCCGCCGGCCCGGCGACCGCCAGGGCCGCCCTGCCCCGCCTGGACCGGTCCGCCAGGTCCGCCCCCGCCCGCCTGGTCCTTGTGTCCGCCGGCGAGCTTGAGCCCGCCCGCGACGACCATAACCAGAAGAACCACAAGGGCCGCAGTCAGGAAGAAGTGGCGTCGAAACAAACCGAGTGGCTCCGTCGCCTGGGGGAGCAGGCGTGAAAGAACTGAGGCGAGAGCGCTCTTGCGCGCGCCCAATACACCGCGTCCGGTAACAGAACGATGGCTTGGCGTTGCGCAACTGAAATAGCAACACCGAAGCGCCACAAGCGCCTCAGGAAAGGCCCCCGCTCCGGATCTGTTCGTTCAGGCGTCGTAACCGGGCAGTTGGCGGTCGAGCTTGCGCAGCGACCCCGGCCAGGCCAGCGCCCCGCCGATGCCACGGGCGACCTGGCCTTCCACCTCGGCGCGGGCGGCCAGTGAGGCCAGCCGGATGTTCTCGGCCCCGCCTGAAAGCGCCTTCACCTGCATCGCGCAGGCCCGCTCCAGGTAGTACATGCCGATCCAGCAGTTGGCGGCCGTGTCTCCAACCGCCAGGGTCCCGTGGTTCCACAGTAACATCAGAGACTTGTCACCGAGATCTGCGACCAGCCGCTCACGTTCGTCTAGGTTGAGCGCGATACCTTCGTAATCGTGGTAGGCCAGCCTGGGCAGGACGATGAGGGCGTGCTGGGAAATCGGCAGGAGCCCGGCCTTCTGGGCCGCCACGGCGACGCCCTGGTCCGAATGCAGGTGCATCACAAACCGCGCATCCTCGCGGGCCGCGTGGATGGCCGAATGGATGGTGAAGCCTGCGGGATTGATGAAATAGGGCGTTTCCTGAAGGATATTTCCCTCGAGGTCGATCTTCACCAGGGACGAGGCGGTGATCTCCTCGAACAGCATGCCGTAGGGATTGATCAGGAAGTGGTGGTCCGGGCCCGGCAACCGCGCAGAGATGTGGGTGTAGATCAGGTCATCCCAGCCGTAGAGCGCCACAAGCCGGTAGAGCGCCGCGAGTTCCACGCGGGCCTGCCACTCCTCGGCGCTGACCTTGCCCTTGAGCGAAATAACGCTCGCGCCCGATCCATCGGCCATGGCGGCCTCCCCTTGCATTGGCTTTCCGACAGGGTCGGCCCGGCCGGGGACGGCGTCAAGGCGCGCTGCGGACGCGTCGCACCGCGTCGCGCCAGCGCGCGTAGGCTGCGTCGCGGGCGGACGCCGCCATGGCCGGCCCGAACGCCTCGATCTTAGGCCGGGCTGCGGCCGCCTCCTCGACGTCGGCGTAGATACCCGCGCCGAGACCCGCGAAGAGCGCGGCGCCCAGCGCCGTGGTCTCCTGATAGGTCGCCCGCGCCACCGCCACCCCTGTGAGGTCAGCCAGGCGCTGACTGAACCAGGCGCTGCGCGACATGCCGCCATCGATCCGCATCTCGGCGCCGTCGGCGAAAGCATCCGGGGCGTCGGCTCGCATCGCCTCGATAAGGTCGCGAGTCTGCAGGGCGCAGGCGTCGAAGGCCGCGCGGGCGATTTCCGCCAGACCCGCGTCACGGGTCAGGCCGAAGATGCCGCCACGCGCCTCGGCGTCCCACCAAGGCGCGCCCAGGCCGGTGAACGCCGGAACCAGAACGACACCGAGATCGTCGTTGGCCGACGCCGCCAGACGCTCCGCGCCATGAGGCCCGCCGCCGATCTGCAATCCCTCGCCCAGCCACTGGATGGCCGCGCCGGCCACGAAGATCGCGCCCTCCAGGGCATATGTCGTGCGCCCACCGATCCTGGCCGCCACGGTCGTCAGAAGGCGCGAGTGGGACAGCGCCGCCGTCTCTCCGGTATTGACCAGCAGGAAACAGCCGGTGCCGTAGGTCACCTTCATCTCGCCGGGATGTATGCACCCCTGCCCCATCAGGGCGGCCTGCTGGTCCCCGGCGACGCCCCGGATCGGAATGGCGCGGCCGAACAGGGCCGGATCGGTCTCGCCAAAATCCCCGGCGCAGTCGCGGACCTCCGGCATCATGGCCAGGGGCACGTCCAGAAGCGCGCTCAATTCCTCGGACCAGATTTGGGCGTGGATGTCGAACAGCAGGGTCCGAGAGGCGTTGGTGGCGTCGGTGGCGTGGGTGCGCCCACCCGTCAGCTTCCAGATCACCCAGGCGTCGATGGTGCCGGCCAGCAGTTCGCCGGCGGCGGCGCGGGTCCGGGCGCCTTCGACCTGATCCAGCAGCCAGGCAATCTTGGTTCCCGAGAAATAGGGATCGAGCAGCAGGCCGGAAATCTCGCTGACCCGCTTCTCGTGGCCGGCGGCGCGCAGGCTCTCGCAGGTCCGGGCCGTGCGCCGGTCCTGCCAGACGATCGCCCGGTGGATCGGCGCGCCGGTGGCCTTGTCCCAAACGACGACAGTCTCGCGCTGGTTGGTGATGCCGATCGCCGCGACCTCGGACATGTCGCGTGCGGCCTTGCGGACGGCCTCACCCATGACCTCCACGGAAGCCTGAAAGATCACCTCGGCGTCATGCTCCACCCAACCGTCGGCCGGATAGAACTGCTGCAACGGCCGACCGGCCTCAGCAAGCGCGCGCCCTGCGGCGTCGAACAGGATCGCCCGGGTGCTGGTGGTGCCCTGATCGAGGGCGAGGATCAGCGGTGCGGTCATGGCTGTCAGGTCCTCCCCATACTTTTCCGCCCTTTAAACATGTTTTCATCCGCAGAACGCACAATCAGCCACAGCGTCCAGAATGGGCGTCGAGGGGTCTCAAATTGAGCGTCGCGATCAGCAGCGAAAGCCTGCTTGAACTTGCCAAGAGCCGTACGCCCGCGGACCGGGAGCGATTGCTGCTGGGTGTTGTCGCCCTGTGCGACGCCGGGGACGGCGCCGCGGCCGCCACGTCGCCGCAGATCCAGGTCCTGCTGAACTCTATCTTCCTGGGCCTGGTGGTCGGCGCCGAGCGGGAAATCCGCAAGCGCCTGGCCGAAAAGCTGTCCACCGCCCAATGGGCTCCGGCGGCCCTGATCAACGTCCTGGCGCTGGACGAAATCGAAATCGCTCGCCCGATCATCGCCGGCAGCCCCGTGCTGAAGGACGCCGACCTCATTCGCCTGCTGATCGAGGCCACCATCGAGCACCAGATCGAGGTCGCCCGTCGGCCGAACCTGGGGCAGCCGGTGGTCGCCGCCATCCTGGAAAAGGCCGAGCCGGCCGTGATGACCGCCCTGGCCGGCAATCCCACGGCGGACCTGCGGGAAGAAGATCTCGCGCAACTGGTCGAAGCCGCCAAGCAGATCGCCGCCCTGCGCTCGCCCATGTCGCGCCACCCGAAGCTGAGCTCGGCCCTGGCGCTACGGCTCTACATCTGGGTCGGCCAGGCCTTGCGCGAATCCCTCGCCGACCGTTTCCGGCTGGATCCGGCGCTGGTGGAGGAAGCGCTGGCCCAGTCGGTGCAGGAAGCTCACCGGGCTGCGCCCAGCGGACAGGGCATGGTTATCCTGGCCCGGGACGGCGAACGCGAGTCCATGGAGCAGCGGCTGATCGACAAGCTGCATGACGCCGGCCAGCTGCGGCCCGGCTATCTGGTGCGCGTTCTGCAGGAAGGCCGGCTGTCGCTGTTCAGGACGGCCCTGGCGACGCTTGGCCATTTCGACACCGACCATGTCCAGCGGGTGATCGATTCCGATCGGCCTGAACTCCTCGGCCTGGCCTGCGCCGCGGTCGGCATAGACCGCAGCGTGTTCCCGACGATTCTGGACCTGATCCGCCAGTTGAATGGCGGCCGCCCCGGCGGTGGCGCCGACGGCGCGAAGCGGGCGATCGGCGCTTTTGGTCCGGTCAGCGCGGAGGTTGCGGCGGCCGCGTTCCGGCAGGCGGCCAGCAGCCTCTAAAGCGCGTTTGACAAGCCGCGAAGCTTGACCGCTTCTTCCGATGCCATGCCTCACGCTGAACCCATCACCCGTATCGCTTTTTGCGCCAGCGAGCGCCCTGACGCCCAGGAGGCGCGCGCGCGCCTGGCCGACCGCTACGGCGACTGCCCCAAGGCCGCCGCCCAGGTGATCGTGGCGCTGGGCGGCGATGGCTACATGCTGGAAACCCTGCACGATCACATGGAAGCCGGCCTGCCGATCTACGGCATGAACAAGGGCTCGGTGGGCTTCCTGATGAACGAGTTCGAGGAAGAGAACCTGCTCGAGCGGATCAACGCCGCCGAGCGCAGCATCATCCACCCCCTGCGCATGACCGCCACGGATGTGAACGGCCACGTGCACAAGGCGCTCGCGATCAACGAGGTCTCCCTGCTGCGCCAGACACGCCAGGCAGCCAAGCTGCGGATCTCCATCGACGACAAGCTGAGGCTTAGCGAACTGGCCTGCGACGGCGCCCTGGTGTCGACCCCGGCAGGTTCCACCGCCTACAACCTCTCGGCGCATGGGCCGATCATCCCCCTCGATGCCCGGGTGCTGGCCCTGACACCGATCAGCGCCTTTCGTCCTCGCCGCTGGCGCGGAGCCCTGCTGGCGCACACCGCCCGCGTGACCTTCGAGATCCTGGAGCCGGACAAGCGGCCGGTCAGCGCGGTGGCGGACAATCTGGAAGTGCGGCGGGTGCTCCGGGTCGATATCGCCGAGGACCGCAACGTCGGCCTGACCATGCTGTTCGACGAGGGCCGCAGCCTAGAAGAGCGCGTTCTGGCCGAGCAGTTCTCCGCCTGAGAAACGCCGGCCGAGGGCGGCAATTGCGACCCCCCGTCGCAGAAACCTAAGTATATACCGCAGGTTGGTTCTCACCGGTTATTAACCCGTTGCCCGCATGGTGCGCTCAGTATTCGGAGGAGAGACCCTCGTGAGCCAACAGAACGCCGGCCAATTTATCCAGCCCGCCAACCCCCTGCGCCTGAAGGTCGGCGGCGGCGGACGGCTTGGCGCCATCGATCCGGCCGCGATCGCCAAGGCGGAAGCCGCCCTGATGAGCCTGTCGGCAAATTTCACCCAATGGCTGGCCGACGAAATCGGCAAGCTCGAAACCTCCCGCGCCCAGGTGAAGTCGGCGGGCATGACCGCCGAGAACATGGAACACCTCTACCTGCGGGCGCACGACCTGAAGGGCCTGGGGACAACCTATGGCTTTCAGCTGATCACCCGCATCGCCGGTTCGCTCTGCCGGCTGATCGACGACAAGGAAAAGCGCACCAACGCACCGCTCGACCTGATCGACGCCCACATCGACGCCATCAAGGCGGCGGTCCGCGACGAGATCAAATCCGACGAGCACCCCGTGGGCCGCATCCTGGTCCAGGAGTTGGAACGCCGCGTCAAGGAAACCGGCGTCTAGGCAGTGCGCTCGCCCGTCTCGAAGGGCTCCTCAACCACTCCGTAGCCCGCTTCCGGCGGCAGCACCAGAACTCGCCCCCACGGACGGGTTTCGATCTGCGCATGCACGGGTTGCTGCGGCCGCGCCATGGCCCGCGAGACGGCGTCTGAGGCGTCGCGCGACTGCGCCAGCAGCCGGACGTTCATCCGGGTGGGAAAGATCATCTTGCGCTTACCGGCCGCCTCCAGGCGCAGGACCTCCGCGGGCGCCAGCCATTCCGCGTCCACGGTCTCATGCCCGTCGCTGGCCGCCAGCTGATCGTCCGGCGCGATAGCCGCGTAGAACCAGGTGTCGAAGCGCCGGGCCATCACCGGCGGTGTGATCCAGCGGGCGAAGATGGTCAGCGCGCCAAGCTCCAGCCTCACATCAAGGTCGCGGACCACCTCCAGGAACTGCATGGTCCCAGCATCTACCCCCAGGCGGGTCTCCATCGGACTGGCCTCGCCCCCCAACGGACTGCCGTCGCGACGCCGGGCGAGCAGGATGCCGGCCTCTTCGAAAGCCTCGCGAATGGCGGCAATGCGCAGGGCGCGCTGGATGGCGTCGAAATCGTCCCAGCCCAGGGTGTGCTCCGCCCAGGCCGGGTCCTCGTCGCCCGCATGGCTCTTGCCGCCCGGGAAGACGAGGGCGCCTGCGGCGAAGTCGATTTCGTGGTGCCGCTTGACCATCAGCACCTCGAACGCCGGCGCGTCGCGCAGCAGCAGGATGGTTGCGGCGGGACGGGGCACGGTGGGAACGCTCATGGGCGTTCATTGGCGCGGGACGACCGGCGCGGCAAGCCGGGCTCAGGCGCTTTCGGCGGACCTCGCCCGCTGGCCGCCGTCGCGGGCCAGCCGGTCCATCTTGTCGATCAGGTAGTCGACATCCTCCCGCGACGCCGACTGCGGCTGGGTGAGGAAGCGTTGCAGCATGCGTTCCTGGAACCGCTCCAGATCGCGCGCGCCGCCGTCGAACTCCATCGAATGGAAGGTGTCCACCGCCGCGCGGAAGGCTGGGAAAAGCCGAGCCGGCAACCCGGCGCGCTCATAGATCGCCCGCAGGCCCAGGGGGCCGGCATCGTGGATCATCAGCCACGTCCGATGGTGGGGTACGCCCGCCAGTTCGGCGATCCCCCACTCGAAGAAAGTCACATGTCCATTGGCCATGGCGCGAAGCAGCAGCGAAGGCGTCAGGCGTCGCGTGGCGTTGAGGTGGGCCACGAACCCCCGCACATCGGCTGTCCGCCCCGCCTGATCGACCAGATCCACGGTCGCCCGCTCGGCGGCGCCCAGGGCGATCTCCAAGGCGGTCTGCGGCTCCACACTGTGATGGGCCACCAGGTGCTCTCGGACCTGATCGCTGACCATGGTCACCAGCTTTTCGCTGACCGACAGCGGCAGGACAGCCCTGAAGGCCACAGCCGCCAGCACCCGCTCGTGCTCTTCGAAACGGGCCAGTATCCGTTGCAGGGCGCCCTCGGCGAAGTCGGCGTTGTCGTTGGCGCAGGCCGCGGTCACGGCCCGCTCTCCGCCATGCTCGGCGATCGCCGACGTCACCGTGCGGGAGAGTTCGGGACGCTGCGCGATCGCCAACTGCCGCACCGGGCCGCCCAGGCGGACGATCTCCGCCAGATCCTCATCGAGGAATGCCGGCGAGAAATTCAGCATCGGCAGCGAGATGGTCTCCACGTCCCGGGCCAGCCGCAGCGCGACGTCGCGCGGCACCAGGGGCGAGGATTTCAGAGTCACCGCCAGGGCGCGGCGGACCATTTCGGCGGCGTCGGCGGCCATGATCCGCAGGATTTCGCCCGCGGTATCGCGCGCCTCGTCGCCCAGCGGCATGGTCTCTATGGCCCGGCAGAGCTTGTTGGCGGCCGCGGCGCGCTCGTCCACCGTCGCGCCCTTCACCAGGGTGCGGATGTCCTCCTGCGTCAGCGCCATGCGCGTGGTGGCCATGATTGTCGTCGGACCCCGCCGTGGATGCGCACGGCCATTCTGGGCCGGGCAGTCTCACGAGTCGGACTGTCCACACTCATGCTTAACGGGAGATTGCCGCACGACGCGATGGCGGCGAATTACGTCGGCGCCGTCAGCTGGTGCGGCTGTCCGAAAGCACCTTCAGCATCTCGCTGGTGAACATCGAGCCGGCGAGGCGTCCGCCTGCTCCAACCTTGTCCGAGGTCTGGCCACTTTGCAGGATCAAGGAGACCAGGGCGTCCTGTTGGGCCATCCGGTCCGCGCTCCGCGCCGAAGCATACTGGATGAAGCCGTCCGGCTCGGGGGAGGCTTCGGGCGCCTGGACCGCGCCGCCCGCCCCCGCCGTGCGCGTCAGGTTGGCGTAGAGCTCTGACACCGTGGCGGCGCGGCCATCGCGGTAGAAGATCGAGCGGTTCGACTGGGCGGCGTCGGGGAACAGATGCGCGGCGGCGGCGCCCGGCGAGGTCTGGACCGCTTCGATCAGGCGGGCTGAGCCTTGCGGTCCCAGGAAATGGGCGGCGTAGAGTTCGCCGGCCGTCGGCTGGCGCCCCGTGCGGCCCTTCAGATAGGCCGCCGAATCCGATGCCAGCTCGCCGGCCATCAGCGAGGAGGTCTGGGCATCCAGCCGCAGGTCCATGACCGCGCGCCGCGCCTCCTCGCCCTGCACGTGATAGCGGCCGTCCGACCCCTTGCTTACCAGGTCGGCATACCGCGCGTAGCCGTGCTTGGCGCCATGTTGCTTCAGCGTCGAGAGCCAGGTCTGCTCGGTGAACTGGAAGAGACCGGCCGCCGAGGAAGTCGGGGCCTTGGCGGACGGGTTCATGCCGCTTTCGCGGCCGGCCGTCTTCATCAGGAACGAAAAATCGACGCCCGTCGCCTGGCTGGCGCGCTGGATCGCCGCCTCCACTGCGCCACGGATTGCCTGGACCGTCATGCCCAGGACTCCTGGACCCCTATGGTTAACACCACGCTAACCATAGCGGGAGGACGCAGGACGAACGCTACCTTTCAGGCAAACCGAGTGGGATCGAACCTGGCGGCATAGCGACCCGGATCTCGACCGGTCACCACCGCCGCGACGATCCCGGCGCTCATCGGAGCCAACAGCCAGCCATTGCGCCTAGCCCCGACCGCCAGAACGATCTTGGGGTCCCGGGAAAAGCCAACCATCGGCAGACCGTCAGGCGTGGCCGCGCGCACCCCGGCGGATGCCACCCAGCCGCCTGCCGCCAGGGCCGGAAGGAAGCGGCCCGCTGCGTCGATCAACGGCCGCAACGCCGCCTCGTCCACGCGGCTGTCGGCGACCCCGACCTCCATGGTTGCGCCCACGGCAAGACCGCCCGGCGAGGGCGCGGCATAGATCCCCTCCCCGCGCAGGCTGGGGCCGCCGTCAGGCCCGCCGGAGAACCGCAGGATCTGGCCCTTGATCGGCGTCAGCAAGCCAAGCTCGGGGACGAGCGCCCCCAGACCCCGCGCCGCGCCGGTGGCGACCACCAGCCGGTCCGCGCCGGCCAGGGCCTCCACCCTGTCCGGGAGAAAGGTGACGCCCGCCGCCGCTGCGGCGACGCGAAGAGATTTGAGGGCCGCACGAGCCTCCAGCCGCCAGTCTTCAGCCGTGGCGAAGCCCTTTGAGAATGTCGGGGCGACACCGGCGGGCGGGGGAACCTCGGACAGCGGGAGTCCGAGCCGCACGAAGCCGGCGGCGACGCCCTCCATCCATGACTCTGAGCCCACGGCCACCGCGCCCGAGCGGTCGATAGCGATCAGAGCCCGCGCGGCGAACGCGGGCCACAGGTCCCGCGCGGCCACGAGCAGTCCGAAATCATGGCCGCCCGCGGAATCCAGCAGGGTTTCGAAAACGGGGGCGAGCATGCCCGCCGCGACGCCAGAGGCGCTGTCACCCCAGGGCGCCGGATCGCAGACCGTCACCGTGCAACCGGCATCGGCCAGCGCCAGGGCGCAGGACAGGCCAAGCGCGCCGGCGCCCGCCACGGTTACCTTGAGGCCTCCGCTCATGACGGACCGTGCGCGCCCCAGCCCTGATGCCAGGCCGGCTCACCGGCGTAGCGCTGGGCCAGGAAATCCACGAAGACGCGGACTTTGGCGGCCAGGTGGCGGGCATGCGGATAGACCGCATGGATGTAGATCATCTCGGGCTCGAAAGCGCACAACAGAGGCACGAGGCGCCCCGCCCGCAGGTCCTCGGCGGCCGCGAAGGCCGGCGTTCGCGTGACTCCCAGGCCGATGCGCGCGGCGGCTACGCAGGCGTCGGCGCCGGCGAACCGCAAGCGGCCGCGCACCCGCACGTCATGGCTGTCGTTGTCGGCGCGGAAGCGCCACACCGTCGGATCTGCGGCGTTGGTGTCGATCACCGCGTCGTGGCCCGCGAGATCCTGGGGCGTCAGCGGCGCGCCGAAGCGCTCCAGATAGTCCGGCGAGGCGCAGGTCACCAGCCGCACGGCCGCCAGCCGGCGCGCGATCAGGGACGAGTCGGCCAGCGTCCCGATGCGCACGCCGACGTCGAATCCTTCCTCCACCAGATTGACCATGCGGTCGGTGGACGACACGTCCAGCGCGACCTCCGGATAGGCCATGGCGAAGTCCAGCAAGGCCGGTGTCAACTGGCTGGCGCCGAACGACATCGGTGCGGAAATCTTCAGCAAGCCCTTGGGTCCGGTTTGATCGCGGACCGACCCCTCCAGGCTCTCGAAGTCCTCGAGGAGGATCCGGGCGCGTTCCAGGTAGGCTCGGCCGGTGTCGGTCAGCGAGACATCGCGCGTCGTGCGGTTCAGCAGCCGGGCGCCCAGGCGGTTCTCCAGCCGCGCCACCAGCTTTGAGACCTGTGCGCCCGAAACCCCCAGCCGCCGCGCGCCCTGAGTGAAGCTGCGTGCATCGGCGACGGCCGCGAAGGCGTTGATCTCATCGAAGCGATCCATGGCATTGCTTCCTGAATGGAAACACAATCCTTCGCAAGCCCTGGATTATCAACGAGCTTGGTGAAGCCCACTTCCGACACTCATCATCGAGAGGACACCAACATGTCGCATCCCCGCACCGTCGCCGTGATCGTCGGAAGCCTGCGCAAGGACTCCGTCACCCGCAAGGTCGCCAAGGCGCTCGAGGCGCTGACTCCCGGCTTGCAGTTCACCGAGATCGAGATCGGCGATCTTCAGCATTTCAACCAGGACCTGGAGGCGGCGCCGACCGCCGAGTGGACCGCTTTCCGCAACCGGATCAAGGCCTTCGACGCCGTGCTTTTCGTGACCCCCGAGTACAACCGCTCGGTTCCCGGGGTCCTCAAGAACGCCATCGATGTGGGCTCGCGGCCCTATGGCGCCAGCGTCTGGAACGGCAAGCCCGGCGCGGTGATCTCGGTTTCGCCCGGCGGCATCGGCGGCTTCGGCGCCAACCACCACCTGCGCCAGTCGCTGGTGTTTCTGAACGTTCCGATCCTGACCAACGAAGCCTATATCGGCGGCGCGTTTTCACTGTTCGGCGAGAACGGCGAACTGATCAATGAAGGCACGGCCGAGTTCCTGCGCGCCTTCGGTCAGGCGTTCAGCGACTGGATCGATACGATCCTGGCCGGGAAGGCGGCTTAGGAGCGCATTATGAGGCTTCCAACCCTATTCATCCCGCACGGCGCGGGCCCCTGCTTTTTCATGGACTGGACCCGAGGCCCGGCCGACACCTGGGACAGGACGGCGGAATGGCTGAAGAGCCTTGTCGCGAACCTGCCGGAACGGCCCAAAGCGATCCTGGTGATCTCCGGCCACTGGGAAGAGCCGCAGTTCACGGTCCAGACCGGTGAGCGGCCGCCCCTGCTGTTCGACTACTATGGCTTTCCCGAGGAGACCTATCGGCTGACCTTCGGGGCGCCCGGTTCCCCCGCACTGGCGGCCCGGGTCCGCGCATTGCTAAGCGCGGCGGGCTTCCCGACCGCCGAGGATCACGATCGTGGCTACGACCACGGGGTCTTTATCCCGCTCAAGCTCGCAACGCCGCAGGCCGACATTCCGGTGGTGCAGCTGTCGCTGCGCGCCGGCCTGGACCCGGCGCAACATCTGGCCGCCGGCCGCGCGCTGGCCCCGCTTCGGGACGAGGGCGTGTTGATCGTCGGTTCGGGGATGAGCTGGCACAATATGCGGGGCTTCTCCCCGGCCTTCACGCAGAAGTCGGCGCGGTTCGACGCCTGGCTCGCCCAGGCCGTAGCCGATCCCGCGACCCGCGACGCGGCAATCACGCATTGGGAAGACGCGCCCTATGCCCGCGAGGCCCATCCCCGGGAGGAGCATCTTGTTCCCCTGTTCGTGGCGGCTGGCGCGGCGGAAGGCGAAGCGGGCCGCGTGGCGTTCCGCGACACGGCGATGGACGTCGTGCTGTCCGGCTATGAATTCGGCGGCCGACCAGTCAGGTGATGCAGGACGATGCCGCTGGTGGTGGCGACGTTGAGCGAGTCAAAGCCGCCGGCCATCGGGATGCCCACGGCGCGGGTGCGGGCCAGGATGTCGGCCGAGAGTCCTGGTCCCTCAGCCCCGAACACCACCGCGGTGCGCGGAGCCGGCCTGAGATCGCGCAGGTTCATCGGCGCTGAGGGCGAAAGGGTCACGACCTCGAACCCCGCCGCCGCCAGGCGATCGACCATGGCCGCCGCGCTGCCCGCCCTGGCGAAGGGCGTGGTCAGGGCCGCGCCGACCGAAACCCGTATCGCCTTGCGGTAGAGCGGGTCGCAGCAGGCGT
This sequence comes from Caulobacteraceae bacterium, assembly GCA_947475465.1. Lineage (GTDB taxonomy): Bacteria > Pseudomonadota > Alphaproteobacteria > Caulobacterales > Caulobacteraceae > Phenylobacterium. The sequence goes on along the minus strand of CANJLK010000016.1, from coordinate 29,864 downwards.
CGTCGATGAGCACCGCGTCAGCGCCGAAGGCGGCGGCGTTGCGGAAGATGCCGCCCATGTTGTCATGGTTCGCGATGGCCGAAAGGGCGACCACCAGCGCCTTGGCGGGCAAGCCGGCCAACAGCGCCCCCGCGTCGGCCTCGTTTCGACGCCCCGAGGCCAGGATGCCCCGATGGATGTGGAAGCCCACCAGGGCATCCATGACCGGCTGCCCGGCGGCGTAGACCGCGACGTCGGAGGCGAGTTGCGCCAGCAATCCTTCCAGCGCGCCCAGCCGCTTCTCCGCGACCAGCACCGAACGCAAGGGGTGGCGTCCTGCGGCGACCAGCTTTTCCAGCACCACCTGGCCCTCGCCGATGAAGCCACCTCCGCGGCCAACCAAGTCGCGCTCGCGCACCTGGCGATAGTCCGCCAGCCGCGGATCGTCCGGATCGTCGATGAAGGTGATCTCGCCCACCGCCCGGTTCTGTCACGGCGAAGGCGATCACGAAACCGCGCGCCGCTCACCCTGAAGTTGACGCCCCCGTCATTTTAAGCTCTACCGAACCCAGGCGGAGGAGACCACGATGGCCGACGGCAACCTGATCAGCCGCGCGCAAGCGCGCGAGGCCATCTACGCCACGCCCCTCGACCAGCTGAATCCTGCTCAGCCCGCGCTTTTCCAAGCCGACGCCATGTGGCCGCTGTTCGAGCGCCTGCGCGCCGAGGACCCGGTCCACTATACCGCCGAGAGCGAGCACGGCCCGTTCTGGTCGATCACCAAGTTCAACGACATCCTGGCAGTGGACACCAATCACCAGGTGTTCTCGTCCGAAGGCGGCATCACCATCGCTGAACAGACGGAGGGGGAAGGCCCCCTGCCGATGTTCATCGCCATGGACCCGCCCAAGCACGATGTGCAGCGCAAGACCGTGAGCCCGGCCGTCTCGCCCATGAACCTGGCCATCATGGAACCGCTGATCCGCGAGCGGGCCATCAAGATTCTAGACAGCCTCCCGATCGGAGAGGAGTTCGACTGGGTCGACCTGGTGTCGAAAGAACTGACCGCCATGACCCTGGCGACCCTGTTCGACATGCCACAGGCAGACCGGCGCAAGCTAACCTACTGGTCGGACGTGGTCACGGCCATCCCCGGCGCGGGCCTGATCGACACCTTTGAGCAGAAGATGCAGATCTTCCTCGAGTACCATGCCTATTTCACGGACCTCTGGAACCAGCGCGTCAACGCCCCGCCGCGCGGCGACCTGATCTCCATGCTGGCGCATGGGCCCGAAACCCGGAACATGGAGCCGCGCGAGTATTTCGGGAACATCGTGCTTCTGACCGTGGGCGGCAACGACACCACTCGCAACACGATCAGCGGATCGATCCTCGCCCTCAACCAGAACCCGGATCAATATAAGAAGTTACGGGAAAATCCTGAGCTAATCCCGTCGATGGTCTCCGAGACCATCCGGTGGCAGACACCGCTTGCACATATGCGCCGCCGCGCGCTCTCGGACTTCGAATTCCAGGGCAAGCAGATCAAGGCCGGCGATAAGGTTGTCATGTGGTACGTCTCGGGCAACCGCGACGACGAAGTGCTCGACAATCCCAACGCTTACATCATCGACCGCGAGCGGCCGCGCCATCACATCTCCTTCGGCTTCGGCATCCACCGCTGCGTCGGCAACCGCCTGGCCGAACTGCAGCTGAAGATCATCTGGGAAGAGATCCTCAAGCGCTTCCCCGTGATCCAGGTGACCGGCGAGCCCAAGCGCGTCTACTCGAGCTTCGTGAAGGGCTACGAAACCCTGCCGGTCATCATCCCCGCCCGCGCCTAGGCGTCCTTCGGAGTCTCACGCACCCGCACGATCATCGACTGGGACGCCGTGGCCATCAACTGGCCGTCCTGGGCGAAGAGGTTGATGGCGCCGTGGCCGAATCCACCGTGGACGCCGGTGATGTGGATATCGCAAAGCACCCACTCGGTCGGCACGATCCGGCGAATGCGCAGCGTGTTGTCGAGGCTGTTCCCCCCGGCGTTTCGGCCCAGCGCATTGCCGATGCCCGACGGGACGAGATCGGCGGCCACCGCGAGCATGGCGGAGTCGATGGCGAACCGCTCGCGCGGACGGAACCAGAGCAGGGAGCGGCCATCCGGCGACGGGGTTCCATCGCGGCCATGGCGCCCCTTGGCGACCTTCACCTCTATGCGGCTGTGCAGGCCTACGCTCGTTCCGCGCCAATGTTCGGCGGGCTCGCAGTCCTCCGGCCGGGGCGCGTCGGGCATGGCGACCCACTGGTGGGAGATCTCGCTCGGCCGTTCGCCCAGGGCCGCATTGACCGTGAAGATCTCCTTGTCGCCCACATGGCCGGTCACCCGGGCCTGGGTGACGTGCTTGCCCACCGCCGGCGTGCGGACGTCCAGATCGACGATGCTGGGCGGGCGGGCATAGGACAGGTACTGGCCCGTGGCCCAAACCAGGGACCGTCCGCAGGTGCGCTCCATAGCCGCGATGGCCGAGGCGAGACCGACGCCACCGAACATGAAGAGATTGTCCGGCGGGCCGACGCAGACGCCGGGCGTGAGCGGCATGAACCAGCGGTGCGGGTTGTGGGTGCTGCGAAGGTCGCAGAATTGACTGTCCATGGACCTTCATTCCCCCCTCAGGCGGCGCTTCGCAAGCGCCGGGAAGGCGCTATATGAGCCCCATGCCCGCCAAGATCGTCAAAGCCCTACACGCCGCCGCCCGCGACGACATCGGCGACCTCGTGACCCGCCGCCCGGTTCCGGCGCCGGGCCTGGACCAGGTCGACCCCTTCCTCTTCCTCAACCACCATGGGCCGCAAACCTACGCGCCCGGCAACCATGGCCTACCCTTCGGGCCGCATCCGCATCGCGGCTTCGAGACGGTGACCTTCATCCTGGAGGGCGACCTGGCCCACCGCGACAGCGCCGGCCATGAAAGCATGATCCGCGAAGGCGGGGTCCAGTGGATGACCGCCGGGTCCGGCCTTGTGCACGAGGAGGTTTCGCCTGAAGACTTCCGCCGCCAGGGCGGACCGATGGAAATCCTGCAGCTTTGGGTCAACCTCCCCGCCCGCCTGAAGATGACCCCGCCGCGCTACCAGGGGTTCCAGGCGGGCGAAATACCCAAGATCGCCACCGACCAGGGCCGCGCCACCGTGGCATTGATCGCCGGGAGCTGGGGTGGGCAGACCGGTCCTGTCGCGTCCATCACTGGCGTCTTCATGAGCACGATCACCCTGAAGACCGGGGGCAAGGCGGGCTTCGGCTCGCTCGGCGGCCGAAACGTGTTCCTCTATGTCGTCTCGGGCGAGGTTGTCGTGAATGGGACCAAGGTCGAGGCCTGGTTGCTGGCTGAACTCGATCTGGCGGACGACCTGGTGGAGATCGTCGCGGCGACAGACGCCGTGCTGCTGTTCGGCCACGCCCAGCCAATCGGCGAGCCTGTCGTGGCCCATGGCCCCTTCGTCATGAATACCCGCGAGGAGATCGTCGAGGCGATCCGCGACTACCAGGCCGGCCTGTTCGACCAGGTGAGCGCCTGAGCCTCCTGCAAGCGCCCTGGCGAGACCCAGTCTCGGCCCTGGCTGCGCTCGTGGATGAGCCGTGGGCCATGGGGTTCATCTCCGGCGGACCGGACGCACACTGGTCCTATGTCCTCGCGGAGCCTGAAGCGACGTTGCAGATCGCCCGTGAGGACGGGGGTGACGCGTTCGGCGGGCTGACAGGCTTCGTCGGACCCGCCCGGCCAAATGCGCCGGACGGCCCGCCCTTCCAGGGCGGCGTGGCGGGCTTAGCGGCCTACGAACTGGGGGATCGCGTCGAACCATCGGGGTTAGCGCCGCTGGGGGCCTGGCCGGACCTGGCCTGCGGCCGTTACTCACGTCTCCTCGCCTTCGACCATCGGCGCGGCGTGGTGTTCGCCATGGGTCGCGACGACGCCGACGCGGCCCGGGCGCTTGCCTGGCTGGACCGCCCTGCCCCGCCAGCCGGCGTACCAAAGTCTCGCCTCACGCCCGACGATCCCGATGCCTATGAGCGCGCCGTCGCCACCGTTGTGGCCGGCATCCGCGCGGGCGACCTCTTCCAGGCCAACATCGCCCGTCGCTGGCGTGGACGGCTGAGCGCGGGCGGACGGCCCTTCGACCTGCTGGCGGCGCTGGCGGCCGCCAGTCCCGCGCCCTTCGCCGCCTATCTTCGCCTCCCCGACCGGGCGGTCGTTTCCAACTCACCGGAGCGCTTCCTGCAGGTCAGGCCCGACGCCCGGGGTCTGCTGGCGCGGACAGAGCCGATCAAGGGCACGGCGCCGCGCGGCGCGACAGCGGAGGCCGACAGAGCGCTGGCCGAGGGCTTGCTGACCTCCGAGAAGGACCGCGCCGAAAACCTGATGATCGTCGACCTGATGCGCAACGACCTGGCCCGGGTCTGCATCCCCGGCGAGGTGCGGACGCCGGAGCTTTTCAAGGTCGCGACCTTCGCCAACGTCCACCACCTGATCTCGACGGTGACCGGACGGCTGAAGCCCGGCAAGAGCGCCGTGGACCTTCTGCGGGCCGCCTTCCCGCCCGGTTCGATCACCGGAGCGCCCAAGGTCCAGGCAATGAAGACCATCGCAGCGCTGGAGGCGCCGCGCGGGCCGTTCTTCGGCTCGATGTTCCAGCTGGGCTTCGACGGCGGCTTCGATTCCAGCGTTCTCATCCGCACCGCGGCGTTTGTGGAGGACGGCGACGGCTGGTCGATCGAGGCCAGGGCCGGGGCCGGCATCGTCGCCGACAGCGATCCCGCCTCAGAGCGGCGCGAGACAGAGGCGAAGATCTCAGCCCTTTTGGCCGCCTTCAGCCCGTATTCCTGAGCCCAGCCGCGACACCGTTGATGGTCAGGTGGATACCGTCGCGCACGGCCTGGGCGTCATCGCCCATGCGGCGGCGGCGGATCAGCTCGATCTGCAGGTGGTTGAGCGGGTCGATGTAGGGTAGCCGCGATCGGATCACGGCGGCCAGGTCCGGGTCCTTCTCCAGCAGCGACGCTTGCCCCGTTATGGTGAGCAGAGCCTCGTGGGTGCGGTCCCATTCGGCGCGGATCTGGCCAAACACATGGTCGGCGAGGTTGCGGTCCTCGACCAGGCCTGCGTAGCGGCCGGCGATGGCCATGTCGGACTTGGCCAGCACCATTTCCATATTGGCGAGCGCCGAAGAGAAGAACGGCCAGGTCTCGTAGAGCTCCTTCAGGGCGTTCATCGGCAGGCCGGCGGCGGCGACGGCCGAGCCGAAGCCGTACCAGCCCGGAACCATGGCGCGGGCCTGGGACCACGAGAAGACCCAGGGGATGGCGCGCAGGCCCTGGATGCTGCGGGTCGCCTGCCGCGATGTCGGCCGGCTGCCGATATTGAGGTCGGCGATCTCGCTGATCGGGGTCGAGCCGTAGAAATAGTCCACAAATCCGGGGGTGTCGTAGACCAGGGCGCGATAGGCGGCCATGGCCGCGCTGGAAAGGGAATCGATCGAGGCGCTGCGAAAGGCGGTCAGGTCGGCGGTGTCGGCGGGCTTTCGCAATGAGGCCAGGACGACGCCGGCGGTCAGGGTCTCCAGGCTCTGACGCGCCAGTTCCGGGTCGGCGTACTTGTTGGCGACCACCTCGCCCTGTTCGGTGACGCGGATGCGGCCGTTCACAGTGCCACGTGGCTGGGCCAGGATCGCCTCGAAGCTGGAGCCGCCGCCCCGGCCCACCGCCCCGCCGCGGCCGTGGAAGAGCTGCAACCGCAGGCCCTCCGCGCGGGCGACCTCCGCCAGCGTGCGGGATGTCTTGTAGAGCTCCCAGGTGGAGGTCAGGTAGCTGCCGTCCTTGTTGCTGTCCGAATAGCCGATCATCACCTCCTGGATGCCGATGGGCTCGACCAGCTGGCGAACCAGGGGAATAGCCAGGTAGGCAGCGAGCGTTTCCGGTGCGGCGCGCAAATCGGTGATGGTCTCGAACAGGGGCTCGGCGAAGATCTGGGTGCGGGCCGGGTCGCCCGGCGTGAACAGGCCGACCTCCTTGAGCAGGATATAGACCTCCAGCAGGTCTGAAACCGAGGTGGTGTTGGAGACGATGTAGCCGCGGATGGCGTCACGCCCGTAGAGGCGCTTCACCTCGGCGGCGGCCTGGAGGACATCGTATTCGCTCTGCGTCGCCTCACTGTAGGCGGCGAAGGGCGAGCGCAGCAGACGGCCGTGGCTGAGCTCGGCGACGAGCAGATTGCAACGCGCCGCCTCGTCCAGGGCCTCGTAGTCGTCGCAGACGCCGGCCACCTTCATCAGTTCGGCGACCGTGCGGGCGTGGACAGCCGAATTCTGGCGCATGTCGAGACGCGCCAGGTGGAAACCAAAGGTGTCGACCGCGCGGATCAGCTCAGGAAGGGCGCCGTGCGCGAAAGCCGGACCGTGCTTTTCCACCAGGCTGGCCAGCACCGTCTCGAGGTCGGCCCTGAAATCGTCGGGGCCCGCGTAGGGCGCGGCGGCGGCGAGCGGCGGGCGCGGCGGCGATTCACCGGTCAGCAGAGGGTAGCTGGCGGCGAGGCGCGCATAGATGCCGATCAGCGCCTGGCGGTAGGGTTCGTCGGCGCGCTGCGGCGAGGCGTCGTGGGCGGCGTCCGCCAGGGCCTGAAGACCCGGCGTCACCGGCGCCAGACCGCCCGAGAGCGAGAGCTCCGCGCCCAGCGAATTGATGGCGTCCAGGTAGCCGCGTAGAGCCGCCCGCGACTGGGTCCGGAGCGCCTTTCGCATCACCTCGGCCGTGACGAAGGGATTGCCGTCGCGGTCGCCGCCGACCCAGGAGCCGACCCGCAGGAAACTGTTCAGCTTCGCAGGCTCGCCCAGCACCTCCAGCCAGTGGGCGTAGAGCCTGGGCAGCTCGGGCAGGAAGCTGCGTTCGAAATAGGAGACGGCGTTTTCGATCTCGTCGCTGACGCCCGGCTTCACCGAACGCAGCAGGCGGGTCCGCCAGAAGATGGAGACCTGCCGGGAGAGATCACGCGCGATGGCGGCGCGCTCGGCGTCGGTGTGAGCGCGGTCCAGCGCATCAAGATCGTCGGCGACGGCGCCGGCCCTGTCGAGCACGCTCTTGCGTCGCACCTCGCTGGGGTGGGCGGTGATCACCGGGGCGATCAACGCGTGCTGCAGGAGGTCGACCACCTGCTCAACACCGACCCCATCGGCCGCAAGCGTGCGGATCGCGCCGGCCAGCGTGTCGTTGCGGGTCGCGTCAGCGCGGCCTCGGCGGCGCTGGATCTGGTCCTCGGCGATATTGGTGATCTGCAGGAAACAGGCGAATGAGTGGGCGAAGCGCACGGTGTCCGGCAGGCTAAGCCGCTCCAGCCGTTCGGCCATCAGCCGGGCCGCCTCCGCCGTGCCTTCCCGGTGGAAGGCGACGGAGGCCCTGCGAATGTCCTCGATCTGGTCGAACACCGCCTGGCCGTCTTCGGCCCGGATCACATCGCCCAGCACCTTCCCCAGGAAGCGGACGGTGGCGCGCAGCTGATCGGGCAGCGTCTGGGTCATTCACCAAGCAAACGCATAGGGTCGCGTCCGCGTCATCTGGTTTTGCGCCGGCGTGTTTATTCCGCTCGCAGGGCGGGCGCCGGACGCTTGGAAAGCGCCTGGAAAGCCGCCAGCAGGCCGCCCGAGGCCGCAACCAGCGCCGCGCCGGCCAGCAGCGCCGCGACGCCGGCCCAGTCGACGCTCCACTGCGCCTGGAAGACCTTGACCACCACCGGCCACGCGGCGGCGTAGCCCAGAGCCACGCCTGCGGCTCCCGCGATGGCGCCGACCAGGCCGTATTCGAGGACGTAGGCGGCGAGGATCTGGACCCGGGAGGCGCCGAGCACCTTGAGGATCGCCGCTTCCCGTGTGCGGGCCCGGGCCCGGGCGGCGATGGCGCCGGCCAGGACGAGGAGTCCAGCCATGGCGGCGACCCCGGCCGCCCCGCGGACCGCAAGCGCCAAGCGGTCGAATAGGTCTGTGGCGGCCTCCAGCTGTTCGCGCACGGAGATCACATTCACCTCCGGAAAATCGCGGCCGAGCGCCAGGGTGACCGCCCGTTCCTGAACCTTGCTGGCCTTGGCGATGGCCACCTGGCGCAACTCAGCCCCGGCGAAGGCCGAGGGGGTGAGGACCAGAGGAAAACTCGCGCCGAAGCCACCGAACTCGACCCTACGCAAGACGGCGACCTGGGCCTGGATTTCGCGGCCGAGGACGGACAGTGTGACAAGATCGCCGAGCTGGATGTCCGCCCCGGCAGCCACCTCTGCGTCGATGGCCAGGAGCGGCGGGCCTGAGTAGTCGGCCGGCCACCAGTCGCCCGCGACGATGCCGGCCTTCTGCGGCTGTGGCCCGATCGCCGACATGGAGATGTCGGAGTCGTAGGCCCAGCGTTCGGACTGTTTGATCGTCTTCGGATCGACAGGGTCGCCCCGCACAGCCGTGATGCGGCCGGTGACGAACGGCGCGCGCAGGTAATTCTGGCTGTTCAGGGGTTGGCCGAACGCCTTGCTGACCGCCGCATCGAAGGCTTGGGCCCGGTCGCCCGGCACGTCGGTGAAGACTAGAGCCGGCGCGGTTTGGGGCGCCACCTCGGAGACCTGCTTCAGGAGGCTGGACTGGATCAGCACCACCGCGGCCAGCAGGGCCACACCCAATCCGATGGCCGGGGCCGCCGTGCGCGCGGCCGACCGCGGTCCGGAAAGATTGGCCAGGCCGATGCGCAGCGGTCCTCTGGCCCGGCCGCGCAGCCGGCCCGCGGCCGTGGCCGCGCCCCAGCCGAGCGCCCAGAGCAGGGCGAAGGAGACCGCCACCCCGGCGATCATAATGCCGGCGGCCAGCGGCGTGGGCGCGGTCGACACCGCCAGGGCGGCCAGGCCCACAGCGGCCAGGGCGGCGCCGATGATCTCCGGCCCGATTTTCAGGCGGCCGGACAGATCGCTGCGGAACAGGCTGGCCGGCGGCGTCGAGCGGGCCCGGCCAAGCGGCGCCAGAGAGAAGGCCGCCGCCGACAAGAGGCCGAAGATCGCGGCCTTGGCCAGCGGCCAGGGGTAGATAGAGAAGAGCGCCGGGATTGGCAGCTGGTCCTTGATCGCCTGGCCCAGGATCAATGGAGCCGCCGCGCCCACCGCCAGGCCAATCACGACGCCCAGAATTGCCAGGAAACCGATCTGGATCAGATAGATGTCACGAACCAGCGCGCCCGTTGCGCCCAGGGCCTTGAGGGTGGCGATGGCGGGCTTGCGTCCTTCCAGATAGGCGCTCACCGCGCCGAACACGCCGAGCCCCCCGGCGACCAGCGAGGCCAGGCCGATGAAGCCCAGGAAATATTCCAGCTGATCGATGAGCCGGCGAATGCCTGGCGCCGCGTCGTCACGGTCGCGGATGCGGATGCCGCCTGGCACGGCGTGGCGCAGGCGCCCCTTGGCGGCGTCGAGGGACGCGCCGGGCGGCAGGAGCACGCGGGCCGTCTCTCCGAACGGCAGGCCGGGCGCGAGAAATCCGCCCTGCTCCACCGCCCGCTGGCTGGTCAGCACGCGGGGGCCCAGCGCGAAACCGCGCGATAGCCGGTCCGGTTCCTGCAGCAGGACGGCGCGGGCGACGAGGGGCAGGTTGCCCGCCAGAAACCGGTCGCCCACCTTGAGCTTGAGGCGGTCGAGGAGGGCCTGCTCGACCGCGGCGCCCGCCACGCCGTCCCGCACCGCCAAGGCCTCCGCCACCGAAGCCGCGCCTTGCAGCGTCACGGTCCCCGAGAGCGGGTAGCCGTCGCTTACGCCGCGCAGTTCGACGAGGCGGCGCTCGCCGGACGGCGCCTCGGCCATGGCCTTGGAGGCGGCGGAATAGACCACCCGGCCCGTCGCCTCGAGCGTTGCGCGCTCCGCCGGCGTGAAGCGGCGACCCTGAACGCTCATGGCCAGGTCGCCGCCGAGGATTTCGCTGGCCTGGCTGGCAAGACCCCGGCGGAAAGCCTCGGCCGTCGATCCTGCCGCAGCGATGGCGGCGACGCCCAGCGCCAGGCAGGCCAGGAAGATGCCAAAGCCGCGTACGCCGGAGCGCAGTTCGCGGGCGGCGAACCGCAGCGCGAGCGGGATCATGCGGCGGTCAGGCTTTCCGAATCGACACGCCCGTCGCGCAGGCGCACGGCGCGGTCGGCGCGGGCCGCCAGGGCCTCGTCGTGGGTCACCAGAACCAGGGCCGCGCCGGTCTCGGCCACCAGGTCGAACATCAGCCTGGCGACGACGGCGGCGTTGGCGGCGTCAAGATTGCCGGTCGGCTCGTCGGCGAACAGCAGGGCGGGCCGGGAGGCGAGCGCACGGGCCAGCGCCACCCGCTGCTGCTCGCCCCCCGACAGCTGGTGCGGATAGTGCCGGCCGCGCGCGGCGAGGCCCACCCGGTCCAGCCAGGTGCGGGCGGTCGCGGTGGCGTGCCGCAGGCCGGCGATCTCGAGCGGCGCGGCGACGTTTTCCTCTGCCGTCATGTTCGGAAGCAGGTGGAAACTCTGGAAAACCAAGGAAACCCTGCCGCGCCTCAGTTTCGCGCGGCCGTCTTCGTCGAGCCTGGCCAGATCCTGGCCGAACAGTTCAACCCGCCCACCGCTGGGATGTTCTAGGCCCGCCGCGACGGCGATCAGCGATGACTTGCCAGAGCCGGAAGGCCCCACGAGAGCCACTCGTTCGCCCTGCCCCACCCTGAAGCTAAGTCCGCGCAGGATTTCGACCGGCCCGGCGGCGGACGGCAGGGTGAGGGAAACGTCTTCGAGAACCAGCGGATCGGCATCGGTATTGGACAAGGGTTCTCTTTCACACGTTTCAACGCGAGCGCTGATCTCCTAGATAGGACAGACGCATGGCCGTTTCACGCATCCCTTCGATTTCCCGCCGGGTTCTGCTCGCGGCGCCTCTGGCGGCGCTGGCGGCGCCCGCCTTGGCGGCGCGCGGCAAGGTCGTGACGATCCTGGGGGACTCCATCACCGCGGGCTATGGCCTGGCGGCTGGAGCCGCCCTGCCCGCCCAGCTGCACCTGGCGCTGGAACGCCTGGGCGCAGCCAATGTGGTGCGCGGCGCGGGGGTTTCCGGAGACACGTCGGGGGACGGCGCCAAGCGGATGGACTTCAGCATCGCACCGGATACCGCCGTCGTGGTCGTGGCCCTGGGTGGCAATGACCTGCTGCAGGGGATCGACCCCAAGATCACCCGCGCCAACCTCGAGCGCATCCTGACGCGGCTGAAGCAGCGCCACATGGGCGTGATCCTGGCGGGCATCGGCGCGCCGCCGGAGCTTGGGCGCGGTTATGCGCGGGACTTCAACGCGGTCTTCAGCGGCCTGTCGAAAGCCCATGGCGTCACCCTCTATCCCAACCTGATGGCGGGCGTGGACCGCAATCCCGGGCTGAAGCAGAACGACGGCATCCACCCGAACGCGGCGGGTGTGCTGGTGATCGCCAAAGCCTTGGCCCCGGTCGTGGCCAAGGCGCTGGCGGCCCGGCCCTAGCTTTCGCCCGGCGCCGTCGCGGGCTTGCCAACGATGTCCTCAGCCTTGCCGACGTGGAGCAGCACGAGGAAGGCGGCCAACGCCCACGCCGCGCCGAGGGACCATCCGGCCAGGACGTCGCTTGGCCAATGGACGCCCAGGTAGACGCGGCTGAAGCCGATGGACAGCACCAACCCAGCGGCAAGAAAGTAGACCATCACCTTGGCGCCGCGGTGCAGCTCAAGGCTGGCCACCAACATGGCCAGGGTCAGGTACATGGCCGCGGAAAGGGTGGAGTGACCGCTGGGAAAACTCGCCGAGTAGACATAGCTGCCGTGGGGCACGAGGTCGGGACGCGGGCGGTCATAGTGGGTCTTGAGCAATTGGCCGGACACTTGCGCCAAAAGGACGGTCCCAGCGAAGATCAAGGCGTGGCGCGCGCGCCTGTGCAGCAAGAACATCACGCAGCCGACCACGGTAACGAGGGTGATCACCGTAAAGCCTCCCAGCGCGGTCACATCGCGCATGGCCTCCTCGAAGGACCGCGAGCCGATGGGGTCCGTGGGATTTGCCGGATTGCGCAGCGCCAGCAGGATGCGTCGGTCGAGGACGCTGGTGTCGCCCTCCGTGACCTCGCTGGCGATGTTGAAGAAGCCCCAGAGCGCGCCGGCGGCGGCGATCACCAGGATCAGGATGCGGCTCTCGACACGTCGCAGGAGGCTCAGCATCCGCCGATCCTATCAGGCCCGGCCCCGAGCGCGAGGAGAGCCTCGTCCGGCCCGCTCAGCTGACCGCACCGAAGGGGGCGGAGGGGCCGGAATGCAACGTGGACTCAACCGCCGCCTGGGCGGCGTCGCGGCTGACGTGAGCGCCGCCCGCGACCGTCACTCCATCCTCGTCATAGACACTCCAGAGCCAGCCATCCTCAACCTGGCTGAGGGAGTAGGCGAAGGAGCATTGTTCGGGCATGGGTTCGTCCCCTGATCGACTGGCCCAGCATCAACCCCTTGCCGGCCAAAGGGTTTCGCCGCATCGCAACATCATGCCTGCATCGCCGCAATTGTGGCGATCACAGACGCCGGGCGCCGAATTAGGCGTCAGTGTCGAGGAGGCTGCGCCCGGCCTGGGCGATTGTCGAACAGCCGGTCAGGGTCATGGCCACGGCGAGTTCGGCCCGGAAGGTCTCCAGCATGCGGGCCACCGCCGCCTCGCCGCCGGCCGCCAGCGCATAGGCCCAGGGGCGACCGATGAAACAGGCCTTGGCCCCCAGGGCGACGGCCTTGAGCACATCAAGTCCCGAGCGGACCCCGCCGTCCATATAGACCTCGAGATCCCCGCCGACGGCGTCCGCGATGCCCGGCAAGGCGGAGATCGAAGAGCGAACGCCGTCGAGCTGCCGGCCGCCGTGGTTGGAAACCACGACGCCCTGCGCGCCGGCCTTCACCGCCTGGCGAGCGTCCTCCGGATCGAGCACGCCCTTGATGACGATGGGTCCGTCCCACACCTGGCGCACCCAGTCGACGTCCGCCCAGGTGACGGATCGGTCGAAGTTCTTGGCGATCCAGGTCAGGACGTCGCTGACACTGCCGCGCCCTTCGATAGCTCCGGCGATCGAGCCCATCGTGTGCGGCCGTCCATGGAGCCAGACGTCCCACATCCAGGCCGGATGGCTGATCCCGTCCCAGGCCCGCTCGATGGCCGCCCCCAGACCCGTCGCGCCGGTGAAGCCCGAGCGGACGTCCCGATAACGGGCGCCGGGCATCGGCAGGTCGACGGTAAGGAACAGCACGGGGGAGCCTGCGGCCTTCGCCCGTTCGATCAGGGCCCGCGTGTAGCCCCGGTCTTTCAGGATATAGAGTTGGAACCAGGGCGGCACGCCGGCGGCGGCCACCTCTTCCACCGGACAGACGCCGACGGTGGAGAGACTGAAGGGGATGCCCGCCTTGGCCGCGGCGCGCGCGCCCTGCACCTCGCCCCGGCGGCCATACATCCCCGACATGCCCACCGGGGAAATGCCCAGCGGCATGGAGAAGCTCTGGCCAAGCGAGGTAGTGCTCATGTCCAGGACCGACATGTCGCGCATGACCAACTGGCGAAGGGCGATGGCTTCGATGTCCGCCACGTTGCGGCCCAAGGTCGCCTCCGCATAGGAGCCGCCATCGATGTATTCGAAGAAGATCTTCGGCAGCTTGCGCCGGGCAATCTCCCGATAGTCAGAAACCGAAACCGCGCGCAAAGGCCCCTCCCCCGTTTCGGTGAATTGGCCCGGAACTAGGCTGTGAAGCAAGCCTAGTGGAGGCGAAGGCCCTTCATCACCCACCCGGTGAGCGCGGCGGCGACCGCCGCGACCAGCACGGCGCGCCACAGGGGGGCGAATTTCAGGCCGGGATCGGCGGCGAAGTCGCGCCGGCCGGTGACCATCGGGCCGATCAGGTTCGACCGCTTGTAGGTCAGGTAGAAGGCGATGGCGGCGATATGGACCACCACCAGGGCCTCCAGGACCCAGAAGCTCCAATGGTGCCACTTGGCCAGGAGCCGGCCGGTATCGAAACTCACGCGATCGGACAACGGACCGGACTCGATGCCGTCCACGTCCACCGCGAAGAGACCCGTCACGACCTGCGCCGCGACCGCCGCGATGATGGCCACCACGCTCCAGGCGCCCAGGGGATTGTGCCCCGGGGTATCGGCATGGGCCCGGGACGGCAGGGTGCGGGCATAGGCCAGGGTCGCGGCCGGGCCACGCACAAAGCTTGCGAAACGGGCGCTTCCCGAGCCCGCGAAGCCCCAGATCAGTCGGAACGCGATCAACCCCAGGACCCCGTAGCCGGACCACCGATGCCAATCCATCTTGTCGTTCTCGGCCGACCACCAGGCTAAGACGATCAGGATGACCAGCGACCAGTGAACGATCCGGGTCGGTCCGTCCCACAGCCTCGCCCGCACGACGGCGGCAGTCGACGCCATGGGCGCGCTCCTCGAAAACAAAATTCCTGCGGAGGATGGCGGCTTTGGATACGCCGCGTCAACGGGCCCGCGCAGCGCCCGCGGCCACCTTGAGCGGCGCGCCTGCGGCGCGGCCCTCAGCCATCAGGGCCGCGCAGTTGGCGTCCTTGGCCAGACCGCCATCGACAAACGGCAGGATGGCGGCCAGAGGGGAGAGCAACGCGCCGAGCGCCACCGCGGCCCCGCCTTGGGCGATGGCCCCGCCCTTCTGCAGGCCCAGCTTGGGATGCAACATCGGCCCCGACAGGGTGATCGGCACGTTGAGCTTGAGCAGCTGGAACCTCTTGGGATGCCCCTTGACCTGCAGGGCCAGGGTTTCCTTGTCGAGGTTGATCACGCCTCCCCCGTCGATCAGCACCGGGCCGGTGTCGACCACCAGCCGATCGGCGGTCATCACTCCCCCCTTGGCGTTGAAATGCGCGACGGCGCAGCGCAGGGGCGTCCTGTCCTGGCTCTTGGCGAAGAGCAGGCCCAAGCCCTTGATCACGTCCACACCCGCCAGTTCGGCGAGGGTGCGCCGGATCTCTCCGCCCGGCGCCACCAGCGCGGCCTCGCCGTAGGCGTCCGCCATCGCGTCATGCACGGAATCCCCCGTGCCGTGCAGCTTGACCCGGCCCATCAGCGGCCCGGCGACTGGGGAGCC
This sequence comes from Caulobacteraceae bacterium, assembly GCA_947475465.1. Classification (GTDB taxonomy): domain Bacteria; phylum Pseudomonadota; class Alphaproteobacteria; order Caulobacterales; family Caulobacteraceae; genus Phenylobacterium. The sequence continues at coordinate 14,722 of CANJLK010000016.1, read as the reverse complement.
GCCTTGGAACGTAACCGGCAGCAACCCCTCCAGGCGGGCATTGGCCAGACGCAAATCAAGGTCGGTAACCGCGTCGGCCTTGCGGCCGTCCAGGTTGATGAACCCCAGGATGTGGCCTTGGGGAAGAACGAGATCGATGGGATCAGCCTTCAGCAGGCCGGCCACGAGGACGACGCGAACAGAGCCGGAGCGCAGGTTGATCGGCGCGCCGCGGATCGAAGCGGCCTTGTAGCTGACGTCCGCGTCGAGATTTCGAATCTTCGCGAAGCTGAGGGTCGCGTCGGGAAAGATCCGCGCCTCGGCCTGCATCTTGCGGGCGACGGCGATCTGGTTGGGCGAGGCCACCTTGCCGGCTTTGCGTGTCCCCCCGAACAAGGCCCCAAGATCGGGGAAGTCGAGACTGTTGGATTTTAAACTGGCTTTGAGGACGGGGCGCGGCCCGCCCGTGGTCACCGCGATGGCGCCCGAGAGATCGGAACTGCCCACCCGGCCGCCCAGCCCGTTGATCTTCCAAAGATGCTCGTCGCGGGACAGCCGGCCGCGCAGGGCGTAGGGGGGCGTGTTGGGCAAGGGCACGCCGATCAGGGTGTAGAGGTCGGCCAGGTCGGGACCCCGTGCAGTGGTGTTCATGTAGAACCGGCCGAAATCGAAGGGCCTGGTCACGGCGCCCTGGGCCGTAATGTAGGTCTCGCCGGCCCGGACATAGCCGTCGAAGGGATAGGGCTTCGCCCTGTCGATGTTGAGCAGCGGTCCGCCAGTGACCTTGAGGACGAAGGGCTGGCGATTGAGCGCGCCCTTCCCGGTCATCTGGAATCCGGTCGCGTTGCCCCCTACCTCTTCCTTGGCGTCGATCGCGCCGGTGAAGGTCAGGCCCCGACGTGCGTCGAGGTAGCTGAGTTGGCCGCCATTGATGATGAAGTCGCGTATTGGCGGCAGCTTCAGCGGCTTGTCCGTGTCTTTGCCGTCGGAAAAATCCCAGCTTGAGCGCCCCTCAGCGTCGCGCACCAGGTTGAGCGCGGGCCGGTCGAGCTCCAGCAGGGGCAGGTCGAGCCTCCCCGTGAACAGCGGGGCCAGCTTCACCTTCACGGCGATCCGGTCGATCTGAGCCAGGGGCGCCTTGGCCGCCCAGACCGGATTGGCGATCCGGATGCCCTCGACGGTGGCGCTGGGCTGCCAGGAAAAGGGGTGGACGCTCAGATTGCCGGTGATCGTCACCTGCCGGTGCAGCCGCGCCGAGGCTATGCCGGCTAGCGGGCCGCGAAACCAGTTCCAGTCCCAGATCGCCACCACCAGAGCTGTGACTAGCGCCAGGGCCAGCAACAGGCCGCCGGTCCACCGAAGACCCCTCGAGCCGCGCCAGCCGGCCTTCGGGCTTGAACCCTCCGGTAGCGGAGCAGGCGCGGCCGCGGGAACGGTGTGACTGGTCAAGCAGGCGAACTCCGGAGGCGGCCAGTCCCCCTGAACGCGCGAAGGCGTGAAGGGGTCCCGCCGCGGTCAGTGCCGGACGTGACGGCCTGAAAACGCCGCCAGAGCGGTCGCCAGTATGATGCGCAGGTCCAGCGCCAGCGAATGACGCTCAAGATACTCCGTGTCTAACCGAGCCTTCTCGACGATCGGCAACTCGTCGCGCCCATTGATCTGGGCCCAACCGGTCAGGCCGGGCCGCAGTCTATGGACACCGGCGGCTTCCCTCAGGCCGATAAGATCATGCTGGTTGTGCAAGGCCGGCCTTGGCCCGACCAGGCTCATATGTCCGATCAGCACGCTCCAGAGCTGCGGGAGCTCGTCGAGGCTGGTGCGGCGCAAGAACCTCCCCAGGGGCGTCACCCAGGCCTGCGGGTCTGACAGGAGATGGGTGGCCACGTCGGGGGCGCCGATCCGCATGGTGCGGAACTTGGGCATCTGGAAGATGACGTTGCCCCGCCCCACCCGGCGCGATCGGTGCAGGGCCGGCCCCGGCGTCTCCAGCTTCACGGCCAGCGCCACCGCCAGGAAGACCGGCGAAAGCAGGATCAGACCCGCCAGGGCGCCCGCGATGTCCATCGCCCGCTTCACTCGCCCGCCCACTCATCTAGGCCGCCGCATTGGCGCGGCGTCCAGGTTATAGGCTCAGCCGCGCGCCGTCGCCAAGTCAGGCCGGCTTGGACTTTGACTTGCGCGGGGCCTTGGGCGCCAAGGTCGAAGAAATGGCAGGCTCCGTGGCCGCGGCGGACGCGGGCTCGGCGAGGGCTTCAAGCGGCGCTTCGACGGCAGCCACGGCGACGGCCGTGACCGCTTCCATGGCCGGAAGGGGGCTTTCCGCAGCAGGCAACGGCTCGACGGTTGCCGCCTCGGCGATCAGCGTTTCCGGCGCAGCTTCAGCCTCAACCACCGGCGGCGACGGTTCGGGAAGAAGCGCTTCGAGCAAGGGCGAGACCGGCGCGGATTCGCCCCCTACAACCTCGAAAGGGTCCTCGGGAGCCTCGAGGATCGCTTCGACCGCCACGAGCGGGGCCTCCACCACAGCGACGACCGTGTCGACAATGGCTTCTATCACGGGCTCCGCAGCATCGACGACCGCCGCCAACGGCGCCGCCGGCTCGAGCGCCAGCAGTTCGGGTCCGGCCTGAGGCGCTACGGGAGCCGGCGCTCCAAACATGGCCTCAAGATTCACAGGCCGGGTCCAACGGGTCATCCACCACCAGGCCGCTCCGCTCACCGCAGCGCCGGCGAACAGGCCCCACAAAGGCGACGCGGCCCCAACTGGCAGACGAAGCAGGGAGAGCGAGCTCACCTGCGCTGAAGAAGGCGCGCCTTCGGGTGTGATCGACATGACGATCTGCTCCTGAGATTGTGCGACGCAGCATATCACGACGCGAAATCTCGCAAGTGCGAAAATCGACGGTGTTCGATCAAAGATTTGTGGCGCCCGCTATTGGGCGCCGCCTGCGGCTTAGAGGCGATAGACCCTCGCGAAGCCGCGATCTCCCAAGGCCCCGGCGGTCCACCCGCAAGCCGCCTCCAGGATGGGAGCAAGATCCAGCGGACCCGGGACCAGCGCCAGGGCGCATCCGTTCATCCGCATGGGATCATCAAGTGGTCGCATGCGCGTCTCGGCGATCAGTCCGGGTCCATCAACCGCGTCTTCCAGCGCCCTGCGGAAGGCGTCAAAGGTCTCAAGGTCCTTGAGCGGCAGCCAGGCCAGGACGACAGCCGCGGGGTTGCGCCGCCGGACCGCCTGGACGGTCCGCACAATCGCCTCATAGTCATCGGCCCGTTCGAAAGGAGGGTCGATCAGCACCAGGACCGCTCCTGCCGTCGGCGTCTCGCGAACCGCGGCCTCATAGCCATCGGCGCACAGGGTCCGCACGTTGGCCTTGCCCTTCAGGGTCTCCCGCAGAGCGGCGTGTTCGTCCGGACGCAGTTCGCAGGCCAGGTAGCGGTCAGTGGCGCGAAGGGTCTGGGCGATCAGCCACGGTGATCCTGGATAGGACCGCGGAGGGCCGGAAGGATTCAGGGTCTGAACAGCGAGTTTCAGGGCCGTGAAGGCCGGTGGGGCGTCTTTCGCGGCGATCAGCTGGACGATGCCCGCCGCCGCCTCGCCTGAGCGCTGCGCCTCGGGGCCGGCGAGGTCGTAGAGACCGCGCCCCGCATGGGTGTCGATCACGGCCAGCGGCCCGCTCGCCTGCAGGCGCTCAAGCAAGGCCAGGAGCGCCGCGTGCTTGACGAGATCGGCGAAATTCCCGGCGTGGAAGGCGTGGCGGTAGTTCAAGGACTCATCCCGGCGGCTCAGGAACCGGCGCAGCGCATACCACGTTGCCCCCGCTGAAGCGGAGGGTTGAAACCATGGCGCGGGATATGGCGGAGCTCCGGCCGCCGACAGACGACGTGAGGGCGGCCGGCCTGACCTATGTCAGCGATCTGGATCCTGGCCTTCAGCGGCGCAATTCCGGGCCTGGGTTCAACTACCTTGACGCACAGGGCCAGCCCGTGCGGGACGAAGCTACCCTGGAGCGCATCCGCAAGCTCGCGATCCCACCCGCCTGGAGCGATGTGTGGATCTGTCTCAGCCCGCGCGGCCATATCCAGGCCACCGGTCGCGACGCCAAGGGCCGCAAACAATACCGCTACCATGAGCGATGGCGCCAGGTGCGCGATGACGGGAAGTACGACCGCGCCCTGGCCTTCGGGCGCGCCCTGCCCAGGCTTCGCGGCCGGATCGAACAGGACCTCGCCCGCCGGGGGCTGCCGCGGGAAAAAGTCCTGGCGGCGGTTCTCAGGGTCATGGAGATCACCCTGATCCGCGTGGGCAACGAGGAATACGCCAAGACCAACAAGAGCTTCGGGCTCACCACCCTTCGAACGCGCCATGCGAAGGTTGGCGCTGCCCGGGCGGTGTTCGAGTTCCGCGGCAAGAGCGGCAAGATGCACCAGACCGGCTTCAGCGACCGGCGCCTAGCGCGCATCGTTAAGGCCTGCCAGGATCTGCCCGGCCAGCGGCTGTTCCAGTACCTCGACGAGGATGGGCAACGCCACGCTGTGGAGTCCGCCGACGTCAACGCCTACCTGCGCGAGACGTTGGGCGAGGATTTCTCCGCCAAGGATTTCCGCACCTGGGCCGGCACCGTGGCGGCGGCGCGCGCCCTGGCCATGGCGCCGGCCTTCGACAGCTCGGCGGGCGCCCGCCGCAACGTCAACGTCTGCGTGAAGGCGGTGGCGGGCCTGTTGGGCAACACCGCCACTGTCTGCCGCAAGGCCTATATCCATCCCGCCGTGATCAGCGCCTACGAGGCCGCCGACCTGCCCCTGAACGCCAAGGCCAATGGCCGGGCCTTCGAACTCGCCCTGCTCAGGTTCCTGGAAGGCGCACGTCCCTAACGCCGGTAGGAGAACCCGATGCGGAAGGTGCGCGGCTGGGAATAGCTGTCCACGAAGTCAGCGGTCTTGCCGGTCGAGATTTTTGCGTCGGCGAGGTTGTCGACGGCGAGATAGACCTCAGCGCCGGGCGCCAGGCTCCAGGCCGCGCGGGCGTTCAATTCCGCGCCCGGCGCAAGCCGCCGGCTGTTCTGATCGTCCTCGAACTGCTCTCCGGAATAGCGAAGATTGCCACTGAGTGTCAGCGCCTCCAGGGGCCGCCAGTCGAGGCCGGCTGTCACCGTCAGTTCCGGAGTCTGCGCCGGACGCAGTCCGTTGAGCTGCGGCGCGCCGCTGCCGCCATCCACGCGGGCATGGGTGTAGGCCACGGCGGTCCGCCAGGAGAGCGTCGTGCCGACGTCGCCAGAGCCCTCGGCCTCCAGGCCCCAGGCTTCGATCTGCCCGGCGTTCTGGCGCTGACGAAGCGTGCCCCCAGCCGGGATGAACCCCGCCACCGCCAGGAAGGTCCCGGGTCCGGTCCCCAAGGTCACATTGGTGATCGGGTGCTTCAGGATGTTGTAGAAGACCGTGGCGCTCCAGCGTGCGCTCGCGCCCTCGCCGCCCAGTCCGGTCTCGGCGCCGTTCAGGGTCTCCGGCCGCAGCAGGGGATTGGCCTCGGTGATGTCGTTCCCCACCCGGAACGGACGGTGCAGTTCGTTGAGCGTGGGCGCGCGGAAGCCGGTGTAGGCCGCGCCTCGCAGCCACAGGTCCGGCGCGACGGTGAAGCGCACGCCGATCCGGCCGGTGGGAACGGTTCCCGACGCATCGGGCGACGAGGTGTTGAGGCTCGTCACGCCGGTGGCCAGGACGAATTCATGTCGTTGGGCGTCGGTAGAGCGCCACTGGTCAAGCCGAACTCCGCCGGTGACCAGCCAGGGGGCCGCATCATAGGCTCCCTCGGCGTAGGCCCCGCCAACAAAGGTCTGGCCGCCGGCATCGCGGCCCATGGTGTAGGCCCCGCCGACCACCCGGAACTGCTCGTGGTCCGTGCCATCGGTCCAGCGCGCGTCGGCGCCGGTCTCCCACGAGAGGGCGCCAAGGCGGCCCTGGAGCGCGGCATTGACGCCTAAGCCCTGGGCGGGGGTGGAGAACTGGTTGTTGGCGGGCGTGGTGGCGCCCCGGCTGGCGGCGACAGCGACGGAGGTGTTGGCAAGATCGCTGGTCCGGGCCCAGGCTTGCACGCGCCACCCGCCGACGCCGGCCGCGGCGGGCTTCGCCAGGGTCAAGGTCGCAGATGTGCCCTTCGCGGTGGAGCCCGCGCCCAACAGGCCGGCGACGCGCTTTTCCTCAAAGGCGCCCAGGCGCAGGGCAGCCTGAAGCCCGTTGAAGTCATGCTGGAGCCGCACGGCGGCGGTCTGGTCGCGCAGACTGAGGGGCCGGTCCGCGGCCCCGGCGGCGCGACCACGCACGGGCGTATAGCCATCGGTCGTCTCGCCGGCGGCCGTCAGCAGGATGTCGCGCGTGCCTCCGGAAACCGCCAGGCGCGCCGAGCCGCGTTCCCCCGCGGAGATGTCCAGGGCGCCGAGCCCCGAGCGGGCGCCGCGTTCCTGCAGGGCGACCACGCCGGTCAGCGCGCCCGCGCCATAGGGCCCCGCGCCGGCCCCGCGCACGATCGCCGCCCCATCCAGCCCTTCGGACGGCAAGGCGGTCCAGATCACCCAACCACCGAAGGGATCGTTCACCGGCGCCCCGTCGAGCGTCACCAGGGCGCGCCCCGCCCCGGAGGGGCCGATCGCCCGCAGGGACACCCCCTGGGTGGTCGGATTGGCCGAGAGCGAGGTGGTGCGGCGGAACAGCGAGAGGCCAGGCGTGCTTTCCAGGGCCTGGTCGAGTCTGGGGGTTTGTTTGAGGATGTCGGGGCCGACCTGAACGGCGCTGAACGCCGCCTCGCCGCCAAGCGGGGCCAAGCGGGGTGCATAAACCACGACGACCTCGATGTCGGGGACGGGCGCGGGAGGGAGCGGCGGCAAGGCGGCCATCTTCAAGCCTGTGTTGTGAAGCGAAGCTGGGCTTTCGCGAGCGACAGGGCTATCCAGCCGTGATGGAGAGCGCAACCGGCAAGGTCGCCATTGTCACCGGCGCGGGCAGCGGAATTGGCCGCGCCGTCGGATTGGCCCTACTGGAGGCCGGCTGGTCGGTGGGCTTGGCGGGGCGGCGACCGGATCGTCTTCAGGGAACCGCGGAACTGGCTGGCGTGACCGGCGCCCGCGCATTGCCTGTCGTCGCCGACGTCACCGACCCCGTGGCGGTGGCGGTGTTGTTCGAAACCGTCCGAGAGCGGTTCGGCCGCCTGGACCTGTTGTTCAACAACGCCGGCGCCGGCGCCCCGCCGGTCCCCCTGGAGGAGCTGACTCTCCAGCAGTGGAGGCAGGTCGTGGACGTCAACCTCACCGGCGCCTTCCTGTGCACACAGGCGGCTTTCAGGACGATGAAATCCCAGGACCCGCGCGGCGGGCGGATCATCAACAACGGCTCGATTTCGGCCCACGTCCCGCGCCCGCGCTCGGCGCCCTACACCGCAACGAAGCACGCCATCACCGGGCTGACCCGGTCCACGTCCCTGGATGGCCGCGAATACGGCATCGCCTGCGGCCAGATCGATATCGGCAACGCCGCCACGGAAATGACCCAGCGGATGAGCGCCGGCGTGCTCCAGGCCAACGGCGCGATCGCCCCGGAACCGGTGATGGACGTCAAGGCGGTGGCCGACGCCGTGCTCTACATGGCCGGCCTGCCGCTGGCGGCCAACGTCCAGTTCATGACGGTGATGGCGACGAACATGCCGTTCATCGGGCGCGGTTGAGCCACTCGACGACCACGACAACCCCGCGCCACGTTCAGGGCGCGGGCGACGCCAGGCTCATATGGGTTGCGCCCATGGCAGCCAATGCGCTCGCCCGGGCCGGCGATGGTGCGTGGTAGACAAGGACCGAGCGGGCCACCGACCTGGCTGCGCGGATCGCCGCGGTGGCCCAGCCGATGAACTCCGCGTCGCCCAGAGCGGAGGGTGGACATTCAAACGACAGTGCCTGCAAACCAGAGCCACGCAAGCGACTGACCACATGTGGCGACGGCGCGTTCAACCGGCCCACGACGAGGAGGGAAAAGGGCCGCACCAGGGACGCCGCCGTAAGCAGGCCCCCTGGCGGCACCCCATCGATGTCGCAAATCTCACAGATCACGCCGAGCTTCACCAGGGCGCTGGCTTTCCTGAGCGGATTGATCAATTCGGCGCGCCCCCGCTGACTGGACAGACTGCTGAACGACAGCGGCACGATCAGGCTGAGTTGCTGTTCCCGGCCGCCCTCCGCTTCCAGACGGTCGATTCCCCTCAGAACCGTCGCCATATCAACCTTCAGAAGGTCGGCCGCCGAGAGGTTCGCAACCTGCTGCGGCGCCAATTCTTCCCCCGTGCGGATGACGATCACCCGACGGACCATACGAAAACCGATGCGGGTGAACCCCTTCAACTCATAGACCGGCTCCAGAGTCGCGGACACACGCAAGTAGCGCCCGTCATTCGAAACGAATGGGGTCCATCTATTGACCGCACCTTCCGCGCCAGGCTCCGCCCAGGTTCGCGGCGGGTCCATCACAGCGAGTTGGCGATTTCCAGCCTCCGCCGCGAGCCCTGCCGCCACCGCCCCTTCAGCGCAGCAAGCGTCCACCGTCAGAGCCTCCAGCCGGCCGTTGGCGAACTTGGTCACCTGCAGCACGCCAGCCGGAGCCATTTCGGCGTCGCCGAGGACGTGATTGAGAATTTCGCGCAGAAAACGGAGGCAGGCCGCCTGCCCGGCCAACCGACCCAGGTCGGGCTGAACGATGAAAAAATCTGTTTCGGAGACCCGAAGTGAAAGCCCGGTCGCCTGCAGATTTCGCTCCAGAACCCGCTCGGCGAAACTGTAGACTTGGTCTCGGCGTAACTTCCAGCGGGGCCCGAAGCGAGCCTGAACCGCCTCCAGTGAAATCAGGTTCACCTTGCCCTTGGCCAACAGTTCCGGGTCGCTGAAGCGCTCCAGCGCGCCTTCCAGTTCCGCGGAAACCAAACGCAGCAGTTCCACCGGCTGGCCCCCGCCAGCCCCCTCAGGGTCAGGCCGCCCTGCGTCCGCACCATCGGATAGGCCAGCGCGTTCGGACACCACATCGGTTCCCTTCGAACTCTTTGGCTCCCTCTACCCGAGCGGGAGTTAACGGAAACAAAAATCAACCTGTAGTTATATCTCAGAAATGAGAAAACCCCGCCGGGCGCGAGCCTGCGGGGTCCCTCAACACAGACACTTCGGTCCGGCGCATGGCGCGGACCGAGGGATGCGTCTTATTTCAGATGGCCGGCCAGATGCTTGTTCATCTCGAACATGCTGACCTTGTCCTTGCCGCCGAAGATCGGCTTCAGCTTGGCGTCGGCCAGGATGTCGCGCTTGTTCGCCGGATCCTGCAGGTTGTTCTTCTTGATGTAGTCCCACATCTTGGAGACGACTTCGCCGCGGGACAGTTGTCCCGGGCCGACCACTGCAGCCAGTTCCGCCGACGGCGTGAGCGGCTTTTGCAGGGCATTGGTTTTCTTGACTTCGGCCATTGGGCTCCCCCAGCTAGATATCACGCGACGCCCGCCACGCAGGACGCGGGGCTGAGTCGCTTGCAAGCATCCTAGGAGTAAATGCGCCCCGCGCCACCCAGAGAAACGCCCAGGAGCAACCCGCAGGCGAAATTCGGAAAGGATTCCCTTCAGGGCGGAATTCGCAGGGCGAACCCGACCGGCGGTTCGCGAGAAGATTGCGGTCAGGCGTCTTTCAGGCTGCGGACAAAATCCACCAGTGTGGCGCGGGTGGCGCCTCGCGGCAGCAGGGTGTAGGCGCGCAGCAGTTCAAGCGCCCCGGGTTCCGACAACAGGGCCGCCACCTCGTCGATGGAGCCGGCGCCGGGGTTCGCCTCGCCGAACATCTCGGACACCGGCGCATCCAAGGTCGCCGCGATGCGCGACAGCATGGACGCGCTCACGCGGTTCGCGCCGCGCTCGTACTTTTGAATCTGCTGGAAGGTCACGCCGGCGGCCTCGGCGAGGGATTGCTGGGACAGGCCGCGCACCTTGCGCAGCAGCCGGATGCGAGCGCCCACGGCGATGTCCACAGGATCCGCCAGCGCCTCGGATTTACGAGTCATGATATCTCCAGGACCGGGTTTTCAGCCGGCGCGCCGAGACTGGCCATCGGCCGGCGGCGGCATGTATTCGGGCATGCCAAGGCCATCGTCCGATATGCAGTAGCAGGCCTCTGCGATCGCGATGCCGACAGCGCGCCGAAGTTGGCCGACGATCGGCGCCTCGCGCTCAAGCGCCATCAACTCCTCCTCGTAGGACGTGAGAAGCACCACCAGATTCTGAGCCAGGGCCTTCGCCCGCGCCTGATTTGTCTGCCCCATGAATCCCGCCCCAGCACCCTGCGGAATGAGCCTTGAGCATACCGCGCCGGAATGCAAGCCGATGCCCCTTAGCGGCAAAATTCGCGGGCCTTTCGCCGCCTCGTTTCGACAGGCCGCAGGCTCGCCGAACGCCACGGATCGTCAGCCTCGGTTGGGGTCCGCGGCGGCCTGCGCCGGAGCCTCTTTACGGCCTTCGCCATAGGCTGGGCCGAGGGCCCAGCGCAGGGCGTCGGTGACGATCTCTTCCAGGTCGGGCTTGGCCGCGCGCCAGCCCAGGCGCGCCGCGCCGCGCGCCGGATCGGCGACCAGGCTGGCCGGATCGCCGGACCTTCGTGGGCCTATGCTGTAGGGTACGGGACGCCCCGCGGCCCGGGCTACCGCCTCGACCACCTCCAGGACCGAACGGCCAAGACCCGCGCCCAGATTCAAGGCCTCGAACGATCCCGGTGGGAGGTCGGCTCTCAGGGCCGCCACGTGCGCGGCCGCCAGGTCGTTCACGTGAATGTAATCGCGCAGGCAGGTCCCGTCGGGCGTGGCGAAGTCGTCGCCGAACACCGTCAGGGGACCGGCGCGCCCCAACGCCGCGGCGATAGCCAGGGGAATAAGATGCGTTTCCGGCTCGTGCGCCTCACCGATCAGGCCGGACGGATCGGCGCCGGCGGCGTTGAAATAGCGCAACGCCACCCCGCACAGGCCTTGGTCGCGGCATTCGGCTTCGATAAGGGCCTCGGCGGCGAGCTTGGTGTCGCCGTAGGGGCTGGCGGGCGCCTTGGGCGCATCTTCCGCGATGGCCTCCAGCACGCCCCGGCCGGAGTCGCCATAGACCGCCGCGCTGGAGGAAAAGACCAGCCGCCCGATCTGCCGTGGGCGCATGACGTCCAGTAGCACCTGCGTACCGGTGACATTGACGTTCCAGAAGAGATCCGGCGTCACGAACGACCGGCCCACCTCGATAAGGCCGGCGAAATGAATCACCGCGCCGACATCATAGGCATCCATCGCCGCGCCCAGCCCGCCGGCGTCACGGATATCGCCCTCCACGAGAACGCCCCATCGTACAGCCTCGCGGAACCCCGAACTCAGGCTGTCATAGACGACGGGGAAAAAGCCCCCCTCGTCGAGGGCCTTGGCGGTGTGCGCGCCGATATAGCCGGCGCCGCCCGTGACGAGCACGGCCGGCTTCGATCCTTGACTCATGCGCCCATAGTAGCGGCGGGCGGCGGCGATGGGGAAATCCCAAGTCCGTGGCCGGTGAGGCGCTACCTCGGCAGCTTCGAGACACCCATCAGGTATTCATCGACCGCGCGGGCGCATTGACGGCCCTCACGGATCGCCCAGACCACAAGGGACTGGCCCCGGCGCATGTCGCCGCAGCTGAAGATCTTTGGAACCGAGGTGGCGTAGTCGGTGACGTTGGCCTTCACATTGCCGCGCGGGTCGAGTTCGACAGCGGCGCTGTCGACCAGGCCCGCCTTGCGCGGTCCCACGAACCCCATGGCCAGAAGGACGAGATCGGCCTTTAGTTCGAAGGTCGAGCCTTCGACTTCGCGCATCTGCATACGTCCGTCGGGGCCGGCGACCCATTCCAGGCGGGCGCATTCCAGCGCCGTGATCTTTCCGTCCTTGCCGATCGCCCGGCGGGTTCCGACGGCGAAATCACGCTCGGCGCCCTCCTCCTGCGAGGAGGAGGTGCGAAGCTTCAGCGGCCAGTCCGGCCAGGTCAAAGCCTTGTTTTCGCGGGCCGGCGGCTGGGGCATGATCTCCAGCTGGGTGACTGAGAGCGCGCCGTGGCGGTTCGAGGTCCCGATGCAATCGGAGCCGGTATCGCCGCCGCCGATCACCACGACATGCTTGCCCTTGGCCGAGATCGTCCCCGTGGGGGCGGCGAGGTTTTCGACATCCCCGGCGTTGCGCTTGTTCTGCTGGGTCAGGAACTCCATGGCGAAATGGACGCCGGCCAGTTCGCGGCCGGGAACCTCCAGGTCGCGCGGCGCCTCCGCACCGCCGGCCATGACGATCACGTCGTAGTCGTCCAGCAGCCGCTCGACGGAAACCGTGACGCCGACTTCGAAGCCGGTTCGGAAGATGACCCCCTCGCCTTCCATCTGCTTGATGCGACGGTCGATGAGGTGTTTTTCCATCTTGAAGTCGGGAATGCCGTAGCGGAGCAGGCCGCCGAGGCGGTCGGACTTTTCGAAGACGGTCGGCGCGTGGCCGGCGCGGGCCAGCTGTTGAGCGCAGGCCAGGCCGGACGGTCCGGAACCGACCACGGCGACCCGCTTGCCGGTGCCGCGTGGCGCCATCTGCGGACGGATCCAGCCCTCGTCCCAGCCGCGATCGACGATCTGGCACTCGATGGTTTTGATGGTCACCGGATTGTCGTCGATGTTCAGGGTGCAGGACGCCTCACAAGGGGCGGGGCAGACGCGGCCCGTGAACTCCGGGAAGTTGTTGGTGGATTGAAGGTTCTCCAGCGCCTCGCGCCACTGGTCGCGGTAGACGAGGTTGTTGAAGTCCGGGATCTGGTTGTTGACCGGACAGCCCTGGTGGCAGAACGGAATGCCGCAATCCATGCAGCGCGCCGCCTGTTGGGCCACCACAGGCGTCGGCAGCGGCTGGACGAACTCGTTCCAGGTCTTCAGCCGGGCCTCGACGGGCTCATAAGACCGGTCGTGGCGCTCGATTTCGAGGAAGCCGGTGGGCTTGCCCATCGGGGTCTCTCCTATTCCGCGGCGACGGCGGCGGCCGTCGCGCGTTCGGCCGCGAGCTCGACGAGGGCGCGTCGATAGTCGGCGGGCATGACTTTCACGAACGAACCGAGGGCCTGATCCCAGTTTTCCAGGAGTTCGCGGGCCCGGGCGCTGCCGGTGTGAAGGTGGTGGCGCTCCACGAGGACCCGCAGTCGCTCGGCATCGAAACGCAGCATGTCGCCCATGCCGTTATTCTCGACGGAAAGGGCACGCTGACGCGGGCGGAAAGCTTCATCCTCGCTATTGGCGGGCACGGCAGGTTGCACCCGCTCCAGGGCCACCATGGCGGTATTGCAAAGTTCGGAGAACCGGCCGCGCGGGTCGTAGACATAGGCCACGCCGCCGCTCATGCCCGCGGCGAAGTTGCGCCCTGTGTCGCCCAGCACAACAACGACGCCCCCGGTCATGTATTCGCAGCCGTGGTCGCCCACGCCCTCCACCACCGCCACCGCGCCGGAGTTGCGCACGGCGAAGCGCTCGCCGGCCACGCCCTGGAAGTAAGCGTCCCCGGCGATGGCGCCATAGAGCACCGTGTTGCCGACGATGATGTTCTGGGTGGGGTCGCGTTTGGCCTCGGCCGGCTGACGGACGACCACGCGGCCGCCGGACAGGCCCTTGCCGACATAGTCATTGCCGTCGCCGATGAGCTCCAGCGACACGCCGCGTGCGGCGAAGGCGCCGAAGCTTTGGCCCGCGTTGCCCTTGAAGGTCAGGGAAATGGTGTCTTCGGGAAGGCCTGCGTGGCCATAGCGGCGCGCGACCTGGCCGGAGAGCATGGCGCCGACCGTGCGATTGACGTTCTTCACGGCATACTCGCCGCGCACGGGCTTGCCCTCTTCCAGCGCCGCCTGGGCGTCGGCGATGAGGGTGTTGTCCAGGGCCTTGCCGAGGCCATGGTCCTGGCGGTCCTGATTCCAAAGACCCTTGGCGGCCTGGGCCGGCTCGGCATGGAGGATGCGCGACAGGTCGATGCCGTGCGCCTTCCAGTGATCCAGCGCCGGGCGCATGTCGAGGCGGTCCACCCGGCCGATCATCTCCTGGACGGTTCGGAAGCCCAGGCTGGCCATGATCTCGCGGAGTTCTTCAGCGACGAAGAAGAAGTAGTTGATGACGTGCTCAGGCTGGCCAGTGAAACGGGCGCGGAGCACCGGATCCTGGGTCGCCACGCCCACCGGGCAAGTGTTCAGGTGGCACTTGCGCATCATGATGCAGCCAGCCGCGATCAGCGGCGCAGTCGCGAAGCCGAACTCATCGGCGCCTAGTAGCGCCCCGATGGCCACGTCACGGCCCGTCCGCAGGCCCCCATCGACCTGCACTGCGATACGGGTGCGCAGGCCATTGAGAAGCAGGGTCTGCTGTGTTTCGGCCAAGCCGATTTCCCAGGGAGAGCCGGCGTGGGTCAGCGACGTCAGCGGCGAGGCGCCGGTCCCACCCTCGAAGCCCGATATGGTGACGTGGTCGGCGCGCGCCTTGGCGACGCCGGCCGCGACGGTTCCGACACCCACCTCGGAGACCAGCTTCACGGAGATGCGGGCCTGGGGATTGACGTTCTTCAGGTCGTGGATGAGCTGGGCCAGATCCTCAATCGAATAGATGTCGTGGTGCGGCGGCGGGCTGATCAGGCCGACGCCCGGCGTCGAATGGCGGACGCGGGCGATGTT
>CANJLK010000015.1 GCA_947475465.1 Caulobacteraceae bacterium | reverse complement strand
GGCACCATCCAGAACGACATCCTGAAGGAGTTCCTGACCCGGAACACCTACATCTATCCGCCGACGCCCTCGATGCGGATCATCGCCGACATCTTCGCCTACACGTCCAGGGAGATGCCGCGCTTCAACTCGATCTCGATCAGCGGCTACCACATGCAGGAAGCCGGTGCGACGCTCGACCTGGAGCTCGCCTACACCCTGGCCGACGGCGTCGAATATGTCCGCGCGGGCGTCGCGGCCGGCATGACCGTCGACCAGTTCGCGCCGCGCCTGTCGTTCTTCTGGTGCGCCGGGATGAACGTCTTCATGGAGATCGCCAAGCAGCGGGCCGCGCGCCTCTTGTGGGCCAAGCTGATCAAGCAGGAGTTCAATCCCAAGGACCTGCGCAGCCTGTCGCTGCGCGCCCACACCCAGACCTCCGGCTGGAGCCTCGCGGCCCACGACGTCTTCAACAACGTGCCGCGCACCGTGATCGAGGCCATGGGCGCCACCGGCGGCCAGACCCAGAGCCTGCACACCAATTCTCTCGACGAAGCCCTTGCCCTGCCAACGGATTTCTCGGCCCGCATCGCGCGCAATACCCAGCTCTTCATCCAGGCCGAAAGCGGCCAGACCCGCGTGGTCGATCCCTGGGGCGGCAGCTACTACATCGAGCGCCTGACCGCCGACCTGGCGGCCCGCGCCCTGCATCACATCGTCGAGGTCGAAGCCCTGGGCGGCATGGCCAAGGCCATCGAGGAGGGCCTGCCCAAGCGGCGTATCGAGGAAGCCTCGGCCCGCACCCAGGCGCGTATCGACGCGGGCCTGCAGAGCGTGGTCGGCGTCAACCGCTACCGTCCGGACACGCCGGACGAGATTCCCATGCTCAAGGTGGACAACACTGCGGTGCGCGAGCAGCAGCTCGCCAAGCTCACTCGTTTGAAGGCGGAACGCGACCCCGCGGCGGTCAAGGCCGCGCTGGACGCGCTGACCGCCGGCGCGGCGGGGAACGGCAACCTCCTGGAACTCTCCGTCAACGCCGCGCGGGCCAAGGCCACCGTCGGCGAGATTTCCGACGCCATGGAAGTCGTCTTCAACCGCCACAAGGCCCACGCCAACGCCGTGGCCGGCGTCTATCTGCGCGAGAGCGGCGTCACGCCCCAGGCGCGCCGCGCCCAGGAGATGGCCAAGGCCTTCGCCCAGGTCGATGGCAAGAAGCCGCGCATCCTGGTGGCCAAGATGGGTCAGGACGGCCACGACCGCGGCCAGAAGGTGATCGCCTCGGGCTTCGAGGACCTGGGCTTCGACGTCGAAATCGGCGACCTCTTCCAGACGCCCGCCGAAGCGGCCGCCCAGGCCGTGGCCGACGGCGTCCATGTGGTGGGCGCCAGCTCGCTCGCCGCCGGCCACCTGACCCTGGTCCCCGACCTGAAGTCCGAGCTCGCCCGCCTGGGCCGCGCCGACATCATGGTGGTGGTGGGCGGCGTCATCCCGCCCGAGGATTTCCAGGCGCTCACCGACATGGGGGTCGCGGCGATCTTCACGCCCGGCACGCCGGTTCCCGACGCCGCCATAAGCGTCATCGAGCGCCTGAACGAAAAGCTCGGTTACGCCCAGGAACGCGTGGACGAGTTCAGACCAGTTCCTCGGTGATCACCTCGAACTTCGCCAGGAAGTTCGGGCCGAAGATGGTGGTGATCGCCACGTCGGTGGCGTCGCGGCCCCGCGCCATCAGGGTGCGGCCAATGCGCGGGGTGTTGAAACGCGCGTCGAAGGTGTGCCAGCGGTCGCCCAGATAGGCCTCGAACCAGCCGCTGAAATCCATCGGCCCCGGGATCGGCGTGATGCGGATATCGCCCAGGTACCCCGTGCAGTAGCGGGCCGGAATGTTCATGCACCGGCAAAGCGCGATCGCCAGGTGCGCGTAGTCGCGGCAGACGCCCAGCCGCTCCTCATGGGCCTCGAAGGCCGTCTTGGTCGGCCGGGCGTGCTCATAGCCGAACCGAATCCGGTCGTGGGTGTAGTCGCAAATCGCCTGCACCCGCCCCCAGCCGGGTTCGATTCCCCCGAACAGGTTCCAGGCCAGCTGGCTCAGGTGCTCCGTCTCGCAGTAGCGGCTCGCCAGCAGGAAGACGAGCACCTCGTTGGGCAGGTTCTCCACCGGGTGCTGGATGGCGTTGGGGCTCACCGGGTCCGGCTCGCCGGTGTCGTGGATCACGAAATCCGAACTGATCACCGTGCGTCCGGCCGGCAGGATCGTGCGGCTGACCAGGTTGGCGTAGGCGTCATGGTACTGGGTGATCCGCAGAAGCGGATCGGTGCGGATGATGTCCGGCGTCTCAAGGTCCTGGTAGCGGGACGAATGGACGTTCAGCAGCATCAGCATGGGCGTGGGTTGCGGGCACTCGTAAGTGATTTCGTACCCGGCTCTGATGCGCATGGATGTCCCCGAAAGCGTTATCCCTGTGCAACTCGCAACAGGGGAGCCGGTTGCGCGCCGGCCTCCGCTTCGACTGAAACATCCACCTCGACGTCCATGCCGAGGTAATCCGAACGCAGGCCTGCATAGGTTCCGTGCAACGGCAAGGCCTGGCGCGGATCGCGGGCGATGGCCACCCGGACCAGGTCCTGGTTGCCGACGATGCCGTTGGTGGGATCGAACTCCACCCAGCCGCAGGCCGGCAGGTAGACCCGGACCCAGGCGTGGGTGTGGCCGCCACCGGTACGGCCGCCCTTCTGTGAAGAGGAATAGACGTAGCCGCTGACGAACCGCGCGGCCAGCCCCAGGCTGCGCGCCGCCTCCATCATCAGCACCGCGAAGTCGCGGCAGCTGCCGGTGCGCAGGCTAAGTGTCTCCAGCGGCGTCTGGGGATGGCCCGAAAGCCGTGTGCCGTACTGCAGTTCCTCGCGGATCGCGTGGGTCATGTCGCTGAGCAGGGTCCGCAGGCTGGTGGCGCCCACCGGCCGCACGAACCGCCGCGCCCAGGCGGCCAGCTCTGCGTCGGGATCGGGGTGCTGCGGGGCGATCGACTGGGCGAGGTCGGCCATGTCCTCCGGCGCATAGGCGAACGGCCGGCCGGCGCGCAGCGCCTCCGCCTCCCCGTCGAACACGGCAAAGGCCGGCTGCGGCCGGTGGTCCAGCACGACCCGGCTTTCGAAACTCAGCGTGTCGGCGCGCGTCTCGAACCGGGCGATACCCAGGGAGTTCCCGAACACGTCATGCACATAGCGCAGCACCGCCGGGTCGGGCCCGATGGCCAGGTCGGCGGAAATCAACCGCTGGTCGTGGCTCTCCAGCGGGCGCAGCATCATCCTGTGTTCGCCGAACGCCACCGGATTGCGGTAGCGGTAGGTGGTCAGGTGGCGGATGGAGACGATGGGCATTGGTGAAGCTTTTCGACGATTCAGAACCAGGGTCCATGCGGCCAGGCGTCGCCGCCGAATCACCGCCCTGGATTGTCGCGAATCCGGGCGCCGACTCGCCGTTTCTGCTGCTTGGCGATCATGCCGGACAAATTCTGCCCCTATGGTTAACGGGACTCGGCCTGCCGCCGGCGGAGCTTGACCGTCACATCGGCTGGGACATCGGCGTTGCGGGCCTGGGCCAGGCTCTGTCGAGAGCACTGGACGCGACCTTCATCCGCCAGCGGTTCTCGCGCCTGGCCATCGACTGCAACCGCGACCCCGCCAGCCCCGACGCCATTCCGGCGGTCAGCGACGGCACGGCTATCCCCGGCAACACCGACCTTACCCCTGGCGAACGCCAGGCCCGGATCGACCTGATCGCCCAGCCCTACCACGCCCGCATCTCCCATGAACTGGACGCCCGCGCGGCCCGGGGCCTGACCACCGTCCTCGTCGCCCTGCACTCCTTCACCCCGCGCATGAACGGCTTCGACCGGCCCTGGCGGTACGGCGTGCTGCACGACGGCCGCTCGGCCTTCTCCCGGGCGGTCCTGGCGCGGCTGCGCGGCGAATTCGGCCCAGAGCTGGTGGGCGACAACCAGCCCTACAGCATGGACGGAACCGACTTCACCGTGCCGCACCACGCCGGCCCGCGCGGCCTGGACTACCTCGAACTGGAGGTCCGCCAGGACCTGATGGCCGATCCTCCCGGAGAGCAGGCCGTCGCTGAGCGCCTGGCGAAGATCCTGCCCATGGCGCTGGCCGATATCGCCGGTTGAGGAACAGGCCCCGGCCCGGGGGGTTTGTTGGGGGAACCCACGAGGCCCCTCATGATCATCCTGCCCGACCTTGCCTACGACTATGACGCGCTCGAGCCCGTCATGTCCGCCGACACCCTGCACACCCACCACGACAAGCACCACAAGACCTACGTCGAGAAGACCAACGAACTGGCCGCCAAGGCCGGCCTCGACGGCCGGGCGTTGGAGGACATCGTCCGCGAGGCCCACGGCAAGGGCGACGCCAAGTTGTTCCACAACGCCGCCCAGGCCTGGAACCACGCCTTCTTCTGGAAGAGCATGACGGCCCAGTCCGCGCCGCCCACCGCCGCCTTCAAGGGCCGGCTGGAGGGCGCGTTCGGCAGCTTCGACAGCCTGAAGGACGCCTTTGTCACTGAAGGCATCGACCACTTCGCCTCCGGCTGGGTCTGGATCGCAGCCGGCTCACGGGGCCTGAAGGTGACCTCGACGCACGACGCCGACGACACCCTGATCAAGGACGGTCTCTTCCCGCTGCTGGTCTGCGACCTTTGGGAACACGCCTACTACCTGGACCACAAGAACGACCGGAAAGCGTTCCTGGAGCAGTGGATCGAAACCCTGGCCAACTGGTCCTTTGCCGAGGCCCAGCTGATGGCTTCGGAAGGTGCTGGCGAGGCTTTCCGCTATCCGCCGGCCTCCGGAACCCCACGCCCGTCCGCGAAGCCAGGGTCCGAAGTCGGCCCCTCCGCCGGATAACGGCCGCACGTCGCCTTGTGGCTCCCTGGCCGGCGCGTTAGGCAACGCGCGCGGCGCCAGCCGATGGCGCCGGACGGGAGAACCACGGCGAGATGCGCGAAACCCCTATTTCGGAAGCCCTGGAAGTCCTCGTCGCGCTTCGCGATCATTCCCGGATGAACGCACACGATGCGCAGGGCGCGTTCATCCAGTACTGCGTCACCCACGCCGCGAAGAGCCATGCTCAGTTCCTGCAAGACATGTGGGTCGCCTATGAACTGCAGTCGCGCCGCAACGGATTCTTCGTGGAGTTCGGCGCGGCCGACGGCGTTCGATCCAGCAACAGTTGCTATCTGGAGCGCGAACTCGGCTGGAACGGCATCCTCGCGGAGCCCGGCCGCGGCTGGTACCCGGCCCTTCGCAACAACCGCGCCTGCTTCATCGACGACCGCTGCGTCTGGACCCGGACCGGCGAGACCGTCACCTTCAACCAACCGGCGATCGCCCTGCATGGGACGATTGAGCAATATTCAAAAGGCGACATGCACGCCGAAACGCGCCTGGAGGGTGACCGCTACGCCGTCGAGACCGTATCCCTCACCGACCTGCTGGCCCACTGGAACGCGCCCCGGCGGATCGACTATCTGTCCCTCGACACCGAAGGGTCCGAACTGGACATCCTCAGCAGCTTCGACTTCCAGGCCTATGAAATCCGCCTGATCACCGTCGAGCATAACTTCACGGACAAGCGCCAGGACCTCATGGCCCTGCTTCTGTCAAAGGGGTACCGGCGCAAGTTCGAACATCTTTCGAACGTCGATGACTGGTACGTGCTGAACTACTGACCGGTCTGATCAGTCCCTCAACTTCACCCGCCACAGCGTCGCGGCCAGGACGAGCGAGACAACCGAGGTTCCGATCCAGAAAGCGATCGCGGCGCTGAAGTCGTAGTGCCGCACGCCTGCGGCCATCGTCATGCCCCTGTCCAGCAGGTGACCGGAAACCTGCTCTTGGATCGCCGCCCCCAGGTAGCTGACCACGCCCATCAGGCCCAGCACCGCGCCTACCGCCCGCTTGGGACAGATGTCGGTGGCGAAGAGCCCGCCCACCGAGGTGGTGAGACCGGTCATGCCCAGGCCGAACAGCACCATGCCCGCCGCCAGAACCGCGGTGTTGGTCGGGCCATAGAAGACCAGTCCCAGTCCCGCCAGTTCGATCAGTCCGAACATCAGGTTGGCGGGGGGACGCCTGGCCTTGAAAACCACGTCGGAGATGTAGCCGAAGGACAATGCGCCCACGACGCCGGCCACCGTCGACAGGAACATCAGGCTGCCCGCCGCGGGCAGGCTGTAGCCGCGCTCGGCCTGGAGGTAGAGCACCCCCCAGCTGTTCATCGCATAGCGGGTCACATAGGCCATGGCGCTGGCCAGCGCGATGATCCAGACCGCCGGCAGCTTCAGGATCGACAGCTGTGTAAGGATCAGGGTCTGGCTCTTGTCGGCCGCGCCGGGCCCCTGCCAGTGGTCGTTCTTGTAGTCGGCCACGGCCGGCAGACCCAGGGTCTTCGGCGGCTCGCGAATCCACAGGTAGGCCAGTCCCGCCACTCCCAGGCACAGGATCGCAGGCCCGAGGTAGCCTGCCCGCCAGCCCAGCGCCGGGATCAGCTGGCGCCCGCCCAGGGCCAATCCCCCCACCAGCCCGCCCACCACCAGGAAGGTCAGCCCCTCGCCGATCGAATGCGACGTGCTCCAGATGCCGTAGGCCCGGCCACGCTCGCGGTTGGAGAACCAGGCGGTCATGGCCACCACGCAGGCCGGCGCGCCAAAGCTCTGGAACCAGCCGTTCAGGCCCCAGAGCAGCGCCGCGGGCCACACATGGGTCGAAAACCCCATGCCCAGATTGCACAGCGCCGAGCCCGCGATCCCGAACGCCAGGAACCGGCGCACATTGGCGTGGTCGGCCAGGAAGCCGTTGAACAGCTTGCCGAAAGCATAGGCGTAGAACAGCGCCGCCCCGATGGTCCCAAGCTCGCCCGCCGTAAATATCCCCTGGTCGAGCAGCGGCTTCTTCACCACCCCGATGGCCAGGCGGCAGGTGTAGGACAGGCCATAGCCCAGGGTGATCGCCGTCAGGACGCGAAACCGGTGGCGGCGGTAGAGCGCATCGATCCGCCCGTCATCCTGGATCGGGGCCGCCTCCGAGCTGGGCGCGAAGAGGCCGAACAGCGCGCTCATCCGTGGCCAATCTGCGCGAACGCGATCAGGGCCACGGTCACCGTGATCGCCCCGCCGATCCGGGTGGCGATCTGGGCGAAGGGCATAAGCTGCATGCGGTTCCCCGCCGTCAGGATCGCCACATCGCCGGTGCCGCCCTGGCCGGAATGCGTGCCGTTCACGATAGCCGCCTCGATCGGATACATGCCCACGAACCGCGCCACCGCGAAGCCCGTGCCCATCAGGGCCGCCACCGTCGCCACCACCGTCGTCACGGTCGGCAGGTTGAAAGCCTCCATCAGCTTCTCCCACGGCGTCTTGGACACCCCGATGGCGAACAGCAGCGGATAGGTCACGCAGGCGGCGAAGAACTGGTAGTTGGCATAGGCGCCGCGCTCCAGGGCCGGCGTCGCCAGCCGCCCGAGCTTGATGACCACCGCCAACCCCAGCATCACCACCGGCCCCGGCCAGTGCCACAGCTTCTGGGCCAGAGCCCCGGCCAGGTAGAGGGTCGCCACCATCACCACCGCCGCCCCCACCGCCTGGGGCGTCGGCGTGAAGCGTTCGATGTCCCCGCCGCCCAGATGGACGTCCTGCTCGCCCGGCTGCAGGCGGCCCTCGCCGGACAGCGTCGGAAACCGCCGCCCGAGGAAATTCAGCCCGCCCGCGAAGACGATGGCCGTCAGGCTGCCGAACATCACCGCGGGCAGGATCTGGGCGAAGAGGTCGCCCGCCGGCTGGTGCGAATAGAGCGCATAGCCCACCGACAGCGGGATCGCGCCCTCGCCCACCCCACCGGCCATGATCGGCACGACGATCTTGAACAGCGTGTGGGAAAAGCCCAGCCCCAGCGCCGTCCCCACCGAACAGCCGACCACAAACGCCACGGCGGAGCCCAGGATCAGGGGGACGAAGATCTTCAGGAATCCGGCGATCAGCAGCCGGCGGTCCATCCCCAGGATCGAGCCCACGACGATGGAGCCCACGAACAGGTAGAGGAAGTTCGACTGCTCCGTGAAATCCCCGATCGACTTGACGATGGGCCCAGGCAGCAAGTGCGCATAGACTAGGTAGGACGGCACGAAGGTCGCCAGGATCGCCGCCAGCCCCAGGTGCCGCAGCCCCGGAATCCGCTTGCCGATCTCGCCGCACGCGAACCCGCCTGCGGCCAGGATGGCGATATTCATCAAGATATCGGCGGGCGCTTGGCCGAGCTGCACATAGACCGCCGCGATCGCCACCACCGCCAGCGCCAGGGGCGCCGGCACGATGCCGATCCGAACCTCCATCGCCCGCCACCACAGCCTCAGCAACGGTGGCGGCGCGGCGTCTGGCCCGCCGGGCGACGGCTCGGTCATCTCATCCCCCCGGTAGCCTGGTGCGGGCGGCCGGGGTCGAACCGGCACGGACCTCTCGGCCCTACGGATTTTAAGTCCGTTGCGTCTACCAGTTTCGCCACGCCCGCATTGCCGGTCCAGGCATGCCATAGCCGCCCGGCGACCGCCACACCCGGCATGACGCCAAGATCAGGCGGTCTCGATCTCGGTCACGCTCTCGATGCCCGCGCCCTTCAGCGCCGCGATCAGTTCGTCCACCACGGCCGCCAGCTCCACCGGGTCGCGTCCGCGCAGCACCAGGTTCGAGCCATAGCCCGCGTCGCCGAAGAACGGATAGCTGCCCAGCGACATGTCCCGGTGCGCCTTGGCCACGGCCTCCAGCGGGGCCGCGATCACGCCCTCGCCCGAGCCCTCCACCCGCACGGTGCGCGACACCGTCACCGCGCCGCCCTTCAGCCTATGGCCCACGTCCTCCAGCATGCCGCGCATGATCGAGGGCACGCCGGCCAGGACGAAGACATTGCCGATCATGAACCCCGGCGGTCCTGAAACCGGATTGCGCACCAGCTCGCCGCCCTCCGGCACTCGCGCCATCCGCCGGCGCGCGGCGTTCAGCTCCAGCCCGGACCGCGCCTTCAGCAGCGCGATGATCTCCTCGTTCTCGTAGAGTTCGACTCCGAAGGCCGCGGCCACCGCGTCGGCGGTGATGTCGTCATGGGTCGGGCCGATGCCACCGGTGGTGATCACATAGTCGTAGCGGGCCCGCAGCGCGTTCAGCGCCGCCACGATCTCCTCGTGCACGTCGGGCACCGTGCGCGCCTCGGCCAGGTCCACCCCATGGACGGCCAGGTAGCGGGCGATATCGCGCAGGTTGGTGTCCTGGGTCCGCCCCGACAGGATCTCGTCGCCGATGATCATCACCGCGGCGGTGACGCGGTCGGGGGCGGTGTCGGGCATGGCGGATCCTTTTCTGCGGCGGCCTTAGCATAGGACGCGAGACCGCGCCGCTCCAACGCCCGCGCTTGCCCGAGCGACGGAGATGCGCCGCGGGGCGGCTGCGGCTATAGCCCGGCCATGGACTTCCCTTCCCCCCTCTCCCCCGGCCGTCTCGTCGCCCGCTACAAGCGCTTCTTCGCCGACGTGGTGCTGGACGATGGGCGTGAGATCACCGCCCACTGTCCCAATCCCGGCGCCATGCTGGGCCTCAACACGCCGGGCCTCCCCGCCTGGGTCTCGCGCTCCGAAGACCCCAAGCGCAAGCTGGCGCACACGCTCGAACTGGTCGAGGCGGACGGTGGCCTCGTAGGCATCAACACCATGCACCCCAACCGCCTGGTCGCCGAGGCGCTAGCCGCCCAGGCGATCCCCGAACTCACCGGCTATGAGACCCACCGCCGCGAGGTGAAGTACGGCGTCAATTCCCGCGTCGACTTTCTGCTGGAGGCGCCGGACCGGCCCCGCGCCTGGCTGGAGGTCAAGAACTGCCACCTGCGCCGCGCAGGCTCGCTGGCCGAGTTCCCCGACTGCGTCGCCGCCCGTTCGCTGAAGCACCTCAAGGAGCTCTCCGCCATGGTTGCGGCGGGCGACCGGGCCGTCATGCTGTTCGTCATTCAGCGCACCGATTGCGACGCCTTTTCGGCCTGCCACGACCTCGACCCCGCCTACGCCCGGGGCCTGACCGACGCGGCCGACGCCGGCGTCGAGGTCCTGGCCCGTTCCTGTGAGATCAGCCCCCAGGCGGTCACCCTGGCCGGCCCGGTCCCCTGGATCGGCGCCAACCGCCCGGCCCATTGAAGTTTCCCGGAACGAGCGCATCCTCCGGATCTGGGAAAACCGGCTCGGGGGGAAACGGCCGATGCGCAAACTCTTCAACGGCGTCATGCGGGTGGTCAGCACCCTGATCGGACTGCTGATGGCCTGCCTGGGCGGGGTCTGGATTCTCCAAGGCCTGGATATCGCCTTCAGGGTCGGTTTCATGGTCGGCGACAAGAAGTGGGTGGCCTTCGGCGCGCTCCTGGCCCTTGTGGGCCTCGCCCAGGCGGCGTGGAGCAATACGCGCCAATCCTAGGCGCCAATCGCCAATTCGCCGGCGCTGCTAAGTCCCCGTTGAACTTTCGTGCTATCGTTGCGACTTAAGGGTCCAGCCCATTTCAGAAACGCGCGCCCATGTCCTTGACCAACGACGTACTCGATAGCGACTTCCGCGACGGCCAGATCAAGCTGCACCAGGCCGAGGGCTTCGAGGGCATGCGCCGCGCAGGGCTCCTGGCCGCCCAGTGCCTGGACATGCTGACCCCGCACGTCGTCCCGGGCGTGGTCACCGACCACCTGGACACGCTCGCCCGCGAATTCATCCTCGATCACGGCGCCCTGCCCGCCTGCCTGGGCTATCGCGGCTACACCAAGACCGTCTGCATCAGCGCCAACCACGTGGTCTGCCACGGCATCCCGGGCGAGCGCGTGCTGCGCGAGGGCGACATCGCCAACATCGACGTCACCGTCATCGTCGACGGCTATCATGGCGACACCAGCCGGATGTACGGGGTTGGCCCGGTTGCCCCGCGCGCCAAGCGACTGGTCGACGTCACCTATGAGGCCTTCGAGCTCGGCCTCGCCGCCGTGAAGCCCGGCGCGCGGACCGGCGACATCGGCCACGCCATCCAGACCTATGTCGAGGCCCAGCGCTGTTCGGTTGTCCGCGACTTCTGCGGCCACGGCCTGGGCAAGGTGTTCCACGATGCGCCCAACATCCTGCACTTCGGCCACAAGGGCACGGGCGAGCTTTTGCGGCCGGGGATGTTCTTCACCATCGAGCCGATGGTGAACCTGGGCAAGCACCCGGTGAAAATCCTGGCCGACGGCTGGACGGCGGTCACCCGCGACAAGTCCCTGTCGGCCCAGTGCGAGCACTCGGTGGGCGTCACCGAGGACGGCTACGAGGTCTTCACCGCCTCGCCCACCGGACAGTTCCGCCCGCCGATCGAGGTCGCCTGACCGGCGTCCCTCCCCTTGCGGCGAGGGACCCGCGGAAAGGTCAGACCGACAGCAGCCGGCGGCGGTTGCGCAGCAGCGCGCCCATGCCGAAGAAGCCCACCAGCATCATCGCCCAGCTCGCCGGCTCCGGCACGTCGCTGCCGGTGCTCCGGGTTCCGTCGAAGCGCACTTCGTCGATGAACGAGAACCTCCCATAAGCCGGGCTGTGGGGCTCGCCGCTGTGGTTGCTGACCTCGAGCCGGACATAGGGGGCGGTGAAGTTGAGGCCGGAGATGGTCAGGAAGACGTGGGGAGCGGTCGAAAGTGCGTTCCTGTCATTTGCGCCGTCGACGGCCGTATTCAGCCCGCCACGCAGAATCCAGTCCACACCGTTCATCGATGAAAAGACCCGCAGGTTGGGCAGCACCACGTCATAGATCGTGTCCTGAGTGGTGCCGACCGACACGCTGTCGAAGGTCTGCGCGCCAGCGAAGGTAAAGTCGATGTTCACAACGGGGTTCTGGTACCAGCCGACCCAGGGATCGGCGCCGAGAACCGTGGGGCCCGTGCTGGCGACGGACCAGCCGGCATATCCGAGGCGCCCGTCCGTGAGCTCGCCGCCGCCGCTGACATAAGGCGTTCCGGAGGGGGTGAAAATCCCCGCGTCATAGTAGCAGTAGTCGCCGCAGTCGGCATGATGATCGAAGCTGTAGCCCGTCGACGAGATCGGCGCCGCCAGGGTCGGCGCCGCCGAAAGCATCAGGGCGGTCATCGCACCGGCCACCGCAAGAATCCTACGCATCGTACTCTTCCCCAACACACTGGCGCACCGCCAGACCCAATCGCTGACACCTAGTATTCCACGGGCTCCCAGCCGTCCGGCCTCCATTTGGGGGGTAGTTTTCCAGCCCCTTGCCAATTCAGAACACATGGGGAACATTGGGTGCCATGGACCGGACCCTCGCCGTTCAGGACGCCTCTCCCCAGCCCGATCTGTGGCTGGTCCCCAAGAGCGCGCCAGCGGCGGCGGCGCACTATGCCGGCCACCGTGACCGGCTGCGCGAGCGGGCCCTGGCCGGCGGCCTGGCCGCCCTGCCCGACTATGAGGTCCTGGAACTGCAGCTGTTCCGCTCGATCCCGCGCGGCGACGTCAAGCCGCTCGCCAAGCAGCTCCTGGCCCGCTTCGGCTCGCTGGCCGGGGTGCTGGGCGCCACGGTCGAGGAGCTTAAGACCGTACGCGGCGTGGGCGACGCCCTGGCGCTCGACCTCAAGCTGCTCCACGAAACCGGCCTTCGCACCGCCCGCGAGGCCGTCGGCCGGCGCCCGGTGATCTCCTCCTGGTCGGCCCTGCTGGCCTATGTGAAGACCGCGCTTGCCCACGAGACCCGCGAGCAGTTCCGCGTCCTCTTCCTCGACAAGAAGAACCAGTTGATCGCCGACGAGGTGATGAACCGCGGCACCGTCGACCACGCGCCGGTCTATCCGCGTGAGGTCATGCGCCGCGCGCTGGAACTGTCGGCCAGCGCCGTGATCCTGGTCCACAACCACCCCTCCGGCGACCCGACCCCCTCCTCAGCCGACGTCGACATGACCCGCCAGATCGTCGAGGCCGGCCGCGCGCTGCGCATCTCCGTCCACGACCACCTGATCGCCGCCCGCGACGGCGTCGCCAGCCTCAAGGCGCTGGGCCTGTTCTGAGCGCCAGCGGCGGACGGGCCGTCAGGGGCGCAAGCCCCTGGACGACTAGCCGGCGGCGCCGGCCAGGATTGCCGCGGCCCCGCCGATCCAGAGACCGGCCACAAGTAGCAGGACGCCAACGGTCACCCGTCCCCCGAAAGCACGGCCGCCGGTCATCAGCGCCGCCGGGATCTTGACCGCCATGTTGGCGGAAAGCGCCAGGACGACTCCGACCGCGGCGTCAGCGACCGCCAATCGTCCGCCCGCCTGGAGCGTGGCTAAGGAAACCGCCGCCGCATGCGCGTCGGCAAGTCCCATGACCGCCGCGCCGATCAGCGCGCCGGGCGCCCCCAGCCAGCGTAGGAGGAGCGCGGAGATCAGGCTGAAGGTCCCGACCACGGCCACGAAGAAGAGGACCGCCACACCGTTGAAGGCACGGCCCACCGTCCCGCCGCTCGCGACCCTTGGCGTGCGGCGCACGAGCCAGGCGGCGTAGGCCAGCATCAGCACCGCGGCCAGACCTAGGGGCGCCGCCAGGGCGAGGATGAGCCGCGGACTGACGGCTCCGATAATCGCCAGGAGATAGGCAAGACTGCCGATCATCGAGGCGATCGCGCCGGCGGCGCTGGCTGTGGTCAGATCGGGCTGGGCCTTGGCCCGCGCGCCCATGGCGGCGACCGCGGCCGTGCTCGATACAAAGCCGGCGGCCAGCCCCGCCACCAGCAGCCCATGGCGCCCGCCCAGCAGCCGCTGCGCGACATAGCCCAGGAAGCTGAGCCCCATGGCCACCACCGCGAGGCGCCAAAGGGTGAACGGATTGAGCAAACCCAGCGGATCGACCGGCCGATCGGGAAGCAGCGGCAGAATGACAACCGCCGCGATCGCAAAGGTCAGCGCGTCCAGCAGTTCCTGGTCCGTAATCTTGTCGCGCACCATACGGTGGAGCGGCGCGCGGAACGCCAGCAGGGCCGCCACCACGATGCCCGCTTCGAATGCGACCGCGGGCCGGGTCTGGGCCAGCACACCCAGGACATATGTCATGACCAGCGCCACTTCGCCGGTGAGACCTGGGTCCTTGCGATCGCCGAGCCAATAGGCCGCCAGGGCGCCCAGAACGACGAAGGCGCCGGCGAGCACGAGGAACCCCCCGCCGCCGATCTGGGCGGCCACGCCCCCCAGCAGGCCAACCAGCCCAAACGTGCGCAGGCCCGCCGCCGCGCGGGTGCTGCCCTCGCCCTTGCGGCGTTCCCGCTCGAGCCCGATCAACAGCCCGATCGCCAGCGACACCGCCAGCGGCCATTCCGGCCGGCTCATCCAGGGCGCGGACTCAAGGATGGACATGGGGCCGCTCGGGGGGAGCGTAGGCGCTCGCCGGGTTTTGGGAGTCCGGCCGCTGGCGCCATATCTGGCGGCGGCCGTGGTCAGTCATCTCCCCTGCCTTCGCCCCGGGATTCGCGACGGGCGTCGCCATGCTCGCCCTCGGCGGAGCGGTGACAGCGGACGCAGTTCTCAATATCGCGAATCCCCTCCTCACGATGCCTTGCTTCAATTGGGCCCGCCTGGTGCTCGTGGCAGCCATAGCAGGTGAACCTCCGGAAATCCCCGCCCAGGTGGCATGTCGAACAGGACGCGTCATGTGGGCGCGCAAGGCTGAAATACCGGCTGTGGTCGAAACTGGCGGGCTTCCACGCCTCTGTCCGATGACACTGGCCACAGGGTAGATCTGCGCCGCGATGAAGGTCGTTGGCTGGCGCGCTGTGGCAGTTTGCGCAGAGCGCCCGCAACTTGGGCTCCAGCATTTCGTGCTCAAACGACCGATCGAGCTTTTGGGTTAGGTTGGGCCTCGGATGGTCGGTGTGGCAGGCCATGCAATCCTGCGCAGCCAGACTCTGATGGAATGGCGGCCGACGCGCCGCGATGCTGATCGGCGCGCCCTTCGTCGTGCGCCGGCCGATCTCAGCCACCGTGTGGCAGGCGATGCAGCGCTCCGGCGACGCGCCCGCGAACGGCGCGTGACAGGCGAAGCAGTTCTGCTGCAGCTCGGCATGGACTGGGTTGAGGTTTCCGGGGCTAACCATCTGGTGGGGATAAACAAAGACCGCTGCCACGATAGCCGCGAGCGCGATGCCAAGGCCGCTCCAGGCCCATTTCGGGGTCACTTCCAACCCCACAGGACAAAGATGGCGACGACATGGGCAAGTGCGAGCGCCGCGAACGCCAGCGAGATCGGCAGATGCACCTTGCGCCACTGCTTCACGACATCCACCGTCATGCTGTCGAGGTGTAGGCGAGCGCCGATTTCGGAGTCGGTTACGCCCTGCGCCTTTAGCCCGGCCCGCGCCACCTTGAGCAAGGTCTGGGCCCGGCGAAGCAGGTACTTTCCGGTGAGGCCGCTCGCGATATTGACCAGCATGGCGCCCACCGCCAGCCACGCCAGGACCGCGTTGAAGTGAATGCCGGCATGGACAAGCACAAGGAGTGAGCCTGCCCAGGCAAGCCACTCATGCAGGCGTAGCAGGAGCATTGGATTGCCGCCCCGGAAGACGCCTCTCTTGCGCAGGGAGTGTCCGAAGGAGGCCAGGATCAGCAGGACCCCGGGTATGCCAAGATAGCGGCCGATCCACACCGCGTTCATCAGGTGCAGTCCGGCGTCAGCGAGGAGGGTCGCCCCGAGCAGGGCCGCCAACCGCAGGAAGAACGGCAGGACTTCGCGCAGCAGGAGGTTGGGTTTCACGCTCACGGCCATATCCCTGGCTTACGCGCCGCAGGTCCCTCGCGACCACGGATCAGGACGGCGCAGCTCGGGCTCATGCCGGAATCCTTCGTGCGCTCTTCGGTGGCCGGGCTTCCAGGATTCCGCCCAGGCTGCGCACGGCGCCAAACCAGCCGCCACTGACACAGGCGCCGCCCAGCGCCAACGCAAGGAGCGGCAAGTGGAGCGGGGCGACCTTGAAGACGGCGGCCAGCGGCGGAACCATCAGGACCAAGGTCAGGACTCCGGCGGCGACGGCGGTGATGATCCAGTAGATCTTGCGATGCGGTGCGAACAGCTTTCCGCCCGCCGAAGACGCATCGGTCAGCGCCAGCACCAGGTTGCCGATGACCAGGGCCAGGAACGCGGCGCCGCGGGCTTCAGGTTCGGGATAGTGGCTCAGGGACCAGACGTAGACGCCGAACACGCCGGCGAGCACGCCTGCGCCCTGAAGCAGGGCAAGCCCGAGCTGAGCGGGACCGAACAGTGCTTCATCACGCCGCCGGGGCGGATGCCGCATGGCGTTGACGGCGCCAGGTTCGGCCTCGAAGACCATGGCGCACACCGGGTCGATGACCAGTTCCAGGAACACGACGTGCATCGGGAAGAGCATCTGCGGCAGACCCAGGACGATGGGGATGAGGGCAAGTCCCGCGATCGGCACGTGGATAGCGGTGACGTAGATCAGGGCCTTGCGCAGATTGACGAAGATCCGCCGGCCCAGCCGCACCCCGCCGACGATCGAGGCGAAGCTGTCGTCCATCAGCACGAGGTCGGCGGCCTCCCGCGCGACATCCGTGCCCTTCCTGCCCATGGCGATTCCGATGTGGGCGGTCTCCAGCGCCGGCGCGTCATTGACGCCGTCGCCGGTCATGGCAACGACTTCGCCGGCCCTCTTGAACCCTTGGACAATCAGCAATTTCTGCTCAGGGACAATTCGCGCGAAAACCCGCACGTCGCGCAGGCGCATCGCCAGCTCGTCAGCGGACAGGGCTGCGAGCTCGGAGCCCAGCATCACGCCGCCCCAGGTGTCGAGACCGGCGGTCCGGGCGATGGCCAAGGCCGTGGCCGGGTGGTCGCCGGTGATCATCACCACGGAAATCCCGGCGGCCTGGGCTTCCTTCAGCGCCGCCGGCACGTCCTTGCGGACCGGATCCAGGAATCCGAGCAGGCCGACAAACTCAAAGGCCGCGGCCTGCGGATCGTCGGGAAAGGCCCCGTCCACGCGGCTCGACGCCACGCCGAGCACGCGCAACCCCTGCTCCGCGAAGGCGCCGACGACATCGGTCAGCCGCGCGACCTCCACGTCCGGCAATTTGCACAGCCGGAAGATCGCTTCCGGCGCGCCCTTGGCCGCCGCCAGCCGTTCCTCACCCGCCTGTCGCCAGACCTGGACGATCGCCATCAGCTCGGGGCGCAACGGCCAGGCGCGTTCCGGCTCGCCGGCCGGCGCACCAGGATCGGCGCCCGCGTTCGGCACGAGTTTTCTGACCGCCTTGTCCATCGGATCGACGGGACGCACCGCGGAAGCCAGGCTCGCGATCCACGCCAGGTCCTTGAATTTGTCGCGCAGTGGCGCGTTCTCGGTGACGTCCTGGCTTCCGGCCGCCGTCCACATCCTGGCGACCTGCATCTGGTTTTCGGTCAGGGTCCCGGTCTTGTCGACGCAGAGCACCGTCGCCCCGCCCAGCGCCTCGATGACGGCGCTGCGGCGCACGAGAACCCGATGGTTGGCCAGTCGCCACGCGCCCAGGGCCAGGAAGACCGCCAGGACCATCGGAAATTCTTCCGGGATCAGCGCAATGGCGACCGTGACCCCGGCGAGCGCGCCGCCCACCCAGTCACCCCGCAGCAGGCCGAAGGCGATCGCCACGGCGCCGCAGAAGACAAGTGCGAAGGCGCCCAGCCAGGTGACAAGGCGGCCGGCGGTCTTCTGCAGCGGCGTGGGCTCCTGGGTGATCGCCGCCAGGGAGACACCAATACGGCCGAGCGCGGTGTCAGTGCCGGTCCGCAGGACCTGCGCCACCGCCTGGCCGCGGACGATCAGGGCGCCTGAGAAGAGATTTGATCCGGACTCAGCGCCCGGCGGCGTCTCCGGATTGGCGATCTCGCCGGGTTGCAGCGGCCGTTTGGAAACGGGCGCCGACTCCCCAGTCAGGGCCGATTCGTCCACGCTCAGCACGTCACCGGCGACCAGGACCCCGTCGGCCGGCAGCCGCTCGCCCTCCCCGACCAGAATGATGTCGCCTGGGACAAGTTCGCGAGCGGCGATGGAGCGTTCGAGCTTGTCGCGGATGACGCGCGCGTGAGGCTGGGACAGGTCCCGCAGCGCCGCCAGGGCCCGCTCGCTGCGCGCCTCCTGTAGGATGACCAGACCGATCGTCGCCAGGGCGCCGGCCATCAGGAACAGGCCCTCGCCGAGGTCGCCCAGCACCAGATAGAGCGCCGCCGCCCCGATCAGCAGCAGGAACATCGGCTCGCGCATCGTCTCGAAGGCGATGCGCGCGATCCCCCGGCCGGCCGAAGCCGGCAATTCGTTGGGTCCGCCCGACGCAAGGCGTCTTTCCGCCTCCGCCTCGCTGAGACCTTGGAGGTCTACCGCATTCACGGCAGGGGCCCGACGTCCGCGTCCCCAGACCGCGCCAGGCCGCTCAATGGGACAACAGGACCGGGCAAGGCGGCGCTCTCAGGGCCTGTTCGGTGGCGCCGCCCAGGAGGAACTCCCGCGCCCTCGAGTGCCCGTATCCGCCCATCACCAGAAGGTCCGGCTTGTGCGTCTTGATATATCGCTCGAGGACGACCCCGATCTTGTCGCCCGCGGCGTCGACCTCATCGACGACCGCGCTCACGCCATGCATCTGAAGGTGTCGCCTGGCGCCTTCGCCCAGATTCGGCGCCATGTGCGGCTTTTCGTTCAGGACGGTCAGGATCCGGACCTGCTTGGCGCGGACCAGGATGGGGAGGGCATCCGCCATCGCCCTGGCCGCGCTGCGGCTGCCGTCCCAGGCGACCACGACGAGGTCCGGCCCGTGCGCCAAGCCCCGGGCCTGTCCGACATGATAGACGAGGACAGGCCGGCCAGAGTTGAACAGCACGCTATCGGCGACCTCCATCTGTCCATCGAAGCCGCCGACCATGGGCAGGATGGAAAGGTCATAGGTGCGGGCCAGCGCGGCGACCTTGTCGGGCACGTCGTAGTGATTGGCCTTCTTTGAAAGCGTCGCCTGAAAGACACCGGCCTCCGCCGCGGTCTTGATGAAGTGGTCAAGCCCTTCCCGGCAGGCTTTTCGGCTGCGTGACTCCTCGGATTCGGCCATCGCACTGAGGCCTATCAGGTAGTCGGCCAGCCGATTGCTCCGCACCGGAATCTCGACTTCGACCACCAGCCCCGTGAGCTTGCCGCCCAGCGCCGCGGCGATCGCGACCGCCTCGTCGATCGCGGCCGGTGTCGTCGGGGTGGGATAGGTATCGATATGCAGCAACAGATCGATGTAGGTCATTGAAGCCTCCTGGCCCGCTGAGGAGCACGCCATCGCCCGCCTGGCGCATTGACCAGGATCACGCCTTTGCCGGTTTCATCGACGGCTTGGTCGCGCCATAGGCAGCCGCCCGGCCGGAAATCGTCCATGGTCGGGAACCCGACTTTCCCTGGCGGGTTTATCATATGTTCGTCGCGGTACCCCCCCACCGTGGACTGAACCGGGCCGGCCAGGCCTTGAGCCCCCCCTCCGATCCTGGCCGGTCCCCACTGGCGTCCCGCCCACTCCCCTGGGTCAAGGCGCCGGTGGCCCGTGGGGGCGCAATCCGCCTTGCATTGATCCGCCCCCTGATCATTCTGACGCGATCGCCCGCCCCATTTTGAGTCTCCGCTGATATGGCTTGCCCCCAAAGTTCCCCGACAGCCGGCCACACCAAAGCCACACCGCCCATGCAGGGGGATGGGCGCAGCCCGTGGAGCACGATACAGCCACTAGAGGTGCGGCTGCTTCAGGCCTCGGGGTCTGAGCAGCGTCGTCTCATTTCCGCAAGGACCTCTGCGCTGACTCGGTTTCGAACCACGCCGCCGAAATCAATTGGGGATTTGAGCGGCGCGTTGGCGCACGGCCGACGGGCCGACTTGGCCTGCACGGCGGGGCTGATCGCCCGCTGATATGGCCAAGTCGCCGCCGCCCAAACGCTCCCGCCGCGAACCGGATCGCGAACCCCGCGCCCAGTTCGCCGCCCTGCCCTGGCGCCGCGACGCCGGGGGGGATGTCGAGGTGCTGCTGATCACCTCGCGTGAGACGCGGCGTTGGGTGATCCCCAAGGGTTGGCCGATCAAGGGCATGTCGTCGGCCAAGTCCGCGGCCCGCGAGGCGTTCGAGGAGGCCGGCGTGGTCGGCAAGGTGGGCAAGGCCCCGCTGGGTGTCTTCACCTACGACAAACGCCTCAAGAACGGCCGGACCCAGCATGTGCGGGTGGCGGTCTTCGGCCTCCAGGTCGAGCGCGAACAGGAGGCCTATCCCGAGAAGGGCCAGCGCGAAAAGCTGTGGCTGCCTCCCGGCGAGGCGGCGGGGCGCGTGGACGAGCCCGAACTGATGGTCATGCTGGCCGCATTCAGGCCCTGAGGCCTGCCGGCGAGCCGCCTCAGGAAAGCATCCAGGCACGCCGTTTAACCGTGCAATTCACGGCCATGGCCACGCTCTACTTCCCGTTCCAGGCGAAACCAGCCGCGCCGCAGATGAACGCCCACCTGAAAACTGGCTCCGGCCAAGGTTAACGGGAATTATCCATTCCGGTAAGCCATGCCTTAGCTTTATGGCGGCAAATTATTGTCAACGGACCTGGATCGACCCGATCCTCGCCCGCGCCCCGGAGTCGTTTTGGTGCCGCATCCGCTTTCCGCCGCCGACAGGAGCCTTCGCATCCTGCACGTCGATGACGACCCGATGAACCTGCGGGTCGTCGACGAGATTCTGGGCGCGTTCGGTCACCATGCGGTGGCGGCGTCCAGCGGCCAGGAGGCGCTCGACCACCTGGGGCGCGAGGCCTTCGACCTTGTCCTGCTCGACATCCACATGCCGGGCATGACCGGCCTGGAGGTCATTGAACGCCTGCGCCGTTCCGTGGGCCCGGAACGGCGGACGCCGGTGATCGCGCTGACCGCGGATGTCTTCACCCTGCGGCCGGACGAGTACCGCGCGCTCGGGTTCAACGATTTCGTGTCAAAGCCCATCCTGGTGACCACCCTGCTGGCCGCCATCGCCAAGGCCACGGCGGCGCCCCAGGACGCTGTCCTGCCGGCTCAGCGCATGGGATGATTCGACACAGGCTTGTGACGCGAAACTTCCCAATCCGATTTTTACAAATGTTATAATGACTTGGTTGGAGACGCCGTAAGCGTGGCCAAACCATAGGCCGCGCGAGTCCCGACGCCGTTTTGGCCAGTCGTTGCTCCGCCGCTCTGGAGCAAGACATGGGCCCGACCCCCTCTCCAGAGCTCAACGGGCTTGTCCGTAAGCTTGCGACCATCGCCCAGCTGTCGGGCGACGACGAACGGGCGATCCTGGCCTTGCCCGCCAGGCTGAAGACGTTCGACGAAGACAACGATCTGGTGCGGGAAGGCCAGCGGCCGATGGAATGCTGCCTGATCCTGGAGGGCCTTGTCGGGCGCTATAAGGTCCTTGGGCGCGGCCAGCGGCAGATCATGTCCTTGCATCTGCCCGGCGACATCCCCGATCTGGTGAGCCTCGAACTGCCGGTGATGGATCACAACCTGGGCACCCTGACCCCGGTTCGCGCCGCCTTCCTGCCCCATGCGGCCCTGCGCGAACTGATCGCGGCGCGGCCGGCCGTCGCCGGGGCCTTCTGGCGGGACTCCCTGATCGATGCGGCCATCGTCCGCGAATGGCTGGCCGGCATCGGCCGGCGCACCGCGCGTCAGCGTATCGCCCACCTGCTCTGCGAACTGTGCGTGCGGCTGCGCGCGCTCAGGCTGATCGTCGACCGCATCTTCGAACTTCCGGTCACCCAGGCCGAGTTGGGCGACGCGCTGGGCCTCTCCACGGTGCACGTGAACCGGGTCCTCCAGGA
This sequence comes from Caulobacteraceae bacterium, assembly GCA_947475465.1. Lineage (GTDB taxonomy): Bacteria > Pseudomonadota > Alphaproteobacteria > Caulobacterales > Caulobacteraceae > Phenylobacterium. The sequence goes on along the minus strand of CANJLK010000015.1, from coordinate 40,988 downwards.
CCTGCGCCGCGACAACCTGATCGTCTCCCAGGGCAGGACCCTGAAGATTCTCGACTGGGACCGCCTGCGTCTCGCGGGCGATTTCGATCCCACCTACCTGCACCTGCGACGCACTGCGGCGCTCTGAGAGCGGGCCAGATTAACCCAGTTAATTCGGGGCGGCGCCAAGCCATGATCTTGGAAAGGCATGGGGAGCCGACTCAACGCCAACCTTCAGCGCTTCGGCGCCCTCTCGGCGGCCGAGGCGCAGGCGGTCGATGAGCTGATCGGCGCCAGCCGCCTGGCCGCCCCCGGCGAAGACATGGCCGCCGAAGGCGATCCGGCAGGGCCGTGCCGGGTCCTGATCGAAGGCCAGGCCTTTCGCCATAAGACCCTTCCGGACGGCCGCCGCCAGATCCTGGCCTTCCTGATCCCGGGCGACATCATCGATCTGCCAGGCGTGTTCCTCAATCTCGACCACAGCGTCACGGCCCTGGGGGCCTGCGAACTGGGTTCGATCCCGCGGACCCGGCTCGACGCCTTGATGCAAGGGGCGCCGGCCATCTCTCACGCCCTTTGGCGCACCAGCCAGATGGAGCTCGCCATCGCCCGCGAATGGATGGTCGGCATGGGCCGCCGCTCCGCCTACAGCCGGATCGCACACCTGTTCTGCGAGATGATCGTGCGGCTTGGCAGCGTCGGCCTGGTGTCAGGATATCGCTGCACATTTCCGGTCACCCAGCAGCATCTCAGCGATGCCCTGGGTCTGTCCGCCGTCCACACCAACCGCACCTTGCAGGCCCTGCGCCGCGAGGGGCTGCTGAGCTTCCAGGCCGGTGAACTGACCGTCCTGGACTGGCCCGCGCTGCAGGAGGCGGGTGAATTCGACCACACCTACCTGCATCTCGCTGGCCGCCCCCCTCGTCAGAGCCTGACCTCCGCCCGCGCATAGCGCTTGGCGCGGGCGGGCGAATTGCGGCACACCTGAGGCGGAGTTGGAACCGCCGATGGCCTATCTGCGCCTACGCCGTGTGCTGGAGCTGGCCGTGCTCGACCGGCCAGGTCTCGCATGGCTGATCGGCTCCGGGGGCCGGGCCTCCCGCGCCGCGCCGGCCGCCCAGTGGGACGGCTACTATGCCGCGGGAACCTACGACAGCCTGATGGCCGCCGACCGCCGCCATCACCATCACCTCCTGGCCGGCCTGATCGCCGAGCGGCGGCCCCGCGGCCGCATCCTTGAGATCGGCTGTGGCCAGGGCGCGTTCTTCCGTTCCCTGCGCCGCCTGGACTACGCCAGCTACCTGGGAACCGACATCGCACCGCTGGCGATCGGCCAGGCCCGCGCGGCCTTCACCGACGACATCGCCACGGGCCGCGCCGACTTCGCGGTCGCCGATGGCGCCGCCCTCGCGCCCGGCGGGCCCTATGACGCCATCGTCATCGCCGACTGCATCGAATATCTAGGGCCGATCCCAGACCTTATGGCCCGCTGCCGGGACCTGCTGGCGCCGGGCGGGGTGATCGGCATGACCCAGTGGATGGCCGCCCACCCCCTGGCCCTTTGGCGCGAGGTCCGGGCCCACGCCAGGATCCTCGACGAAAGCGTCGTCCTGGCGCCCTGGGGCGGCGCCTGGCAGGTCTGCACCTGCCGCCCGGCGGGCCTCGCCGATGGCTAGGGAGCCGTCCAGACAGGATGCCCCGGACGACGACCCGCTGGTCGCCGCCTACCTGGCGCGCCGCCAGTCCCTGGTCCGTTTCCTGGCCCCGCGCGCGGGCTCCCTCGCGGCCGCGGAGGATCTGGCCCAGGAGCTCTTTCTGAAGATCGCCGCGCGCGACCGCGGCGCCGAGGTCGGCAGTCCAAACGCTCTGCTCTACCGTATGGCCCTGAACCTGATGCTGGACCGGGCCCGGGGCGAAAAACGCGCCGCCGCCCGCGACGCCGCCTGGCGCCAGGTCTCGCGCGACAGTATCGGCGACGAGGACATCACCGGCGAGCCACCGGCCGACGAGGCCGCCGCCTCCGCCCAGCGCCTGCGCCATCTGGTGGCCGCGGTCGACACCCTGGCCCCGCAGATGGGCCGCGCCTTCCGCCTGCACAAGCTTGAAGGCCTCAGCCACGCCGAGACCGCACGGGCCATGGGGCTGTCTGTGAAGGCCGTGGAAAAGCACGTCAGCGCCGCTTTGAAGGTCCTGACCCGAAGATTGGCGCCATGATCAACTCCGGATTGCACGATCGGACGGGGGGGCGCGGGCGAGCGGCGCCGTCTCTATCAACGTCAGGCGTCCGCGTGCGGATGCGCAAGGTGGCGCGATGACGGATTTCTTGCTCAAGGCTGAGGAGGCGCGGCGCACAGCAGCGGCCGACTGGGTCGTGCGCCTGCAAGCCGACGACCTCGCTTTGGATGACGCCCTGGCGTTCGACGCCTGGCTCGACGCCAACCCCCGCAATATCGAGGCCTACGACAGCGCGCTCGGCGTCATGCAGTCGATCGAAGGCGCCGCCCCCGCGATCGCCGCACAGCTGGTCGGCCGTCCCGTCCGCCGCGCGCCGGTTTCCCGCGGCTGGCTGACCGCCGGCGGCCTGGCCGCGGCCGCCGCGGCCGTGGTGGCCATCCTGCCCTTCGCCCCTGCTCCCGTTGCGTCCCAGACCTATGTGACCGGCAAGGGCGAACACCGCGCCGTGCGGCTCGCCGATGGTTCCCTGGTCGAACTCAACGGCGGCTCGCGCCTGACCGTCACTCTTGAGCGTCATGCCCGCCGCGTCAGCCTGCCCGAGGGCGAGGCGGTATTCGACGTCGCCGCCGACAAGTCGCGGCCCTTCCTGATCGCCGCCGGCGACCGCACCGTGCGTGTCGTCGGCACCCGTTTCGACGTCCGCGAACGGTCCGGCGCGCTTTCCGTCGTCGTCGAGCGCGGCGTGGTTGAGGTCCGGCCAGCCGAGGGCGCGGGCGGACGCGCCTGGCGGCTCCATCCCGGACAGCGTTTGGACCATATGCAGGGTGTCCCCGCCGCCGAGGTCAGCGCCGCCGATCCGGCCCAGGCCTTCAGCTGGCGCACCGGCCGGCTGATCTACCGCGACCAGCCGCTCAGCGAGGTGGTGGCCGATCTGAACGCCCAGTTCCCGGGCTCCATCCGCCTCGAGGACCCTGCACTGGGCGCCGAGCGGGTGTCGGGCGTCCTGGTTCTGGACGACAAGGCCGCGGTTATTCGCCGCCTCGCCTTGCTCGTGCCGATAAGGGCGTTACCCTCCGGAGGGGAAATTCTGCTTCGGCGCGATACGGCGGCGAAGCCATGAGGGGGATCGGTCGCCATATCCAGGCGAGCAGCCGCTCTGCGCGCGTCCTTCGGTGGACTATGCCTGCTCGCCCTCGCCGGCGGGTCTGAGGCCGCCGAGGCGCGTCGGCGCTTCCTGATTCCATCCAAGCCCTACCGCGAAGCCCTGATTGACCTGGCCGTCCAGGCCAACGTCTCCCTTCTGGGCGTGGCGGCCTGCGGCGACTCCCCCAGCACCCGTCTTGAGGGGTCCTATTCCCTCGACGCCGCCCTTGGCCGTCTTCTGGCCGGCGCGCCCTGCGCCTACCGCATCGTCGACGCCACGACAGTGCGCATCACCGCCCAGCCGCTGACGGCCGCCCCGCCGCCGCGCCCCCTGGCGCCCGCCACACCGGTGGCCGAACTGATGGTCACGGCCAGCCGGCGGCCGGAACGGCTCGACCTGCTGCCGGCCGGCGTCAGCGTGATCGGCGGCGACCAGCTGCGGGCCACCGGCTCCGGCGACGCCAAGGATACCGCCGGCCAGCTGGTTGGCGTCCTGATGACCAACCTGGGGCCCGGGCGCGACAAGCTCCTGATGCGCGGCCTCTCGGACGGCGCCTTCACCGGCCGGGCCCGCTCGACGGTCAGCACCTATCTCGACGACGCCCCGATCAACTACAACGCCCCCGACCCCGACCTGCGGCTGGCCGATGTGGAACGGGTCGAGACCGTGCGCGGGCCGCAGGGCGCCCTCTATGGCTCAGGCTCGCTTGCCGGGGTCTATCGCATCGTCACCAACCGGCCCGACCCCGAACGCTACGAGGCCGGCGTCCAGGGCCTGATCGCCTCCACCAAGGGCGGGGCACCCAGCAGCGAGGTCGAGGCCTTCGCCAACTTGCCGCTGGTCGATGGACGGATCGGCCTGAGGATCGTCGGCTACTACGACCGGCAGGGGGGCTACCTCGACGACGTCAGCCTGCGCCTGTCCAACGTCGACACCACCACCCGCCAGGGAGGCCGCATCGCCCTGCGCCTTGTGGTCAGCGATCGGTGGACCCTCGACGCCGCCGCCGTGGGCCAGCAGCTGCGCTCCCAGGACACGCAGTACACCACCCTCGACGCCGGCAAGACCCGCCGCGCCAACCAGGTGCGCGAAGCCTCGCAGAACAACTTCACCCAGGGCTCGGTCAACCTGCGTGGCGACCTGGGCTGGGCCGACGTGACCACCTCGGCATCCTACGTCCAGCACGACTATGCGAGCCTCTACGACGCCACGGCATTGTCCATCGCCAGCGCCTTCAGCGCCGATGTCGGCGTCTATTCGGAGAGCGCCAGGATCCGCCGGCTGGTGGGCGATGTGGTCTTCACCTCCTCCGGCGCGGGTCCCCTGAGCTGGCTGGCCGGGGTCTATGGCTCGCAGTCGTCGGAGCGGACGCCGTCATCCCTGGCGGTCCAGCCCAACGCCGGCGCGGTTACGGGCCCGGTGAGCTCCGTCCTGGCCCAGGTCTACGACGAGAGCCGGCGCGACCGGCTGAGCGAGCGGGCGGCCTACGGCGAGGCCAGTTGGCGGTTCGAGGGCGGCTGGACGGCCACGGCGGGCGTGCGGGCCTTCCGCACCTGGCTGGGGGTCAAGGCGGTGATCGCCGGCGCGCCACCCACCCAGCCGCGCTGGGTCGATGAGACCCGGAACTTCACCGGCGTCTCCTCCAAGCTGTCGCTTCAGTACGAGTTTTCAGGCGGCCAGCTGATCTACGGGCTCTATTCCGATGGCTTCAGGCCAGGCGGCATCAACTCGACGAACTTCCTGACCATCCTGCCGCAGCGGACCACCTTCGAGCCCGATCAGCTGCGCAACTACGAACTGGGCGCCAAGGGTCGGTTCCTGCACAGCCACCTTCTGCTGCGGGCGGCCGCTTTCTACGATCTGTGGGCCAACATCCAGTCGGATCAGTACCGCCTCTCGGGCCTCGCCTACACCGCCAACGTCGGGGACGCCCATATCCAGGGCCTGGAGACGGAGGCCGCCTACGACTGGGACTTCGGCCTGTCGGTCCGCGCCAATGCCCTGTTCTCGGCGCCGAAATTCACCCATTCCAACCCCGATTTCGCCCGCCAGCTGGGATCGGGCCTGCCGGGCGCGCCGCGCCTCTCCGGCGGATTGCTGGTGCGATACGACCGGCTCCTGCCCTACGACCTGATCCTGCGGCTTGTCGCCGAGGCGGACTATGTCGGCCCCGCCCGCCTGACTTTCGACCCCGCCTTGTCGGCGCGCACCGATCCGGTGGTCGACGCCCAGCTGGCGGTGCAGATCGTCCGCGCCAGCTGGTCGGCCAGCGCCTTCGTCGCCAACCCGGCGGACACCTCCGGCAACACCTTCGCCTACGGCAACCCGTTCACCTTCGGCCAGGTCCGCCAGGTCACGCCTCAGCGGCCCCGGACGGTCGGCCTGCGACTCGCCGCCGAATTCTGAGATTCCGCAATCCGCCGATAGGGGGGGCAAAGCTTAACAGCGGCGTCTCAACCTTGACGGCTGGTTAAGGCCGCGGGACTCGGGACGGGGTGTCGCGAAGTGAAGCTCTCAGCGCTGGTGTGTGCGCATAACGACGAAACGCGGCTCGCGGACTGCCTGCGCCGCCTTGAATTCTGCGACGAGATCGTGGTCGTCGCCGACCGCTGCACCGACCGCACCCAGGAGATCGCTCGCCAGTTCGGCGCCCGCGTCGTGGACGGCATTTTTCCCTTGGAAGGCCAGCGCAAGACCGCCGGCGTCGCCGCCTGCCTTGGCGAATGGATCCTCGAGATCGAGACCGACGAACAAGTCAGCCCGGCCCTGGCCTATGAGGTCCGCGCCGCCATCCACGGCCGTCCCGGCGGCGACTGGTTCGACGTGCCGGTGGAGAACTTCGTGGGCGAGCGCCTGGTCCGCCGGGGCTGGGGCGCGGGGTTCGGAGAGGCCACGGCCGCCCGCCTCTATCGCCGCCGCGTCAAGCGCTGGAAGGCCCGCCGGGTCGAGCCCCGCATTGTGCTGGACGGACGCGCCGCCGGGGCCCTGGAATCGCCCCTGCGCCGCCAGGCCCACACCGACGCCGGCGACATGATCGCCCATCTCAACCGCCAGACCTGGCTGCGGGCCCAGGACATCGCCGACGCCGGCGCGCCCGGCCGCATGCTTGACGACGTGCTGCGTGGCCTGCGTCTGTTCTGGACCTGCTATGTCTGGCGCCAGGGCCTTCGCGACGGGGAACTGGGTTTCCTGGTCTCGCTCATGGCGGCCCTCGACCCGGTCCTGTCGGGACTGCGCGCGCGCGAACTGGTCAAGGCCCGCGCTGTGGCCAGCGCCAACGCCAATGTCACCGTCACCCAGCCCACCCGCATCGGCCGGGCAGGCTAGACCCTTCCCGGTTCAGGTGAACCCCCTGAACCGGGCAAGAAGGGTTTATCTTCAAATATTTAGAGCGCGCCGGGCGGCGAAACCGGTATCCACTTCCGCCTGACGCGCGCTAGCCCAACAGACGCGCCAGGGTTTCGGCGAGCGTCTCCAGGTTGAACGGCTTGCGCAGGATCTGCGCCTGGCCGCCCAGGGCTGCTTCCACCGCGGCGGTGTCCGCGTGCCCGCTGGCAAAGACGATCGGCATGTCCGGCCGGCGGCGCCGGGCCAGCAAAGCCAGCTCCGCACCGTTCATCACCGGCATCGCGAAGTCGCACAGCATCAGATTCGGCGCCTCCGTCTCCAGGATCGCCAGGGCCTGGGCGCCGCTGTCGGCCTCCAGCACCCGGTAGCCCAACATCCGCAGGGTCTCGCAAACCAGGTCGCGGACCGGCGCTTCGTCATCGACCACCAGGACAGTGCGGCCCTCGGCCGGCGCCAGGACGGCCGGCTGCGGCGACGGCGCCTGGGGACCCTCGGGCGTCGCGGTCGAGCTGCGCAGGAAAAGGCTCACCACCGTCCCGCCGCCCAGGCCCGCGGCGATCCGCGCCGCTCCGCCCGCCTGGCGGGCCACCCCATAGACCTGGCTCAGGCCAAGGCCCGTTCCCTTGCCGACCCCCTTGGTCGTGAAGAACGGATCGAAGGCCCGCTCCATCACCGCCGGCGACATGCCCACCCCGGTGTCGACGACGCTGAGCTCGACATATTCGCCGGCCTCCAGCAGGGGATCGCCCGCCGCCACCGAAACGATCTTGGTGGTCAGCGTAAGCAGCCCGCCCTCCGGCATGGCGTCGCGCGCATTGATCGCAAGATTCAGCACGGCCAGTTCCAGCTGGGTGCGGTCCGACAACACCGGGGTTTCGCCGTCCCCCAGATCGACCGCCAGCGCGATCTCCGAACCCAGGGTACGAGTCAGCAGCTCGCGCATGTCGCCGATCAGCCCGCCCACCACGAAGGGGCGTAGCTCCAGCTTCTGGCTGCGGGAGAAGGCCAGCAGCTGGCGAGTCAGGCTGGCGCCCCGCTCGGCCGCCTGCAGCCCGTTCACCGACCAGGCCGCGACCTTGACCGCATCCTCCGGCCGGCGGCGGATCAGCTCAAACGCGCCGTGAACAACCTGCAATAGGTTGTTGAAATCATGGGCAATCCCGCCGGTCAGCTGGCCCAGGGCCTCCATCTTCTGGCTCTGCCGCAGCGCCTCTTCCGCCTTGCCGCGGGCGTCCATTTCCTCGCGCAGCCGGGCGTTGGCGAGGATCAATTGCGCCGCGCGCGCCTGCAACTGGGCCGCCGCCGCCGTCACCACGCTAAGCAGCAGGAAGGCCATCACCGTCAGCAGACCCAGGCCCGCGTGTCGGCTCAGCATGTCGGCCCAGGATTCCGGCGCGGTCTCCATATAGACCGTGCCCAGCCGCTCGCCCCGCTCGGCTACCGGACGCAGCACGCGGATCCGCCGCCCGTCGGCCCTCGTCCCGACGACGCCCGCCCGCGCCGGCGGCGGACCGGCCCGCTCTCGGTATATGGTCACCACCGCCCGTCCGCTGGCGTCATAGATCGCCGCCGAGGCGAGCGACGGGTTCACCCTCAGCCCATCGACATATTCGCGCAGCGCCTGGCGGTCGTCGAAGGCCAGCGCCGCGCTGGCGCTGGCCGCCAGGATGTCGGCCTGCACCTCCACCTGCCGCGCGGCCTGGCGGCGATAGTCCAGTTCCGTGCGCGCGCCCACCAGCAGGCCGATGGCCAGAAGCGCCCCGGCTGCGGTCCAGGCCGCCCGCACCAACCGCCGGTCGGACGCGTCGGCTTTGATCAGCCCGCTCATCGCTTCACCTGCACCGCCAGCGCCAGCAGCTTGGAGCTGATCGCCAGGCCGCTCTCCTCGGCCTGGGAGGCGTCGATGCTGAAGCGCACCTTGCCCCCCACCAGCCGCAGGTGGACGATGCCGTGGTCCCTCGGTGTCGCGGCCTCGCCGGTGACGGTCAGCACGGCGGCCTCGTCCACCTGCGCCAGAGCCTGGGCCGCCGATTGCGCAGGCGAGCCGCCCACGAAGGCGATCTGGCAGCCGGAATGAGCGTCGATCCGGGCCAGGCGCCGCACCTGGATCGGATGGCTGCCCACCCCTTGGCCGGCCACCGCCCGGTCCAGGATCGCCCCGAAGGGATCGACGCCCTGGACGCAGATCGCCAGCGGCGCGGTCGGGTCGCCCAGCACGGTCGCCGGCCAGGTGACGAAGGGCGCGAGCTTGTAGAGGTAGGTCGCCTTGACCGCCAGCTCCAGCGTCGGCTCCTGGGCGCGGGCGTCTGCGGCCATCGCCAGCCACACGGCGGCCAGGCCCAATATGGTCAGGCCCACCCCGCCCGGGCGGTCGGAAGGCTCAGAACCGCCATTGCAGGTCGGCGGTGACGCTGCGCGGGATGGCCGCGGCCCCTGGATATTCCACGTGGCGCGCGTGCAGCAGGTTGCGGCCGGAGAGCGAGATCTCGACCCGGTCGTTCACCGCCCAGCCCAACCGGCCGTTCGCCTCCACATAGGCCGGGGCCCCGCCGCCCGGGAGGGCGCCGACATAGCGCAGGTCGCCGTCCAGGGTTACCCGCCCGGCCAGGTCCATGGACGACTTCAGCACCGCCTGGAATTTCGGATCGAGCCCGGCCTGGGTCACGCCCAGGAGGCCCAGTGCGCCAGGCTTGAACTTCAGGTCCTCATGCAGGCCCGCCACCACGCGGCGACGCGGTAATCGCCCCAGGCCTCGATCCCGTGGGTCGAGCCCTCCATCAGGTTGGCCCAGACCAGCGGCAGCCGCGGCCCAGGCGACAGCTCGATGGTCCGCAGCTGGTCGTAGACATTGTAGTAGGCCGAGATCGAGAACGAACCCCGCGCGCTGGGCTGGAAGCGCGCCCCGGCCTGGTAGGCCGTCAGTTTCTCGTGCTGGAACCCGGCGTCGCCGATCAGCTGTGGACTGGCGGTGGGGCTGAGCTTCTCGACAACGTCGCGGTCGAACGGGGTCGGTGAGCGCACCGCCTTGGAGACCGCCGCCCATACCGTGGCCGAATCTCCCGGCGACCAGGCCAGCCTGACATTGGGCAGCAGTTCAGCCGCGACATAGGGATCGTCCTCGACCTTCAGCCCGACGGTGAGCCGCAGGTCCGGGGCCAGGGCGATGGTGTCCTGCGCGAAGACGTTGCTGAGGTTGAGATCGCCGGCCGCCGGATTGAAGAACAGGGTCTGCGTGCCGGTGATCCTGTAGCGGCCGGTCCGCACGCCGGCGCCCAGCACCACGCTGTGCCGCTCCCCTAGGGCGAAGCTGTCCTGGACATCGAGATCATAGGTGTCGAGCTTGAGCTTGCCGCCGCCGCCCTGCGTCGCCCGCTCCGCGCGGTCGTAATAGGCCTGGACCTGCAGGGCCGAACCGTTCGCCCCGCTGTGGGTCCAGCGCGCCAGGAGGTTCCGCCCGGCTATATGTTCGTCACCCGCTCCCGCCTGGCTCTCGGCGCCGCGGAAGGCGTCGCCCTCGACCGTGACCAGGTCGGCCGGCGCGGCGGCCCAGTCCATGCGGAATCCGCCCTGCACCCGGGAAAAATCGTCGCCGCCCTTGGCGCCGGCCGCGGTCCGGGTCGCCTCCTCCTTCACTGCCCGTCCATAGACCCGATAGGTCAGGGCTTCGCCCACCCGGCCGCCATAGCGCAGGCCAAGCCGTCTGGCGCGGCTGCCCGCCTCGGCGTCCGCCAGCCCGCCCTGGGTCTCCCCCGTGGCCCGGGTGATGATATTGATGACCCCGTTCACGGCGTTGGCGCCCCATAGGGTCGCGCCCGGTCCGCTGATCACCTCGATCCGCTCGATGTCCTGCGGCAGGACGTCCTGCATGTCCCAATAGACGCCGGAGAACAGCGGCGTGTAGACGCTGCGCCCGTCGATCAGCACCAGCAGCTTGTTGGAAAAGCTCTGGGCGCCCGGGTTGCCGTTGAAGCCACGCGCTGTGATCACATAGCCGCTGGCGCTGGTCTGGGTGACCTGCAGGTTGGGGGCCAGGCGCAGGATTTCGGGAACACTAACCGCCCCGGAGCGAGCGATGTCCTCATGGGTGATGACGAAGATCGCCGAGGCCGCCTCGGCCAGGGGCTCCGGCCGCTTCGATACCGAGGTCACGGTCAGGTTGCCCAGATCCTCAAGGGAATAGGATTGTAGGCGCTCGACGACGGGATCGGCTCCGACGCTGTTCGCCTGCGCTGGCGCCCCGGCCAGGCTGGCCAGACCCGCCGCAGCGACGCACGCTGCCGTTGTAATCGTCCACCCCACGTCCAGTCCCCCGGGCGCGGGCGTTCACGACGCCCGATCTGTCCCCGCACGGGAACGCCCAAATTGGTGTGGGGTTCCCGACAGATTCCAGCCCGTGTTCAGGGCGTTTCCACGCCTTCATAGTCGGCCGGCGGCTCTTCCAGCGGCGCGGTCAGGCTGAACATCAGCCCACTCGGCGCATAGTCCAGCGTCACCTGCGCCTTCAGTTCGCCCTTCAGGCCGCGCTCGATCAGCCGCGTGCCGAACCCCGTGCGCTGCGGTGTCCGCACCGGCGGGCCGCCAGATTCGCGCCACGTCAGGTTGAGACTCCGCCCTTCGCCTTCGCCCTTCACGGTCCAGGACAGAACCACCCGTCCCACGGGCGACGACAGGGCCCCATACTTGGCCGCATTGGTCGCCAACTCGTGCAGGCCAAGCGCCATGGCCGTGGCCGCCGAGCCGCCCAGCTGCACCGGCGGCCCCTCGATCGTGAACCGGTCGCCGTCCGTCTGGCCGCCGTAGGGGCTCGCGACCTGGGCCGCGATGGTCCGAAGGTCGGCGCCGCGCCATTCCTGGGCGACCAGGATGTCGTTGGCCTGGGCCAGGGCCAGCAGCCGGCCCATGAACCGCTCGCGGGCCGTCGCGCTGACCTCCTCGCCGCGCAGGCTCTGGGCGGCGATGGCCTGGACGGTGGCCAGGGAGTTCTTCACCCGGTGATTGAGCTCATTGACCAGCAGGCGCTGGCGGCGGTCGGCCAGCCGGCGCTCCGTTACGTCGGTCAGCGAGACCGCGATCCCGCCCCCTCGGATCGGCATGATGCGGATCTCGACAGCCCGGCCCGGCCGCAACGCCGACCCGGTCTCCATGGCGCTGGCCAGGCCCTGCTCCATGGCCGCGCGGCAGTTGGCCTCGAACGGCGTGCCGATCCCTTGCGGGAACACCTCCCACATCTGCTGGCCCAGCACCGCCGAACGGTCGCGGCCGAAGAACACCTCCGCCGCCCGGTTGAACACCACGTAGCGCCAGTTGGCGTTGAGCGCATAAAAGGCGTCGTTGACGCTTTCCAGCACCGCCTCCAGCCACGCTTCGTGCTCGGAGACCGGACCGGCGGGCGGCGGCTGGGGTGTCTCCGACATGGACGCCTTTATTCGCGGAAGGAGCGCGATCCTAAATCGCAATCCGGCGAAGTGGCCACCGATTCAACGAAAGATTGCGCGGGCGATCAGGCCACCGCCCACAGGTGCGACGCAGCCTTTGGTGTCATCACGCCCTTCCCGATCAGGTCACGCAGGGCAAACCACTCCAGCCCGTCCCGCCGCCCGCACCAGCCGATGAATCGCTCGAGGAAGGCCCAGGCGGCCTCGTCATGCGCCAGGTGATGGGTGAGCAGGCCGACCGGCGCGGTCCAAAGCCCGGCCTTGCGTCGGCGGGCCAACTCGCGCCGCAGGTCGGCCAGCAGGCGCCCCTGCCCCCGGAACCGTGCGCCGCCGCGCCATCGCAGCAGGTCCAGGTGGACGTCCATGCGCCGCCCGCCCGGCGCCTGCTCAACCGCGCCATTGGCCGACCAGCCCGCGTAACCGCACTCGGCCAGCGCCCGTTCCAGCTGCGGGTGCGCGTCGTTCCAGGGCGGGACGAAGACCGGGAGCGCGCCGGGCAGGCCCGCGATCCTGGCCCAGCCCCAGGCCAGTTCGGTCGTCAGCCTGACGCGCGGCCAGTCGTGGGGAAACTCGCCCGCCACGGGCCCGGCGCGGCGGTTGCGATGATCGACCCCGTGCTGGACGACGTCGGCCTGCAGGGCCCCCGCCAGCAGGTCGGCCAGCGCGGCCTTGCGTCCGGCCGGCACCACCGCCAACGTCAAGGGAGTCGCGCCCGCGGCCGAGATCGCCAGCAGGCGCTCAAGAGCCGGCGTGGCGCCAGCCGCATCGTCGTCGCGCCACCACAGCCGCGCGCGCCGCCCGGCGAGCCGCCAGCGGAACAGTTCGATCTCGAGTCCAGGATGAAACAAGGCGCCCGCGGCGTCCGTTCAGGCCGCGCGGGCCAGGACGAGCGCCTCTTCCGCGGGCTGGGCGTCAAGCTGTGCGCGCAACGCCGCGATCAGCGGATAGAGCCCGGCCATCAGAGACAGCAACAGGCCCCAGCCGCCTTCCTTCCAGCCGCCGCGCTTGATGTAGCACTTGAGGAAACGCTGGACGCCGCGCCGGGCATTGTCGGCCACCCCGGTCTTGCCGCCGTGTTCACGCATGTCGGCGGCGCGCAGCTCTGTGTAGCGGTCCAGGCGGTGCAGGACGCAGGAGATGTTGTCGCCGAACTGGTGGCGCAGGCCACAGGTCAGCCGCGGCCCCTCGGCGCCGTCGAACCACACCTTCGGATGCACTCGCTCGCCGCCCCAGCGCTTCGATCCCCGCCGGTAGAGCCGCGCCGCCAGCGTGGTCCCGAACGAGCCGCCCCAGCCGTGGCGGATGTGCCGGTCGCCCACATAGTTGTGGACCGGGACCTTCATGTAGCGGCAGGAGCCCGACTGGCTGGCGGTCTGCACCGCGCCGCGGATCTCCAGCGCCAGGTCGGGCCCGACCCGCTCGTCGGCGTCGATTTCCAGGATCCAGTCGCCGGACGCGGCCTCCACGCCCGCCGCGCGGCGCGGCCCCTCCAGCGGAAAGACGCCTGAGACCACGATGGCGCCGTGCTGTTCGGCGATGCTGCGCGAGCGGTCGGTGCAGCGGTCCAGCACCACCACGATCTCGTCGGCGAAGGCCAGTCGGTCGAGGCAGGCCCCCAGGCGGCGCTCCTCGTTATGCGCGCAGACAATCGCCGTAAGCTTGAACATGACGCCTCCTGTTAGGATGACGTTTACGATCCCGATCCTCCGCACCCGCACGTCTGTGGCGCCGTGTCGCGGCGTTCCAATAAGGACGTTATGCGCCGCCGTTTCCCACTTCGGGGAGGGAACGGCGCCTACTCTTCCTCGTCCGCGTGCAGGCGGTAGCCGATCCCGGGCTCGGTGAGCAGCAGGCGCGGGTTGGACGGCTCGGCCTCCAGCTTCTGGCGCAGCTGGGCCATCAGCACCCGGGCGAACTGGGCGTCGGCGTTCGAGTCGGTCCCCCAGACGGCGGTGACGATCTGGCGGTGGGTCACCACCTGGCCGGCGTGCCGCGCCAGGATGCGCAGCAGCTGGTACTCGCGCGGCGTCAACCGCACTTCCTCGCCGTCGATCATCACCCGGCGCGCCGGGAAATTGACCTCCAGCCGGCCGTACTGGAACTTCGGCTGGGCGGTGAAGCGCCGCTCGCGGCCGCGCAGCACCGCGCGGATCCGGGCCAGCAGTTCGCCCACCCCCACCGGCTTGTTGACGAAGTCGTCGGCGCCCAGATCCAGCGCCGCGATCTTCTCGCTCTCCAGGTCGCGGGCCGACAGCACGATGATCGGCGCATCGGACCACTCGCGGATCCGCTGGATCACGTCCTTGCCGTCCATGTCCGGCAGGCCAAGATCGAGGATCACCACGTCGCAGGGCTCGGCCGCCAGGGACGCCAGGGCCTGCTCGCCCCCGGCCGCCGCCGAGACGGTGAAGCCCGCCGCCGCCATGGCCGGCGTCAGGGCCCGCACGATCGGCGGCTCGTCGTCGACGATCAGCAGCCGCCCCAGGCGCCCCTCGCCCGTCGCTCCGCCGTCATGCCGTTGATCGTTCATGCCGCTGTCTCCGCAGGAAGGGCCAGGGACACCACCAGGCCACTGGCGGCGTCGCGCCGAATCTCGGCGGTCGCGGTGCCTCCCATGCCCTGCATCACCCCGCGGACGATGGAAAGCCCAAGGCCCGTGCCGGCAATGCGTTTGGCGCTGGCGCCGCGATAGAACTTCTCGAACAGACGCCCAAGTTCCCTGGCGGGCACGCCTGGACCCTCGTCGCTCACCGCCACCACCACCTCACCGCCGCGCCGCTCGCTGGTCACCGCGATCGGCCCGCCCTCGGGGCTGTAGCGCATGGCGTTCTCGAGCACGTTGGCGAGCGCCACCTCGAACAGCACCGGGTCGCCCACCGCCACGGTCGCGCCCTCGGCCATGGCGCAGCTGATCGCCCGCCCGCCACGCATCCGCGCGAAACGCTGGCGGGTGCGGTCGACCACCTCGGCCAGGTCGAACGGCGTGTTGCGCGCGTCCAGCGCGCCGGCCTCAAGGCGGGTCATGTTGAGCAGGTTGGTCACCGAGGCGTTCAGGCGCTCGGCCTCCTCCTGAATGGTCATGGTCAGGTCGCGGCGGGTCTGGGCGTCGAACCGCTCGCCGAATTCCGTCAGCGACGTGGCCGAGGCCAGCACGGCGGCCAGCGGCGTACGCAGGTCGTGCGAGATCGACGACAGCAGCGCATTGCGCAGGTCTTCTGTGCGCGCCCGGGCCTCGGCCTCCGACTTGGCCACCGCCAGCTGGGCCCGGGCGATGGCCGCCGACCCGGCGTCCGCCAGGATCTGCAGCAGCGCCTCTTCCTCCGGCTCGGGGGGCTCTTCGGAAGTCCAGCCCGCCGCCCCCTCGCCCGCCAGGCGCCGAAGGCTCCAGCCCGCCGCATCCGCCGTGGCCGAGCGGCCGTCGTCGGCCGCCAGGGCCCGGGCCGCGCTCAGCACCATCGGCGGGGGCGCGGTCGAGTCGGACGACAAGAACTCGGTCTCGTCCTGCACGACGAACGCCCGTCCGCGCGCCGCGGTCGCCAGGTGGTCGGCCAGGCGCGCGCGGATCACCGCCACGTCGTCGGAGGCCGAGAACTCCCGCGTGGCCTCGAACAGCACCGCCGTGGCCCGCGCCCGGGCCTGCGCCCGCTTGGCCTCGTCACGCACCCGGCCGGTCAGGTTGCCCAGCAGGGTCGCCACCACCGGAAAGGTCACCAGCACCAGCACGTCCTCCGCCCGGTAGGCGTCGAACCGGAACGGGAACTGGACGATGAACAGGCCGTAGATCACGAACGACAGGACCGTGGCCGCGTAGCCGGGGCCTGAACCCAGCAGGTAGGAGGTGACCAGCACCCCGATGAAATAGACCCCCGCCACCCGGTTCGACCCGGTGAGAATCTGCAAGGCCTCCGCGGCGGCGGTGGCCGCGACGACAATGCCGGCCGCCACGGCGTAGCGGCCGAACGGCCTCAGCCCCTCGAACCAGGTCGTCGTCGGGTTCGGCAGCTGTGGGCGGCGGTAGGGCAAAGAGCGCCTCGCGGGTCTGGCGGCCAGACTGGGCCGCATGGCTGCGCTTGCCAACTGCGCGATTGAGCGCGCCGCTCAGTCGTAGTCGAGCTTGGGATACCAGTCGCGGCCGCGTCCCTCCGGCGTCACGTCAAGCACGTTCCACAACGGCGCCAGGTCCGGCGCGCCGCGCGGATCCTGGCCAGGGTCCGCGGCCGGGCCGGTCATCTCCCCCGACCAGAAGTGCCGGATCGTGCCGTCGCGGCGGGTGAAGACGTTCAGGGCTGGAATCTCCGAGCCGTCCGGCAGCAGGCCGAAGTAGGCCTTCGAATAGGCGTCGTTGAGGTCGGTCACCAGCCGCAGGTCCTTCCAGCCTCGCTCGCGCTTCCAGGCGCTCAGGCGCTCGATGGGCGAACGCGCCACGACCACCAGCGACAGGCGCTGGCCGATATCGGCCGCATTGCCTTCCCAGGCGCCCAGCAGGTTGGTGCACATTGGGCACGGCCGCTCGCGCTGGGGTCCGAACATGTAGCTGTAGACGGCCAACGTCTGGTGGTCGCCGAACAGGCCGGCCATGTCACGGGGGCCCTCTTCAGTCAGGAAGCTGTAGTCGCCGACGACCGGTCCGCCGGGCGGCAGGGCGCGCCGCTGCGCCGCCACCCGCTCCAGATGGCGGCGAAGTTCGATCTCCTCGGCCAGCAGCGCCGTCCGCGCGGCCCGGTATTCGGCGCTCTCGCCCGGAAACCGGACAGGATTGTCCCGCGCCAGTTGGTCCGCCGGGGCGAGGGCTTCGGTCTTGTCCATGGGCGGCTCCCTGACTTGCCCCCAACCAACCCGCCCGGGACGGCAATGGTTCACCCGCCGGGCGGGCCGAAATCTGCTGCAACCCCCGTCGCCCGCCGCTAGGATCGCCGCAATCGACAATCGGGAGGGAATGCGGATGCGCTCGATCATGGATGTGGATGGCGCGCCCTGGCAGGACATGGGCCCCCACCCGGCCTTCGACGGTCCGGTTCGCGGCTGCAAGCGGCTGCACGCGCCCACCGGCAAGCAGCTGCTGATCTTCCGCTTCGACGGCGTCGCCCACGCCCACCTGCACCTGCGCCCGACCAGCTTCTTCATGACCGGCGGCTCGATGGCGCTGCGCGACCGCACTGTCGGGCCGGGCATGTGGGGCCTCGAGCCCACAGGCGCGATCCACCCGGCCACCACCTTCCACGACGCGGTCTACGGCTACGGCATGACGCCCGGCCTCGACATCGGCGTCGGCATCGTCTCCCTGCCCCCAGACGGTAAAGTCCCGCCCATGCTGGAAAAGGCCGGCTTCGCGGTTGATGAGCTGGACGACCTGGTGGACAGCGCCGCCCTCGACTGGACGCCCAGCGGCGTCGACGGCGTCGCCATGAAGCTGCTTCATCCCTTCGAGGGCAGTTCCGCCTTCTCTGCCCTCTACCGGGCCGAGGCCGGCGCGCGCCTGCCCCGGCGCCGCTATGTCGGCCCCACCGACCAGTTCGTCTTCGAGGGCCAGGCGCGGTTCGACGACGCCGAGGCCGGCGCCGGGACCTGGATCCACCAGCCCCTGGGCTCGACCGAGGGCGAGGTGCGCTTCGAGATCGCCACCGAGTGGCTGCAGAACAGCTACGGCCCGGTGCTCGACCTGGGCGCCGATGGCGCGATCCAGGGCATCACCGACGGCTTCAGCCTGACCGCCCAGGCCGGCAAGCGGGTCCAGGGCGCCTACGTCAACTAGCCGTCAATTCACTCGGCCGGCAGCGCCGCCCCCTCGTGCCCCTCGGCCAGGGCGGCGTCCTCGTCCGCCGTCTTGCCGGCGAAGATGAACAGCGAGGCCGCGACCAGCCACAACGGCGGCACGCTGAGCAGGGTGTAGCGCACCGCATTGACCCCATAGGTCGGCTTCAGCCAGTCGTTGATCGCGCCGAACAGGCTGGGACCGACGCTCAGGCCGATGATGGCGATGACGATGGCGACGATGGCGCTGGCCCGGCCGCGGACCTCGGGCCTGACGACGCCGAGATAGGCGGCGGTCGACGACGCCGTCACGCCGCCCGCGCAGAACACGGCGATGAACAACGTCACCAGGCTCAGCGGCGTACTGGCGGTGTACAACGACACCAGCAGGATCGGCGCGCCGATCACCAGGCCGATGCTGCAGTAGAACAGCCGCCACTTCTCGCCCCGCTTGGAAAGCTTGTCGGTGATGGTCCCGGCGATCAGCGAGGACGTCAGCGAACCGCCCGCGATCGCGAAGCCCCAGCCGGCGCTCATCTCGGCCACGGTCAGGTGGTGCACCCGCATCAGGAAGGCCGGCATCCAGGCCATGAAGGCCGCCGTCGTGCCCTGCATGACGATCAGCGCGATCAGGATTCGACGCATGGTCGGCACCCCCAGGATGTAGCGGATCGCCTCCCAGGCCGACAGGTCGGCCTTCGGCGCGGCCGGCGCCTCATAGGCCCCGCGCCTGGGCTCGACCATGGTCAGGAAGATCACCGCCGCGGTGATCAGGCCGGGAACCGACATGGCGAAGAAGGCCATCCGCCAGCCGTAGTTCTGGCTAAGCAGGCCGACGGCGAAGCTGCCGCCCCCGCCCCCCAGCGCCGCGCCGGCCGATAGGGCGCCATAGCCGATGCCGCGCCGGCTGCGGGGATGCAGGTCACTGACGGACGACAGGATGGCCGAGGCGTTGCCCGCCTCGCCCGCCGCTACGCCGATCCGCGCCAGCAGCAGGGTCAGGAACGAGGTCGCCATGCCGGAGACCGCCGTCATCACGCTCCAGAAGGTGACGGCGATGGCGATGATGTTGCGCCGGTTGCGGCGGTCGGCCAGCAGGGCCAGGGGCAGGACCGCGGTGGCGTGGACGATGGTGAAGGCCGCGCCGGCCAGGGAGCCCATGGCCAGGTCGCTGACCCCCAGGTCCTTCTGGATCGGCACCAGCAGGATCGAGACGATCCCCTTGTCCGCCGCCGCCAGGGCGTAGACCAGGCCCAGGATGCAGGTGGCGTAGATCCGGTAGCCGGTGGATCGGGCCCGTTCCTGCGCGGGCGTGCTGGCAAGCTCGCTCGCGCCGGCGGCTTTCGCCGCGCCTTCCAATGTCGTCACGTTTCCACCCGGGCTTATATTTTGCGGACACGCTGAGGCCCGCCCCGGGGGTCTGTCAACCGCCGACCGCGATCCGCCAGTCCCGGTCAGCCGTCCGCCCGGCCCGCACGAACAGCGCGCCGGCCAGCAGCCACAGCGCCGGCACGCCCAGCAGGCTGTAGCGCACCGCATAGTCTCCGTAGCTGTGCTTCAGCGCATCGGTGATGGCGCCGAACAGGCTGGGCCCCAGCGCCATGCCGACCACCGCCGTGCAGACGCCCAGGACGGCGCTGGACCGCCCCCGCAGCTGCGGCTTGACCACCCCCAGCACCGCCACCGTGGCCGAGGCGGAGACCCCGCCGGAGCAGAGCACCCACAGGAACATCAGCAGGAAGGTCAGCGGCGTGTTCGAGACCAGCATCGCCGCCACCACGAACGGCAGCCCCACCACCAGGGCCATGCAGCAGTAGTAGAGCCGCCACCGCTCGCCCTGTTTGGCCATCCGGTCGGTGATCCATCCCGCCAGCACATGCGCGGTCGAGGCGCCCAGGGTCAGGGTCAGGCCGAACCCCGCGCTCATCTGCACAATGCTGAGGTGATGCACCCGCACCAGGAACGCCGGCATCCACACCAGATAGGCCGAGGTCGCCCCCTGCATGACGATATTTGCCACCACCAGCCGGCGCAGGGTCGGCACGCTGAAGACGTATTTCACCACCGCCGGGATCGACAGCGGTGCGTCCTGCGTGGCGCCGCCCTCGAACGCACCGCGGGCCGGCTCCTTCAGAGTGAAGAATACGATGGCGCCGATCACGAGCCCAGGAACCGTCATCATCTGGAACGCCGCGCGCCAGCCATAGTGCTGGCCGATCCAGCCCACCAGGCTCGCGCCGACCCCGGTGCCGATGGAGATGCCGATGGAGATCACCCCATAGGCCAGCCCGCGCCGGTGGCGCGGATAGAGATCGCCGATGGTCGACAGGATCGACGAGCCGTGTCCGGCCTCGCCCACCGCCACCCCGATCCGCGCCGCCAGCAGGGTGGCGTAGGAGGTGGCCAGGCCGCAGGCGCCGGTGAACAGGCTCCACACCGTCACCGCGATGGCGATGATGTTGCGCCGGTTGCTGCGGTCGGCCAGCCTGGCCACCGGCACCGCGATGATCACCTGCACGGCCGTGAAGGCCGCCCCCGCCAGCGTCCCCATGGCCAGGTCGCTGACCTTCAGCTCCTTCTGGATGGGCACCAGCAGGATCGACATGATGCTGCTGTCGGTGGACCCCAAGGCATAGATCAGGCCCAGGATGAAGGTGGCGTAGACGACATAGGCCCGCGACCGCACCGGCGCGGTGTCGGCCACATGATCCGCGATTGGCGCAACCGGCGCCGGGTCTTCGACGGTCGTCATCCTTCCCCCCCTTTTTTTCGTCGTCCTGGCCCGCTGACGCGGGGGCTAGGCGGGCGCCGGCTGCGCCCCGGCGCGCACCGTCTCGTCGCGCAGCCGCTGCAGGTGGGCGCGCATCAGGATGCGCTCGCTCTCGGCCTCCTCCACCTTCTTGCCCTTGGGCAGGAAGAACGGGTCGGCCTGGCGGAAGTTGATGAAGGCCAGCCCGCCTTCGCCGCGGTTGAAGCTGTAGACCACCTCCTTGGCGATCCCCACCGCTCCGCCGGTCGCCACGTCGCGGGTCCCCAGGTTCATCTCGCCCTCGACCACGCAGATGATCTCGTCCTCGGTGTGGTAGTGCGGCTTGGCCCCGCTGCCCTTCTGGCCCTGGGTCATGTGCAGCCACACCGAGCAGTTCGGGCAGCTCGAGTCGAAATAGAGGGCGTGCGAGGAGACCGGCGAGCGCTCCAGCCACGGCTGCGACAGGATGTGCACGCACCCGCCCGGCTTGTCCGGCCGGCTCTCGGCGTGGCCGACATAGTGCAGCACCGTCGCCCCCTCGGCCCCCGCGCCGATCACCGTCTTCGCCCGGGCCCCGACCGAGGCCGCGCCCTTTGGCGGAACCGGCGTGCCGCCCACCGTCATCTCGCCCTCGACCACATAGAAGGTGTGGTCCTGCGCCGGCGCGTCCAGGGTGATCGTCGCGCCGGGCGCCAGTTCGTGGCGCCACAGGGACAGTGTGAAGTCGTCCTTGTCGATCACCTTGCGGCTGGCGATCCGGCCGGCGAACGCCAGGTTCGCGACCTCGGGGACTGAAAGCGCCTCGGGCAGGTGGTCGGCGATTCTGATCTTGTTCAACTTGAACTCCCGGGTCTGGCGCGTGTCCGCCGACTGTCGATCCATATGGGGCGGATCGCAATATGAAGCGGGCGCCGGAGGAGGTCCCCCGGCGCCCGTGTTCAGGTCCGTTCCAGGTCCAAGGCCCTAGAACTCGTACTTCATGCCCACCAGCGCCATCCGCGGTTCACTGGGGCTGGGCGCCGCCGTACCGCCACTGACGAAGGTGATCAGGTCGCCCAGCCGGCGCCGGTCGTTGGCCAGGTTGGTCACCCGGGCATAGGCGCTGACCGTGGTGCCCTTGATGTGGCGCCAGTCCGCGCTGAAGTCGTACTGGGTGTAGCCCGGGTAGCTGTAGGCCCCCGCCCCGTCCACACGCCCATAGATGCCGTCGAGGAAGTAGGGCGTGACGCCGGCCAGGTTGGCGGCTCCGACGCCCAGCCCGTTCACCGGTGCGGCGTGATAGATGTTCATCGACATGGTGATGTCTTCCCCGAGCAGAGGCTCGAGGTGGATTTCCGGCCGGATCGACCAGGTCAGCGGCGAGGCGCCGATCCGGTCAGGCCGGAAAGTGTAGTTCAGCGCGGCCCGGCCGGCCGGCAGGGCGGCGGTCGGCGCCACCGCGGCGATGGTCAGCTTGCCTGCGGCGTGGTCCACCGTGATCGCGGTTGTCCCCGGAATGCCCAGCGCCGTGTCGCACTGGCCCCCCGGAACCTGCCGCCAGAACTGGACCTGGCAGGAGGTCGTCTCGACGTACTCGGTGTACTTGTTGTCTTCCCAGGCGACCTGACCGCTGATGCTGAAGATCCGGTTGGGGGTCGTGACGCTCGCTTCTAGCTCGGCGCCGCGGAATTCCGCCTGGCCGCCGTTGATGGTCACCAGGATCGTGCCGCCCTGGCGGGTGGCGGTCTGGATGTTGGCGTACCAGTCCTTGTAGGCGGCCAGGTTCGTGCGGCCGGTGAAGCCCGCCAGCGTCCAGTCCCACTTCAGCCCGAACTCCAGGTCCTTCACCGTCTCCGGCCCGAACGAGAAGAGCGGGTCGGTAAGCGGCAGGGTGGGGTTGGTGCCCCCCGGCTTAAAGCCCTTGCGGTGGGCGATGTAGAGCAGGGTGTCGTCGTTCAGCTTGTAGTCGGCCGTGATCGAATAGGTGGTCGACTTGTAGCCCGGCTGCTGGGTCTGGGTGATCGGCGCGCTGGCGATCATGGTCGGGTCGAAGATCGGGATCGGCTGCCGGACCACGACCCCGTTGCTCGCCGTGTAGTTACTGAGAGTCGTGGCGAAGGTGCCCGTCTCGGTGACGCCGGGCGTGATCACCGAACGGCGTACGCCGCCGGTCAGCTTCAGCTTGTCGGTGACGGCCCAGGTGGCCTGGCCGAACAGGGCGTCGGACTGCCGCGAGAAGCGGGTGACGGTGAAGCACGGAGTCCCGGCCGGCACGCCGCGCGCCACGCAGGTGGCCGCCGGCGAGTTGCCGCCCGCGATCGCCACGCCGCTCAGGATCTGCGGCGTCGAGGGACCCGGATAGGGATAGGGGAAGAAGCCGGTGAAATCGCCGGCCCGGTCCTCGCGGTGGAAATAGCCGCCCTGCAGCTGCAGCCTGTTGTTGAACAGGTCGCCGACCACCTGGACCTCGTCGGTCCACTGGCGGTTGTTGTAGCCGTTGTCGACCTCGGCGAAGTCGTTGGAATAGGCGGTCGCCGCCGTACGTTTCAGGTAGCCGTACTGCTGCAGCAAAGGCTCATCGACACCGTCATAGTTGCCGTTGCCGCCGATCTGCTTGGGCAGCCAGCGCAGCTGGTAGATGTTGCGAACGTAGAGGTGGTCGTTGAACGTCCACTTCGTCTGGTTCACGATGCCGATGTACGACTTCATCGTGTGGCCATCGACGTCCGACCAGGTCTCGTCGAAGCCGGCCGCGGCCTGACGGTTGAACTGCGCCAGCGCGATCTGCGGATAGGTCAGGCCGGCGGGCGGCAGCTGGCCGGTGAAATATTCGTAGAGCGCCGCCGTCGCCGGAGTGGCGCTCGGGATTGTGTTACGCAGGGCGGCGGAGAAGAACCGCGGGTCGGTATAACCAACCAGGCTGACGCCGCCGTTGTACTTGTCCTTCTGGAACAGGACGACGGTGTAGTTCTCCAGGTGCTCGATCGGCTTCAGCACCAGCGAGCCGCGCAGGTAGAGCTGGTTGACGTCGCCGACCTCGCCCGTGCCGCCGAACGAGTAGTGGACCTTCGCATAGCCCGCGCGGCGGCGGTACTGGCCAGCCAGGCGGTACGAGATCTTGCCGTCGGCGAACGAGTCTTCGTAGGCGCCGGTGAGCTCGTGATAGTTCAGGTTGCCGCCTTCCAGGCTGACGAACCCGGAATTCTTCAGGCCGCTCGGCTTCTTCGGCGTGTACAGCAACGCCCCGCCGGTCACGGTGTCGCCGAACAGGGTGCCCTGCGGCCCCTTCAGAACCTGGATCGATTGCAGGTCGTAGTTCGAGGTGAACATGCTGGGCGCGTCGGCGAAATAGACGCCGATGGAGCCGAAAGCCGAACCGCGGGTGGAGGTGAAGCCGCGGATGGTGATCTGGCAGGAGTTGCCGCCGGTCGACGAGCCGCTGACGCAGCCATTGATCTGCATCCCGGGCGCCAGCTTGTTCAGGTCGGCCACATTGTTGACGACCAGGGTGTCGAGCTTGTTCTGGCTGAGCGCCGTCACCGCGATCGGCACGTCCTGGATGCGCTCTTCCACCCGGCGGGCGGTGACCACCACGTCGCCCAGGTCGGTGACCGGTGCGGCCCGGGCCGGCGCCGCGTCGGCGGCGTCAGCGGCGGCGGGCGATCCGGCCAGCGCCGCGGCGGCCAGGATGCCGGCGCTGCACAGCCACAGGCGCTTGCTGAATGCGCGCACGGCGGCGCGCTCCAGGCAAGGTAGTGCTTCTTGATGATGCAATGTTTGCCCCCCCCAAGGTCGCTCCTATGGAGCTTTTGGCGGCGCCGCCTTGACGCCGCGTTTGACCCAGGATTGCGGGAAAGCCTCCACCTTGGCAATTCTAAACTTCCAGACGGTTGATGGAATCCGGAAATCCGTAAGCGGCGCCAACCGGTTAGACGTCGTCAAAAGGTGACCTGGGCGCCCAGTTCCACCACCCGCGATGGTGGTATCTGGAAGTAATCCGCCGCCCGCATGGCGTTGCGCGACAGGAAGACGAACAGCAGATCCTGCAGCCGCCACAGCCCCGCCGAGCGGCGCGGCAGGAGCGTTCGCCGGCTCAGGAAGAACGAGGTGCGCATGATGTCGAACCTGATCCCCTGAGCGCGGGCCAGCGCCAGCCCCTTGGCCACATTGGGCGCCTCCATGAAGCCGAAGGACAGCGTCATGGCCTTGAACCCGGGGGCGAGTTCGCTCACCTGCACCCGCTCAGCGTCATCCACCCGGGGCCGCCGCAGCGCCTTGATGGTCAGGAACACCACCTGCTCGTGGAGCACCTGGTTGTGCTTGAGGTTGTGCATCAGCGCCGCCGGCGCCGCGTGGGGGTCGGCCGTCAGGAACACCGCCGTGCCCTTGGCCCGCATCGGCGGCCGGGCGATCAGCATTGGCAACACGTCGGCCAGCGCCACGTCGCGCTGCTCGGCCTCGGCCAGTTCCCGCGTCCCGCGCATCCAGGTCCATATGATCAGGATCAGCACCGCGGCGATCGCCAGCGGCACATAGCCGCCGTGCATCACCTTCAGCAGGTTGGCCGCAAGAAAGCCCGCCTCCACCGCCAGGAACGGCGCGAAAATCAGGCTGGCCTGCCACAGCGGCCGGTGCTTGAGCCGGTGCACGGCCAGGACCGCAAGGCCCGTGGAAGTGATCATAGCCCCCACCACCGAGATACCGTAGGCCGACGCCAGCGCCGACGACGAGCGAAAGCCCAGCACCAGCGCCGCCACGCCGAAGGCCAGGATCCAGTTGATCGCCGGCACATAGATCTGGCCGGCGTGCTGTTCCGAGGTCGACTTCAGGGTCATCCGCGGCAGAAGGCCAAGCTGCATGGCCTGCTGGGTCAGGGAAAACGCCCCCGAGATCACCGCCTGGGAGGCGATCACCGTGGCCGCCGTGGCCAGCAGCACCAGAGGCAGCTGGAACCAGTCCGGCGCCATCAGGAAGAACGGATTGCGCGCCGCGCCCGGGTGCGTCAGCACCAGGGCCCCTTGCCCCAGGTAATTGAGCGTCAGGCAGGGGAAGATCACCGCCAGCCAGGTGACCTGGATCGGCTTTCGCCCGAAGTGGCCCATGTCGGCGTAGAGCGCCTCGGCCCCGGTCACCGTCAGGAACACCGAGCCCAGCACGGCCGGCGCCAGCACCGGATGGTGCAGGAAGATGCCCAGCCCCGCCGCCGGGTTCAGCGCCGTCAGCACCTGCGGCGCGCGCACCACCTGAGCCAGGCCCATGACCGCGATCACCGCGAACCAAACCGCGCAGATCGGCCCGAACCAGCGGCCGACGTCGGTGGTGCCGCGCTTCTGCATCGCGAACAGGCCGACCAGGAGGACCAGTGCGATGGGGACGACGAACTCGTCCAGCCGGCCCTCGAGCCCCTTGATGACCGACAGCCCCTCCACCGCCGACAGCACGGAAATGGCCGGGGTCAGCATGGCGTCGCCGAAGAACAGGCCCGCGCCGATCATGCCGGTCACCAGCACGAGGGTCGCGCCCCGCCCCCCGGCCCGCTGGACCAGGGCCATCAGCGAAAGCGTCCCCCCCTCGCCGCGGTTGTCGAAGCGCATCAGGATCAGGACGTACTTGAGGGTGACGATGACCATCAGGGTCCAGAACATCAACGAGATCACCCCCACCACGTCGCTGGCCGCGAGCGCGCCGCCGGGGCCGCGCAGGTGGGCGATCGATTCCTTGAAGGCGTAGAGCGGGCTGGTGCCGATGTCGCCATAGACCACCCCCGCCGAGGCCAGGGCCAGGCCCAGGAACACCCGCGGCGGCGTCTTCGCCTCGCCATGGGCGGTCTCATCGACGACGGTATCCGGGGCTCTGATCATGGCGATGGCTTGTCCGACCTTCGCCATAAAAATCCCATGCGGTTGTCGCCCCTTGAGGCCGCACGACCCTTGCATCCGGACGCCGGCGGGGCCTTGTTCTGCATCAAGCCGCCACCTGGAGGGCGAAACATGACCCCGGCCACCCGCTCCGCCCGCAACGGACTTTTGGGATATGCCGCGGCGCTGGGCCTCGTGGCCGCCGCGAGCCTCGCCGCCATCGCTGTCTTCAGCCTGGTCCCGGTTTCCAACGTCTCGCTGATCTTCGTCCTGCCCGTGGTGATCGCCGCGGTGAGCTTCGGCTGGGGCCCGGCGCTCACGGCCGCGGTGAGCGGCGCCTTCGCCTTCAACTTCTTCCTGATCGAGCCGCGCTACACCCTGCGGATCGAAGACCCGGCCAATGTCTGGGCCCTGGCGCTGCTGCTGATCGTCGCGGCCATCGTCAGCGTTGTCGCCGCTCAGGCCCGCGCCCGGGCCATGGAAGCCGGCCGCCACGCCGTCCAGGCCCTGGCGCTCCAGGCGCTCGCCCGAACCCTCATGGGCGCCGCCGACCGCGCCGGTATCGCCCAGGCCAGCGCCGAGGCCCTGGCCCGCCTGTTCGGCGCGCCCGCCGCCGTTATCACCGTCGAGGACGACAGCCTGGCGCCGCCCGCCCTGGCCGGCGGCGCCCAGCTTTCCCACGCCGACGAGGAGGCCGCCCGCTGGGCCCTGGCCTCGCGCCTGCCCACCCGTGGCGAGGCCTATCCGGTCGAGGAATCCCGCTACGATTTCTGGCCGGTCGCCGTCTCCGGCCGCCCCCATGCTGTCATTGGGCTGAAGATCGCCGACCCCGACCTTGGCCGCCCCGCCAACCCCGAGCGCCTGGTGGAGATCGTCGGCGGTTACCTCTCCGTGGCGCTCGCCCGCGAGGCCTACGCCGCCCAGGTCATGGAGACCCGCGTCGAGATGGCCGGCGAGCGGCTCAAGGCCGACTTGCTCTCGGCCGTCTCCCACGACCTCAAGACCCCGCTTTCCACCATCCTCGTCACCCTCCAGAGCCTGAAGAAGTTCCCCCGCCGCGACGCCGCCGCCCGCGCCGAACTGATCGGCCTGGCCGAGGCCGAGACGGCGCGGCTCTCCGGCCTGGTGGCCAACCTTTTGGACATGAGCCGGCTGGACGCCGGCGCGGTCGTCGTCTCCCCCGTTCCCATCCGGCCCGCCGAGCTCCTGGCGCGGGCCCGCGAGCGCGCCGCCCAGGCGCTGAAGGGCCGCGTTCTCGAAGACGAAATCGACCCCGCCGCCCCCGCCCTCTTCGCCGACCCCGGCCTCACCGAAACCGCGCTCGCCAACGTGCTCGAAAACGCGGCCAAATACGCCCCTGAGGGCTCGGCCATCCGCGTCCGCTTCACCCCTCGCGGCGCCGAGGGCGTGCTGGAGGTCGCCGACCAGGGCCCGGGCTTTCCCGACGCGGTCGAGCCCCTGTTCGAGAAGTTCACCCGGGGCGTCCAGGGCGACGGGCGACCCCCGGGCACCGGCCTTGGCCTATCCATCGTGCGCGGCTTCCTGCAGGCCCAGGGCGGCCGCGTGGAGGCCGGCAACCGCGACGATGGTCCAGACGCCAGGCGCGGCGCGAGCGTGCGCCTGATCCTGCCCCTCGCCCCCGCGCCGGCGGTCGCTTGACCACCGACCCCGCCACCATCCTGCTGGTCGAGGACGACCCCAGCCTCTCGGCGGCGCTCACCAGCACGCTCAAGGCCGCTGGCTACCGCCCGGTCCAGGCCAGATCCGCAGCCGAAGGCCTGCGCTGGTTCGCGCACTACGCGCCGGACCTTGTGCTCCTCGACCTCGGCCTCCCCGACCGCGACGGCCTCGAGGTGATCGCAGAGATCCGCGCGAAATCGCGCACCCCCATCGTCGTGCTCTCGGCCCGCGAGACCGAGGCCATGAAGGTCCAGGCCCTCGACCTCGGCGCCGACGACTATCTGCAGAAACCCTTCGGCCTCGACGAGCTCCTGGCCCGCATCCGCGCCGGCCTTCGCCACGCCGTCCAGGCGCGCGGTTCCGAGCCCGTGGTCGTCACGGGCCCGCTGGCCATCGACTTCGGCCTGCGCCGGGTCTCTCTCAACGGCGAAGAACTCAAGCTCTCGCCCAAGGAGTTCGACCTCTTGTCGGAACTGGCCCTCAACCTCGGCCGCGCCCGCTCGCACCGCGAGCTCCTGGCCGCCGTCTGGGGCGACGAGCGCGCCGACATCCAGTACCTTCGTGTTTACATCGGCCAGCTGCGCCGCAAGCTTGGCGCCGGCCTCATCCTCTCAGAACCCGGCGTCGGCTACCGCATGCCGAAGCTCTAGATTCCCGCCAGCCATTCCAGGTACTCGGGCCGGGCCAGCAGCCGCTGGGCATATTCGCCCGCCGCCCCGTCGTCGCCGTAGTCCGTGAGCTTGACCCCGTAGGTCGCGAACCGCGTCGCCACCGGCGTGTAGAAGGCGTCGGCGACGCCCCACTCAGCCCCGCCCAGCCACGGCCCGCCAAACCGCTGCAGCATGTCGCGCCACAGCGCCACGATCTTTCCGATGTCCTTACCCGTCGCCGCCGAGAGCTCCACCGCCTGGGACTCGGCGGCAAGATCCATGGGGCACTCCTGGCGCAGCGACATGAACCCCGAATGCATCCGCGCCGCCGCCGAGCGCGCCAGGGCCCGGGCCGTGGCGTCCGCCGGCCACAGCCCCGCGTCCGGGAACCGCTCGGCCAGGTATTCGCAGATCGCCAGGCTGTCGCAGATCACCGCGCCGGTCTCGATCTTCAACGCGGGGACCTGACCGCTCGGTGACTGGGCCAGGATCGCCGCCTCGCTGACTCCGTTTTCCTGGCGCAGCGTGATCAGCCGCTCGGTGAACGGCGCGCCGGCCTTCTTCGCCGCCAGCCACGGCCGCATCGACCATGTCGACCAGGCTTTTGTCCCGATCACCAGTTCCATGTCAGGCCGCCTCGGCGGGCGCGAGGGAAATGTCGACCATGATCTCGCCGGAGATCGCCTCCAGCGCGTCCTGCACCTGGCCCGCCGTCATGCCGGGCGGCAGGCGCAGCCGGGCCTCGACGTTGAACATCGCTGCGCCCGTTTCGGCCCCGGCGCTGATCTTGGTGTCGAAGGCCTCGATGTTGACGCCCAGGGCGCTCAGCACCGCCGTCACCTGGTGGACGATCCCGGGCCGATCGGCTCCCACCAGGGAGAAGCGCACCGCCTCGCCCCTGGCTTCCTCCGCGCCCTCCGCCGCAGGCGCGATCCGCACCTCCAGCCCCTGGGCGTCCACCGCCGCCACCGCCGCGCGAAGGGCTTCAACCCGGTCGGCCGCCAGCTCCACCCGCACGGAGCCAACGTAGAGCCCGCCCAGCCGGCTCAGGTGGCTCTCCAGCCAGTTGCCGCCAGCCGCCAGCACCGCGCCCGCCAGGGCCTGGGTGAGGCCGGGCCGGTCGCTGCCGATAACGCTCAGGATCAAGGTCGCCATGGCGCGGAACGAGCCACGGCGGCGGCGCCTAGTCAATCGCCGCGGGCCCCCTATCGCCTCTCGCCGGGCCCCGCTAACCTCGGCCGCACATCCGCGCCGCCCATGCAGGCCGCGCGGGACTGGCCTTCGGGGGAAGCGCGCCACATGACCCATCTCGCCGCCGGGGCGGCCCCGCCCGCCTACTCGGTGTCCTACAAGCGCGTGGTCCTGGCCATCCTGGTCAGCGCCTACACGCTGAACTTCATCGACCGCACGATTATCGCCACCATCGGCCAGGCGATCAAAGTCGACCTGAAGATCACCGACGCCCAGCTGGGCCTCCTGGGGGGTCTCTATTTCGCGCTGCTCTACACCGTGCTGGGCATCCCCATCGCCCGCCTGGCCGAGCGGTTTTCCCGCACCAACATCATCGCCCTGGCGATCCTGGTCTGGTCGGGCTTCACCGCGCTTTGCGGCACGGCGGGCAATTTCCTGACGCTCTCGGCCTTCCGCTTCGGCGTCGGGGTCGGCGAGGCCGGCCTGTCGCCCGCGGCCCACTCCCTGATCAGCGACTATTTCCCGCCCGGCAAGCGGGCCTCGGCGCTGGCGGTCTACAGCTTCGGGATCCCGCTCGGCACCATGCTGGGCGCGGTGACGGGCGGGTACCTGGCCCAGACCTTCTCCTGGCGCGTCGCCTTCATGGTGGTGGGCCTGCCGGGCGTGCTCATCGCCATCGCCGTCAAGCTCATCCTGCGCGAGCCGCCCCGCGGCCACGCCGACAAGCTGGCCGGCCCGCCGCGCCTGGTGGAGGACGTGGTCCCCGACGAGCCGCCCGTTCCCGCCCCCACCCTGGCCTCGGAGCTGAAGGAGATCGGCGCCGTCGCCGCCACCCTCTTCGGCCAGTGGCCGGTGCTCAACATGGTGGCCGGGGTCAGTCTGGTGTCCTTCTCCAGCTATGGCGCGATCCAGTTCGGCGCACCCTACTTCATCCGCGCTTTCGGGCTCAGCCTCGCCCAGGCCGGCGCGCTCATGGGACTGGTCGGCGCCTTCGGCCAGGGGATCGGCACCGTCGCCGGCGGCTACATCACCGACCGCCTGGCCAGGCGCGGCGCCCACTGGTACGCGCTGGTCCCGGCCATCGGCGTGTCGCTCGCCCTGCCCTTCGCCGCGGCGGTCTACACGGCCGCCAGCTGGCAGACGGCCGCCCTCTTCCTGATCGGCCCCGGCCTCTTCGCCTACGTCTACCTCGGCCCCACCTTCGGGGTGGTCCAGAACATGGTCCCCACCCACCGCCGCGCCACCGCCACGGCGGTGCTGTTCTTCGTGCTGAACCTGATCGGCCTGGGCGGCGGCCCGCCGCTCACCGGCTGGGCCATCGACCACTACGCCGCCTTCCACTTCGCCCATCCCGACCAGGGCGGCATCTGGGCGGCCATCGCCGGCTTCTTCGAGCCGGGCCTGACGCCGTTCAAGACCGTCTGCCCGGGCGGCATGGCCCCCACGGGCGCGCCGGCCGAAACCGCCCAGGCCTGCAAGGCCGCCCTGGTCCTGGCCACCCGGCAAGGCGTGCTCTGCGCCTACGCGGTTGCCTTGTGGGGCGCGCTCCACTACTTCGCTGCCGCCCCCAGCCTGGGCAAGGCCATGGCCCGCGCCCGCGCCGCCCGCGGCGAAAAGGATCAGTGATGCACACCCGCAAGGTCGGCCCCTTCGACGTCTCGGCCATCGGCCTGGGCTGCATGAGCCTGTCCCACGGCTACGGCCCGATCCGCACCCGCGAGCAATCCGAAGCCGTCCTGCTGGGCGCGCTGGACGCCGGCTACACCTTCTTCGACACCGCCGCCCTCTACGGCCTCGGCCACAACGAGACCCTGGTCGGCGAGGTCCTGGGCCCGCACCGCGACCGCTTCGTCCTGGCCTCCAAGTGCGGCGCCACCGTGGGCGGCGTGCGCGAGATCAACGGCGACCCGGCGGTCCTCAAGGCCACCTGTGAGGCCAGCCTCCGCAACCTCAAGACCGACGTCATCGACCTCTACTACCTTCACCGATGGGATCGCCGCGTCCCCATCGAGGACAGCGTCGGCGCGCTCGCCGACCTGGTCGCCGAGGGCAAGATCCGCGCGATCGGCCTGTCGGAGGTCTCCGGCGAGACTCTGCGCCTCGCCTGCGCCGCCGCCCCCATCGCCGCGCTCCAGTCGGAATACTCCCCCTGGACCCGCAACGCCGAGCTGGGCGGCCTGCAGGCGTGCCGCGAGCTGGGCGTCGCCTACGTGGCCTTCTCGCCCGTGGGCCGCGGCATGCTGGCGGGCGGCCTCACCGACCCGGCCCAGATCGGGCCCCCGGACTTCCGGTCCCACATGCCCCGCTTCCAGGGCGAGGCCTTCACCGCCAACGCCCGCCTGGCCCAGGCCTTCGCAGGCCTCGCCCGCGAGGCCGGCTGCACGCCGGCCCAACTGTGCCTGGCCTGGTTGCTGGACCGCGACCCCATCGTCGTGCCGATCCCCGGCACCGCCGACCCCGACCACATGCGCGAGAACGCCGCGGCCGCCGACATCCGCCTGCCCCCCGGCATCGCCGCGAAGATCGACGCCCTGGTCACCCCCGCCACCGTCGCCGGCCCCCGCTACAACGCCACCCAGCAATCCACCGTCGACACCGAACGCGCGCCCGGCGAAGCCTGACCCCCCGCCCCGGTCCGCGAAGCGGAACAAGAATTGCCACGGAAAACACGGAAAACACGGAAGGGCGCCGGCCCTCCTCTTTTCCGTGTCTTCCGTGATTTCCGTGGTTCAAAAATCTTCCTTGCCGCGCGCGCGGCGCCTCACCTTCAGCCCGCCAAATCCCCCTGTGGCCAGCCTTCACGCGGTGCTAGGCTCGCTCAGCGCCGGCCTCCGCCCGGCCCAGGGACGCCCCCATGAAACCCTTCCTGCCCGCCGCCGCAGCCCTCGCCCTGGCCCTGACCGCCGCCGCCCAGGCCGCCGATGTCGGCGCCATGCCGAAGATGGCCCGCGCCCAAGGCGTCGTCACCGCCATCACCCCCACAGCCCTCACCCTGGCCGAGCCCGGCGGCAAGCCCGAGACCATCGCGCTCGTCCCCGACTGGCGGGTCAGCGTCTCAAAGCGCATCGCCGTCGAGGACATCCAGCCCGGCAGCTACCTGGGCACGACCAACCACCCCGGCCCCGGCGCCACCGGCGTCTCCACCGAGATCCACGTCTCGCCCCCCGGCCAGACCGGCCCCGGAGTCGACTTCGTGATGGACGCCGCCGCCAACACCCAGATGACCAACGGCACAGTCTCCACCGTGGTCCGCACCGACGGCGGCCGGGCCCTGACCATCAACTATGGCCCAGGCGTGCGCACCGTCACCGTGCCGCCCAACATCCCCATCGCCCTCAACAGCCCCGGCGCCCGCGACCAGGTGAAGGTCGGCCAGACCGTCCGCGTGGTCAGCTTCCTGAGCCCCACCGGCGAGGTCACCCGCCAGTCCGTCACCGTCGGCGAAAACGGCGCCCCGCCCCCCAGCTGATCCGCGAAGCGGAACAAGAATAGCCACGGAAGACACGGAAAACACGGAAGGGCGCCGGCCCTCCTCTTTCCGTGTCTTCCGTGTTTTCCGTGGCTCAAGACTCTTCCTTGCCGCGGGCGCGGCCTCACAGAGAGCAGCGCTCACCCCCAAAGCCCATCGTCGCCGCTGTCTTCCCCGTCCCCCTCGAACTCAGCCTCCACCGCCCCGCCCCGCGCCTGCCAGTCGGCGTCCGGCCCCTGCGTCGCCGCCGGCTCGCGGACCACGGCGGGCGGGGCCAGGGGCTCCCCGCCCCCGCCCCGCCCATCGCGCCGGACCATGGAATAGAGGTGCCGGGCCGGCTCCTCGCTCCACCGCCCAGGCTCGCCGCCAGAGCCCAGGACATAGTTCTTCGTATAGACATGCAGCACCCGCTCGGGATCCGGCGTGGGCGGGGCGAAGGGCTTCAGCGCCCCGTATTTCTTCGGCGCCAGCTTGCCCACATGCCAGCGCAGCTGCCCCAGCTTCACCCGCGCCAGATAGGCCGTCTCCGGCGTCGCCGCCTCGGCGATCTCCCATCCCCGCTCGAAGAACCCCTCGGCGCGCAGCTCGAAGGCCTGGGCCAGCGCGCGGGCGAACTCCGGCTGCTGCGCGCGCCAGCGATAGACGGTCGCGGCCACCGGCATGTCCGGGTCGCGGCAAACCGAGATCAGCGCCTCGCCCTCGCAGATCCGGTCGATGATCGCCTGGGCCGTGGCGTCGCAAAACGTCGTCCGCCCGCCCCGCCAGGGCCCGCCCGCCGCGCGCCTGGCCGCCAGCAGCGCCTCGCCGAACCGGGGCCGCTCCGTCGCCCACCGCCCCACCGTATGCGGCGCCGGCATCCCCTCATCGCGGCAGATCGAGCGCATGCTCTCCCCCGCCTCCGTCCGCCTCAGGATCTCGCGGGCCGTCTCCGCCCCCCACCGCACCCGACGCGGCGCCGCATCCCACACGCCCACGGGGAATTCGCTGTCGTCCATGGATATGTCCTGAATTCAGAGAAACAGCGGCCGGCAGGGCTTTAGCCGCCGCACCGAGCCCTCAGGTCCTCCCCCAGGCGCGCACGCGCGCCGCCAGGGTGGAGGTGGATCGGCGCGCATACGCGCCGAGACGGAGGGGGTCACCGGCCCCAGACGCCTGCCAGGGGCGCACGCCTCAAGCTCCCCGAAACCTACCCGATTTCGCGCACGATTTCAAGAACAAACAAAGAACGTCGACATTGGGGCCCCGCCCAACCGCACCCGTCGCCCGTCGCCCGTCGCCCGCAGCGCCTATCGGACGGCCGCTGAACCGCGCGACCGACGCGCCTTCTCGACGACCGGGACATATCCGGCCTCCAGGGCCTTCTCGCGCCACGCCTTGGCCGACTCCAGGAAGTGGGCCCGCGTAATGCCGAGCGCCCGCGCGGCGTGCTCATCCGCGGCCAGCGCCCGCTTCTGGTATTCTTCACCCTTGGTCATGGTGCAGCGCAGTACGCCTCGCCGCCTGAAACTTCAACCGCACCCTGCGGAAGGCGTGGTGAAGGGGGCGATCAGCCGCACCGGTTCTTCACCGCCCCCGTACAGCGGCGGGCGGGGGTGAGGCCCGGTCGCCCCGGGCGAGCCCCGAGGGTCCGGACTCGTTTGAACGCGCGCAAGATCAAGGGCTTGGAAATCCTTCAACGCCCCTCATCCCCGCGAAAGCGGGGACCCAGGCGTTTTTGTCGCCGAGCCCCAGGCCGTCCAGACGCCCCCGCACAGCTGAAAACACGGAAAAGACCTGGGTCCCCGCTTTCGCGGGGATGACCGGTCTTGAGTACGGCCCCTACGCCGCCTTGCGCGAGGCGTATCGGCACCTGTCGATAGCTTCCTGCAATTGTTGACTGGATTCGCGGCTCAAGGCTTGCGCGGGCTGTAGGTCGGACTTGGCCCTCAATCGCCCCCCGTTGACGCCCTCCCTCCCCGCCCCCATACCGCGCCCATGATCCCCCGTTACGCCCGCAAGGAAGCCGCCGCGATCTGGAGCCCGCAGACGCGGTTCAAGATCATGTTCGAGATCGAGGCCCACGCGGCCGACGCCATGGCCGAGCTGGGGGTGATCCCCAAGGAAGCCGCCCGCGTCATCTGGGAGAAGGGCCGCGACGCCATCTGGGACGCCGAGCGCATCGACGAGATCGAGCGCGAGGTGAAGCACGACGTCATCGCCTTCCTGACCCACGTCACCGAGATCGTCGGGCCCGAGGCGCGGTTCCTGCACCAGGGGATGACCAGTTCCGACGTCAACGACACGGCGCTGGCCGTGCAGCTGTCGCGGGCCACCGACCTCCTGATCGAGGATGTCGACCTCGTCCTGGCCGCGCTCAAGCGCCGGGCCTACGAGCACCGGATGACGCCGATGGTCGGGCGCAGCCACGCCATCCACGCCGAGCCGATCACCTTTGGCCTGAAGCTGGCCGGCCACTACGCCGAGTTCGTCCGCGCCAAGGAACGGCTGGCGATGGCGAAGTTCGAGATCGCCACCTGCGCCATCTCCGGCGCGGTCGGCACCTTCGCCAATGTCGACCCGGCGGTGGAAGAGTACGTCGCCGGGAAGATGGGCCTGGCGGTCGAGCCGGTCTCCACCCAGGTCATTCCCCGCGACCGCCACGCCGCCTATTTCGCGGCGCTGGGCGTCGTCGCCTCGTCGATCGAGCGCCTGGCCACTGAGGTCCGCCACCTGCAGCGCACCGAGGTTCTGGAGGCCGAGGAGCCGTTCGAGGTGGGCCAGAAGGGCTCCTCGGCCATGCCGCACAAGCGCAATCCCATCCTCACCGAGAACCTGACGGGCCTGGCCCGGCTGGTGCGCTCGGCCGTGGTGCCCGCCATGGAGAACGTGACGCTGTGGCACGAGCGCGACATCAGCCACTCCTCCGTGGAGCGCGGCATCGCGCCCGACGCCACCGTCCACCTGGACTTCGCCCTTCGCCGGCTGGCTTCGGTGATGGAGCGGCTGGTGATCTACCCGGAGAACATGGCGAAGAACCTGGATCGCCTGGGCGGCCTCGTGCACTCCCAGCGCGTGCTCCTGGCCCTGACCCAGAAGGGGATGAGCCGCGAGGCCTCCTATTCGGCCGTGCAGAGGAACGCCATGCGCGTTTGGCGCGGCGAGGGGAATTTCCTCGATTTCCTCAAGGCCGATCCCGAGGTGACGCTGTCGGACGCCGAGCTCGGCGAGCTCTTCGACCTGGGCTATCACTTCAAGAACGTCGACCGGGTCTTCGCCCGGGTGTTCGGCGATGAGGCGAACGGGGCCGGCTAGGCCCCGTCGGCGCTACTTGCCTTCGCGCAGGCCTTCGCGGGCCTGAGCCAGCAGCTCGGCCATCTTCATGCGGACCTCGCCCTCGGTGACGGTCACACCGGAGCCCTTGAGGTCCTCGAAAACCTTGCGCAGGACATCGTCCTCGCCATGGCGCTCGATGTCGGACTTAACGACAGCGGTCACGTACTCGGCCACGTGCTTTTCAGCCAGGCCCATCAGCCCGGCGGCCCATTCGGCCAGCGCCTTGTCACGGCGGGCCGAGGCCTTGAATTCTTGCTCTTGGTCAAGCTCGAACCGCTTCTCGAAGCCCCGTTCGCGGTCGTCGAAAGTGGTCATAGGGTCCCCGGAAAGCGTCACGAACGGGCGATCACATATCCTGCACGCTCGCCGCCCGCAATCGAAAGGCGGCGCCGTTCGAAGTTTGCGCGACAGGCGGTGATCCGCTAATTTTGCCACAGCCTCATATTGAGCGAGACGCCGAGTCGGATCCGCGCGCGACAGATTGCCTGCGCGCGTTTTTCGTCTTTTCCGACCGGCAAGCCCCTCGTCCACGGAGAAGGCGCGCCCATGACCCGCCGCAAGAAGATCTACGAAGGCAAGGCCAAGATCCTCTACGAGGGCCCTGAGCCCGGCACGCTGGTCCAGTACTTCAAGGACGACACCACCGCCTTCGACGCCCAGAAAAAGGCCGTCCTCGAAGGCAAGGGCGTGATCAACAACCGGATCAGCGAGCACATCATGACCCGGCTGAACGGCATCGGCGTGCAGAATCACTTCATCCGTCGGCTCAATCTGCGTGAGCAGTTGATCAAGGAAGTGGAGATCATCCCGCTGGAGGTGGTGTGCCGCAACGTCGCCGCGGGCTCGCTCTCCACCCGGTTCGGCCTCCCCGAAGGGCAGGCCCTGCCGCGCTCGATTATCGAGTTCTACCTGAAGGACGACAAGCTCCACGACCCGATGGTGGCCGAGGAGCACATCACCGCCTTCAACTGGGCCTCGACCCAGGAGATCGACGACATGATGGCCCTTACCCTGCGGGTGAACGACTACCTGACTGGCATGTTCGGCGCCGTCGGCATCACATTGGTCGACTTCAAGGTGGAATATGGCCGTGTCTGGGAGAACGACTTCGCCCGAATCATCCTGGCCGACGAGATCAGTCCGGATTCGTGCCGGCTGTGGGACTCCACGACCAACGAAAAGCTCGACAAGGACCGCTTCCGTCGCGACCTGGGCAACGTCATCGAGAGCTACACCGAGGTGGCGCGCCGCCTGGGGATCATGAAGGAGATGCCGACCGTCATCCAGGGAGGCCTCCACTGATGCGGGCGACGGTCCATGTCTATCTGAAGCCCGGCGTGCTGGACGTGCAGGGCAAGGCGGTCGAACAAGCCCTCCACGGCCTGGGCTGGGGCGGGGTCAGCGGCGTGCGGGTCGGGCGCACCATCGAGTTCGACCTGGCCGCCACCGACGCCACCGCGGCGCAGGCCGAAGTCCAGGCCATGTGCGACAAGCTCCTGGCGAACACCGTCATCGAGAGCTATCGCGTGGAGGTGGCGTGAGGCGGCCGAAAGGCCTCTTCCTCTTTACCGCCATGATGCTTTCCACCTGCGCGCCTAGAGCCCCCGCGCCGCCCACCTGGCTCGATCTTGTCTGCACAAAGCCCTTCGAGGCGCAATCTGAAGCCATCAAGCGCCAGCCGGGCCTCGTACCCGCCGGCGAGGTCGGCTCCGAACCCTACAGCTACTACTCCAGCCCCGACGGGCGGGTTTCCTACCTGATCACCCGGAAGGGCTCGCCGGCCTACCCGGCGATCATGATCCAGAAGGCCCAGGCCACCGTCGCAACCACCGGCTGCCGCTATGGCAGCAAAAAGGGCTATGACGAGCTGCTGGCTTACCTGGAAGGCCTCAAGACCTGGAGACGCAAGTGAAAGCCGCCGTCATCGTCTTCCCCGGCTCCAACTGCGACCGCGACTGCAAGGTGGCGATCGAGCGCTCCACCGGCGCCCACGTGGACATGGTCTGGCATGGCGACACGGCCCTGCCCGAAGGCGTCGACCTGATCGTCCTGCCGGGCGGTTTCTCCTACGGCGACTACCTGCGCTGTGGCGCCATGGCCGCGCTTTCGCCGATCATGACCGAGGTGAAGGCCGCCGCCGAACGCGGCGTCGCCACCGTCGGAATCTGCAACGGCTTCCAGGTGCTGTGCGAAGCACGAATGCTGCCAGGCGCCCTGCTGCGCAACGAGCGACTGAAGTACGTCTGCAAGGCCGTCGATCTCGACGTGGTCAATGCCCAGACGAGGTTCACTGCCGGCTATGCGGGCCGTCGCCAGGTGGCCATGACGGTCGGCAATGGCGAAGGCAACTTCTTCGCCGACGCCGAAACTCTCGACCGGCTGGAGGGCGAGGGCCAAGTGGTCTTCCGCTACCTCGACAATCCCAACGGGTCCGCGCGGGGCATTGCGGGCATCGTCAACGCCAAGGGCAACGTGCTAGGCCTCATGCCCCACCCCGACCGCGCCTTCGAGGCCGACCTGGGCTCGGCGGACGGCGCGGTCCTCTTCCAGAGCGCCCTGGCCTCCGCCTAGCGCGACGTCGCCAGCCAGATGACATGGCGGGCGCCGCGCCGTCCGCCTGTGGCGCGGACCTGAACGGTCTCCGCCTGGAAGCCCGCACTCCCCAAACGCCGGGTGAAAGCTTCGCTGGGCGCCGCCGACCAGACAGCGAGCACCCCGCCGGGCCTTAGAGCGCGACGCGCCGCCTGCAGCCCCGCCGCCGAATAGAGCCGATCGTTATCGTCGCGGCTCAGGCCACCAGGCCCGTTATCGACATCGAGCAGTATGGTGTCGTAGGCGCTCGTGGCCGAGCCAATCTCGGTCGCCACATCGATCACGCGAACCGTCACCCGCGGATCGGTGAGGCTTTGCCCAAAAATGTGCGCCATAGGCCCGCGCGCCCACGCCACCACGGCCGGAACTAGCTCGGCCACCGTCACGCTAGCGTCGGAGGGCAGGTCTGCAAGCGCTGCGCCCAGGGTGAACCCCATCCCAAGGCCGCCGATCAGCATCTGCAACCGAGGCCGGTTGCGTATCCTGTCGCCCGCCAGCATCGCCAGCGCCTTTTCCGACCCGCTCAGCCGGCTGTTCATCAACTCGATCGCGCCCGACATGATCGAGAATTCGGCCCCGCGCCGCATGAGCTTCAATTCGCCCCCGCCGGGGACATTCGCGGTGTCGAGGCAGACCCAGGGAATCATCGCTCTCACTCGCACTGCCGGGCCGGGTTCGCCAGCCTTCAGCGGAGCTTGATCTCGGTCAAAGCGCGAAACCGCGACCCGAATTGAATTGAGGCATCGAAAGCAGGAGCTACTGAGATGCCAGCCGCCGCAATTCCCGGTGTGACCGCTATGATCGTCCTCTTCGGAACCTTTATCGTCGGATTCGGCGGCGCGGTGATCTGGGCGTCTATTCCGAGCAAGCGCCGCTAGACCACAAGCCGCCGAAGCGGAGCCGGGCCCCCAGAAGCTAGAAAGGCAGCCCTTTCGGACTGCCTTTGCCGCTTCCAGTGAAACCGCGCAGGACCGAAATCCTGGGAAGCGCCGCGGGGCCCCACGCCCTGGCGATCGATCTCATCGATCACCGTTGCTTCTCCCTTCCCTCGCGGCAGCCGCGATGACAAGGGCCTGTGAAATGTGCCGGCGATTCAGCGCGGTCGTGTGGCCGCCACAACACGCCCTGAAATGGCCCTGATTGGGACCATCGGCGGACACATCGCTCAGGCTAATGGCAAGGGTCGGTCGATCAGCTTCCGGTCTGGATCCTGAAAAGCCCCCCCAGCCCCTTCTAGATTGGGCGCAGGTCGGCCGACAGCTCCCCTCGATCAGCACCTCATATCGCTGCCCTTTGGGTCGCACGCCTATCGCGCGCGCCCGCGAGTCCGGCTAGAAGCCCGGCATGAGCGCCGCCCCCGCCAAGACCACCGCCGAGATGGCCGCCGAATACGGCCTGAGCCCCGCAGAATATGACGTCATCCTCCTGCGTCTGAACCGGGAGCCCAATCCGGTGGAGCTTGGCGTCTTCTCGGTGATGTGGTCCGAGCACTGCTCCTACAAATCCAGCAAGAAGCACCTTGGCAAGTTCCCGACCACCGGACCTCGTGTCATCTGCGGCCCCGGCGAGAACGCAGGCGTCATCGACATCGGCGACGGCCAGGCCTGTATCTTCAAGATGGAGAGCCACAACCACCCCTCCTACATCGAGCCTTACCAGGGCGCGGCCACCGGCGT
>CANJLK010000014.1 GCA_947475465.1 Caulobacteraceae bacterium | reverse complement strand
CGATGTTGGCGTTGATCTTCACCAGGAAGTTGCGGCCGATGATCATCGGCTCCAGCTCGGTGTGGGTGATGTTGGCCGGGATGATGGCGCGGCCGCGGGCGATCTCATCGCGGACGAATTCCGGCGTGCAGAAGTCCGGAATATCGGCGCCGAAATCCTCGCCGTCGCGGATGCAGAAGTCGCCGGACTGGCGGCGCAGGTTCTCACGGATCGCCACATATTCCATCTCGGGCGTGATGATCCCGTGCCGGGCGTACTCCAGCTGGGTCACGTTGCCGCCGGCCTTGGCGCGGTAGACGCGGCGCGGCGCTGTGAACTGCGGCGCCAGGTGCTCGCCCTTGGCGAAGCCGTTGTCCTCCGGCTTCACCTGTCGGGGGTCCTGCACAACCTCCACATCGCCGCGCGACACCACCCAGGGCTCACGGGTTTTCGACAGACCCTTCTCGATATCGATGGCGACCGTGGGGTCGGTGTATGGGCCGGAGGGGTCGTAGAGGGTAAGCGGCGGCTCGTTGGCGCTGGGGTGCACGGCCACTTCGCGGAACGGCACGCGGATGTCCGGCCACAGGACGCCGGACTGGTAGACCTTGCGCGATCCGGGACGTTCGCCGGTTGGGATCTGGGCCGGTTCCAGGTTGGCGGTGGGCTTGTTCATGGCGTGCGGCCTCGTGCGCGTGGACGGTCCGCTGGCGTCAGGAGGAGAGATTCCTTCCCTTCGCCGGCATGACCCGGATCAGGTTCGACGGGTCGCGGGATCACCCGCCTCTCAGCCGCTTGGCGCGGCCCCCCGAGGAGGCGGCGACGCTACGCCCGAACGCCCGCCTGCGGAAGACCCGAACGGCGGAAAACTGGCTTAAGGCCGGCTTCACCTGACGCGCCTAGCCTCGCATCATGCCGCGCCTTGGTCCGCACCCGCCATGAACCCCTCGCAGCTCACCGCGCTGGTGGCGGTCGTGCGGGCGCAGATCGCCGCCGGCATCGAGCGCGACCTGTCCATGATGATGCAGGGCGCCGCCGACCCCCGGACGGGCGCGAAGGCCGCCGCGCCCGGCCACATGGCCACCCCGACAGGGCCAGCCAATCCTCCACAGGCCCAGACCCCGCAGGCGCCCGCAGGCGCTTCGATCGCCCAGGTCGTCGACTCCGCCCGCGCCACCGCGGCCGGCCGGCAGGCCAGCATGGCGCCGTTGTTCGCTGATCTCGCCCAGGCCCTGGCGAGCCCGGATCTTCCCGCCCCGGTCAGGGCGGCGGTCCGCCAGATCCTGGCGTTCCAGACCCCCTTGGATCAAGCCCCCACGGGCCCGGCCATCGCCCGCGCCGTGGCCCAGTCCGGCCTCTTCCTGGAGGCTCATCTCGCGGCGGACGCTGACAGCGCGCCACCGCCCGACCTCAAGGCAGCGCTTCTGACCCTGCGCCAGGCCCTGACCGCGCCGGACAAGGCGACGGCGAACGCGGCCCCGCGCGCGCCTCCGCAAGATTCTCTGCCGCAGCCTCCACCGACCGCGACGCGGACCGCCCCGACGCAGGAGACGGCAACCTCAAGCCAGCCCCGCCCGAGCCCATCGCCACCGACCGCCCAGGCCCTGATCCGCGGGATCGACCAGGCCCTGGTCCGCCCGTCCGCCGCGGCGCCGCTGGCCGCCGACCTGGCCCGGGCAATGGAGAATCCGGCCCTGCCATCTTCGGTGAGAA
Organism: Caulobacteraceae bacterium; assembly: GCA_947475465.1. GTDB lineage: Bacteria > Pseudomonadota > Alphaproteobacteria > Caulobacterales > Caulobacteraceae > Phenylobacterium. Next base: position 61,203 of record CANJLK010000014.1, on the reverse strand, counting down.
CGACCATTGGCCAGGTCCTCGCGCGTCTGCCTGCGCCCGACGCGGCGTCCACGGTCCAGCCGTCCGCGACCCGTCCCGCGGCGCCGTCGGACCCGCGCCCTCAATTTCCGTCCGCCAAGGCATCGCCAGCGACAGAGGACGAGAGCCCGCCTCCGCCGGAGCTCAAGGCGGCGCTTGTGGCCCTTCGCCAGGCCCTGGTTTCGCCGGAGAGGGAGAGGACTCCACCGCCGGCGCCGCGCGCCGCGCCGGCGGCCCCGCCAAGCCGTGACGCCGCCACGGCCGGACAGCCGCCGGCCCGCGCCAGTCTGCCAGCGCGAGCCGACATCGGCGTCATCACCGAGGCGCTGACCCGCGGTATCGACCAGACGGTGGCGCGCCAGACCCTGCACCAGCTGGCTTCGCTGCCCCAGGACGCGGCCCTGGCCTGGATGTTCGAGTTGCCGCTGGCGACGCCCCAGGGCGCCGCCGTCGCCCAGTTCGAGATCGAGCGGGACACCGCACACTCATCGAACCTGGACGACCCGGGCGGCTGGCGGGTGCGGTTTTCCATCGACACGGAGCCGCTGGGACCGCTGCATGTGCATCTGCATGCGGGCGGCGGCCGCGCCACGGTCAATGTGTGGGCGGAGCGACCCGCCAGCCTGGCGCCGCTCCAAAGCCTGGGCGGTGAACTGTCCCGCGCCCTACAGGCGGACATTCGCTTCCAGACCGGCGCGCCCAGCCAGGCTGTCGCGAAGCCCGGCCGCTTCCTGGACGCCTCTACATGAGCGCCGCCGCGCCTGAAATGCCGCCCGCCAAGAGACCGCTGGCCGTCGCCCTGAACTATGATGGCGCGCGCGCGCCGACCGTCGTGGCGATGGGCCGCGGCGAACTGGGCCGCAGGATCATCGAGACCGCCCAGGCCCACGGGGTTCCGCTGGAAGAGAACGCACCGCTCGCGGAGGCCCTTTCCCACGTCGAGCTGGAGACCGCGATTCCTCCGGAACTCTACGAGGCGATCGCGATCATTATCGGCTTCGTGATGCGCGCCTCGGCCGAGGCCTCAGAGGGCGTCAGGCCCAGTCAACGCTGAGAGCGGTCAGACAGCCCTCGCGGCCCGCGCCTGCCGGCGCTCGGTGAACCAGACCGCCGCGGCCATGGCGGCAAGGATCACGAGGGACGCCGTGATGCGGTTCATGTTGAGGCCGCCGTGGTCGACAGGCTTGGTGATCAGGTCGCCCACAGTCGCGCCCAGCGGCCGGGTCAGGACATAGGCGGCCCAGAACAGGATCGCGGTCGGAACCTTGCTGAAGGCGTGCAGCGCCGCCACCAGCGCGATAAGGCCCGCGAAGATCAGCGCCCCACCCTCGAACCCCGCGCCCAGATCATCGGCCGTGAAGTCGCCCAGCGCCGTGCCAAGGGTGTTCGAGATCAGGATGGTGACCCAGTAAAAGCCTTCATTGCTCCGCGAGGTGATGCGGTCGACGGCGATGGTTCCGGTGACCCGTTTCCAGACGGCCAGCATCAGGATGACCCCGGCCAGCAGTATGGCCGAGGACTTCACGTAGCCCAGGCCAAGCGTGCGATCGAAATAGTCGGAGGTGGTGGTGCCAACTGTTGTCGTCGCCACCACGCAGGCCCAGTAGAACAGTGGGTGAAACCGCTTTGCCGCCACCTGGGCTGTGACCGTGACGACAAAGAACGCCAGGAAGATCAGGGTGGCGACCAGGTAGCCGAGATTGAGCTGCATGGAGAGCGCGTCGCCGCCGGTTTCGCCCAAAGTCGTGGCCAGGATCTTGATCACCCAGAAGGCGAAGGTGACCTCAGGGACCTTGCTGAGGGCGTCTGCCGCGGTCTTCATTCGTTATCCTCTCGGCTTGCCCGGCGCCCAGGACATAGCGCCGTAATATCAGCGGCGCCAGAAGTAGCGTCGTCCCCCTGGATCGGTGAAAAGTGTGACAATGCGTGTGTTCCCAGCCCTCGTCGTCACGACCCTGTTCGCCGCCGGCGCGGCCTGGGCGGGACCGCCCTATGTGACCGACGACCCCGCGCCGACCGAGCCGGGCCGGTGGGAAATCTACGGCTACGTCGGCGGCGCCCGCGGAGCGGGAGAAACCGCGGGCGAGGGCGGCCTGGATTTCAACTATGGCGCCGCCAAGGATCTGCAACTGACCTTCGTCGTTCCGGCCGTCTACAGCCGTTCGGGCGGATCGACGGCAGCGGGCTTGGGCGTGGTGGAACTGGCGGCCAAGCTGAAAGTGCTGCATCAGGCCGAAGGCTCGGCCATGCCCGACCTGGCGATCTTTCCGCGGCTCTTCGTTCCCACCGCGGACAGCCGGTTCGCCCCGGACCGCCTGGGACTGCTGCTGCCGGTCTGGGCAGGCAAGGACTTCGGCCCGTGGTCGCTGTTCGGCGGCGGTGGATACCAGGTCAACCCGGGACCCGGGAGCCGCGACTTCTGGACCGGCGGCGTCGCGCTGAGCCGGGCGCTGGGCGAACGGTGGTCGCTGGGCGCCGAGGTCTATCACCATGGTCCCGACGCCGACGACGGCCTGCCCTTCACGGGTCTGAACCTCGGCGTGACCTACAAGGTCACCGACCACTGGTCGCTCCTGGCGGCCGGCGGCCCAGGCGTTCAGAACGCGCGCGAGGAGGGCCGCTACGCCTTCTACCTCGCGCTCAAGGCCGACTATTGACCATGGCTTGACCCGTGCTTGCCGGCGCCTCGGAACCGGCGCAATTTCCGGCTGTTATGCCTCGCGGAGGAGATTGACCCATGAACCGTCTTCTATTGGCTTCGCTGTTCACCCTGGCCGCCGCGTCCGGCCCCGTCCTCGCCGCCGACGCCATGTCGCGCAAGTCGGCCGCCCTGCCGCAGAACCAGTGCTTCCGCAGCCACGACATCCAGAACCACACCTTCGCCGACGACCACCAGACCATGTACCTCAACGTCGATGGCGCGGGCGCCAAGCGCACCTATCGGGTGACCATGAGCAACCGCTGCATGGACGGCTCCACCTCCACCGACCCGCTGGTGATCAAGGAGACCACCGGTTCGAGCCTGATCTGCGCGCCCATCGATTTCGATGTCGGCGTCCACTCGATGTCAGGCTTCAGTTCGCACTGCATCGTCTCGGGCATCGCGCTGATGACCCCGGCGGAGGTCGCGGCTCTGCCGAAGAAGGTCAAGCCCTAGGCGCTCCGGCCAGCGCCGGTGGACACCCGAGGGGGTTGCCGCCACAATCGCGGGGATGACACCGCCTTCCCGTGAGACCGAGCCGCTCCCCCCGGGCGCGCGGCGTTCCGTGACGCCAGGCGGCTAGATGGACCGTCTGGTCGTCGAGACGAGCCACGGGACCTTGTACCTGGTGGGCCGGCTGCACGCCGGCTCGGCCAGGCCCACCCTGCTGGTGGTCACCGGCGCCTTCCCGCCCAGGGATTACCGGCACGAGATCATCGACGACTATCCAGGCGTCAATGTGCTGGTAGGCAGCCTGCCGGGCATGGACGCCCCGTTCCTGAACAGGCAGTCGCAGGAATCCTATTCGGCGGCCTTCGACGAGATGATCGCCCGGTTGGCGCCGCGTGATCCGCTGATCGCCTACGGAATTTCCACCGGCTCATTGGTGACGCTGGGGATGAAGTCGCCCAACCTTCGCCACCACATCGTCGAGGAGCCCTTCGATTCCACAGTCGGCCTGTGGCCGGTGGTGGACAATTTTCGCAAGAACCTCGTGCTGTTCGCCGACAATCCGTGGCTGCGGGACTTCCTGTGGAACCTGTTCGGCCTGACCGCCGACACCCTCGAGGACCGCGACTATTCGGCCCTGCTGAGCGGCATACGCCAGACGGCCGACGTGCTGGTCGGCGCCGAGCCCCTGGAGCCTGAGCGCGACTTCGACGGCTGGCCGTCACTGACCAGCGCCCGCGCCCGGGCCCTCCTGGCCGCCAACCCCAAGGTCGCCCTGCATGTGGGACCGCCAGGCTCGGGGCACGGCTATGGCACGCTTGAGGAGGGCCGAAGGGCGGTGGGCGCCCTGGTGCTGAAGGCCCTGCACGCCGCAGCCCGTGACCTGCAGGCCCAAGGCGCCGCCCCGGCCTCGCCCTGAGGCGGAATTTGAGCTAGGCCGGTCGCCATGCATCTGGCCCGCTTCAACCCTGTCCGCTTCGCTCACCTGCCGACGCCGCTCGAGCCCCTGCCCGGCCTGACGGAAGCCCTGACCTCTGAGAGCGGTGGCGGGCCGACCCTTTGGGTCAAGCGCGACGACTGCACGGGCCTGGCCGGCGGCGGCAACAAGACCCGAAAGCTGGAATATCTGCTGGGCGACGCCCTCGCCAACGAGGCCAACACCCTGGTGACCCAGGGCGCGGTTCAGTCCAACCACGTGCGCCAGACCGCAGCGGCGGCGGCCAGGTTTGGCATGGCCTGCGAGATCATCCTCGAGGAACGCACAGGCTCCCACGCGGTCGACTACACCATGAGCGGCAACGTCCTGCTGGACGAACTCCTGGGCGCGAAGATTCGCCGCGTGCCGGGCGGGACCGACATGACCCAGGCCCTGGCCGAGGTCGCCGCCGAGGTCGCCGCCCGTGGTGGCCGGCCCTATGTCATCCCCGGCGGCGGCTCGAACATCATTGGCGCCCTGGGCTACGCAGAGTGCGCCCTTGAGCTGGTGGCCCAGGCCAATGAGATGGGCCTGGAGATCGACCGCATCGTCACCGCCACCGGCAGCGCCGGCACCCACGCAGGCCTCGTGGCGGGCCTGGCGGTGATGGGCGCCGATATTCCGGTGCTGGGCATCGGCGTCCGCGCGCCGAAAGAGACCCAGGAGTCCAACGTCTTCCGCCTGGCCGTGGAAACCGCCGACCTCCTTGGCCACCGCACCCGGGTGACCCGCGACATGGTGGTGGCCGACTGCGACTACGTCGGCGCGGGGTACGGCCTGATTGACGATGAGGTGATCGAAGCCCTGAAACTGATTGCGCGGACTGACGGCCTCCTGCTCGACCCGGTCTATACCGGCAAGGCGATGAAGGGCCTGATCGCCCTGTCTCGCCAGGGCGTGTTCGACGGCGAAACGGTGGTCTTCCTTCACACCGGCGGCGCCCAGGGCCTGTTCGGTTACCAGGGCGAATTGCAAGGGAAGCTCGGATGAGCGACGCGGACGCCCCGCCCGCCCAACTGGTGCTGGGCGTCCTGGGCGGCATGGGCCCCGCCGCGACGCTGGATTTCCTGACCCGGCTCCAGGCCTATACGCCGGCGCAGAGCGACCAGGACCACATCCGCGTGCTGGCGGACATCAATCCCAAGGTTCCCGACCGAAATGTCGCCGGATCGGGCGCGGGCCCGGTGCTGGCCGAAATGGCGGGCGCCCTGGCCGGCGCCGGCGCGGATGTTCTGGCGATTACCTGCAATACCGCCCATGCCCACGCCGACCTGATCCAGCGCGCCTGCGGCCTGCCGCTGATCGACATGATCGAGACCGCGGCCAGGGCGGCCAGGGACGTGGGCGCCCTGCGGGTCGGGGTCCTGGGCACGAAGGGCGCGCTTCGGCTCTACCGGGAATATCTGGCCGCCCAGGGCATGGGGATGATCGTGCTCGACCCCGAGCGGCGCGACGCCTTCATGGAGACCATTTACAAGATCAAGGGTGGCGATCTGGGCCACGCCGTCCGCCAGGAGATGATCGGCTACACTGCCGACCTGATCGGCATGGGCGCCGAGGCGATCATCGCCGGCTGCACCGAAGCGCCCCTGGCGCTCCGCCCCGGCGACGTGCGCGCAACCTTCATCGATCCGGGTGACCTCTTGGCGAGGCGATGTGTGTCGATCTGCCTTGGCCTGGAGCCGATCCCCGCGGTTTTGGCCGACTAGGGCGACCGGCCAAGGTCTGCAGCGGCTAGGCGGTTTCCGGCAGCAGGACCGATGCGGCGGGATGGCGGATGGAAACGGTCATGCCGGCCGAGGTGCTGGCGATATCGAGGTCCGCGTCGAGCTTCTTCACGAGAGCGTTGACGATCACCGTGCCGAGACCGCTGGAAACCGCCGTTCCGGCGGGCGCGACCTTGCCGCCGCCGTTGTCGGAGACCACCAGCATCCACCCGTCGCCCTGGCTTTTGTAGCGCACCACGACCCGGGCATGGGTGCGGTTGGTCGGGAAGGCGTACTTCAGCGCGTTGATCACCAATTCCGTGACGATCAGTCCCAGGCTGACCGCATCGGCTGAGCCGATCGTGCCGTCGTCGGCGGCCACTTCGATGGTGGTGGCGGTCGCCTCGCCGATCATCGAGGTGGCAAGGCTACCGCACAGCTTGGTCAGGTAGTCGCCGACGTGGATCTCCTCGATCCCTTCGGTGGCGTGCAGGTGGGCCTGGACGGCGGCCACCGACATCACCCGCTCGTGGGCGTCGCGCAGATGCTGGCGGCTCTCCTCGGACCCGACGACACGGGCCTTCAACAGCAGGATAGAGGCTATGATCTGCAGGCTGTTGGCGACCCGGTGCTCCATCTCCTGCAGCAGCACCCGCTTCTGAGCCAGCAGGTCTTCCGTCTTTTTGAGGAGTTCGGCTTTTTCCCGTTCGATGATGCGGCGCGCGGTAACGTCCGTGAAGGCCAGCAGGATCGTCCGACCGGGGCTGGCTTCGTAGCGCACCATCCGCGCGTTCAGCAGCATGGTGCGCTCGCCGATGCCGGGGAAATCGTGGTGGACTTCGAAGTCGTCCATGGCTGTCCGTTCGGGGATGATGGTCTCGAGCAGGTCGCGCAGCGCCGAGATGTCCCACTGCCCATCGCCCAGAGCGTAGAGCAGCACCCCGCGCGTATGTTCGGGATCGACCTGGAAGGTCTCATAGAAGGAGCGGCTGGCCGCCACGACCCGCAGGTCCGCGTCCAGGACCAGGAACGGTTCGTGGATAGTGTTGACGATGGCTTCCGCCAACGCCCGGGCGTCTTCAACGGCGGGGATCGAATCTAGCATCCGGGAAGGCGGTCCGATCCGAGCCAAGGCGCCAGTGAGATCAGCGCCTTTATGCTCTAAGTTAGTCTATGCGCGCTCCCGGGGGCGCTGTCGCGGACAACCGAGCGAAACCTAGGTGGACGGGCCAAGGCGCCGGGCGATGAATTCTTCCGTGGAATTGACCTTCGGAATAGGACCCTCAGGCGTCGCGACGCCCAGGAAGCTGCAGAGCGGCGCCCACCCGTCCGAGACATGGAACACCAGCAACCGCTCGGTCGGGATGGTGGCGCGGACCTGGGCGTTGTGACGCTCGTAGACGCCGATGACATGGTCGCGCGTGCGCAGATCGCCATCGAACAGGCGCATAATCACCTCGCGGAACATCCGCGCGAAGGGCGTATCGGCCTCTTCGGGTTCGACGGGCGGTGGCTTGGCGAAGATCGTGGCCTGGGTGGAACGGTACCAGTCGTCGGAATCGCGTTCGGTATGAACCACCTTGGCGGCCGGATAGGCCTGGGCGAGTTCCGCGTAGAAAGTCGCGTTGGGCCAGTCGACCGTGGAATTGTAGCCCGCGAAGATCCCGGGCCAGTCCGGCTTGCCGTTGGCGGCGTCGACCCACATCTGGGGCGCCTCGGGTTTTTGGAACACCTCGACCATGTGGTAGCAGGGCCCGACGCCAAGCTGCTCCAGAGCGAGCTTGAGGGACATCGTCCCGGTCCGGCCGAAGCCTGAGCCAATCACCTTCAAGGTCATGTGTCGTCCCCCCGGCGGGGACGGTGGCCCACCCGCGAGGTCCGGGCAAGGCCAAGCTTGGCTTTACAGGGTCTGCGCTCCGAATGTGTCGCACTTGGCGGGATCGCCGGAGCGCTCGCCGGCGCGGAACCACCGCATCCGCTGAGCCGAGGTTCCGTGGGTGAAGCTGTCGGGCGAAACCCGGCCGGTCGCCTGTCTTTGCAGGGCGTCGTCGCCGACGGCGGCGGCGGCGCGCAGGCCGTCCTCGATATCCTTGGGGTCCAGGGACACCTTGCCGCCCGAAACCTCCGAAGCATGGGCCGCCCAGACCCCGGCATAGCAGTCGGCCTGAAGTTCGAGCCGCACCGATCCGGAGGCGGCGCCGCGTTCGCCCTGGCGCTGGGCCTGGTCGGTGGCGCCCAGCAGGTTCTGGACGTGATGGCCTATCTCGTGGGCGATGACATAGGCCCGAGCCGCCTCGCCGCCCGCCCCGAAACGGGTCTCGAGTTCCTGCCAGAAGGCTAGGTCCAGGTAGACCTTGCGGTCCTGAGAACAATAGAACGGGCCCATGGCGGTCTGGCCCAGGCCGCATCCGGTGCCGGTGGCCTGGTCGTACAGCACCACCGCGGCAGGCGGCGCATAGGTCTGGCCGCTCTGGCGGAAAATGCCGCGCCAGACCTGGTCGACGTTGGTGGAGATCACATCGACGAACTGGCCAGCCTGATCCTTGGGCTGTCCGCGAAACCCGTCCTGCTGGTCATAGGCCTGCTGGCCCTGCACCGACTCCACCGCGTTGAGGGTGGTCTGCGGGCTGATGCCGAAGACGAAATAGCCGATCAGGGCCAGGACAACCCCGCCCGCCCCCAGGCCGCCGACCCCGACCGGGCCGAGCCCGCGCCGGTCCTCGATATTGCCTTCCTCGTCGCCACCCAGCCAGCGCATCTCGGTTCGATCTCCTGAGGATTGGTCTTGTAACGCGCTTGTTCAGCGCCGGTTCTCCGAGGCCGCGCGGATGCGGGCGTTGGAGGCGGCCAGGGCGGCGTCAGGGATCTGGACGTAAGTCGGCGCAGACGCGGGCGGCGCCTTGGGGTCAAGGACCGGCAGGCGGGGGCTGAGGCCGCCGGCCTGGCTGGCGCTCAGGGCCCGTTCGCTGGCCAGACGGGCGTCGAGGACCGACAGCTGGTTGGTGAGCTCGACCTCGCGGCGGCGCGCGGCGTCCGCCTGGTCGGCGGCCTGAGCGTCGGCCGCCATGTTCAGGGCCCGCAGGTCCTGGGCCACGACAGGCCCAGGCGCGAGAATGGCGATCAGCAAGAGTGCGCGCACGGCGATCTCCACGCAGGAAGACCTTCAGATAGGACGCCTCAGCCCGCCGCGCCACGCGGAGGCCGGAACCGCCGCAGTTCGCGCTGCAGGATGTAGAGGCCGCTCGACGCCACGATTACCGCTCCGATCAGGGTCGCGGCGCGGGGAAACTCGCCCCAGACCAGGAAACCGATGATCGTCGTCCAGAGAAGCTGGGTGTAGTCGTACGGCGCGACCACGCCCACGGGCGCCAGGCGCAGCGCCTCGGTGAGCAGCAGTTGAGCCACCCCACCGACCAGTCCGGCCGCGATCAGCAAGGCGAGCGTCAGCGGATCGGGCGTCACCCAGTGGAACAGCGATCCGACCAGTCCCATCACCGTGCCGGCCAGGGTGAAATAGAAGACGATGGTGGCGCCCCGTTCCGTGGCCGCGATCTGGCGGATGGTCACCCCGGCGCCTGCCGTTCCCATCGCCGCGGCCAGCGCCAGGGAAACCCCCAGCGCGTTGAAATGTCCGGGCACAGGCCGCACGATGATCAGCACACCGATGAACCCCACCAGGACCGCGCCCCAGCGGTGCGGGCCGACGAACTCCTTGAGCATCAGGGCCGAAAGCGCGGTCATGAACAGAGGCGCGGCGAAGCTGAAGGCGGCCGCGTCGGTGAGCGGCATGTGCTGGACCGCGGAAAAGCCGCAGGCCATCCCTGCCAGGCCGATGGAAGAACGCACCAGATGCCCGAGCGGACGGCGGGTCTTCACCACTGAGATTCCGGTCGTCCGCGCCATGTAGATCCCCAATGGGATGAAGGCGAAGGCGTTGCGGAAGAAGACGATCTCGAAGACCGGGATTCCATGCGCCCCCGTCCACTTGACCAGGGCCGACAGGCAGGCGCCGCAGACCATCGCCAGGGTGCGACAGGCGATGCCGAGGCCGATATTGGGCGTCGCGGCGTACGAGGTCGAGGCGGGATTGGGCGGCACGGGGCGGGTTTGCGGGCACGGCGGCGCCCGGTCAACCGTCACCCAGGGCGAGGCGCGCCCGACAGCCGCCCAATGTCACGGCTTCGGCGAGACCGAAAACCGCAAGAGTTCCTTCGCCGGCGCCGGCCAGTCGGGGCTGAGCTCCTGGGCCTTCATGTAGTCGAAATAGGCGTGGGCCTCGTCGTCCAGCGCTTCGTAGGCGATGGCGCGGTTGAAATAGGCCTTGGCGGGCTCGGTCACCCCCAGCGCCAGGGCCCGGTTGATATCGTCCATACCGTGCTGAGCCTGACCCATGCCAATGGCCGCGGCCCCACGGTTCACATAGGCCTCGCCCAGGTCCGGGCGGATATGGATCGCCGCGTCGAAGTCCTGAGTCGCCGCCTCGAAGCTTCGGCGCCTGAGCTTCAGCACGCCGCGGTTGATGAAGGTTCCGGCCCGCTCGTAGGGCGTCAGCATCTCGGTTTCCAGGGCGTTGGTGCAGATACGTTCGCTGGCGTTGTCGGACAGCTCCGCCAGGGCCGCCTTGGAACAGACCTCGGCCTGACCGCCGCCGATCACGGTGACCGCCGCCTGGGCGCCTCCAGCGATCAGCGCCAGCCCCATCGTCGCGGCCATGAGACGTCTCATCGCTTCCTCCCCGATCCGCGTTCGTTGAACCTGAGCCTCCGCCCGGCCCCCGGGGCCTGTCAACGCACGCCTGCGCGAGATTGCGTCCGCAAATTTTGCCAGTCGCTGTCGGAGCCGGGCATAGTCGGGCGTCCTAGGCGCAACGAGGAAGGCTCGATCGATGCTCTACGCCTTGCTCTGCTACAATTCCGAAGAGACCGTCTTCTCCTGGACCAAGGAGGAGGACGACCTGGTGATGACCCGCCTGGGCGTGGTGCACGACCGCCTGGCCCAGGCCGGGCGGCTGGGTCCGTCGCTGCGGCTGATGCCGACAACGGCGGCGACCACCCTTCGCAAGTCCGATCCGCCCCTGGTGATCGATGGCCCCTTCGCCGAGACCAAGGAGCAGCTTCTGGGCTTCTACGTGATCGACTGCGCCGACCTGGAAGACGCCCTGGAAGTGGCCCGCGACCTAGGCCGCGCCAATCCGGGCGGGGCCTATGAGATCCGACCCCTGCGCCTGTTCGTGCCGGGAACCCTGCCCGCCGACGCGGCGAGCCGCGTGCCTGCATGAGCGAGGTTGCCTGGATAAGCGCTGCCCTGACGTCGGCGCGTCCCCAGGCGATCGGCGCCCTGCTGCGCTATTTCCGCGATCTCGACACCGCGGAGGAGGCCTACCAGGAGGCCTGCCTCAGGGCGCTGAAGTCCTGGCCGCAGAAGGGTCCGCCCCGCGACCCCGCGGCCTGGCTGATCCTGGTGGGCCGCAACGCCGCGCTGGATGGCGTGCGCAAGCGCAGCCGCCAGACCGAACTGCCGCCGGAGGAGACGATCTCCGACGTCGAGGACGTCGAGACCCCGCTGGCCGAGCGGCTGGACGGCGCCCACTACCGCCACGACATCCTGCGGCTGATGTTCATCTGCTGCCATCCGGACCTGCCGCAGACCCAGCAGGTGGCGCTGGCGCTCCGCATCGTCTCGGGGCTGTCGGTCCGGCAGATCGCCAAGGCCTTCCTGGTCGGGGAGGCGGCCATGGAACAGCGGATCACCCGCGCCAAGGCCCGGATCGCCAAGGCCGAGGTGGCCTTCGAGACCCCGGGACCCGTGGAGCGCGCCGAACGGCTCGCGGCCGTGGCGGCCATGGTCTACCTGGTGTTCAATGAGGGCTATTCGGCCGGCTTCGCCGAGACCGAGGCCCGCTCGCCGCTCTGCACCGAAGCCATACGGCTCGGGCGCCTGCTTCAGCGGCTCTTCCAGACCGAGCCCGAGATCATGGGGCTGACCGCCCTGATGCTCCTGCAACATTCCAGGGCCGCCGCACGGTTCGACGACCAGGGCGAGGCGGTGCTGCTGGACGATCAGGACCGGAGCCTGTGGGACGCCGGCATGATCGCCGAGGGCCTGGCGTTGATCGACAAGGCCATGCGTCACCGCCGCCCCGGCCCCTATCTGGTGCAGGCGGCCATAGCGGCCCTGCATGCCCGCGCCGCCCGACCGCAAGACACCGACTGGGCGCAGATCGAGGCGCTCTATGGCACGCTGGAAATCCTGACACCGTCGCCGGTGGTGACCCTGAACCGGGCGGTGGCGGTCTCGAAGGCTCGGGGCCCGGGGGCGGCGCTGGCGATGATCGCACCTCTGGAGGGGCCGCTCGGCAGCTACTTCTATTACTTCGGGGCCAGGGGCGCCTTCCTGCTGCAACTCGGCCGCGACGCGGAGGCGCGCGAAGCCTTCGACCGGGCCATCGCGCTCGCCAACACCGCCGCGGAGGCCAGCCACATCCGCAACCAGCTCGACAGGCTGATGAAGGATGGGTCCGGGGCCCAGGCGGCGGGCTGAGGTTCAAGAGGGGGAAACGACCATGACGACCAAACCAATGCGGATCATCGGCTGGAGCCTGACGGGCCTGTTCACGGCCTTCATGCTGTTCGACGCCGGCATCAAGCTGGCCCGCCTGCCAGTGGTCGAGCAGACCAGCGCCCAGATGCACATCCCGGCGGGGGCCGGCTTCGGCATCGGGGTGATGGAGGCCCTGATCCTGGCCCTCTACCTCATCCCGCGCACCACGGTGCTGGGCGCGATCCTCGTGGCGGCGTTGATGGGCGGCACGGCGGCGGTACACTTCGTGGACGGGAATCCGCTGTTCAGCCACATCCTGTTCGGCCCTTACCTGGCGCTGTTCGCCTGGGGCGGCCTGTGGTTCCGCGACCCCGCCGTCCGCGCCCTGATCCCGCTACGCCGCGTCTAAACCGGCGTCTTCGCGGTCCCCGCCCGGAACAACAACGCCATCAGGCCCACGAAGGGCAGGACGGAAAGCCAGTCGGCGTGGGGCCCGGCGAAGAACGGGTTCACCGCCTCCATCAAGAGGCCGATCCGGTGGTCGAAGCCGCCCAGCACGCCTGCCGAGAAGGCGATGGCGATGCCGGCTATGGCCCCTCCGGCGATATAGCCCGAGGCCATCAGGACGCCGGGGCTGCGGTCGGACTCGGCCGACAGTTCGGCCTCGGAGAGGGTCTCGGCGTGGACGCCGCGGCTTCTGCGGTCCACCAGCCAGCGCACGGCGCCGCCGATGAAGATCGGCAGAGACGAGGAGATCGGCAGATAGACACCCACCGCGAACGCCAGCGCCGGGATGGAGCACATCTCCAGCACCACCGCGATCATCACCCCCAGGAGGACGAGGGTCCAGGGCAGCTGCTGGTTCAGAATGCCCTTGATGATGTAGCTCATCAGGGTGGCCTTGGGCGCGTCGTACTTGGTCACCGTCGTGCCGTCCGGGCGGACTTTCACGTGGCCATTGATGCCGGGATCGACGAGGTAGGCGAGCGTCCCGTCCGCACGCACCAGGTAGCGGGCGGCGGCCCCGCCGGCCGGATCGGTCTTCTGCCAGACGTGGTAGGCCAACCTGTCGTCCGCGGCCTGCGGGCCCTTGAGGCTCTCGACCGGCAGGGCCGCGGCCTGGGCGGCGCTGATCGCGGCGGGCGCCGGCGCCTGGGGCACATAGACCGTGGCCGCCTGGTTCAGCGCCAGCAGGATCGGCCCGAGCGCCAGGGCCGAGGCCAGGGCTCCGATCATGATCGCCAGCTGCTGGTAGCGCGGCGTCGCGCCGATCAGGAACCCCGTCTTGAGGTCCTGGGAGGTCGTGCCGCCGTTGGAGGCGGCGATGCAGACGATGCCGCCCACCGACAGCGCCGTCACGTAGTAGGTCGGCCCTGTCCAGCCCAGCACCAGGAAGAGCAGGCAGGTCAGCAATAGGGTCGCCACCGTCATGCCGCTGATCGGATTGGAGGATGAGCCCAGCTCGCCGGTCAGGCGCGACGACACGGTCACGAACATGAAGCCGAACAGCACGATCAGGATCGCGCCCAGGATGTTCATGTGCAGCGAATGGGCCATCAATATCCCGGCCACAAGCGCCAGGCAGCCGATCGCCACCCACTTGAGCGACAGGTCGCGCTCGGTGCGCGGGACCTCGCCGGCCGCCGCCTTGCCGCCGCTGAAGTCCGAGACCCCGGCGCGCAGGCTGCGCCAGATGGTCGGCATGGCGCGCGCCAGACTGATCAGGCCGCCGGCGGTCACCGCGCCCGCGCCGATGTAGAGGATATAGGCGCTGCGGATGTCGCCCGGCGACATCTGCGAGATCGGCGTCTTGCCCGGCGGCAGGATCATGTGGGGATCGACCCCGCCGAAGAATTGAATCATCGGGATCAGGACCATGTAGGCCAGCACCCCGCCGCCGGCCATGGCCGAGGCGATCCTGGGCCCGATGATATAGCCTACGCCCAGCAGCTCCGGCGAAATCTCCGCGGCGATGGAGGCCTTGGCCAGCGGCGCGCCGAACACCGCCTCGGGGGTATCCTTCCAGAGCCGGAAGACGCCCTCCCCCAGCTTGTAGAGCAGGCCCAGGCCGAACCCCGTGACGATGGTCCGCGCGCCATGTGCGACCTGCGCCTCGGTCTGGGCCTGGCTGGCCTCGTGGCCGATGGCGTGTTCCTCGCGGGTTGCGCCGGCCTTCAGCACCTCGGCGCAGGCCGTGCCTTCCGGGTATTTCAGGAGGCCGTGCTGCTCGACGATCAGGGCCCGGCGCAACGGGATCATCATCAGGATGCCCAGAAGGCCGCCCATCACCGCCACCAGCATGACGTGGGCGATCTCCATGTCGAAGCCCAGGATCATGATCGCCGGCATGGTGACGCCAAGGCCGAAGGCGATGGATTCGCCGGCCGAGCCCGCCGTCTGGACGATGTTGTTCTGCAAGATCGAGGCCCGGGCGACGCCCAGCCTCTGGAGCAGGCGGAAAAGGGTTATGGAGATCACCGCCACGGGGATCGAGGCCGAGACCGTCAGCCCGACCTTCAGCACCAGGTAGAGAGACGAGGCGCCGAAGACCACCCCCAGCAGGGCGCCCACGACCAGGTGCAGGAAAGTGAATTCCGGCAGGATCACGCCGGCGGGGATGAAGGGACGGAAGGCGGGCTTGGCCGGGGTCTTGGCGAGGGTGTCGGTCACGCGCGTCTCCGAAATGCGCGGCGACTAGACCACGGGCTAGGAGGCCCCGCCAGGGGCGTCGAACGCGGCGCGCACCGCCTTGGGGTCGAAGCCCTCTTCCTCGATCTTCTGCTCCCAGCGGGCCACCGCCCGGTCGTAATAGTCGTAGATGCAGGGCACGCAGCCGCTGCCGCAGCACTCGCGCGGATGCGGCGGCTCAGGTGGCCTCGGCAGGTTTGAGAGGTCCGGCTCCGGCGGCATGGCGCGCCTCTAGGCCGCCACCGGCTCGAACAGGGCCTTCACCTGCGTGGGTTGCGAGCGGTGGTACTGCGGCGGGGCGTCGACCAGGGCGCCGAAGTGGGCCGCGGCGTGCCAGGGCCAGCGGGGATTGTAGAGCATGACCCGGGCCACTCCGATCAGGTCCGCGTCGCCGGAGGCCAGGATCGCCTCGGCCTGATCGAACTCGGTGATCAGGCCCACAGCGATGACAGGGACCTTCACCGCCGCCTTCACGCCGCGGGCCAGCGGCACCTGGTAGCCCGGCGCGGCCGGCACCTGGGCGGTGGCGGAGGAGCCGCCGCTGGAGACGTTGATCGCCGCGCAGCCGCGCGCCTCCAGCGCCTGGGCGAAGACGCAGGTATCCTCGAGGCTCCAGCCGCCCTCGACCCAATCGGTGGCCGAAACCCGGATGGTCACCGGCTTGTCGGCCGGGAAGGCGGCGCGGACCGCCTCGAACACCGCCAGGGGGAATCGCATGCGGTTCTCCAGCGAGCCGCCGTAGGCGTCGTCGCGATGGTTGGAGAGCGGCGAGAGGAACTGGTGCAGCAGGTAGCCGTGGGCGCCGTGGATCTGGATGGCGTCGAGGCCCAGATCGGCGGCCCGTCGGGCGGAGGCGGCGAAGGCCTCGCACAGCCCGGCAAGGTCGTCGGGCGCCAGCGCCATCGGCGCGTTCTCGGTGGGCTTGAACGGCAGCGGCGAGGCCGAGACCGTCTGCCAGCTGTTGACCCCGCCCGGCGGGATCTGCGCCCCGCCCTTCCAGGGAACCTCGCAGCTGGCCTTGCGGCCGGCGTGGGCCAACTGGATGGCCATCGGCATGTCGCAATAACGGCGCACCCCGTCGAGCACCCGGCGCATGGCCGCCTCCGTTGCGTCGGAGTAGAGCCCGACGTCGCCATAGGTGATGCGGCCCTCGGGAACCACGGCCGTGGCCTCGATGGTCAGCAGGCCCGCGCCAGACTCCGCCATCTGACCCAGGTGCATCAGGTGCCAGTCGGTCATTTCGCCGTCGACCGCCGAATATTGGCACATGGGGGCGATGACGATCCGGTTGTCCAAATGGAGGCCGCCCACCTGAAAGGGCGAGAACAGCTTGGACTGGCTCATGGTCGGGTCTTCCTGGCGGCGGCTGTGGAGGCCCTTGTTCGGTCCGGCGGCCCGCGCGTCAAGTCGGTCTGGCGCTTTCGGCGCCGCAGGCAGCGGCCGTCAGCGCGCCTTCGCGAACAAGATGATGGTGCCCCAGGCCGGACTCGAACCAGCACGCCTCTCGGCAATAGATTTTGAGTCTACCGCGTCTACCATTTCGCCACTGGGGCCCTTTCCGCCCCAATGAAGGGGCGCGCCGGGGTGGGCGGGCGCACCATAGCCATGAGCGGCCGGGGGTCAACGCGGCCGCCTGGAGTTTGCGGCGCGTCAATGTGCGCCCTTCGGAAATCAGGCTCAGGTCTTGCGAATGACGGCCTAAGGTCGTAATTGATAATCAATCGCAATAGCGAACTGGACGCCCGATGCACGACATGCTCGCAGAGCCGATCGCCTCCCGGGCCGGGCCGGCCCGTGGTGGGGCCGTGCGGTTGAGCGCGGCCAGGCCAGGCGACCGGGGCGTGATCGTCGAGGTCGGCGCCGACGCGGCGGGCGCGGGCCACGGGGTGGCCGTGGACGAACTGCAGCGCCGCCTGCTGGAGTTCGGCTTCGTCGAGGGAGCCGAGATCGAGGTGCTGCACGAGGGCGCCATCCGCCGCGACCCGATCGCTGTGCGCCTGGACGACATGCGCGTGGCCCTGCGTCGGCGCGATGCCCAGGATGTCTGGATTCAACTGGATCCCCGATGAGCGAAGCCGCGGCGCCCGGCGCGCGGATCGCGCTGGTCGGCAATCCCAACTCCGGCAAGACCGCCCTCTTCAACGCCCTCACCGGCAGCCGCCAGAAGGTGGCCAACTACGCCGGCGTGACAGTTGAGCGGAAGGAAGGCGTGGTCGTCACGCCCTCCGGCCGGACCCTGTCGATCCTCGACCTGCCCGGCACCTATTCGCTGCGCGCCCGCAGTCCCGACGAAGTGGTCACCCGCGACGCGGTGCTGGGCCGGCTGGCCGGTGAGGCCGCCCCCGATGTTGTGGTGGCCGTGGCCGACGCCACCAACCTGCGGCTGGTGCTGCGGCTGATCCTCGAGCTCAAGGCGGTGGGCCGCCCGATGGTGCTGGCGCTCAACATGTACGACATCGCCCAGCGCCAGGGGCTTCGCATCGATCTGGACGGCCTGGGGCGCGAACTTGGCTGCCCGATCGTCACAACGGTCGCCACCCGCAAGCGCGGCATCGACGACCTTATCGCCCAGGTGGACGCCATCGCCGCCGCCGGCGCCCTGGGCCACGCCAGCCAGTGGCGTGAGCCCTCGGCCGGCGAAATCCGCGAGGCGCACCGCGAGGCCCAGAGGATCCTGAAGGCCACCGTCCGCCCCGCCGAGCGCCCCGACACCTTTACCGGCAAGGTCGACGCGGTCCTGCTCCATCCGCTGGCCGGACTGGCGATCCTGTTCGTCCTGCTGTTCGTGATGTTTCAGGCGGTCTTCTCCTGGGCCAAGCCCGCGCAGGACCTGATCGACGCGGCCTTCCACGCCCTGGGGGTGCTGATCGCCGGCCACCTGCCCTCAGGCCTGATCACCAGCTTCCTGGTGGACGGGCTGATTTCCGGGGTCGGCAGCGTGCTGGTCTTCCTGCCCCAGATCCTGGTGCTGTTCTTCTTCATCATCCTGCTGGAGGACTTCGGCTACATGGCCCGGGCGGCCTTCCTCATGGATCGGATCATGGGCGGCGCTGGGCTGCACGGCCGGGCCTTCATCCCCCTGCTCTCCAGCTTCGCCTGCGCCATCCCCGGGATTATGGCGACCCGGGTGATCGACAACAAACGCGACCGCCTGACGACGATCCTGGTCGCCCCGCTGATGACCTGCTCGGCCCGGATCCCGGTCTACACCCTGATCATCTCGGCCTTCATTCCGTCCCGCCAGGTGCTGGGGGTCCTCAGCCTCCCCGGCCTCGTCATGTTCGGCCTCTACGCGGCCGGCATCCTGAGCGCGCTGGGGGTCTCTTTCGTCGCTCGCCGCATCTTCTGGCGCGGCGCGGTCGAGCCGTTCCTGATGGAGCTGCCGACCTACAAGCTGCCGGACCCAGCCAATGTGGCGCGCAATGTCATCCTGCGCGGCCGCATCTTCCTGACCCGGGCCGGGACCATCATCCTGCCGATCATGATCGTGGTCTGGTTCCTGTCGACCTTCCCCGGCGCACCGGTCGGGGCCGTGGACCCGGCGATCAACTACAGCCTGGCCGGACGGATCGGCCACTTCATCCAGCCCGTCCTGCAGCCCATCGGCTTCAACTGGCAGATGACGGTCGCCCTGATCCCGGGCTTCGCGGCGCGCGAGGTGGCGGTGGCGGCGCTGGGGACCGTCTATGCCATCGGCAACGCCGACGCATCGCCAGGCATGCTGGCGACGACCCTGGCCCACCATTGGTCTATCGCCACCGGCCTGTCCTTCCTGGCCTGGTACGTCTTTGCCCCACAGTGCGCCTCAACGTTCGGGGTCGTGAAGCGCGAGACCAACAGTTGGTTCTGGCCGATGGTCATGCTGGCCTACATGACGGCCTTGGCCTATGCGGCGGCCTTCGCCACCTACCGGATAGCCTGCGGGTTCGGACTGGGCTGAGTGCGGGCGGCAGGATTAATTCGCGTTCGCTTTGCTCTTTAACCGGGCGCTAAATCCCGCTGATGCAACGTGCCGGCATCATGCAGAAAACGCACGAAACCGCCCTCGACATCGCCCCCGGCAAAAAGCCGGCGCGCGGGAATCAGACCCTCGCAAAGCGTGTCCGTGAGGCACTCCTATCGCTCGGCGGCGAAGCGCACCGCGCGATGGTCATCGAATATATCGCCAAGCACATGGGCCACGACGCGCGCCAGATCCCCGAGGATCTGGAAGAGGCGGTGATCATGTCCTTCGAGCAGAACTGGCGCGACGAGCGCCGGCGCGCGACCTACGGCTTCCACCTGCCGTTCGGCGAGGGATCGCACCGCTGGAGCGTCCGCGCTCCGGCCTTCGCCCACTAAATCAGAGCTTCACGGCTTCTCCGCCCAGCTGGCCGGCCGCGCTCTGCAGCCGGTGCAGCAGGCGCTTGAGCAGAGCGACCTCGTCGGGCGACAGGCCCGAGATCAGCGCCGCTTCGTAGGCCAGGGCCAGGGGTGCGATCTGCACATGCATCTGGCGGCCGGTCGGGGTCAGGGACAGCACGTGGCTGCGCCCGTCGGCCTCATGGTCGGTGCGCGATAGCAACCCACGCCGGACCAGCCCCTGCACCGCGCGGCTGACCGTGACCTTATCCATCACCGTGCGCGCCACGATCTGGCCCTGGGTCGAAGGGCCGTCCTCCGCCAGCACGCAGATCAGACGCCACTGCGGAATCGTCAGGCCGAAGCGGTCCTGATAGGCGCGCGCGATCAGGCCCGAAACCGCATTGGACGCCACCGACAGCCGGTACGGCAGATAGCCGTCCAGCCTCAGGTCGTCCCGGTCGCGGGCCCGCTCGACACTCATCCGGCCGCCACCGTCTGTTCGATGGCGCCGAAGACCGTGTGGCGCTTGGCGTCGCGCATGTCGATCCGCACCGTGTCGCCGGCCTTGAGGAACGGGGTCTTGGCCGCGCCACTGGAAATGGCCTCGACGGTGCGCAACTCGGC
Organism: Caulobacteraceae bacterium; assembly: GCA_947475465.1. Classification (GTDB taxonomy): domain Bacteria; phylum Pseudomonadota; class Alphaproteobacteria; order Caulobacterales; family Caulobacteraceae; genus Phenylobacterium. The sequence continues at coordinate 41,156 of CANJLK010000014.1, read as the reverse complement.
CAGGCAGGAATAGCCGACACCGCCCTGTCCCACCGGCTTGCCCGGACCGCCGTCGGGACCCCGGTTGGAGACGGTGCCCGAGCCCACGATCGTGCCGGCGGCCAGCGGCCGGGTCTTGGCGGCGTGGGCGATCAGGGTTCCGAAATCGAAGGTCATGTCGGTTCCGGCGTCGGCCTCGCCCAGCGGCTCGCCGTTGAGTTCGACCTCCAGGGCGCCGGAGAGCTTGCCGTCCTTCCAGCCGGGCAAGGCGTCAGGCGTGACGGCCACCGGCGAGAAGGCCGAGGCGGGCTTGGACTGGAAGAAGCCGAACCCCTTGGCCAGTTCCCCCGGGATCAGGCCGCGCAGGGAAACATCGTTGCAAAGCATCACCAACCGGATCGCCGCCAGGGCCTGCTCGCGGGTGGCGCCCCGCGGCACGTCGCCGGTGATCACCGCCACCTCGCCTTCCAGGTCCAGGCCCCAGCTCTCGTCGGACAGGGGAATATCGTCGCGCGGGCCCAGGAAGGCGTCGGAGCCGCCCTGGTAGATCAGGGGGTCGGTCCAAAAGGTCTCCGGCATCTCCGCGCTCCGGGCCTGGCGCACCAGGGCCACATGGTTCACGTAGGCCGACCCGTCCGCCCACTGATAGGCCCGCGGCAGGGGGCTGGCGGCATTGTGCTCGTGGAAGCGTTCCTTGGGCACCGCGTCATGTTCGAGGCTTTCGGCCAGGCCGCGCAGCGCCGGCTCACAGCCCTGCCACTGGTCCAGCGCCACCTGCAGGGTGGGGGCGATGTGGTGGGCTTCAGTAAACCAGGCGAGATCGTTCGACACCACAACTAGCCGCCCGTCGCGGCCACCCTTCAAAGACGCTAGCTTCATCGCAACTCCCTAATGCTCATACGGTCTCGCGCCGTATTGAGCGGTTCAGCCTAACCCCGCTTTCGTAGGACTTCGGCTCGTAAACGGTGACCTCGACGCGAATATCGGCGCCCTGCCCACCTTCCCACAGATAACTGCGCTCGAAACAGACAGTCCGCCCCGCCGGGGTAAAACCTTCGTATGTGTCCCCCCAGGGGGTGAGGGTCGAAAGCTGCGCCCAGCCCAGCGCGCAGGCCAGTTCCAGTTCCTCCCCGGCGGCCCGGGCAAGGTCGTCCTGCAGATCGCTCACGCAGTCTTCCAGCTGTCGACATAGGCGCTGTTCTCGACCCTTTCGGCCCCCTCGCCAACCTCCAGCGGATCGCGGGCGTCGATCATCACCGCGTACTCGTCCGTCGCCGTCTTGGGCTGGGCCAGCATGTTCTTCAGCGCCTTCGGGTGCGGGCCATGGGTGAAGCCGGAGGGATGGAAGGTCAGCATCCCCGCCTCGATGTGATCGCGGCTGAAGAAGTCGCCGGCGTGGTAGAACAGCACCTCTTCATAGTCGTCGTTGTTATGGAAGAACGGCACCTTCAGGGCGCCCGGGTCGGTCTCGAACGGCCTCGGGGCAAAGGTGCAGACCACGAACCGGTCCGAGAGGAAGGTCGTGTGGACGGACGGCGGCAGGTGATAGCGGTGGCTGGTGACGGGCCGCAGGTCGGCGACGTTCAGGCGCACGGGCGCAAGGTCGCCGTGCCAGCCCACCGCATCCAGCGGATTGTAGGGATAGGTCACGGTGGAGACCTGACCCCGCTTCTTGATCTCGACCCTGTAGTCGCCCGCAAGGTCCTGGTGCGCGCGGAAGGCCTCGTCCATGGCCGGCGTCTCCAGCACCGCCGGGTCGAAGAAGGCGTGGGGGCCAAGAAGTCCCCGGTCAGGAAGGGTGAAGTGGGTGTTGGTCGCCTGGATCGTCAGGATCGCCGTGGGCTGCGAGGGCGCCAGGCGCCACATGGTCCCCCTCGGCAGGTAGAGGTAGTCGCCGGGCCGGTAGGTCAGATGGCCGTAGTCGCAGAAGAGGTCGCCGGCCCCGGCGTGCACGAACAGCAACTGGTCGCCGTCGGCATTGCGGGCGAGCGCCGGCATGGGTGCGCCAAACGTCCAGAAGCCGATTTCCACGGCGGCGTTGCGCAGCACGTCGGCCGCCGACCAGGGGCTGGTCTCGTCGGCGTTCAAGCCGGCCAGGTCGAAGGCCCGGGGCCGGAGCGGACCCTCGAAATTCGTCCAGCCGGTCGGCGGGCGTTTGTGGTGGATGAAGGCTGCGGGGCCGAAAAAGCCTTCCTTGGAAATCTCCCGCTCAAAGGTGCCGGGCGGCATGTCGGCGTGAGCCTGGCGGGAATGATCCCCCTGGGCGCCCCGGACCGGAATCCAGTTTCGGGCCATCAGCTTTCGTCCTTGTAGATGCCGACCTCCAGGGCCGCGCCGTCGGCGATCCGCGCGCGGTACATGCCCGACGTATTGAAGCTCCAGGCCATCTGGCCGTCCGGGGCCACCGCGATCACCCCACCCTCGCCGCCCAGCCCTGTCAGGTCGTTCTGGACAACACGGTCGCAGGCCGCCTGCAGGCCAAGGCCTTCGAACTCCACCAGGGCGCAGATGCGGTGGGCGAGCGCCAGGCGGATGAAATATTCCCCTTCGCCGGTCCCGGAGACGGCGGCGGAGGCGTCGGACGCATAGGTGCCGGCCCCGATCAGCGGGCTGTCGCCGACGCGGCCGAAGCGCTTGCCCGTCGTGCCCCCGGTAGAGGTGCCGGCCGCCACATGTCCGGCCGCGTCGCGGGCCACCACGCCCACCGTGCCGCGCTTGCCCTCGTCATGGGCGAGCGCGGCGACGTCATGCTTCGATGCGCCCTTAGGCCGGGACGGGATGGGCAGACGAGCTTGTTGCAACTGCCGCTTGAGCGCCTTCCATCGGCGTTCGACGAAGAAGTAGCCCGGCTTGGCCTGATCGAGGCCATTGGCCTTTGAAAAGGCGTCGGCGCCTTCGCCGGCCAGAAGCACGTGCGGCGATTGCTCCATGACGATGCGGGCGAGCGAGATCGGGTTGCGGGTGCGGGTCACACCCGCCACGGCGCCGGCGGCGAGTGTCGCCCCGTCCATGATCGCGGCGTCCAGTTCGTTGCGACCCTCGGCGGTGAAGACCGCGCCGCGGCCGGCGTTGAAGAGGGGATCGTTCTCAAGAATACGCACCGCCGCCTCGACCGCGTCCAGCGCCGCGCCACCGACCCGGAGCACCGCCGCGCCAGCTTCGGCCGCCTGCGCCAGGGCTTCGCGATAGGCCGCATCCTGCTCCGCCGTAAGGTCCGCCCGGTCAATGACACCGGAGCCGCCGTGGACGACCAGCGACCAGGCGGAGGGCGGAGGCGTCTTGGCCATCAGGCGTCTTTCGGAGGCAGGACGCCCCGGCGCATCTGATCGAGTTCGATGCTCTCGAACAAAGCCCTGAAGTTTCCTTCGCCGAAGCCTTCGTTCCCCTTGCGCTGGATCAGTTCGAAGAAGATCGGGCCGACCATGTTCTCGGTAAAGATCTGGAGAAGCACGCCCTGACCCTCGGTGGGCGCCCCGTCGAGCAGGATCTTGTCGGCCTGCAGCCGCTGGCTGTTCTCGCCGTGACCGGGCACGCGGGCGTCCAGCAGATCGTAGTAGCTGTCGATGGTGTCCTGGAACTTCACACCGGCTTCGCGCATGGCCTCGACGGACGCGAAGATGTCTCCCGTCCCCAGCGCCACGTGCTGGATGCCCTCGCCGTGGTAGTCGCGCAGGAACTCCTCGATCTGCGAGTGGTCGTCCTGGCTTTCGTTGAGCGGGATGCGGATCTTGCCGTCAGGGCTGGTCATGGCCTTGGAGATCAGGCCGGTCTGGGCGCCTTCGATGTCGAAGTAGCGGATCTCGCGGAAGTTGAAGATGCGCTCGTAGAAATCCGCCCACTTGGCCATGTTCCCGCGGAACACATTGTGCGTCAGGTGGTCGATGTAGGTCAGGCCCTTGGAATTGGCCGCCGCGGTCTCCTCCGCGCCGGCAATGGGCGTGAAGTCCACGTCGTAGATTTCCTGCGCCCCGTAGCGGTCGACCAGATAGAGGTTCGAGCCGCCGATCCCCTCGATGGCCGGGATGTTCAGCTCCATGGGGCCGACGGGGCCGCTCACCGCCACCGCGCCGCGCGCCACCGCCAGCTTCAGCGCCTTGGCCGCGTCCTTCACCCGAAACGCCATCGCGTTGGCCGAGGGCCCGTGGACCTGGCGGAAGTCCGCCGGCTGGCCCGACGGCTCCATGTTGAGGATGAAGTTGATGTCGCCCTGGCGGAACCTGAGCACGTTCTTCGACCTGTGCCTGCCCACTGCGGTGAAGCCCATCAGCTCAAAGAGTCCGCGCAGCCGTTCCGGCTCAGGAGAGGTGAACTCAACGAACTCGAATCCGTCGGTGCCGAGCGGATTGTCGAAGAGGTCGCGGCTGTCGGTTCGGGCCGGGGCGTTCATGGAAGTCTCCTGGAGCACGCAGTTAGTATCATATGAAACCAGATGCCGGTAGCGACAAGGCCGGCCCGGCCTGCTAGCTCAAACGCCTCAACCGCCGCCTGGGTCGCCGATGCTTCGCAAACTCTACGATTGGGTCCTGGGGCTCGCCGCCTCGGACAAAGCGCCCTGGGCGCTGGCCGTGGTTTCCTTCGCCGAAAGTTCGTTCTTCCCGATCCCGCCCGACGTCATGCTGGCCCCGATGGTCGCCGCCCGGCCGGACCACGCCTTCCGCTACGCCGCCATCTGCACGGTAGCCTCGGTTCTGGGGGGGCTCCTGGGCTACGCCATCGGCGTCTTCCTGGGTCCGCTCGCGCATTCCATCCTGGCCTTCTTCGGCCACGCCAATGGCGAGGCGGAATTCCGCGCCTGGTTCGCCAGGTACGGCCTTGGCGTGATCCTGCTGAAGGGCCTGACGCCCATTCCCTTCAAGCTGGTGACGATCAGCGCGGGCCTCGCCCGCTTCGATCTCTTCACCTTCGTCTGGGCCGCCATCGTCACCCGGGGCGCGCGGTTCTTCCTGGAGGCGACTGTGCTGAAATTCTACGGCCCGGCCATCCTCAAGGAGGTCGAAAAGCGCCTGACAGTCTATGTGATCGTCGGCGTCCTGGTGCTGGCGGCGGGCTTCGCGGCGCTGAAGGTCATAGGCTAAGGTCGTTTGAGGAAACCTGGGATCCTGTCGCCGCCGATGTTCCTGACCGCCCTCACTCGACCCTTCCTCGACCGCTGGCGGCTGACGGCCCTGCTGTCCTCGGCCCTGATGCTGGCGATCGCCCACGGCTTCCAGACGTTCGGAGGCTATCAGCCCTGCACCTTGTGCCTGCGCCAGCGCGAGGTTTATTGGGCCGCCGCCGCGGTAGGCGCCGTGGCGATGATCCTGGTGCGCCTGCCGGGCGGTCCCAGGCTTCGGCAGCTGAGTTGCTGGCTGCTCGGGCTGATCTTCCTCGGCGGCCTGGCGCTCGCCGTCTACCATGCCGGGGCGGAGTGGAAGTTCTGGCCCGGGCCCACCACCTGCGCCAGCGCCGGGCGCGGGGTCAGCGCCGCCGACATGAACGACCTCCTGAATGGCGCCAAGATCCGCCCGCCGGCCTGCGACGAGGCCCCGTGGCGGCTCCTGGGCATCTCCATGGCCGGCTGGAACGCCCTGATCTCCCTGAAGCTGACCGTGCTGAGCGTTGCAGCGGCCCTGCGCGAACGGACCAAACGATGAGCGGCAAGCCTGTTCCACCCCGCCCAGGCCGTGGCGCCGGCGCCCAGCGCCTGGCCGAGATCCTGCGTGTCGACCAGGCCGGCGAACTGGCGGCCGTCGCCATCTACCGCGGGCAGCGCGCCGTGCTGGGCGAAGGCGCCGGCCACGCGCGGATCGCCGGGCAGCTGGCGCAGATGGAGGCCCACGAGGCCGAGCACCTGGCCCGCTTCGACGCCCTCCTCACCGAACGGCGGGTCCGTCCAACGGTGATGGCGCCCCTGTGGCGGCTGGCCGGATTCGCGCTGGGGGCCGGCACGGCGCTTCTTGGCGAAAAGGCGGCGCACGCCTGCACTGAGGCGGTGGAGAACGTCATCGAGCAGCACTACGCGGGCCAGATCGCCGAACTGGACGCGCGGGAGCCCGCGCTCGCCGCCGAACTGGCCAGGTTCCGCGACGAGGAATTGGCCCACCGCGACCAGGCGGTGTCGGAGGGCGCACACCAGGCGCCCGGCTACGCCCTGCTGTCGGCGGTAATCGGCGCCGGTTGCCGCACGGCCATCAAGATCAGCGAGAAGCTCTAAAGCCCTAAGGACGTCGCTCGCCGGAGAGTTGCGGCGCGCGGCGGAATCACAGCCAGAAGGGACTCGCGCGACTCCGAAAGTTCTGCTTTTGTTCTGTCCGCAAATCTGGGAGGCGGACATGGCGGACGGATGGGCTCAGCGGACGGTCGCGGCGAACTGGCCGCAGCACCCCAAGCTCAGCGCGGCGCTGGCTGCACGCTCCAGCCTGTGGGCGGTCTGCCGTTGCGGACGGGAAGCCGCCATCGACCCGGCCCCCTGGGTGGCTCAGGGCCTAGCCAGGCAGGCGACCGTCAATCTCGAAAGCCGCCTGCGCTGCCTCTGCGGCGCCAGGCGCGCGCGCCTGGAGATCCGCGGCCTTGCCGAAGCCCCCGCCGGCCTGACCGGCGGCATCCACGTGTTCCGCTAAGCCTGGGCCAGATCCGCGAACATCGGCGTCGAGCGCAGGATCTCGACCTCCTCCGGCGTCATGTCGGCCGGCACGTCGGCGAACAGCGGCGTCGACAGGTAACGCTCGCCGGTATCTGGCAGCATGGCCAGGATCGTGGCGCCCTTGGGCGCGTCGGCGGCGATCTTGAGCGCGCCGGCGAACGTCGCACCGGCGGTTATGCCGACGAAGATTCCCTCCTGCTTGGCCAGTTCCTGGCTGAGGCGGATGGCCTCAGGACCCGGGATCGGCAGCACCTGGTCGACACCGGCCCGGACGGCGTCGTTGGTCAGCTTGGCGATGAAGTCCGGCGTCCAGCCCTGCATGGGGTGCGGCTTCCAGGCCGGGTGGCCGGCGGCGGGCGAACCGTCGGCGTTATAGGCCTGCGGCTCGTGACTGCCCACCAGGGGCGCGGCGTCCGGTTCGCAGACGATGATCTTGGTCTTCGGGCTCTTTTCGCGCAGTACACGGGCGACGCCCTTCAGGGTGCCGCCTGTGCCGTAGCCGGTCACCCAGTAGTCCAGTTGCTCACCCTCGAAGTCGCGCAAAATCTCCACGGCGGTGGTGCGCGAGTGCATGTCGGCGTTGGCCTCGTTCTCGAACTGCCGGCTCATGAACCAGCCGTGGGTCTTGGCCAGTTCCTGGGTCTTCAGCACCATGCCGGTGGCGCGCAGCGCGGCAGGGGTGAGCACCACCTTGGCGCCCAGGAACCGCATCAGCTTGCGCCGCTCGACGCTGAAGCTGTCGGCCATGGTCACCACCAGGGGATATCCCTTGGCCGCGCAGACCATGGCCAGGCCGATGCCGGTGTTGCCGCTGGTGGCCTCGACCACCGTCTGGCCGGGCTTCAGTTCGCCGGACTTCTCCGCCGCCTCGATGACGCCCAGGGCCAGGCGGTCCTTGACCGAGCCCATCGGATTGAAGGCCTCGATCTTGACATAGAGGTTCACGCCCGGCGGCCCCAGGCGGTTGATCCGCACAACCGGCGTATTGCCCACCGTCTCGAGGATGCTCTGGTGCTTGGCCATCTGGGTTCTCCGCGTTCAGGCGGTGAAAGAACGCCGGTGACCGTGGCGTGTCAATTCGTCACGTCGGAGCGGGAATCTATCGTCCGCCGCTGCCGGTGATTTCCTTGATCATCAGCTGGATCGGGGCCTTGCCGCCCACGCTCCAGACCAGCTTCATGAACGCCAGCGTCCGGCCGGCGGCGTCATCGAACTTCCACTCGCATTCGTCGAAACGGCAGCTCTCGAACACTGGCGGCGGGCCGCCCGCATAGACCATGCGGCATTCGCGGAACTCGCAGTCGGAGAACTCTTCGCCGTCCAGGTTGACGGTTTCGTGGTTGAATATCGTGGCGGTCTGCATGTTCAGGCCTCGTCATCCCCGTCGGCATCGTCGTTATCCACCGGATCGGGCTCCCCGCGGGCGCGGGCTTCAGCCTTCAGGCGGGCCTTCTCGGCCTTCTTCGCGGCTTTCTGGCGCTCGCGTTCCATGCGTTCAAAGGGGTAGTTGGGCTTGCGCGCCATCGTCGTCTCCGTCGGATATTCCTGGCGGCGCGCGTTCTTGAGACGCGGGTTGGGCCGGGCCTGAAGGGCCGCAAAGCCGCCAAGTGCGTAACCCCATAGAGGCTAGCGGCGTTCCTGTCGCCGGTCGCGACGGAATTAAGTGCGTCGGATCAGGCTTAGCCGCCCGCGCGCCGGCGCAGGATCACGCCGTCGGCGGCGCGCACGGCGGTCACCGGCGCGAAGGCCTCGATGCGGCGCAGCACCGCCGGTTCGTTGTCGAGGACCAGGACACCGGAGAACCGCAGGGACGCGGCGTCGGCGTCGGCGGTCCGCACGGGCGTCGCGAAACGCCGGGACAGGTCGGCGGCGACCTCGCCCAACGGCTGGCCGCGATAGACCAGTTGGCCGGTGGTCCAGGCGAAGGCGCTGTCCGACAGGCCGTCGGCGGTGAGAACGCTCTCGCCGCCCTGGCTGTGCGCCAACTGCTGGCCGACCGTCACCCTTGTCGCGGGAGCCTGGGGCGCGCCGGCCGGACGGACCTCGACGATTCCGCGCCGCACGGTCAGCGCCATCTTGCCGTCGCGCTGGCGCAGGTTGAACATGGTGCCGACCACACGAACCTCGCGGTCGCCGCTGGTGATCAGGAACGGCCGCCGGGCGTCATGGGCCACGTCGAACACCGCCTCGGCGTCCGCCATGGTGACCCGCCGGGCGTCGCGTCCCATCCGCACCTGGATTTCCGAACCGGCGTTGAGATTGATGCGGGTGCCGTCGGCCAGCACATACTGGCGGGTCTCGCCCGGTGCGGCGCGAAGGGTGAGCGTGTCGTCCACCCCGGCCGGGCGGTTGGCGATCTCGACGGCCACCACCAGGCTCGCGGCGATGGCGCCGGCCCCGGCGATCCAGGCGCGGCGGCCGGGATTGCGCAATGCGATGCCGCGCGTGCGGCGCGGCGCGGGGCGCAGGGCCACCTGATCGAGGCGATGGGCGATGACCTGCGGCGCCGCCTCCAGGTCGACCCACAGACTCTCCAGGTGTTCGTAGGCCGCCACATGGTCTGGCGAGGCGGCCAGCCAGGCCTCGAAGGCCTGCCAGTCCCCGGCGTCGGCGGCCTCGGACTGGAGGCGCACGAACCAGCGGGCGGCCTCTTCCGCCGCCTGATCGCCTCCGCCGAAGGTGCGCTTGCCGTTCATGGTTCTCCTGCGGTCGCCACGTCACGGCACCCGGTCTCAGACAGATGACGCCACGCAGACCGCCACTCCTCCATGACGTGTGCAAGTCTCTTCATCGCGCCACCGCCGCCAGATGCTTCAGCGCCGCCATGATATGCTTTTCCACCGCGCTTCTGGATATACCGAGCGTCGCCGCGACCTGAGGATGGGTCAGCCCCTCGAACTTGTGCATGCGGAAGACCCTTTGGGTCTGCGGATTGAGATCGCCCAGCGCCGAGACCAGGGCCGCCAGGCGCTGGCGGTCGGCGACCACCTGTTCGGCGCTGGGCTCGTCGGCCACCTCCTGTGCGCCCATCACCGTCCGCTGGGTGTCGAGCCACGCGCCGTCGCGGAACGCGCCCCGCCGCTCGCCCCGCAGCCGGTCCAGCATGAGGTTCGAGCCCAGCCGATAGAGGTAGCCCACCGGGTTCTGGATGTCGGGCGTATCGGTGACGCCGCTCAGGCGGACATAGATATCCTGCACCAGGTCTTCCGCCGCGGAGGCCGAGCGCAGGCGCAGGGTGAAGAACCTGATCAGGTCCGCGCGCCGTTCGAGATAGAGCTCGATCAGCGCCGATCTGCCCTCCTGCTCCAAACCCGCGCGCCCTTGTTCAAACTCGCAACACGCCATCGCAGGCTGCCGAAACCGGCGACATTTGGCGGCGATCATATATGTCAGCCGCCGATGCGCGCCGCCAGCGGCATGGTATGAGATTGTTCAAGCGCCTCCCGTCCTGGAAAATGATCCGTGGCGCGCCGATTCGGGGAGTTCCTGTTTGCTTCGAAACACCGCGGCGCCAAGGCCCCCATCGGCCGCCGCAAAAGACCGGCCGGCGCTGGAGCTCGGGGTGATCATCCCGACCTTCAAGGAGGCGCCCAATGTCGCCCCCCTGCTGGCCAAGCTGGAGGCTGCGCTGCAGGGCGTGGTCTGGCAGGCGATCTTCGTGGACGACAACTCGCCGGACGGCACCGCCGCCGTGGTCAAGGCCATAGCCGCCACCGATCCGCGGGTGATCTGCCTGCACCGGATCGGCCGCCGGGGCCTGGCCGGCGCGGTGATCGAGGGCGCCATGGCCAGCGCCGCGCCCTTCGTGGCCGTGATCGACGGCGACATGCAGCACGACGAGACGGTCCTGCCCAGGATGCTCAAGGCCCTGCAGGCAGACCGCGCCGACCTGGCCGTCGGCAGCCGCTACACCGAGGAGGCCGAAGGCCGCGTCGCAGGCTTGTCGGCCCGTCGCGAGAGCGGCAGCCGGTTCGCCACCTGGCTGGGCCAGCGGGTGCTGCGGCTGGACCTGTCCGACCCGATGAGCGGCTTCTTCATGATCCGCCGGGAGCTGGTCGAGAAGGCCGCGCCAAGGCTCGCCACCGACGGTTTCAAGGTGCTCTTCGACCTGGCCAGCGTCCTGGATCCGCCGCCAAGGGTGGTCGAGTTCGCCTATGAGTTCCGTAGCCGCGAGCACGGCGAGAGCAAGCTCGACGGCCGTGTCGTGGCCCACTACCTGAGCCTGCTGGGCAGCAAGCTCAGCCGCGACGTCCTGTCGCCTCGCGCCCTGCTGTTCGGTCTGGTGGGCCTGAGCGGCGTCGCCGTCAATGTGGCCGTCGCCTATGCGGTGCGCGGCATGACCGGCCCGGACACCGCCCAGCTGATCGGGGCGGTCGTCGCCATGACCTCCAACTACCTGATCAACAACGCCGTCACCTACCGCGACAAGCGTAAACGGGGCTTCGGCCTGCTTGCGGGTTATCTCAGGTTCGGGCTGCTCTGCTCCATCGGCTTCGCGGCGAACGTGGCCGTGGCGAGTCTGGTGTTCCAGGTTATTCCTGAGCCTTGGGTCGGCGTTGTGGCCGGGGCCGGCGTCGGCGCGGCCTGGAACTACGTGACCACGTCGCTCGCAGTCTGGTGAGGTCCCCCGCCGCCGATATGCGCCGCAGCCTGATCCTGCTGGCGGCCGGGCTCACGGTCCTGCGCCTGATCGCGGGCGCGTCCATCCACCTGACCGAGGACGAGGCCTACTACCGGCTGTGGGCGCAGCATCTGCAGCTCGGATATCTCGACCACCCGCCGATGATCGCCTGGTGGATCAGGCTGGGGGAAACGATCTGTGGCGACAATGCGCTGGGGGTGCGCCTGCTGCCGGCGCTGGCGAGCGGGGTCACGACCTGGCTGATCGGCGACCTGGCCAAGAGGCTGGGCGCGCAGCCCAGGACCGCGCTTCGCGCCGCGCTCTGGTACAACGCCACCCTCACGGTCTGCCTGGGCGGCATGCTGGCCACGCCGGACGCGCCGGCCAGCTTCTTCTGGACCCTGACGCTCTGGTCGCTGGCGCTCTTTTGGGAGCGCGGCGGGCCGGTCTGGTGGCTGGCCGCCGGTGTGGCCGCGGGCCTGGCCGTGCTGTCGAAATACTCAGGCCTCTTCCTCGCACCCGGCGTCCTGCTCTGGCTGCTGGTGATACCCGGCGGCCGGGCGGAGCTGCGCCGTCCCGGCCCGTGGGAGGCGGCGGTCCTGGCGATCTTCGTCTTCGCGGTGAACGTGGTGTGGAATTCCGAGCACCACTGGGTCACCTTCATCAAGCAGTTCGGCCGGGCGGAAGCCCATGGCCTGGCGCCCGGGCGCATGGTCGAATTCCTGGCCACCCAGCTGCTGTTGCTGACGCCGCTGGTCACCTATTTCGCCTTTCGAGGGGCCTGGCGGGGCTGGCGCGAGCGGACCCAGGCCGGCGCCGTGCACCTGATGCTGCCGCTGGCCACCTCGGCGCCCTTTGCGGCCTACCTGCTGGTCCACAGCCTGCATGACCGGGTGCAGGGACACTGGCCCGTGCCGCTTTTCGGCGCCCTGGCGATCTGCGCGGCGGTGGCCGCCGAACCGGTGCTGGCGACCGCGCGCGGCCGCTGGGTCGGCTGGGCGGCGCCGGGCTTCGGCCTGACCATCGGCGCGGCGGCCATGGCCCTGATGATCGCGCCCAGCGTCCTGCCCGGCCGCTACGACGTGACCGGGGCCCTCCGCGGCTGGCCAGGGTTCGCCGACGACATTGAGCGGCTGCGGGTCGGCCGGGGCGCGGGCTGGGTCGGCGTCCAGAGCTATGGCGTCCTGGCGCAGCTGGACCTGACCGGGCGGATCGCCGCGCCGGTGCTGCAGATCATCGAGCGTGAACGCTACTTCCCCGACCCCGCGCGGCGCCCGGACCTCAGCAAGCCCGGAGTGGTGGTCGACCTGCAACGGCGGCTGAACGCCGAGGACCTTGCCCACTGCTTCGCCAAGGTCACGCCGGCGGGCCCACTGGCCCGGGCGGGCGGGGCGGTGCGCAACCAGCGCTACAGCGCCTTTCTGGTGAGCGGGCCGGTGCGCGACATCTGGGCGCTTGGATGTCCGATGCCGGACGGCCGCGGCGGCTGGCGCTGACCGCCTTCAGAACCCCCAGCCCAGGGCGACGCCCACGGTGCGCGGCCGCGGCGGCGTGGCTTGCGACCCCAGTTCGCGGCTGAACGGATTGCCGAAGGCGAAGGTGTTGCCCCGGTTATCGTCGAGATTCTCGACATAGGCCTCCAGGCTCCAACGCCGGGTCGCCAGGCTCGCCGCCAGCCGGGCCACGCCATAGCCGCCCATGGCGTTGATAGGGCCGCGATCGAACGTCAGGGACGAGCGGCCGACATAGGAATACTGGCCCGAGACCTGGGCCCTGACACCGCTCCACGGGGTCCAGCTGTAGCTCAGGTCCGCCGAGGCCATCCGGTCCGGCACGCCGGGCAGGCCGCTGTTGCGGGTGGCCGGAAAGACATTGCCGGCCCGGGTCAGCTGCGGGTCCTCGATCAGCGCGGTGGCGCGAGCCTGGAAATGGGTATCGGGCTTCCACACAAGGCTGGCCTCCAGCCCCGTGTTGGCGCCATCGCCGATGTTCACCGTCATGGGCAGGCCCGAGGACAGGTACTGGTCGGTCTGCAGGCTCTTCCAGTCGGCGTGGAACAGCGCCCCGCGCAGCACCAGGGTATGGTCGAACAAGGTGAGGTCGGCCCCGATCTCGGAGTTCCAGAGTTTGTCCGGACGGTAGCGCTGGACGCCGGGGTTCGGGGCGGGCTGCGGCAGGGCGGGCACGTCGAACCCGCCGGAACGATAGCCCTCCTGCACCTGGGCGTAGGCGACGAAGCCGGCGGCGACGTCGTAGCTGAGCCGAACCTTCGGGGCGAAGCCGGCGTCCTTCAGCTGTCCGGCGGCGGAATCCCGCACCGCCGGCGTCAGGTCAAAGCCGTCCGCATAGGTCGACAGCCGCGTCGCGAACGCCCGGCCGCCGACCGTCAGGGCCCAGCGCGGGGTGATGTCGTAGGAAAATTCCGCATAGGCCGCCGCCTCGCTCAGCCGGTCGCGGCGGCGATAGACCGACAGCGGTGTGCCGCGGACGACCGTCAGGGTCGCGGTGTTGCGTTCGTCGGTGCTGGATCCGAACAGGCCAACCAGCCAGCGCGCCGGACCGGCGGCGCGCGACACCAGCACGGCCTCCGTCACCAGCAGCTTGACCCGCCGGTCGTCGTCGAAGGCCGCCCCCGCAGATGAGATGCCGAACGGGGTGAAGGCGCCGGTCGCGTCGTACCGGGACGCCCCGCCGTGCTCGATATAGGCCGTCGAGATGTTGAAGTCCGCGACCTGCCCGGTGTGGGTGGCGGTCAGGCTGACTTCGTTGAAGTCATTGTCGTGCGGCTCGCGGATGCGGGTGTCGCGGGTCAGCGGCCCAAGGTCGCCCTGAGTGTACTGGGCGTCGGAGGTGTCGATGGTCTGGCGCACGAATTTCGCCTGCAGCCGCCAGTCGGCCGGGGCCTCCACGGCGAAGGCGATCCGGCCGCCCTTGCGGCGGCTGCGGTTCTGGTCGGTCAGCCGGCGCCTGGGCAGGTCGATGTAGCCGCCGCGTTCGTCGGAGTAGATCACCGCGCGCAGTGCCGCGTGGCCGTTCAGGATTGGGGCGTTGAGCATGGCCTCGAAGCCCGTCGATTCCGCACCGTGGGCGGTACGCGCGTCGTCCAGCACCAGATCGGCCGACCAAGCCTGGGGGTCCGGGCGGTTGGTGACGATCTTGACCACGCCGCCGATGGAGCCGGAGCCGTAGAGCGTCCCCTGCGGTCCGCGAAGGATTTCGACGCGCTCCACGTCCACCAGCCGCAGATCCGGGTCCGGCGCGTCGTAGGTGATTGGCACGTCGTCGAGGTAGAGCCCCACCGTCGACTGGGTGCGGCCGGTGAACGATCCGTCCGACAGCCCGCGGATGAAGATCTTGTTGCGTCCCGATCCCAGGTTGGTGACCGTCACCCCCGGCACCTGGCTGGCGATGTCGGCGAAGGTGCGCCCGCCCAGCCGGCGGATCTCCGGCGCCGGCAAGACGGTGACAGAGAAGGGCCGGCCGCTGTTGGGCTCGACGCGCTTCTCGGCGGTCACCACCAGTTCGTCGACGGCCCCGGGCGGCGGCGAGACGGGACGCACGTCGGGCACGGCGGGCGGCGGGCCGCTGATTCGGTAGGTGCGAGGCTGCGGCGTGTCGTACACGCACCCCGCCGGCAACATTCGGCCGAGCGCCTGGGCCGACGTCAGGGCGCCGGTGACCGCGCGGCTGCGGCCGACGCAGGGTCGGGTCTGATTTAGGGCCGCGGACACGCCGCCCTGGATGGCGAACCTCTCGATCGCGCGGGCGACCGGTTCGGAGGGCAGGCTGAAGGTCGACAACTCGGCCGCCTGGGCCACGCCAGGCGCCAGGACGCCCACCCCCCAAATAGCGGCGTTACGCCACAATGCGCGGGACGCGAATATCCGGCATGGGAGCGGCCTGAGGGGCGTGGCCGTCGGCGGCGTCATCGAAGTGATAGAGTCTCCCTGCGGCCGAGGCCACCCGACCAATGCCTACAAGTGTCATGCCGTCGCCTGAAGCGACCCCGTCCGCAAGCGCTGACAGCGACCGCCGCCGGTGCGAGGCGGCCATAGCCGAAAGCTTCGGACGCGCACAGGCCGATAACAGCCCTTATCGCCATTGGATACTCGACGATCTGCTGCCGACCCAGGTCGCTCAGGCGCTCATCGACCTGCCCTTCGAGGCTCCGGCCCTGCATGGCCAGTCCGGTTCGCGTGAATTGCACAACAACACCCGCCGCTATCTCGATGCCGAGGCGATCGAAACCTATCCGGTCTGCGCCAGCGTCGCGGCGGCGTTCCAGTCGGACGAGACGGTGGCGCTGATCGAACAGGCCACCGGCGCCAGGCTCGACGGCTGCTGCCTGCGGCTGGAATATGCCCAGGACACCGAGGGCTTCTGGCTCCAGCCGCACACCGACCTGGGCGTCAAGAAGTTCACCCTGCTCTACTACCTGGGTCCCGCCGACCATGAAGAGTGGGGCACCGACATCTACGAAAACGCCGAGACCTGGTCGCACCGCGCGCCCTTCGTGCCGGGCGGCGCCCTGGTCTTCGTGCCCGGCGACAACACCTGGCACGGCTTCGAGCCCCGCGCGCTGAACGGCGTGCGCAAGTCGCTGATCGTCAACTACGTCACCGACGAGTGGCGGGCCCGCGAGCAGCTGGCCTATCCGACCACCCCGGTGCACGGACGAAGCTGAGGCCGCACCCCTGGGGAGGGCTCAGCTCAGCCGGTCGCCGTACCGCGCCCGCAGGGTCTTCTTGTCGATCTTTCCAGTGGCGGTCAGGGGCACGGTGGCGATGATCACCTCGTCGGGCAGCCACCACCTGGCCACCAGCGGCCGCAGATAGTCGAGCACGGTCTCAGTCGCGGCCTCCACGCCCTCGTGAAGCTCGACCACCAGAACCGGACGCTCCTCCCACTTGGGATGCGGCACGCCGATCACCGCGGCGATCTTCACGCCCGGACAACCGGCGGCGAAATTCTCCAGGTCGATGGAGCTGATCCACTCGCCGCCGGACTTGATCACATCCTTCTTGCGGTCGGTGATCCGCATGAAGCCGAACTGGTCGAGGGTGGCGATGTCGCCGGTGTCGAACCAGCCCTCGGCGTCCGCAACATCGGCCTCGGCGCGGTAGTAGCGGCGGATCGTCCAGGGCCCTCGCACCACCAGCGCCCCGGCGCTTTCCCCATCGCGGGGCAGTTCATGGCCCTCATCGTCGACGGTGCGCAGCTCGATGCCGAACTGCAGGCGGCCCTGCCGGCTCCAGATGGCGTCCAGCATCGCGTCCTCGCCGAGCGCGGCCAGGGCAGGCGTCGGGGTCGACACGACCCCAAGCGGACAGGTCTCGGTCATGCCCCAGATCTGCAGCACCTCGACTCCGAACCGGTCGCGGAAGGCCTGGGCCATGGCCTTGGGCACCGCCGATCCGCCGATCACGACCCGCTTGAGCACGCCGGGCCTGCGGCCCGTCTGCTCCAGCCAGGCGAGGTACATGGTCCAGATCGTCGGCACGCCGCCGGTGAAGGTCACATCCTCGCCCTCGATCAGTTCGTGCAGGCTGGCGCCGTCCATCCGGTCGCCCGGCAGGACCAGTTTCGAGCCGCAGATCAGGGCCGTGAACGGAAGGCCCCAGGCGGTGGCGTGATAGAGCGACGAGCAGGGCATCACCACATCGAAGGCGGTGAAGCCGAAGGCGCTGGAAAGCCCTGCGCTCATGGCATGCAGGACCACGGCGCGGTGGCTGTAGAGGACCCCCTTGGGGTCCCCCGTCGTCCCGGACGTATAGCAGAGGAAGGCCGCCGCGTTCTCGTCGAACACCGGCCAGTCGTAGGCCATGGGCCGCCCGGCCAGCAGCGCCTCATAGGACACCGCGCCCACAGCGCCGGGGATCAGCCTGGCCTCGTCGCTGAGCATCACGAAGGCTCGCACCGTGGTCAGGCGCCCGGCGATCCGCTCCACCAGCTCCAGGAGGTTGCGATCGAAGAACAGCACCAGGCTCTCGGCGTGGTTGATGGTGTAGGCGATCTGTTCGTCGAAGAGACGCGGGTTGGCCGTATGCAGCACCGCCCCGGCGCCGGTCACCGCATAGAAGAGTTCCAGGTGGCGATGGTTGTTCCAGGCCAGGGACGACACCCGGTCCCCCTCGGCGATCCCGAGCGCCCGCAGGGCGTGGGCCGCCTGGGCGCAGCGCTCGCCCAGGCCCGCATAGTCGTAGCGCCACAGCGGCTCATCGACCGAACGGGACACCACCTCGCGGCCGGCGTGGGCCCGCGCCGCGTAGGTGAGGATGCCGGAGATCTGCAGCGGCGTCGTCTGCATCAGGCCTGGCAGCATGGTCTTCTCCCCGACATCGCCCACCGACGGAACCGCCCAGCCGGGCAGAGCTGTCGCGGCCCTTATTGGAGGACATGTCTTATTGCGGATTTCCCGCATGGGAAGCTTGAAAGCGGCGTCGGGGTTTCTACCTTCTTGCCCGCGCCAGCGGCTGTTCGCGGCGCTCGGGAAAGGAATGACGACACAGGAGCAGAGACAATGCGGCTTGCAACGTCTGAACAGGTCTTCAACCGGTGCGGCGCCGAGCCGCCCCTGACGCTTCGGAGCGCGCTTGAGCGGGGCGTTCGGCCCGCTGTCGGTTTTCAGAGCCCCGACGACGTCGTGAAGGATCCCCACCTTAGCCTTCGGGACCGCCGCGAGATCCTGTCGTCGTGGGCCTCGGACGCTTCTGCGGTCCGCGACGAACCGCGCCTGCGATGGCTCTTGGGCACGGCCGAGCCTGTACCCCTGGCAGAGGTTCTCGCAGCCCTGAAACGCCTCGACGCGATGGAGGCCGCCTGTGGCAAGCGCCCTCACTAGCACCCTGAAAGTCATGCTGGTCCTGGGCTTCACGGTCTTGGGGGTCGCCGCCCTGGCGGCCGCGGCTTTTGCCGTCTGAGACCCAGGCTCGCGGCCGCCGCCGCGTCAGCGCGCGGCCCGGCGGCCGCGGCCCGCCGCCTAGACGGCCATGTCCGGGCTGAGCGGGGCGGTCTCGCACATCCACACGCCCACGGCCTTCTCGCGGTTGTCGAAGCCGACGCCGAGCCGCTGGAAGGCCGCCGCGATGGCGGCCACCGTTCGCGTATTGGCCTCGACCGGCCCGCGCATCGCCTCCAGACGCTTGATGGTCTCCAGGCTGACGCCCGCGCCCTTGGCGAGGGCGGCCTGGTCCAGGCGAAGGATCGCCCGCCCGGCGCGAATTTGTTCCCCGGACAGGACCGCCGACCGAAAATCCACCTGCGCCTCCATGGCGGCCTTCGCGCCCGACCCAATGCCAGGGCGCAACACTTGCCGAGTGGACAATGATCATAAATACACTTGAGGTGTAATATAGTACTACTACGTACACTGCCAGACCACTTGTCCGTATTAACCGGACATTCTCAATAATCATCGATGATCGTTGCAGGTTCTAGACCTACGTATTTTTCCCTAGACCAGGAATTGTCGAGATGACCAGCCGCGCTTCTCCGGGCCTCCGGACGCCGCCACCGCCTGGCGGTGGATGTCTGCCGGCTGGCCGCTGGAGTCAGGCATGAGCGCGCTGAGCCCGGCCGACGCGCCCTTGGCCCCGCCCGCGGCCTCGGGGGCGGTCCGCGTCCTGGTCGTGGATGACTCGGCCATCGTCCGCGGGATGATCACTCGCCAGCTCGACGCCGACCCGGCCCTCAAGGTTGTGGGATCCGCGCCGCACGGCGAGGCGGCCCTGGCCGAACTGGCGCGCCGTCCGGTCGACGTGGTGCTGCTGGATATCGAGATGCCGGTGATGGACGGTCTGACGGCCCTGCCGCTGATGCTGGCGGCTCATCCCGGCCTGAAGGTGGTGATGGTCTCCTCCCTCACCCGCCGCAACGCCGAGATCAGCCTGCGCGCCCTGCAGCTTGGGGCGGTCGACTACATCACCAAGCCGGAAGGCGGACTGGGCTCGGCCGACGCCTTCACCCGCGACCTGATCGCCAAGGTGAAGGCCGTGGCTCCGTCCGCCGCCCGCGCCGCCCACGCGCCTGTGGCCGCGCCGCCGATGGTCGTCGTCACGCCCCAGCGGTCCGGCCCCAGGACCTTGCCGACGGTGCTGGCGATCGGCGCCTCGACCGGCGGACCGCCGGCGCTCCTGAAAGTCTTCGAAGCGCTGAAGGGGGCGGTGACCCAGCCGATCTTCCTGACCCAGCACATGCCCGCCACCTTCACCGCCCTCCTGGCCGAACAGCTCTCCCGGGCCGGGGACCGGCCCTGCCGCGAAGGGGTCGACGGCGAGGCGGTCGTGGACGGCCGCTGCTATATCGCGCCAGGCGGGTTTCACATGACGGTCGCGCGCGAACGGACGGGTCCGACGATCCGGCTCAACCAGGACCCGCCGGAGAGCTTCTGCCGCCCGGCCGTGGATCCGATGTTCCGCAGCCTGGCCAAGGTCTACGGCCCGGGTGTCCTGGCGGTGATCCTCACCGGCATGGGGTCGGACGGCGCGAAGGGCTGCGTGGCCCTGGCCGACGCCGGCGGACGGTTCGCGGTTCAGGACGAAGCCAGCAGCGTAGTCTGGGGCATGCCCGGCGCAGCGGCCGAGACCGGACGCGCCGAAAAGGTCATTCCCTTGGATGAAATCGGCGTCTGGCTGCGACGCATGACGGCGGCGGTGGCGCCATGATCGGTCCTGACTTCGACCACTTCTGCCGCCTGGTCGCCGAGCGCTCCGGCCTCGTGCTCGGCCCGGAGAAGGCCTATCTGCTCAAGGGGCGGCTGGAGAACATCGTCCGCGCCGAGGGCCTGGCCGACACCGCCGCCCTTCTGGCCCGCATCCGCTCGGCGCCCCGGCCCGAGCTGATCCAGAAATGCGTGGACGCCCTGGCGACCCACGAGTCCTCGTTCTTCCGCGACGGCGCGCCGTTCGAGCTGATCAAGAACAGCCTGCTGCCGGCCCTGCTCAAGCGAAGCGGACCGGCGCGCAAGCTCCGGATTTGGTGCGCCGCCTGCTCCAGCGGCCAGGAACCGCTCTCCATGGCGATCGCCGTGCACGAGACCGCCGGGGCCAACGCCGTGCGTGACGTGGAGATCCTCGCCACCGACTTCTCCGAACCGATCCTCGCCAAGGCCAGGGCCGGCCTCTACAGCGACTTCGAGGTGCGGCGGGGCCTGTCACCCGAGCGCCTGCAAAGGTGGTTCCAGCGCGACGGCGAGACCTGGCGCGCGGACGAACAGCTGGCCCGGATGATCACCTACCGTTCGCACAATCTGCTCAAGGGCGTCGCGGGCCTGGGAGCCTTCGACATCATCCTGTGCCGCAACGTGCTGATCTACTTCAATGCCGACCGTAAGCGACTGGTGCTCGACGATCTCGCGAAGGCCCTTTCGGACGACGGGTCCCTGTTCCTGGGCAGCGCAGAGACGATCATGGGCCTGACCGAGGCCCTGGAGGCCAGTCCCGGCGCCCGCGGCCTCTATCGCAAGACCAGCCAGGAACGGCGGCTGGCCGCCGGCTGAGGCCGGCGATCCCCTTGCGGGGCGCGGGGCAAGGTTCGGCCCGCGCCGCCCTCGTTCTGCGCTCAGTGAACCGAGCGGGGAACCGCGTCCTGAAGCGCCTCGGCGACCTCAAGACCTTCCGCCAGCGCGGTCAGCAGTTGCCGGCTGGTCACCGGCTTGGTGAGGTGGCTGTCGGCGCCTGCCGCCAGCGCCCGCTTGACGTGCTCGGTCATCGCGTGGGCCGAGAGGGTATAGATCGGCGTCGGCCGCGCCGCGTGAAGGCGTTCGAGGGCGCGAATCCGGCGGATCGCCTCCAACCCGTCCATGCCCGGCATCTGTACGTCCATGAAGACGAAATCCCAGCCGCCTTCCTGGAAGGCCGCGACCGCCTCGGTCCCGGACCCGACGCAGGTCACCGTCACCCCCGCCGACGCCAGGATCAGCTCAACCACGCGGCGGTTGGTGGCGTTGTCGTCGGCCACCAGAACCCGCAGGGCCGGCAGGGCGGGCGGCTCGAACCGGGGTTCGCGCACCTCATCGGGAACGCCGGGCTTGGCGTGCTGCAGATCGAGGCTGAAGGTGAAGGTGGCGCCGTGACCCGGCGCCGAGGCCGCGACCAGCGTTCCCCCCATCAGCTCGGCCAGCGCGCGCGCGATGGGCAGGCCCAGCCCGGTGCCGCCGTGCCGGCGGGTCGTTGACCCGTCGCCCTGTTCGAAGCGCTCGAAGAGCCGGCCCTGCGCAGCGACCGTGAAGCCAGGACCTGTGTCCTCGACCTCGATCCGCAGCCGGTCGCCCTCTGCGCCGGCCTTGTGCCTGACCCGGACGGACACCGTCCCGCGGTCGGTGAACTTGATGGCGTTGGACACCAGGTTGCTGACGATCTGACGGATTCGCGGACCGTCCCCGAGGTATTTGGCCTGGGTGTCGCAATCCAGGCTGAGCGAGAGCCCCTTTTCAGCGGCCCGGGCCCCGAACAGGCTGACGGACTGCTGCAGGATTTCACTGAGGCGAAAGGCGCGCAGTTCCAGCTCGACGCGCCCGGCCTCGATCTTGGAAATGTCCAGGATGTCATCGAGCAGGACCTGGAGGGTCTCGCCGGAGCTGACGATGATGTCGAGCATCTCACGCTGAGAGGCGTCGAGCGCCGTCGCGCCGAGCACGCTGGCCACGCCGATCACGCCATTGAGGGGCGTGCGCAGCTCGTGGCTCACATTGGCCAGGAACTGGCTCTTGGCGTGGCTGGCGTCGGCCGCTTCACGCCGCGCGCTTTCGATCTCCAGGACGATGAGACGGCGATCGCATTCGTCAGCGGCCAGGCCGGCCAGCATGACCAGCGTCTGCGCCTGGCCGGCGTCGTAGGCGCGCGGCTCATCGGATATCGCGCAGACCGTGCCGATCCGCTGCCCGCGGACCGTGATCGGCGCGCCGGCGTAGAAGCGTATATCCGGAGGACCGACGACGAGCGGGTTTTGCTCGAACCGAGCGTCACACCGGGCGTCAGCGACCCAAAGCACGCCCGCTTGCGCGACGGCCGTTGCGCAGAAGGCGAAACTACGGGGCGTTTCCGAAACTTCTAGGCCAAGCTTCGCCTTGAACCATTGCCGGCGCTCATCGACCAGCGAGACCAGGGCGATCGGCGTGTGCAGCGTGGCGCGCGCCAGGGCGACAATAGCGTCGAAAGCCCGCTCGGAGGGCGTGTCCAGCAGGCCGAGGGCGCGGAGCATGGCAAGTCTCTGAGCCTCGCCGGCCTCGTTCACGGAGCAGAGTTGCGGGCTGGTCGTCATGGCGATACTCGCGGCAGGTGACGTGAAAGCCCGCGCCGGCGCGATCGCGCCGACGCGGGGACGGCCTAGCGCAGGAACGTCTCCATCTCCGCGCTCAGCGCCTCGGCCTGGACGGCCAGTTCGCCGGACGCGTTGAGCAGTTCGGCCGAGGCGTCGCTGGTCTGGCTCACCGCCTCGTTGACGCCCCGGATGTTCATCGAGACCTCCTCGGTGCTGGTGGCCGCCTCCACGACGTTCGACGAGATTTCCGCGGTGGCGGCCGACTGTTCCTCGACCGCGCTGGCGATGGCCGAGGCGATGTCGGCAACCTTGCGGATGGTGTCGGCGATCCCTTGGATGGCGGTGACCGAGGTCGCCGTCGCCGTCTGCATCGCCGAGACCTGGGAGGAGATCTCGTGGGTCGCCTTGGCGGTCTGGTCTGACAGGCTCTTCACCTCAGACGCCACGACCGCGAAGCCCTTGCCCGCGTCGCCGGCCCTGGCGGCCTCGATGGTCGCATTGAGCGCCAGGAGCTTGGTCTGGCCGGCGATGTTGTTGATCAGGGTGACGACATTGCCGATCTTCTGGGCCGCCTCCGCCAACGTCTGGATGGAGGTGCTGGTCCGGTCGGTCTCGGCCACCGCCTGCTGAGTGATGGTGGTCGACTGAGTCACCTGGCGGGCGATCTCGCTGATCGAGGCGGAAAGTTCCTCGCCGGCGGCGGCCACCGTCTGGACATTGGTCGAGGCCAGCTGCGCGGCGGAGGCGACCGAGGCGGCCTGGTTGGTCGCCTGCTCGGCGGTGCGAGCCATGGCCTCGGCCGTGGCGCGCATCTCGGAGGCGGCGGAAGCGACGATGCCGGAGATCTCCTGCACGCGCTCGGCGACCTTGCGCTGGGCCGAGACGTCTGTGGCGTACTTCACGACCTTGAAGACCTTGCCGTTCAGATCGAGGATCGGGTTGTAGCTGGCCTGGATCCAGACCTCCTTGCCACCCTTGCCGATGCGCTTGTACTGGCCGGCGTCGAATTCGCCCCGGCCGAGCTTGGCCCAGAACATCTGGTACTCCGCGCTCTGACGGTAGGCTGGATCGATGAACATGCCGTGGTGCTGGCCGCGGATCTCGTCCAGCGTGTAGCCGAGCGCGTTCAGGAAGTTGGGGTTGGCGGTGAGGATCTTGCCGTCGAGGTCGAATTCGATGACCGCCTGCGACTTGCTGATCGCCGCCAGCTGGCCTTCGTAGTCCACCGTCTGCAGCTTCTGTTCGGTGATGTCGGTGGCGAACTTGACCACCTTGAACGGCTTGCCGGCCCGGTCGAGGATCGGGTTGTAGCTGGCCATGATCCAGACTTCGCGCCCGCCGCGGCCAATGCGCTTGTATTCCCCGGCGTCGTATTCGCCCCGGCCGAGCTTGTCCCAGAACTGACGGTACTGCGCAGAATGCACCTCGGAGGGGTCGACGAACATGCTGTGGTGGCGCCCGACGATGTCGTCGATGCGGTAGTCCATGGCCCGCAGGAAGTTCTCGTTGGCGCCGAGGACCTCGCCGGTCATCGAGAATTCGATCTCGGCCTGGGCCTTGTCGATGGCCGCCAGCATGCCCTCATGCTGGCGCGCGTCGGTGACGTTATCCCACTCCAGGACATTGCCGACATAGTCGCCGGCGGCGTCGATCACCGAGTTGATGCGCAGCGAGAACCGCAGGTCACCGATACTGATCTCGGCGGTGTGCGGCCTCTCGCGGGGCGTGGCCAGCAGCATCCGCTGGTGTTGCGGGTTCTTGTGCAGGCCGTCGATGCACACGCCCATCAGGTTGCCGAAGTCCATGCGTGGAAACGTCTTCTGGAAGAGCTCGGCATGCTCGTCGAGCAGCTGGCGCGTGGACTCGTTCACATAGGTGATCTCGAGGTCGCGGTTGATCATCATCACCGCCACGCCGGACTTGGCGGCGGCGGCGGCGGCGAAGGCGGGATCGATCCCCGACTCTTCATTCTCAAAGGTTTCAGCGAGCTTCTTGGCGGTGGCGGCAGGCATGGGAGACTCCTGTAGGGCTTGGTTCGTCCGTAGACGGATTGAGAAGGGATTGAGGAATGGCGTTGGCGGCCGGGTCGTGGCCTAGCGGGTGTCAGGCGGCATGTGCGCTCCCGCCCAGGTTCAGGACCTGTTCAATGTTCAGGACCAGCAGGAGCTTACCTTCGAGCCGGTAGAGCCCGTCGCAGACGCCTCGCCAGTGGGCCGACATGGTGACCGGCGCCGGCTCGTGGCTTGCGTTGGACAGCCACAGGACATCCCCGACATCATCCACCAGCAGGGCGTAGAGTTCGCCGGCGCGGTCGACGATCACGCTCATGCACGGCTCGGTCTCTTGGCGTTCGCCCATGCGAAGGCGGCGACGCAGGTCGATGGCGGTGACGATCCGGCCGCGCAGATTCAGCGAACCCGCCACCTCCGGCGGCGCCAGCGGCACGCGGTTGATCGCGGTCTCAGCGATGACGTCCTGGACCCGCAGCACCGGGACCCCGAACCACTGCTCGCCGACCCGGATGGACACGAAGCCGTCGGCCTCGTCGGCCGCGGTGAAATGATCGGCCTGGACGGTCATGCCGCACCTCGCAGGGGTTGGACTGAGATGTCCTGGGCGGACGCGATCAGGGCGGCCACGTCGGAGACGTCGGAGGTCAGGGACAGACTCTCGCGGCCCAGCGCCAGCAGCGGCGTCTGATGCCAGCTCTTGGCGTCCTTCAGGGCAGCCGCGAGCTGATTGGCGGGCGCGCCGCGCGTGCGGTCCGCCAGGATCAGGCTGAAGACCTCGCCGCGGGCGTAAAGGTCGAGGGCCGCATGGGCGTCGGCGGCGACCGACACCTCATAGCCGGCATTGATCAGCATCGGCTTCAGCAGGAGCTGGCTGAACGGGCTCTCGTCGATGATCAGCAGTCGCTTGGCGTTGGCCGCCGGCGGCGTCGGCGTCACCGCAATGGGGGCCGCCTCGGCCGGGCCGCCGGCCCCGCGCCACAGGTGGGCGATGTCGATGAGCTTGGTGGCGACGCCGTCGATCACCATGCTACCGAGCGCGCCCGCGCTCGCCGGACCCAGGTCAAGGGCCATGGCGCTGTCGACGATGTCCACGACCTCGCTGACCAGCAAGCCGACAGAGCGTTCGTCCTGGCTGAAGACCAGCAACGGCTGCCTGGCCTGCCCTTCCCAGACCTGCGAGCGGTCGGCGTCGGCGCCCAGCACCGGCATCAGCCGGCCGCGGTACTGGATGACCGAGCGGCCATCTACGACTTCCAGCTGCGTCTGGTCGATCTCCTCTATCCGCGAGACAGAGGACAGGGGCGTGGCGTTGAGGGCGTTGTCGGTGGTGCGGAACACCAGCATGGCGGTGCGCTCGTCATCCTGGGTCGAAGCCGCCTGGACGTCCTCCTGGATCGCCGCCGCGGCCGTCTGGCCGGCGCCCGTCTCCATGGAGATTCCCTTGAAATCGAGGATCAGGATGACCGATCCGTCGCCCAGGATGGTCGCGCCGGAATAGAGTTTCAGGTGGCGCAGGACCGTCGCCACGGGCTTGACCACGATCTCCTCGGTGTCGAACACCCGGTCGACGATGATGCCGAAGGTGAAGGCCCCGACCCGGGCGACGACGATGCAGGTCTCGCTTCCGGCGTCGGGCGCCGGTTCAAGACCCAGGAAGGCCTGCAGGGACACCAGCGGCAACAGCCGCTCGCGCAGCCGCAGCACCGCGGCGCCGTCGACATATTCTATGCTGCGACCCGAAGCGTCGCTGGCGCTGACAAGCTCGACCACCGAGGACTGCGGCATGGCGAACCGCTCGCCGCAGCATTCGACGATCAGGGCCGAGACGATGGTCAGGGTCAGCGGGATGCGGATGGTGAAGCGGGTGCCCTGCCCCTCTGTGGAGCTCACCTCAATGGCGCCGCCGATCTTCTCGATATTGGTGCGGACCACGTCCATCCCGACGCCCCGGCCGGACACGGCCGTCACCTGGTCGGCGGTGGAAAAGCCCGCCGCGAAGATGAACCGTCGCACGTCGGCGTCGGACATCGCCTCGACCTCGGAGGCCGAGGCCAGGCCGTTCTTCAGCGCCTTGGCGCGAATCTTGGCGGCCGGGAGGCCACGGCCGTCGTCGCCGACCTCGATGACGATGGCGCCGCCCTCGTGGCGCGCGGCCAGGGATATCCGGCCCGCCGCGGGCTTTCCGGCCGCCAACCGTTCCTCCGCGGTTTCCAGTCCATGATCCACCGCGTTGCGGATCATGTGGGTCAGCGGATCCTTGATCAGCTCCAGCACCTGCCGGTCGAGCTCGGTCTCCTGGCCGACCATGGACAGGTCGATCTGCTTGCCGAGCTCCTTGGCCAGGTCGCGGACCAGTCGCGGCAGCTTGGCCCAGGCGCCGCTGATCGGCTGCATGCGGGTGGTCATCACCCCTTCCTGCAGCTCGCTGGTCACTTGGTTGAGCCGGTTGAGCGGGGCGGCGAAGGCGCTTTCGGGGTCCAGGCGCAGGGTCTGGATCAGCTGGTTGCGGATCAGGACGAGTTCGCTGACCACCGTCATCAGGTGCTCCAGGGCGTCGACGCTGACGCGGATCGTCTGGGCCACCTGGGCGGGATCGGCTTCAACCGGATCGCCCGCGGCCCGCGCCGGCGCTGTCGCCTCCGCGGCCACAGGCGCGGCCTCGTGTCCGGCCGCGATCGCCGCGGGCCCGCCTGCCGGGGCGAAACAGGACTGCAGGGCTTCCACCGCCGCGATGTCGGAGACCAGCTTGGCCAGCGCATCGGCGACCAGCTCCAGGATGCGTCCGCGCATCTCCTCGCCGCCGGCGCCTGGCGCGACCGCGTTCAGACGCCGGTCGATGTCGGAGGGGCCCCCGGATCCGCGCGCTGCGGCGCACAGCGCCTCGCGCAGGGCGGCCTGCAGACGGTCGCGGTCCGCCCCGGCGAAGACGGAGGCGAAGGCCTCATCCTGCAGGTCGTCCAGGATCATCTCGCAGGCGGCGTCGAGGGTGGCGTCGCCGCCCAGGCGGTCGATGAGGGCGCGATTGTCCGTCGCGGCGGCGACGGACGGGGCCTCGCCGGTCAAGACGCTTTCAAGCCGGCCGATCAGCGCGCTGTCGTCGCCGGCCGGTTCGGCGCCGGCCGAGCTCAGGGCGTCGATCAGTGAACGGATGAGATCGACCGTCTCGAGAATGGCCGAGACGGCGTCCGGCGTCACCGCCAGCTCGCCGTCGCGGAACGCGCCCAGCACGTTCTCCGCCGCATGGGCGACGGTCTGCAGCCGGGTCAGTCCCAGGAAGCCGCACGTCCCCTTGATGGTGTGGATCAGGCGGAAAATCCCGCCCAGTAGCGCCGGGTCCTCGGGATGGCGTTCGAAATGGACCAGCTCACCATCAAGCGCCTCCAGGCCCTCGCGGGTCTCGGCGATGAAATCGCTGACTAAGTCGTCCAAGTTCAGGTCCTCCCGCCGGCCGGCCGAGGGGCGGACCAAGCCCCATCAGGATTGGCGGGCAGGAGTTAAGGTCGAAATAAAAAATCGCTGATTCGATGTTGAATATTATTCATAGGTATTATTACCTAAGGTAATCCAGATATATATACCAATAGTTGGAAACGTACTTGCCATATATGGCGTTAAAACTCGTCGTTAACGCGCAACTTTATACACCTCAAGTGTATTTCACGACGCATGAATGGCGATTACAATTCATTACGCAGGCTTCTTATACACGATTTCCCGGCATTCTTATTAGCATTTGCTTAGGTCCACGCGGGGGAATGTCCAACCCGGAAAGGCGACCGCTGCGGGACGCCGACATTAGAGCAAGGGGTCCGGATGGCCTTCGACTTCAACATGCGGGTTCTGGTGATCGACGACTACAAGACCATGGTCCGGATCGTCCGCAGCCTTCTGCAACAGCTGGGCTTCACCAATATAGACGACGCCTGCGACGGCCCCGCGGCCCTGGAGATGATCCGCGCCCACGACTACGGCCTGATCCTCTCGGACTGGAACATGACCCCGATGACGGGCCTGGACCTGCTGACCGCGGTCCGCGCCGAAGCGGGCAGCGCCAAGGTGCCGTTCGTCATGGTCACGGCGGAAGCCAAGACCGAAAACGTCGTCGCCGCGCGCAAGGCGGGCGCCAATAACTACATCATCAAGCCGTTCACCCTGGCGGTGCTGAAACAGAAGCTGACCACGGTCTTCGGCGAGTTCTGAGATGGACGCCGCGGCCCAGATCGAGGTCGTCCACCGCGAACTGCGGATCGCGGCCGACGCGATCCTCAATGCGACCACCGCGGCCATGGCGCACAGCGCCGAGGCGCGCGCGGGCGACCGCGCGGCCCTCGACGCCCTGGACGCGATGCTGCTGGCCATCCTGGAAGCCACCGCCTTCGAGGACCTGGCCGGCCAGCGCCTGGCGCGGCTCGCCGCACATCTGCTGGGGCGGGCCGAAAGCCATGACCCCCTACTCAACGGACCGGCCGATACGCCGGACGGCCTGGATCAGACCGCCGCTGACCTGCTGTTCACTTCGGATGAGCCTGAAGCATGACCGCAACCGACACCGACGAGGTCGTGGAGCCGCGCCGCCCCACAGGCGGCCAACGCCTCGACCTGAAACGCGCCAGGCTGCTCATCGTGGACGACAATCCGCAGGCGTTGGAGATCCTGGCCCAGGCGCTGCTGGGCTTTTGCGTCCGCAACCCGAGTCAGGCGCGCAGCGTCGAAGAGGCGGTTCGCCTGCTCCATTCAGACCAGTTCGATCTGATCATCGTGGACGGCGAGATGCCGGAACATGATGGCTTTGACCTGGCCGGTCACATCCGGGGCAATCCGAACAACCCGAACTTCACCGTACCCATCATGCTGGTCAGCGGATTCACGCCGCGCCAGAAGGTCATCCGGGCCCGGGACGCGGGCGTGAACGTCGTGGTCACCAAGCCCATCGTACCCGGCGTGCTGCTTGGACGTATCGAGTGGCTGGCCCGCAACCCGCGCCAGTTCGTCACCAGCGACAACTATTGCGGCCCCGACCGCCGCTTCAAGAAGGTCCCCCTGCCCGAGGGCATTCCGGAGCGGCGCGCGGACGCCATGCGGCTCATCGCCCAGCCGGAACGGGCCATGTCACAAAACGAAATCGACTCCATTTTCGGCTAAGGCGCACCATGACGAAGGTCAGAATTTTCGATCCCCCCAACCGCCTGGCCAAGATCGTGCAGGGCGTCGAGGGCGTGCCGTTCGACGATCTGGTCGCGGCCTCCGAAAGCCGCATCGACCTGATGAAGGACGAACTTCAGGTCTATCTCCGCGAGCAGGTCCAGCGCGTGATCTGGTTCGGATCCCTCGAGGAGGAGATCATCTTCGCCCGCTGCGCGTCCGTGGGCCAGACGGCCATGAACATCGCCGACGTGGCGGGCGCCGCGGGTCTTCGCCAGCTGGGCGAGGTCGCCCACGGCATCCGCGCCATGATCGACAGCCTGTTCTGCAAGGGCGTGTGGCACACCGACGCCCTGGAAGCGCACATCACCTCGCTGGCCCTCCTCAACAGCGAGCCGCCCCCCGGCGAGGAGGAAGGCGAGCGCATCCTCAAGCGCCTGTCCCGGATGCGCGCGGCCATCGGCGTGGTCGAATAGGGACCGGGACGTTCGGCGGCTTCTAGGCGCCCGGCCGTCCGTGCAGCAGGGCGTCCAGTTCGTGAAGGCCCGCGTTGACCGGGCGGATCACGCCCCATTGCTTGACCGCGTGCCGGGCGGCGAAACGCCAGCCGTCCGCGGTGAAGACATAGTCATCCCAGTAGCGGATGAGGTTGACCTCCTCGCTCTGCGGATCGCCGTCGCGCAGGTGCATGGCCAGGCAATAGGTCTCCCCATGGGCGCGGTCACCGTCGAACAGGGCCCAGTGGTTTCCGACCATGTGGGCCCAACGCACATAGGACTTGCCCAGGGCGGCGATCAGGCGGCTGAACCCCTCGCCCTCCCACTGGCGCAGCGGCTCGTCCACCCGCGGCCGGCCGCCCTGATGATAGACGACCAGTCGTCCGCCCGGGGCGAAGAGCCCGCCCATGCGCGCGTGGTCGCCGTCGTCCACATAGCTGGCGTAGATCGACACCAGGCGCCGAACCTCGACTTCGTCTGCGAGCACCGATCGCGTCATGCTGTCCTCCCTGTTTTCCGGCGATAGCCACACAACAACGGCCTGCGGTCAATTCCGCCAGGACCTGGCGGGTCCCGCGCGGCCGCCCGGCACGGCCCGGAGCCTTTGACAGTCAGGGCCCAGACGTGCAGCCTTGGCCGACGTCAACGATCAAAGAGTGATGCCGCAGAGCGTCACCGGGAGAGAAGCCATGAACGCCCCGCTTACGCTGGATGAAGCCTACGAAGACCTGTCGCCGATGATCGGCGAGGTCACCCCCGAACACGTGGAAACCTTCCTGCGCGACGGCGTCGTGAAGATCCCCGATTTCGTGAAGCCGGAACTCTGCGAAGAGGTCATCCGGCACTTCATGGCCTGGACCGGCATCGCCTGGCGCGAATGGCCCTCGGACCCCGCCGATCAGCAGGCCTTCATCGCGGCCATCGAGAAGGCGGCCAGCCGCCCGCGCGCCAACTTCGCCATCCGCCAGGAAGACCCCTGGATGTTCAACTTCGTCACCCAGCGCAAGTTCGGCGAAGCTGCGGCGAAACTCCTGAAGGTGCCATCGGTCCGCATCATCTCGGAGACCCTGCAGGCCAAGCACCCCGAGGCGTCCGGCAAGGGCCGCACCTTCGTCTGGCACCAGGATTTCCCCAGCCTGCCCATCGACCGCGCCGAGGCGGTCCAGTTCTGGTGCGCCCTGATCGACGTGACCCCGGAGATGGGTCCCATGATCCACCTCAAGGGCTCCCACCGCAGCATGCCGGGCGGCATGATGGCCGAGTGCGGCGAGGACGCCCACGCGCTCTATCCCGAGATTTTCGAGCAATATAAGCCCACCAAGGTGGAGGGCGTGGCCCGTGGCACCGCCGTCTTCCACCACGGCCTGACCTGGCATTTCAGCGGGCCCAACCGCACCGACAAGATCCGCTGGGCCATGTCCAGCTATCGGATTTCGGCGCGCAGCCGCTACACCGGCCAGGCCAACTACAACACCGACGGCCTGGGCCTGAAACCCCGCGAGGTCCTGGACCACCCCAACTTCCCGATCGTCTACCCTTAGCCGGCGGACTTGCAGGCCTACGCCTCCAGCTCGATGTCCCAGTAGAGGTAGTCCAGTTTGGCGATGAAATCTCCATAACTCGTTGTTATATAAGGAGTTTTTGTCGCGCATCTGATTCGCTTACTGGCTCGGGTCATCACTTGGTCACCACGTAAATGTGAACAACCCCCAGCGACATCAGATGCCCGGTGGGCGGGGAATTTGTTGTTGGGATCGCGCATATCGGACCGCATCGGCCAGCGCGTCATACTGGGTGCCTTTCAGTGAGGGGCCGTGCAGATGAACTGGGACGTGCCGCCTTTGTGGGCGTCCGGGCCGCCTGCCTAGGTCGGCAGGCGCGAGCGAGGCTATCGCTGCCCGCCGCGAAGCGACTTAGTAGTACGACACGCGTGGAGGGCGAACTCCTGCCTCGCGAACCGGGGATTGCAGTCAGCGTCCGCCGCACTTTGTATTTTCCGAGACCAGAACACCCAGATGGCGATCAAGAAATCTGACCTCTACTCCTCGCTCTGGGCGTCCTGTGATGAGCTGCGGGGCGGCATGGATGCCAGCCAGTACAAGGACTACGTCCTGTTCATGCTGTTCATCAAATACGTCTCCGACAAGTACGGAGACAGTGATGACTTCGCGCCGCCCGTCACGATCCCACCGGGGGCCGGCTTCAAGGACATGATCGCGCTCAAGGGCAAGAGCGACATTGGCGACAAGATCAACACCCAGATCATCCAGCCGCTGGTGGACGCCAACAGCCGCCTCGCCCGCACCGACTTCCCGGATTTCAACGACCCCAACAAGCTGGGCGAAGGCGACGCGATGGTGCAGCGCCTCACCAACCTCATCGGCATCTTCCAGAAGCCCGAGCTGGATTTCTCGAAGAACCGCGCCGACAACGATGACATCCTGGGCGACGCCTACGAATATCTGATGCGGCACTTCGCCAGCGAGAGCGGCAAGAGCAAGGGGCAGTTCTACACGCCCTCGGAAGTCAGCCGGATCATGGCCAAGGTGGTCGGCATCTCGCCGGCCAACGCCCTGGCGTCCACCACCGCTTACGACCCTACCTGCGGCTCCGGCTCGTTGTTGCTCAAAGTCGCCAGTCAGGCCGGCAAGCACATCACCCTGGAGGGCCAGGAGAAGGACGTGACCACGGCGGGTCTGGCCCGCATGAACATGATCCTCCACGACTTCCCGACCGCCAACATCCTGTCGGGCGACACGCTGGCCTCACCCAAGTTCCGGAACGGCGAGCAGCTTCGGACCTACGACTACGTCGTGGCCAACCCGCCGTTCTCGGATAAGTCCTGGAGCACCGGCCTCACCCCGGCGGCGGACCCACATCAACGGTTCGCGTGGGGCGTGCCGCCCACCAAGCAGGGCGACTTCGCCTACCTGCTGCACATCATTCGGTCGCTGAAGGGCACCGGCAAGGGCGCGTGCATCCTGCCGCACGGCGTGCTGTTTCGCGGCAACGCTGAGGGTGTCATCCGCCAGCAACTGGTGCGATCGGGCATCTTGAAGGCCATCATCGGCCTTCCGGCCAACCTCTTCTATGGCACCGGCATCCCGGCCTGTATCCTCGTTCTCGACAAGGAAAACGCCGCCGCCCGCAAGGGCGTCTTCATGATCGATGCCTCCAAGGGCTTCATCAAGGATGGCCCCAAGAATCGCCTGCGCGACCAGGACATCCACAAGATCGTAGACACGTTCACGCGCCAGCTGGAGGTCCCGCGCTACGCCCGCATGGTCCCGGTGGCCGAGATCAGCGACCCAAAGAACGACTACAACCTCAATCTCCCCCGCTACATCGACAGCACCGAACCGGAAGACATACAGGACATCAACGGGCACCTGCGCGGCGGTATTCCGCAGTACGATGTCGATGCCCTGGCGGGCTATTGGGAAATCATGCCCGGCCTGCGCGCGACCTTGTTCAAGCCGTCAAGGCACGCTGGCTACTGCGAGTTGACCGCTCCTGAGGTGAAGGCCGCCATCTTCGGCCATCCCGAGTTCGCCGCATTCAGAAGCGACGTGGGCAGGATCTTCGCCGACTGGCAGGCCGCTGTCGCGCCGATCCTGGAGGGCTTCGCCGCGGATGAGGCCAGCAGGCACCCGAGGGTCCTGATCGAAACGCTATCCGAGGGGTTGCTTGAGGCCTTCGCGGGCGCGCCCCTGCTCGACGCCTACGACATCTATCAGCACCAGATGAACTACTGGGCCGAGACGATGCAGGACGACTGCTATCTGATCGCGGGGGACGGGTGGGTGAAGGCGGCCAAACCCCAGCTCATCATCGACGACAAATCCAAGAAGACGAAAGAAAAGCCCGACTTCGTCGTGGGCAAGAAGAAGTACAAGGCCGAGTTGACCCCCTCCGCGCTGATCATCGCTCGGTATTTCGCGCCGCAACGGGACGCCATCGAGCAGTTGCAAGCCCAGATCGCCAGCCTGGAACAGAGGATGGAAGAGTTGACTGAGGAACACGGTGGCGAGGGCGGCCTGCTGGAGGACGCCAAGAACGACAAGGACAAGTTCACCAAGGCTTCTGTCGCGGCGCGACTGAAGGACATCAAGGGCGACACCGATGCTGCCGACGAACGTAAGCTGCTGTCTGAATTTCTCGCCGTTTGCAGCGATGAGGCGACCGCGAGCGTCAAGCTCAAGGCGGCGCAGGAGAGCCTGATGGAGAAGGTGCTCCAGCGATACGCAAAGCTAACAGAGGAAGACGTCAAGACCCTCGTGGTCGAGGACAAATGGCTGGCGACCCTTGGTCAGGGCGTCCACGGCGAACTCGACCGGGTCTCGCAGGCTCTCACGGGCCGCGTTCGTGAGCTCGCTGAACGCTACACCAAGCCATTACCGCAGGTCTCCGCCGAAGTCGCCGCGCTCGCCGACCGTGTCGAGGGGCACCTGAAAATGATGGGTGCCCTGTGGAACTGAAGGCCGGGTATAAGAAGACCGATGTGGGGGCGATACCAGAAGATTGGTCGACGAAGAGGATCAAAGAAGTCGGAGAGGTCCGGGGGCGCGTAGGTTGGAAGGGATATACCAAGAAAGATCTTGTGCCGCTGGGACCTTATACAATCGGTGCTAAGCATATAGATGAGGATGGGAGACTAAATCTATCCGATCCAACTTATCTATCTAGGGATAAATTTATTGAGTCACCTGAAATTATGGTTCAGCAGGGCGATTTACTCATTGTGCAGCGGGGGACAATCGGAAAACTGACGATCGTTGAAAGCGACATCGGAGAAGCGACCATAAATCCGAGTATGGTCATTGTCCGATTTAGAAGTTCGACGCCGAGCTACGTTCGTTACTTTCTACAGTCTCTGCAGGGGCAAAAACAGATCGTCGTGGACACCTCAAGTACGAGCGTGCCGATGATCAGCCAGAAGCAGATTGAGAACTTTCAGATACCGTTTCCGCCAACCATTGAGGAGCAGAGCGCGATCGCGGCGGCGTTGAGCGATGTGGATGCGCTGCTGGGCGCGCTGGACCGCCTCATCGCCAAAAAGCGCGACCTCAAGCAGGCCGCCATGCAGCAACTCCTCACCGGCAAAACCCGCCTGCCAGGATTCACGGGTGAGTGGCGGGTGAAGCGGCTAGGGGATGTGGCTGAGATCGTGATGGGTCAATCGCCCGCTTCTGCCAACTACAACGCCTCAGGACATGGGCTCCCCCTCATTCAGGGAAATGCCGATATCCGAGATCGCATGACGATCCGGCGAATTTACACGACACAGGTAACCAAACATGGCCAGGCCGGTGATGTCTTAATGTCCGTTCGCGCACCGGTCGGCGAAGTTGCCAGAACGACCTTCGAATGCTGCCTTGGTCGAGGGGTTTGCGCGATCCGATACCCGAACACGTTTCTCTACCATGCCTTGATTTCGAAAGAGGCTGACTGGGCGAAGTTGTCGAAGGGGTCGACATTCGACTCCGTGAACTCGGCAGAAGTTCGAGCATTCGAGTTAGATTGGCCAACCGACCCAGCCGAACAAATCGCCATCGCCACTTTGCTGACGGACATGGACGCAGAGCTCGCGGCCTTGGAGCGGCGACAAGCCAAGACCCGCGCCCTCAAGCAAGGCATGATGCAGGAACTGCTCACCGGCAGTACGCGGCTCGTGTCGGCTGAGAGGGCCGATGCCTGAGCAGCCCCGCTCTGAACGCAAGACCCAGAACCGCATCGTCACGCTGTTTACCGACCCTAACCGCCCAGACGGCATGGGCTACCGCTACCTCGGCGACTGGAGCAAGCGCGCGAACAACCGCAACATCGAGACGGAGATGTTGCACGCGAACTTGCAAGCCCGAGGCTACTCAGAGGCGCACATCTCCGCCGCCTTGCAGAAGCTGCTGACGGCGGCCGATGCCACGGGCGTCACGCTCTATCAGGCCAATCTGCGGACCTACCAGCTTCTGCGTTATGGCGTGCCGGTGCAGGTTGCCGCCGGCAAGGCGCATGAAACCGTGCATCTAGTGGACTGGGAGCACCCGGAGGCCAATGACTTCGCGCTGGCCGAGGAAGTGACCCTGCGGGGCGGGCATGAACGGCGGCCCGACCTGGTGATGTACCTGAACGGCATCGCCATCGGGGTGATCGAGTTGAAGCGCAGTTCGGTGGAGGTGACCGACGGCGTGAACCAGCTGATCACCAACCAGGAGGAAATTTTCAACAAGGCTTTCTTCAGCACCGTGCAGCTGGTGTTCGCCGGTAGCGACGCCCAGGGCCTGCGCTACGGCACGGTCACCACCCCCGCCGAGTTCTTCGTGGACTGGAAGGCCCCGGGCGACCCATTGATCGCCGGCGCGCTGTTAGATCAGCCCCTGGCCCTGC
Organism: Caulobacteraceae bacterium; assembly: GCA_947475465.1. Classification (GTDB taxonomy): domain Bacteria; phylum Pseudomonadota; class Alphaproteobacteria; order Caulobacterales; family Caulobacteraceae; genus Phenylobacterium. The sequence goes on along the minus strand of CANJLK010000014.1, from coordinate 4,640 downwards.
TCTGCGAGAAATCGCGCCTGCTAGACCTGGTGCGGAACTTCATCCTGTTCGACGCCGGCCGGAAGAAGGTGCCCCGTCCGCATCAGTTCGCAGCGGTGAAGGCCGCGCAGGAGCGGGTGCGGCAGCAGGAAGGCGGGGTCATTTGGCACACCCAGGGCAGCGGCAAGAGCATCCTGATGGTGTTGATCGCCAAGTGGCTGCTGGAGCACGATCCCGAGGCCCGCGTCCTGATCGTCACGGACCGCGATGAGCTGGACAAGCAGATAGAGGGCGTGATGCGCAACGCCGGCGTGATAAGGGATGACTCGCCCTCACCGCGCATCACCTCGCGGGCCGAGTTCGTCCAGAAGCTGGGCGCTAGCACGCCGCGCCTGCTGTGCGCGCTGCTGCACAAGTTCGACGCCTCCGACCTCAAAGGCCCCCCGCCGCCGACCCACGGTCGCTTCTATGTGTTCGTGGACGAGTGCCACCGCACCCAAGGGGGCGGGATGAACATGCAGATGAAACGGTGGCTGAAGGACGCGATCTTCATCGGCTTCACCGGGACGCCACTCCTACGCAAAGACAAGCAGACCACGCGTGAGGTGTTCGGGACGTATATCCACACCTACAAATTCCAGGAGGCCGTAGCCGACAAGGTCGTGCTGGATTTGAAGTACGAGGCGCGCGATGTGCCCCAGCGCCTGACCTCACAGGCGGCCATAGACGCCTGGTTCGAGCGCGCCACCCGGGGTCTCAACAACTTCCAGAAGGCCGTTGTGCGCAAGCGCTGGGCGACCATGGAAGACCTGATGAGCTCGGGCGAGCGCAAGCAACGGATCATCGCCAGCATCATCGAGGATTTCAGCCTGAAGCCCCGGCTGAACAACGATCGCGGGACGGCCATCCTGGTTGCCGGCAGCATCTATGACGCCTGCCACTATTTCCGGCTGTTCCAGAACACGTCGTTTGGCCCCTACTGCGGCGTCATCACCTCGTATGAGCCGAACCACAACGCGATTTCGCGCGAGCCGGCGCAGAGCGACGAACGCTATAAATTCGATACTTACACGCGGCACGTCCTCAGCGCCGGGCAGACCACGAAGGCGTATGAGGACGAGGCGAAACGGCGGTTCATCGAGGAGCCCGCCAACCTCAAATTGCTGATCGTCGTGAGCAAACTGCTCACCGGCTTCGATGCGCCCAGCTGCACCTACATCTATCTCGACAACGAGCTGCGCGATCACAACCTGTTCCAGGCGATCTGCCGCACAAACCGCCTTGACGGCGCCGACAAGGAATTCGGCTACATCGTGGATTTCAAGCAGATGTACGGGGACGTGCAGGAGGCCATCGCGGTCTACAGCTCCGACGAACTTGACATCGACCAGGGCGATGGCGGCGACAACAATATCCTGCTCAAAGACTGGCTGACAGAAGGCAAGGACCGGCTTGAAGCTACCCGGGAAGCGCTGCGCTACCTGTGTGAGCCGATCCCGCCGCCCCGCGAGGTGGAGCAGTTCCTGCATTACTTCTGCGGTGACGCTCGCGACCCCAACGCGCTTCACGAAACCGAGCCGCTGCGCGTGTCGTTCTACAAGGCCGTGGCGAGCTTCGTCCGGGCTTTCGCGGCAATTGCTCAGAACCTTCCCGACGCCGGCTACAGCGACGCCGAGGCCGCCGCCTTACAGAAGGAAGTGGAGCTCTATGGCGACATCCGCGCCGCCATCAAGAAGCACTCGGGCGAGGAGCTGGACGTCAAACCCTTTGAGGCGGACATGCGCCACCTCCTGAACACCTACATCCAGGCCGATCCCGCCAATCCGCTGGGCAGCGTCGACAACCACTCCCTGGTGGAGCTGATCATCGACACCGGCATTCACGATGCCATCGCCAAGAAGCTGAACGAGAAGGGGCAGCTTTCGAAGAACGCCATCGCCGAAGGGATCATCAACAACGTCCGGAAGACCATAATCCGCGATCAGCTGACCGACCCCAGGTTCTACGCGGAGATGTCCCAGCTGCTGGATGATTTGATCCAGCGCAGCCGCGCCGATGCGGCCGCCTACGAGGCCTTCCTGAAGGCTGCCGAAGACCTGGTCAGGCGCATGGCGCAGAAGGAAGCCGACAGCTACCCCGCCAGCCTGAATGGCCACCGCGAGGCCATCGTGCTGTTCAACAATCTGGCCACCCTGCCAGCCGCCACGTTCCAATGCCCGACCGACGATGACGCGAGGGCGGCGCTCGCGCTGACCCTGGACCGCGCCATGCGTGAAAGGGCGCCGGCGGGATGGCGCGGAGATCAAGCGCGCGAGACGCAGGTGCTCAACGCGCTGTTCCCGATCATGGCCAAGGACCGAGCGGCGACGCAGGCCATCTTCGACATCATTAGGAACCAGCCGGGCTACTGATGAGCGAGACCATACAGATCGGCGACTTGTGCATTCCGGTGGTGCGCAAGGCGATTCAGAACGTCCACCTGTCGGTGCATCCACCCCACGGTCGGGTGACCCTGGCGGTGCCCACGGCGACACGACTCGAGGTCGCGCGGGCCTATGCGATTTCGCGGCTCGGCTGGATACGGAAACAGCAGGGCAGGCTGGCGGCCCAGGCCCGTGAAACGCCGCGCCAATTCATCGAACGTGAGACCCACTTTCTGTGGGGACGGCGACGCCTACTGTCGGTCGTCTATCGTGACGCCAAGCCCTCCGTGACCATCGATCACAAGCGCATCGTGCTGACAGTTCGCCCTGGCAGCGACCACGCGCGCCGCGCCGAGGTGATCCACGACTGGCACAGGGCGCAGCTTCATCGGGTGGCGCCGCCGCTGATCAAGCGGTGGGAAGCGCGGTTGAAGGTGCGGGTGACTAGCTACTTTCTGCAACGGATGAAGACACGATGGGGGAGCTGTAACCCAGGCGCGGGCCACATCCGGCTCAATACCGAATTGGCGAAGAAGCCCAAGGACCTGCTGGAGTACGTGATCGTCCACGAGATAGCGCACCTACTAGAGCCGACCCACAGCGATCGCTTTGTGGCGATCCTCGACGAGCACTATCCGTCGTGGCGCGAGGCCCGCGCGGAGCTGAACGAGCTGCCGCTGTCTGCGGAGCCCTGGCCGGATTGATTTAATGGCTATCCGCGTCAGTCAGCCATCAGCCGACACAGGTCGTTTTGGTCAATGAATGGCCAGCTACTTCGACGCCCCGCGCAGGCTGGCTACGCCGCACCAGACGCTGCGTTCAGCTGTGGCGGCGGCATTTGGCTGGCCTGCCGATCCTACCAAGGGGAGGTGCTGGAGCAGCTCTTGAGCCGAACCAGGATCGGGCGCCGGCCGGTCGCCGAGGCTCGCCTTTTTGCCTAGACCTGAGTATTTGATAAAATTCCGAGGCCAGGTAAGTCCGCACCAAAGCGTTGCCAAAAAGGGGGCCGGGGGGGGGGTTAAACCTACAGGCGCCCGCGACCATTGTCCTCGACCACGATGATCACAAGGCCCTCAGGCACGGCGTCGCCGAACTTACGCTTCTTGGCCTGCTCTAGACTCTCGCCGGAAGGGCCGCGATCGATCCAGATGAACGATCGATACACCACCGCGGGCACGACCTCCAGCTTAGCCAGGCGAGTATCCAGGGTCACAGCTTGGGATTTTCCCCCAACGGCGCGGTTCGCAGGCTCCCCACTTTAGGTGGTGCTGTGCAGAACGGAGGGCGGAGCCGCGAAGCTGGCGAAGCCCTCGCAGGGAAGGACCCCCTCGGTCGCGCTCTGGGGGAATACGGTTTACTTGCAATCCATAATCGAGTTCGTGGATCCAGTAGCGTTACCCCCTACGGCGGTCAGGCGGCGTTGACGGCGGACCCTTTCGGTCGCCGGGCTTGGGGACGCCTTGTATGAAAAATTCACGTCAATGGGCCGCGATTGCGGCTGCGGCTCTCGCTATGGCCCTGGCCGCGCCAGCAGGGGCTGCGGTGAACTATATCCTGACCGACCTGGGCACGCTCGGCGGGAACTTCAGCGTCGGCAACGGCATCAACGCCAGCGGCCAGGTGACGGGCTCTGCCCAAGCGGTCAGCTTCACCCCCGATCATGCCTTCCTTTACACCGGCGGGGCGATGACCGACCTGGGGACGTTCGGCGGGACCGACAGCTACGGCACCGGCATCAATGCCAGCGGCCAGGTGACGGGCTACGCCGCCACGGGCAGCAACGCCGCCACGCACGCCTTCCTCTACTCGGCCGGGGTGATGACCGATCTGGGCACGCTCGGCGGGTTCTCCAGCTACGGCTCGGGCATCAATGACAGCGGCCAGGTGACGGGTTATGCGTACACCCTCGGCTTCCTCGCCTATCACGCCTTCCTCGACACCGGCGGAGTGATGAGCGACCTGGGCACGCTCGGTGGAACCTACAGCGCCGGCAATGGCATCAATGCCAGCGGCCAGGTGACGGGCCAAGCCGACACCACCGGCAACGCCGCCTCTCACGCCTTCCTCGACACCGGCGGAGTGATGAGCGACCTCGGAACGCTTGGCGGAACCTACAGTCAAGGCAACGGCATCAATGGCAGCGGCCAGGTGACCGGCTATTCCAACACAGCCGGCAATGCCGCCACTCACGCCTTCCTCGACACCGGCGGTGTGATGACGGATCTGGGTACGCTCGGT
>CANJLK010000013.1 GCA_947475465.1 Caulobacteraceae bacterium | reverse complement strand
CGCTGAGGGCCCGGTCGAAGACCACATCCGCCGCCCCTGCATCGCGCTGGGGCTGGCAAGGCCGCAGGACGACATCCTGATCATGCCGATGGGCGCGACAACGTCCGGCCCACTTCCGCCGAACTCCTCCTAGACTTCGTCATCCTCCGGTCGCGCGAAGACGCGATCCGGGGGACCCAAGCTGAGATTGATCTGAACCCAGGGCCTCACGCCCGAGCTCAGCTTGGGTCCCCCGGATCAGCTTTCAGCTGACCGGAGGATGACGACGTGTGGGAGCGGTTGGGAGCGCGATCCCACCGTGCTCTTTCCCTGCGTTCCGTGATTCCAGAGCCCGACCGCCATTCAGCCTTGCCGTGAAAGCCCGCCTCCACTAATAACTGACCGGTCAGTTATTACGAGAGCTTACTATGCTCCCCGCCGGAGAACCCAAATTCAGGCGCCGCAAGGCCGACCGGCCGGGTGAGATCCTGGCGGCCGCCCTGGCGGTGTTCGCGGAGCGGGGTTTCGCCGCGGCCAGGCTGGACGAGATCGCGGCCCGGGCCGGGGTCTCGAAAGGCGCGCTCTATCTCTACTTCGAGACCAAGGAGGAGATCTTCCGCGCCGTCGTCGGCCAGATGATCGCCCCCAACATGCTGGCGATCCGGGCGATGGTCGCCGCCCACCCCGGCCCCCTGCCCGACCTCTTGCGGGCCGCGGGCGCGCGGATCGCCGCCCTGGTCGACGTCGCGCCCCTGGGTGCGGTGGCCAAGATGGTGATCGGCGAGGCCAGGAACTTCCCCGAACTCGCCCGGGTCTGGCATGACGAGCTGGTCGTCCATGCCCTGGGCGCGCTCACGGATGCGGTCGCGGCGGCGCAAGCCCGCGGCGAGGTGCGGCCCGGCGACCCGCGCACCTTTGCCATCCAGCTGGTCGGCCCGATCCTGATGGGGGTGATGTGGCGCGAGACCTTCGTGCCCGTGGGCGCCGAGCCCTTCGACCTGCCGGCCGTGGCCCATCAGCACGTCGAGACCATGATCCGGGGGATGGCCGCATGACACGGCAAAGACTGTTGATCGCGGGCCTGCTGGCCGTCGCCCTGGCGCTGGTCGCCGGCCTGACCCTCATCCCACGCCTCGGCCGGCCGGAGGTCCTGACCGGCTATATCGAGGGCGAGCCCCTCTACCTGGCCGCGCCGGTGGCCGGGCGGGTGACCGCCATGGCGGTGGTCCGCGGGCAGGCGGTGGCCGCGGGCGCCAGGCTCTTCGTCGTCGACCCCCAGCAGCCGGCCTCGGCCCGCGACCAGGCCGCCGCCGAGGTCTCCGCCGCCCAGGCCCAGGCCGTGGACGCCCGCAAGGGCCAGCGGCCCGCGGAACTGGCGGTGCTGGACGCCAACATTGCCGCCGCCGAGGCCAAGGCCCGCGACGCGCAAGCCCTCCTGCGGCGTGTTTCCATTCTCGCGGCCAAGGGGTTCGAGTCCAAGGCCGCCCTCGACGACGCCCGGGCCAACGCCCAGGCCGCCGAGGCCGCCGCGACCGCGGCGAAGCGGCAGCGCGACGCCGCCGCCTTGGGCGCACGCACCGACCAGATCCGCGCGGCCGACGCCCGCGTCGCCCAGGCCCAGGCCGGGCTGAACGGCGCGGCCGCGCGGCTCGGCGACGTGGCCCCGACGGCGCCGGAGGCGGCGCGGGTGGAGGACGTCTTCTTCCAGCAGGGCGAGTGGGCGCCGGCCAACCAGCCGATCCTCTCGCTCCTGCCCGACGCCCGGATCAAGCTGCGCGTCTTCGTGCCGGAGCGCGCCTTGTCGGCTTATCGCATCGGGACGGTCGTGCATTTCACCTGCGACGGCTGCGCGAAGGGTCTTTCGGCGAAGATCAACTACGTGGCCCCTCGCCCCGAGTTCACCCCGCCGGTGATCTACAGTCGCGAGGCCCGCGACCGGCTGGTCTACCTCGTCGAAGCCCAGCCCTCGGCGCGGCTCAACCCTGGCCAGCCGGTGGACGTGGAGCCGCTCAAGTGACCCTGGCCATCGACGTGGCCGGCCTCGACAAGAGTTTCGGGGACAAGCACGTCGTCCAGGACCTCTCGATCCAGGTCGAGCAAGGCCGGATCTGCGGCTTCCTGGGCCCCAACGGATCGGGCAAGACCACGACGCTTCGGATGCTCTGCGGCCTACTCACGCCGGACGCCGGTTCCGGGACCTGCCTGGGCTTCGACATCATCCGCGAGGCCGACCAGATCAAGCGCAACACCGGCTACATGACCCAGCGGTTCTCGCTCTACGAGGACCTGACCATCGCTGAGAACCTGCAGTTCACGGCCCGCGTCTATGGCCTGGACCGCCGCGCGCAGCGGGTGGACGAGGCCTTGCAGCGGCTGGGCCTGACCGCGCGGCGCGATCAGCTGGCCGGCGCGCTGTCGGGTGGCTGGAAGCAGCGGCTGGCGCTGGCCTCCGCCACCCTGCACGAGCCCCGCCTGCTGCTCCTCGACGAGCCCACAGCCGGCGTCGACCCCAAGGCCCGGCGCGACTTCTGGGACGAGATCCACGTGCTCGCCGGCCAGGGCCTGACCGTTCTTGTTTCCACCCACTACATGGACGAAGCCGAGCGGTGCCACGAGATCGCCTACATCAGCTATGGCCGGCTGATGGCGCGCGGCACGGTGGATCAGGTGATCGCCGCCTCGCACCTTGTCACCTTCACCGGCCAGGGGCCCGACATCGGCCGGCTCGCCCACGAGATCGGGGCCAGGCCTGGGGTCGAGACCGTCGCGCCCTTCGGCGCGGCCCTTCACGTCAGCGGCGCCGACCGCGCGGCCCTGGAGGCCGCCATCGCGCCCTGGAAGCAGGCGCCCTTTGCCTGGACCGAGATCGAGCCCACGCTGGAGGACGTCTTCATCCAGTTGCAGGGCCAGGCGGAGGACAACTTCGCATGAGCGGATCCTGGGCGACCCGCGTGCTCGCGGTCATGATCAAGGAGGTGAAGCAGCTGACGCGCGACCGGCTGACCTACGCCATGATGCTGGGCCTGCCGGTGATCCAGCTCCTGCTGTTCGGCTATGCGATCAATTCCCAGCCGCGCCACCTGCCCACCGCGGTCCTGGTCCAGGAGGACAGCGTCTTCGCCCGCTCGATCCTGGGGGCGCTGGACCACAGCGCCTATTTCGACCTGGTCGCCCAGGCCCGTTCGCCGGCCGAGCTGGACGAGATGATCCGCCAGGGCCGCGCCCAGTTCGCCGTCACCATCCCCGCGGACTTCACCCGCCGCGTGGCCCGTGGCGACCAGGCGCAGATTCTGGTGGAAGCCGACGCCACCGACCCGTCGGCCACCAGCGGCGCGCTCGCGGCGCTGGCCTCCCTGCCGGTCCAGGCCCTGGCCCATGACCTCAGGGGCGCGCTCGGCCCTCGCGGCCAGGGGCCCGCGCCCTTCGAGGTGGTCGTGCACGGCCGCTACAATCCCGAGGCCATCACCGCCTACAACATCGTGCCGGGCCTGTTGGGGGTGATCCTGTCCATGACCCTGGTGATGATGACCTCGCTCAGCCTGACCCGCGAGACCGAGCGCGGGACCATGGAAAGCCTCCTGGCCACGCCGGTGGAGCCGCTGGAGGTGATGGCCGGCAAGCTCGCGCCCTATGTGGTGATCGGCCTAGTCCAGACCGTGATCATCCTCACCCTGGCGCGGTTCCTGTTCGACGTGCCCATGCAGGGCGGCTGGTTCGGCCTCTCCTTGGGCGTTGGCCTGTTTATCGTGGGCTCCCTGGCGCTCGGGTTCGCCATCTCGACGGCGGCGCGCTCGCAGCTGCAGGCCATGCAGATGACCATGTTCTACATCCTGCCCTCGATCCTGCTCTCGGGCTTCATGTTCCCGTTCCGGGGCATGCCGCTCTGGGCCCAGTGGATTGGCCAGGCGATCCCGGTGACCCACTTCCTGCGGGTGGTGCGCGGCGCGCTGCTCAAGGGTCAGGGCGTCGGCGACATGTGGCGCGAACTGGCCGCCCTGCTGGCCTTCGTCTGCGTGGTCACGGCCGTGGCCATGGCCCGCTACCGGCGCACGCTGGACTAGTCGCAAGCCCGGAAGTGGCCGCCAGATTACCGCGAATTATCTATGCGCCGGCGGCGACTGCCGACAAAAGGAGACCAGCGGATCGGTGGCGGGGGCCCATGTCGATCCTTGAGGAGCTTCACCCTTGATCGGCCTGGCCGTTGCCGTCTCCCTGATGTCCGCCGCGCCGGACCTCTCGCGCCTCCCGGACATCAAGCGAGACCCGCAGGTGACCTACGTCGACCGGTCCGGGGCCGTGATCGGGGTGCGCGGGGGCCGTTACGCCCCGCCGGTGAACCTCGACCGCCTGCCCGCCTACGTGCCCGCCGCCTTCGTCTCCATCGAGGACCGGCGCTTCTATTCCCATGCCGGATTCGATCCCGTCGGCATCGCGCGCGCCATCGTCGCCGACGTGGGCGGCGGCCGGTCCCAGGGCGCGTCCACCATCACCCAGCAGCTGGCCCGCAACCTGTTCCTCAGCCCGGACCAGACCTTCCAGCGCAAGGCCAACGAGCTGGTCCTGGCCGTCCAGCTGGAGCGGGCCTATTCGAAGAAGCAGATCCTCGCCCTCTACCTTTCCCGGGTCTATTTCGGCTCCGGCGCCTATGGGCTGGAGGCCGCCTCGCAGCGGTTCTTCAACAAGCCGGCGTCGAAGCTGACGATCCGGGAAGCTGCCACCCTGGCCGGCCTCCTGAAGTCGCCGACCAACTACAACCCCATCGAACAGCCGGAAAAGTCGGCCCAGCGCACCCGCCTGGTGCTGGACGCCATGGTCGAGACCGGCGCCATCACCGCCGCCGAACGGGCTAAGGCCCTGGCCAGCCCGCCCAAGGTCTACAAGTTCGCCGCCTCGTCCGGCGCCCAATACTTCATCGACTGGATAGACGGCCAGGCCCGGGCCGCGATCGGGACGCCGCGCCAGGACATGGTGGTGGAGACCACGCTCGACCTGCCCACCGAGGCCGCCGCCGCCGATGCGGTCCGCGCCGCCGTCGCCCGCTACCAGAAGGCCGGCATCGGCCAGGCCGCCGTCGTCGCCGTGGACGGCCAGGGCCGGGTGCGCGCCATGGTCGGCGGCGCGGACTACGTCAGCGCGCCGTTCAATCGCGCGGTGGACGCCCATCGCCAGGCGGGCTCGGCGTGGAAGCCCTTCGTCTACATGGCCGCCATGGAAGCGGGCCGCACGCCCGACACCGCCGTGGTCGACGAGCCGGTGACTATCAACGGCTGGAGCCCGCGCAACTTCGAGCCCGAATTCCTGGGTCCCACGACCCTGGAGCAGGGCCTGGCCCATTCGGTGAACACCATCGCCGCGCGGCTGGCCGACGAGGTGGGCCGCGACAATGTGGCGGCCGCCGCCCACCGCATGGGCATCGTCTCGACGATCAACACCGACCCGGCCATGGCGCTGGGAACCACCCTCGTCACCCCGGTCGAGATGGCCCAGGCCTATGACGCCTTCGGCAACGGCGGGGTCCGGGTGGCGGCCTATGGGGTCGAGCGAATCCGCACAGCGTCGGGCCAGGTGGTGTTCCAGCACCGCGCCCAGGCGCCGGCCCAGGCGATCCTCAACCCGCCGCTTGAGGAGATGCACCGGATGATGCGCACGGTCGTCGCCTCCGGCACCGGAACCCGCGCCGCTGTCCGAGGCTTCGATATCGCCGGCAAGACCGGCACCACATCGGACTACAAGGACGCCTGGTTCTGCGGCTACACCGGCAACCTGGCCACCGTGGTCTGGATGGGCCGCGATGACGCCCAGCCCATGCGCGGCGTCACCGGCGGCTCCGCGCCCGCCGAACTTTGGCAGACCGTGATGCGCGCAGCGCTGAAGCGTCTGCCCACCACCGCGATCCCGCCAGGACCGCCGCCCCCCGCGCCTGCGCCTCCCCCGCCGGACGCGACGCCGCCGGGAGACGCAACCGCGCCCGCCGCGCCGACCATGGCCCCGGTCCCGAACTAAGGTATTTTCAGTACCCCTGAAGCCGAGCGTAACGGTCGCGATGGTAGGCTTGGTTACCGAAGGCCGCCTCCGCCGCGCGGGCCCGCTTCAGGTAGAAGCCCGCTTCGTGGGCGTCGGTCATGCCGATGCCGCCATGCATCTGGACCATCTCGTTGGACACAAGGTGGAAAGTGTCGCCCATCTTCGCCTTGGCCAGACTGACCAGTTCCGGCGCCTCGGGGCTGTCGACGTCGAGGGCGGCCAGCGCCGCCTCCACGGCTGAGCGGGACAGTTCAAGGTCGGTGAACATCTTGGCGGCGCGGTGCTGCAGGGCCTGGAAGGCGCCGATCGGCTGGCCGAACTGCACCCGGACCTTCAGGTAGTCGAGCGTCGTCTCGAAGGCCTGGGATGCGCTCCCCAGCATCTCGGCGGCCACGCCGGCCCGGGCGCGGTCCAGAACCTGGTCCAGCAATCCCGCCCCGCCGGCCAGGGCCTGGGCCGGTGTTTCTTCGAAGGTGACGTTGGCCGCCCCACGGCTGTCGGCAAGTTGCAGGCGTGTGCGGTTCACCCCGGCGGCGTCAGCGCGCACGAGGAAGAGTCCAATGCCCTTCGGTCCCCTGGCCGAGACGACCAGCAGGTCGGCGGCCATGCCCTCCAGCACGAAGGTCTTGCGCCCGTTAAGGCGATAGCCGTCCCCTGACGCCGTGGCCGCCAGGGCCGTCCGTTCGGGCGCGTGATGAGGCCCATCGTCGATGGCCAGAGTGGCGATTGTCGAGCCATCGGCGATCTTGGGCAGCCATTCGGCCTTCTGCGCCTCCGAGCCCCCCAGGGTCAGGGCCGAGGCTGCCGCCAGGCCCGACGCCAGCAGCGGCGAGGCGGTCAGCGTCCGTCCCAGCTCCTCCAGGATCAGGCCCATGGAAAGAAAGCCGAACTCCGAGCCACCGTAGGCCTCCGGGACGATCACGCCCGCCCAGCCCATCTGCGCCATCTCGTTCCAGGCCTCGGTGTCGTATCCGTGATCGCTACGGGAATCGCGAAGGCCGCGCAGGGCCCTCACCGGGCTTTTCTCCTGCGTCCACGCCTTGGCGGCGTCGCGCAGCATGCTCTGTTCCTCGCTCAGAACGGCCATGGGTCTTGTCCTCCAGAGGCGCGCGGTCGCCGTTATTTCGGGTCGGGCAGGCCAAGAACCCGCTTGGCAATGACGTTGAGGTTCACCTCCGAGGTGCCCCCTTCGATGGAGTTTCCTTTCGAGCGGAGCCAGCCGCGAACGGCCTGTCGCTCCAGCGGGCTGTATTCGTCGCCCGCCCATCCCAGACCCTGCGCGCCCATGGCCTCGACCATCAGTTCGGACCGCTCCTGGGCCATGGCGGCGGCGGCGTATTTGATGATCGAGGTCGCAGCGTTAGGCCCGTTGGAAGCCCGCGACTCCGCCGCCACCCGCGCGATGGTCTGCTGGAGGGCCCGGAAGTCCATCTTGTTGCGGGTGATGCGGCTGCGCAGGTCAGCGTCGGCCAGCCGGCCGGTTTCGTCCAGACCCACGTAGTCGGCGGCGATCTTGCCGAGGTCGCCGGCGATGCCGCCTGCCCCGCCGCCGCCGCCGAACCCGCCGGAGATGTTCTGCCGCTCATACTGCAGCAGGCGCTTGGCGATCTCCCAGCCCGCGTTGACCTTGCCCACCAGATTGCCCTTGGGGATCTTCACGTCAGTGAAGAAAGTCTCGCAGAATGGGCTGTCGCCGCTGATCAGACGGATCGGCCGGGTCTCGACACCCGGAGACGTCATGTCGATTAGCACGAAGGAGACGCCCTCGTGCTTCTTGGCCGTGTCGGTGCGCACCAGGCAGAAGCACCAGTCGGCCTTGTCGGCGTAGCTGGTCCAGATCTTCTGGCCGTTGATAAGCCAATGGTCGCCCATGTCCTCGCACCGCGTCGCCAGGGCGGCGAGGTCGGAGCCCGCGCCCGGTTCGGAATAGCCCTGACACCAGCGGATCTCGCCGCGCACGATCTTGGGGAGGTGTTCGCGCCGCTGGTCCTCCGTGGCGTACTCAAGCAGCACCGGCCCCAGCATCCAGACCCCGAAGGAGGCAAGCGGTGTGCGGTAACCGCCGGCGGCAATTTCCTGCTCCACGATCCTGGTCTGGGCCGGAGACAAGCCACCCCCGCCATAGTCCCGGGGCCAGGCCGGAGCCGTGAAGCCCCGCTCGGCCGCGCGGCGCATCCAGACGCTCTGAGGGTCGTCCGAGCCCACGAAAGCGCGTCCGCCCCAGACCGCCTCGGGATCGGTCCTGGCGGGATCGCGAAGTTCGGGCGGGTAGTTGGCCTTCAGCCAGTCGCGCACCTGCACCCGGAACGCCGGGCCGTCCGCGCCGCCAAGGTCAGCCATGGCGTCCTCCCACCTTTTTTTCAACTGATCTGCGATCACCTTAGCGCGGAGCCCATGGAGGGCAAGCCGGCAGGCCGGCGTCATTGAAGCCCCCATTCTGCGCAAATCAGCGCTATAAGGCCCATCGACCGTCGCTTGACCCAAGGCCTTGATGCGCTTCCTCAAAGACCTTCGGCCCGCCGCCCTTGAGGTGGCCCCCTGGGCCTCGGCCATCCTGACGCTCGCCGCCGGCGTGATGTTGCTGGCCTCCGGCGCGACTCCGTCAGAGCCGGTGCGCTTCATGCGCCTGATCCAGATCACCCCGGTCTATCTGATCGAAGCCAGCCACTTCCTGTCCAGCATCGCGGGCCTGGTGTTGGTGATCCTGGCCTTCGGCCTGCGCGCCCGCCTGGCCGCGGCCTGGGCTGCGACCCTCGGCGCTCTGATGGTGGGCGCTACGCTGGCCATCCTGAAGGGCTTCAACTGGGAAGAGACCACAGCCCTGGTGACCCTCGCCATACTCATGGCGCCGTTCCGCGAGGCCTTTCCCCGCGCAGCGCGCCTCAACCGGATGGAGATCACGCCGGGCTGGCTGTTCTCTGCGGCCTGCGCCGTGCTGGGCGCCGGCGCGCTGGGCTTCTGGTCGTTCCAGCACGCCGACTACGCCAACATGCCCTGGTGGAAGGTCATGGTCGACGCCGATGCGGCCCGCGCCATCCGCTCCTGGGTCGGCGCGGCCGCCGCCCTCTTCGCACTCGGCCTGTGGCGGCTGTTCGCCGCCGCGGCGACCCCGCCCGTGGTGGGCGAGGCCGATCCAGACTACCAGCGCGTCCGCCACGTCCTCGCCAACGCGGAAGTGGCAGAACCCGGCTCGAATCTCGCTCTGCTGGGCGACAAGCGGTTCTTGTTTTCGCCGTCCGGCGACACCTTCCTGATGTTCGGGGTCCGGGGCCGCACATGGCTGGCGCTGGGCGCGCCCGTCGGCAAACGCGAGGAGCGGCTCGATCTCCTATGGCGGTTCCGCGAACTGGCCGATTCCCACGCCGCGCGGCCGGGCTTCTACGGCCTGAGCGCCGAGGACCTCCCCGACATCGTCGAACTCGGCTTCTCGATCCAGAAGGTCGGGGAGTCTGCCGCAGTGCCTCTGGACACCTTCAAGCTGGAAGGCCGCAAACGCGGCATGCTCAAGCGCACCTGGAAACGCGGCATCGACGAAGGCGCCACCTTCGAAGTGGTGGAGGGTCAGGGCGTTCGCGACCTTCTGCAGGTTCTGCAGGCAGTGTCGGACGAATGGCTGTCGCACCATGCCGGCGGCGAGAAGGGATTCACGATGGGCGGCTTCCAGCCGGGCTATGTTGCGGAGTTCCCCGTGGCGCTGGTCCGGGTCGGCGGGCGGATCGTCGCCTTCGCCACCCTGTGGACCACCGCCTCGCGCAGCGCCTTTTCCATGGACCTGATGCGCTATGCCGACGAGGCGCCCAAGAACATCATGGACTACCTGTTCGTCGAACTCCTCAACTGGGGCCGCGAGCAGGGTTACGAGGCGTTCGAGTTCGGCATGGCGCCCCTCTCGGGCCTCGAGGACCGGCCGCTGGCGCCGATCATGTCGCGGGTCGGCAACCTGCTCTTCGAGCGGGGCGAGGAAATCTACAATTTCCAGGGCGTGCGCCGTTACAAGGGCAAGTATGAGCCGCTGTGGCAGCCGCGTTATCTCGCCGCACCCCACAAGTGGACCATCCCGCTGTTGATGGCCGACGTTGGTCTCCTGTCGTCGGGCGGGGTGAGCGGACTGGCCAAGCGGCCGGCTCCTGCCGAAGAGATTCGGGAGTCGCCGCAGGTCCAGGCGGTCGCCTGATCGCACTTCCCCGCTGGCGCCCTCGAGGGCGTCAGGCTGTTCGATCAAATCGTTGGACGGGACTTGAGAAGACTTGCACAATAAGCCAAGTCTTGGCGATCTGAGTTCTTGCGGGCGCAGACCCCTGATTAGGGATGGCGACGAAACTGGTGCAAAGGCCGACCATGGCGTCACCTTCGGAAACCCTGGGCCAACCCCAGACCCCAGCCGGCCGCTCGCGCCGCGTGGTAGGGTTGCTGGCGGCGATCGGCTTTTCGCTGGCCATGTGGGCCTGCATCGCCATGGCCGCGCTGGGCTTGATTCTCAAGATCCTCAGCTAGGCTGAAGACCCGAGGCGGCGCTCGCCGCACGGGAGCCGCTGTTGCGCGCCAAAGGTTCACGGCATGGACGATCTGAGCAGCGGCCAACTCGCCGCGCTGCGCGACCTGGCGCTGAAGAAGTCGGGCGGTCATGTGCCGTTCGTCAACATCGCCGCGGCCCGGGCGCTCACCGAACTGGGCCTGGCCGAGCGCAGCCGCGAGGGCTGGGACATCACCGCAGCCGGCGCAGCCCTGCTGGCCAGGCTTGCCGGACCACCGGCCTAGACGGGGGCGCCCTAACGGCATGGGTCTTGAAACGCCGCCGCTCGGTGAGCCGCATTAGCACAATCGGCTCCGCAAGCGCCGGAGACAGATCATGGCCTCGTTGGCTGTTGTCGCGCGTAACAGGCTGAACGGCCTGGAGTACCTGGTCCGCGATGCGGGCCCCGTGGAATGGGCGGTCAGCGCCGAAGCCGCGGCCCGCTTCCAGAACCTGAGGGAAGCCACACGGGCGGCCATGAGGCTGCCCAGCAATGTCCGCGCCTTCGCTCTTCCCGAGGGATCCTGACGGACGGCGCGCGAACGCCGGTCAGGCCTAGGCGGCGGCCGGTGCGCCCTCGATTGCGGCGCCCGTCTCGACCTCGTCCCCGCGGCGACGGAAAGACCTCATGTCGCCTTGGGCGATCTGCCGAAAGCGGGCGATGTAAATCGGCGCGGCGGCCAGGGCGACGCCGGCCATGTCGGCGAACATCTTGGGCGCCGACAACTCCTCGCCTTTGAAGCAGGGCTCCACGCCGGCAGCGAGAACCAGCCACATGGCCACCATGGCGATATCGCCCCGGCGCATGAACGGCAGCATCAGATAGGCCGCCGCGGTCACGGCGTAGAAGATCATGCCATGGACCGTCAGGGTGTCCGGCAGGAAGGCCGTGGCCAGCGCCCCGGGCGTCACCACCAGGATAGCTCCTGCCAACACCACTAACGCGGCGGCGAACCGGGTAAGCTTGAGACGGTCGGTCAGGTCCAAAGGCCGCAATCCCGCGTTTCGATGCCGGCTTTCTAGGCCAAGCCCGTCAATTCACGGTGAAAATACGTGGTTAGCCGCGCTTCAACGAATTCGCCTCCGCGCTGCGCCGGGACTGACAAACCGCGCGGAATCCGGCATCAGGACCCCGATGAACGCCAAGTCCGTATCTGACATCCAGGTCTACCAGAAACTGACGGCCTTCGCCGACGAGTTGGACCAGATGGCCGCCGAGGGCGCGAGCCTGGTGGGCGAGGTGGCGCTGACCACCGCGGCGCGGACGGTGCGGGGGATGGCCACGGCCGTCTATCAGCACATCATGGGCGAAGACCGTCCTCTGGACAGCTAGGCGATGAGCCAGGCCTGGCCCATGCACCGCCTCGTCCCGGTGGCCCTGGCGCTGATCCTTGCTGCCCAGGAGCTGTTCGCCGGCTATCGCCGCCGGCCCGACGCCGACGTGAAGGACCGCGGCAGCCTCTATCTTGTCTGGGCGCTGATCGCGCTCGGCTATTCGGCAGCATTCGGCCTATGGCGCCGCGGCGCGCCGCCGGGACCCGCCCTCGGCGAGGCGTCGATGTGGATCGGTGCGGTCCTGGCCCTGGGCGGCATGGCGCTCAGAGTGTGGAGCGTAGCGACGCTGGGCCGCTATTTCACGTTCGTGGTCAGGGTGACGGGCGACCAACCTGTGATCGAGACTGGCCCCTACCGCCTGATCCGCCACCCGTCCTACGCAGGCGCGCTGTTGACCGCCGTGGGGATCGGCCTTTCCCTTCGCTATGCCCTGGCGCCGCTGATCGTCGCCCTTCCAGCCTTTGTAGGCTTCGCAGTCCGCATGAGGATCGAGGAACAGGCCCTGGCCGACGGCATAGGTCCGGCCTACCGTGCCTACATGGCGCACACCAAGCGTATCATCCCATTCCTCTACTGATCCGGGGCAGCTCCATGCTCTACCTGATCCTGAAGGCCGCGCTGTCGGGGGTGATCATCGCCACGGTCTCCGAGGTCGCCAAGCGCGCGCCCGGATTTGGCGCCCTGATCGCGTCCCTGCCCCTGGTCTCGGTGCTGGGTATGATCTGGCTGTGGCGCGACACCCGCGATCCTGAGCGCATGGCGATCCATGCCGGGGCCACGTTCTGGTACGTCCTGCCGTCCCTGCCGATGTTCCTGCTGATCCCCGCCATGCTGAAGCGCGGGGCCCCGTTCTGGGTGGCTTTGGGCGCCGGCTGCGGCCTTACCATCGCCCTCTATCTGATGATGACCTGGATCGGTCCCCGCCTGGGACTGCGCCTCTGACCGGAGCAAGAAGATGACCCGACCGACCATAGACCGCCGGCTTCTCCTGGGCGGCATGACGCTCGCCGGCGCCGCCCTTGCGGCCACGGCCCAGGCCCAGACCGCGCCGTCCGCGGCCTTCGCGCCGGTCGCCCTGCCCTTCGATCCCAAGGGCGTGCCCGGCCTCTCCGAGAAGCTGCTCGTCAGCCACCACGACAACAACTACGTGAGCGCCGTGAAGCGGCTGGGTGCGATCCGCGCGGAGTTCGCCAGGCTCGATCCGGCCACGGCTCCCAACTTTCAGATCAACGGCCTGAAGCGGGAAGAGCTGATCGCCTGGAACTCGATGATCCTGCACGAAATCTATTTCGCGGGTCTCGCCGGGCCGACCCCGCCAAGCCCGGCCCTCGCCCAGGCGCTGGAACGCGATTTCGGCAGCGTCGATCGCTGGGCCGCCGAGTTTGCGGGCATGGGCAAGGCGCTGGGCGGCGGATCGGGATGGGTGCTGCTGACCTACAGTCCCCATGACGGGCGGCTTGTGAACACCTGGGCTTCGGATCACACCCAGACCCTGGCCGGCGGAACACCGCTCCTGGCGCTCGACATGTATGAGCACGCTTATCAGATGGATTACGGCGCCAAGGCGGCGGCCTACGTCGACGCCTTCATGAAGATCGGCGCCTGGGGCGAAGCCAACCGCCGCTACGCGCGCGCCTCGAAGGCCTAGCCCCTTCATCCGGGAGGCCGCGCGGGCGGCCGCAAGATCCCTTGGCGGAAGGCGCCCGGCCCGGCTAGCTAGGCCGATGCAAACAACCGCCCTGGCCCGCGCCTCCCACGTCTCAGCCCAGCGGGCCGGCGGGTGCGCCCGATGAACATCGCCGTCCCCATACAAGGCGGCTGGCTGATCGGCGTCCTGGTGGAGATCGCGGGCGAGTCCAAACCGCTGCTCCACTATTTCGCGGTTGGCCACCTGGACCAAGGCAAGGCGGAGTGGACCGCCGTCGATCGCGCTTCGGAAGTGGGCCGCATCGCCTCAAGTCCCGTGGCCGGCCAGGAGCCCGTGGAGGCCATAAGGCCGCTGACTCTGAACAAGATGCGGATGCTGGGACTGGCGCCGGGCGAGACCCGCGCGCTGGGCTGGAAGCATCCCCGCCGGTGGCTGACCGCCTAGGAGATCACTTCGGCCACTGGGCCAGCCAGTCGGCGAGTCCCTGCGGCGTCATGTGGCGGGCGTCCTTCAGGGCCGACACTCGCCCGGCGTCCAGAAGGCGATCGGTCTTGGGATCGACGATCAGCAAGGCGGGCACGCCCTCAAGACGGCTGGTGATCCCATAGCGGGCGGGAATTTGCAGGTTCTTGTCGAACCGGCCCACATCCACCGAGACGATCACGTAGCGCCTGTCGAGGAAGGCCTTCAGTTCCGGCCGTTCAATGGTCGCCGCCAGGATACGGCAGTCGCCGCACCAATTGCCGCCGAGGTCGATCATCAGCAGCCTGCCGGCGCGTTTGGCCTGCGCCTTGGCCTTGGCCACCGCCGCATCAGCGTCAGCGGCCTCGTCATAGGGATAGGGCAGCGGCGTCTCAAGCTGGGCAAAGCTGTCGATCGCCATCTTGGGCGCCGGGGCGGCGGCGGACAGCCCTGGGGCGATGAGGCCGAGAATGAGGGCGGCGGCAGCGGCTTTGCGGATCATCGACAGGTCTCCTGAGCCGGTCATCTGGGGTGATCTCGCCCGAAACTCAAGCCGGGCTTCCGTACTGGCCCCAGGGTTCGCCGTCGGACCCGGTCCGTTACGCTCAGCCCAAGTCGGCGGTTTTGCCGGCGTCATGGGATGGCGGTGAATGCCAGAAGCGGCCCTCGCGGCATCGGCCAAGCTCTACCGGCCAAAGCTCGCCACCATGCTCATGGAGGGTTACCGGCTGGCGGACCTGCGCCATGACGCCATGGCCGGTCTCACCGTGGCGATCGTCGCCCTGCCCCTGTCCATGGCCATCGCGATCGCCTCTGGCGTCAGCCCGGCGCGGGGCCTCTACGCCGCGATCGTCGGCGGTTTTCTGGTCTCCGCCCTGGGCGGCAGCCGTTTCCAGATCGGCGGACCGGCGGGCGCCTTCATCGTCCTGGTGGCCGCCACCGCCGCCCGCTTCGGGCTCGACGGGCTGCTGCTCACGGTCTTCCTGTCGGGACTGATGCTGACGGCCGTGGGTCTGGCGCGGCTGGGCGGCCTGATCCGTCACATCCCCCACGCGGTCACGGTGGGCTTCACGGCGGGGATTTCGGTGACCATCCTGGCGAGCCAGCTCAAGGATCTTTTCGGCCTCAGGTTGGCCGGCGCGGAACCGGGCGCGTTCCTCGCCAAGATCCCGGTTCTCGTTCACGCCTGGCCCAGCGCCAGTCCCGCCGCCTTCGGGATGGGGATCGCCGTGATCGCCGTGACGGTCGCCATCCGGCGGTGGCGCCCGCTCTGGCCGTCGCTGCTGATTGCGGTCGCGCTGGCGTCCGTCGCGGCGCTGGCCTTACACCTTCAGGTGGCGACAATCGGCACCCGATACGGCGGCATACCGCATGGCCTGCCCATGCCGCACCTGCCGGCGTTCACCTGGGCCGGGATATTGGCCGTCCTGCCGACCGCCATGACCTTCACCCTGCTGGGGGGGATCGAGTCGCTGCTTTCGGCGGTCGTGGCCGACGGCATGACCGGGCGGCGTCATCGTTCCAACATGGAGCTCGTGGCCCAAGGCGTCGCCAACATGGGATCGGCGGTCTTCGGCGGTATCAGCGTCACCGGGACCATCGCCAGGACGGCGACAAATGTTCGGGCGGGCGCCCGCAGTCCGGTGTCGGGGATGCTGCACGCCGTCTTCCTGCTGGGCTTCCTGGCCGTGGCCGCGCCTCTGGCCAGCTTCGTGCCGCTCCCCGCCCTGGCCGGCGTCCTGGTGCTCGTCGCCTGGAACATGACCGAGAAGCCGGACCTCGTCAGGCTGCTGAAACACTGGCGCACCGGCGCGGTGATGCTCGTCACCTTTGGGCTGACTGTGGTGCGCGACCTCACCAGCGGCATCCTCACAGGCTGCCTTCTCGCCGCCCTCCTGGCGCTTGCGGCCACGCTTTCGCGACGGGGCGCCGCGCGACCCCATTGAGGAACCGGGCGGCGCCGACGGGGTTGAGCACTGCGACCCTAACCCCGGAGCGTCACATGAGCACCGACATAAACGACCAGACTGCCGTCCAGGACCGCCTGTGGCATGAGATCAAGAAGCGCGGGGGGACCGGCATGCTCGGCCTCACCAACTCCGGCCAGCACTTCCAGCCGATGACCGCCTTCGTCGAGCGCGAGGCCGGCCAGATCTGGTTCTTTACGCGCAAGGACACAGATCTGGTCCAGGACATCGGCGCGGGCGCCAGCGCCATGTTCGTCTTTCAAGTCGACGACCTGCAGGCTTGCATCGGCGGCGGCCTTACGCTCGACCACGACAAGGCGCGCATCGACAAGTACTGGAACGCCGTGGTCGCAGCTTGGTACCCGGGCGGCAAGGACGACCCGATGCTGACCCTGCTTCGCATGGACTGCGTCGATGCCGAGGTGTGGATTTCGCAAGGCGGCCTGACCAAGTTCGCCTGGGAGATCGCCAAGGCCAACGCCACCCACACGACGCCGGACCTCGGCGGGCGGGCGCATCTCGACCTGCACTAGCTTCGGTTTGCTTGGACGCCTCGCGGCCGGGAATAGTGATTCTCGGCCGCCGTGGCCTTTCAAATGGTGTTTCGGGGCCGGTTTAGCCGGCCAGGCTCGGCTGAGCTATTGTCGGGTTCCCGCCACGTCATTCATCCTACGCGACGTTTTGAAGGGAATATTTTCGCGCTCACTGGATTTCGTCACTTCTGCGCCGTGAATGTCGAGTCCTCGACAGTTTTTGCCAGCCCTCATCGATAACTTGAAACCGAAGCTCTGCCGCGACGTTTCGTGTTCCCGATGCAAAGGCCATTTCCCACATTGCAAAACCGCCTCCTCGAATCTTTGCCCGCCGAGGACTTCGGGCTGATCGCCTCGTGCCTGACGCCGGCGGAGCTTGAGCGCGGCCGCCTGCTCTATGACCCGGGCGACCGGATCGAGACCGTCTATTTCCCCCATGACGGGGTGATCTCCCTGATGACCCTGATGGAGAACGGCGCGGCCATCGAGAGCGCCACCATCGGCCGCGAAGGCGCCCTGGGGCTGATGGCGGCGGTGGCGCCGCGCCAGTCGCTGTCGCGGGCCATCGTCCAGACGCCGACCCGGGCCTCGCGGATCAGCGCTTCCCAACTGCACGACGCCTGGGAGAAGAGCCCCCGGATCCGCGACCTTATCGACCGCCACAATGAGGCCCTGTTCGGACACGCGATCCAGTCGGTGGCCTGCAACGCCCTGCATTCGGTGGAGGCGCGGTTCTGCCGCTGGCTGCTCACCTGTCACGACCGCATCTCCACCGACACGGTGGCGCTCACCCAGGAGTTCCTGGCCGACATGCTGGGCGTGCAGCGGACCACCGTCACCGCGGTCGCGCGCACACTGCAGGAGAAGGGCGCGATCCGCTATCGGCGCGGAGTAGTCGACATTGTCGAGCGCGCCATACTCGAGCAGCAGGCCTGCGAATGCTATGGTGTGATCCGCGACACCTATGAACGGCTGCTGCCGGAGCACTGAACCCCTTCAGTCCACCGCCGGCGGCGCCCCGAGCCGCGTCATAGCCTCGACAAGGATGGGGCGCTGACCCTTGTGAACCCGGACCAGGGCGTCCCGCGCGTCGAAATAGGCCGCGCGGTCTATCTCCGGAAAGACCGCGATGCGTCCCGAGCGCGGCGGCCATTCCATTTGCACCTGATTGCTGCGGATGTGGCTGACGTCGAGGTCCGCCTTGAGAAGCCAGGCCAGGATCGTCTTGCCGCTGGTCCGGCAGGGGGCCAAGGGCGTCGCCGCGCCCGCGATGGAATGCCCTAGTTCCTCAGCGAATTCGCGCAACGCCGCGGCCAGGCCGTCTTCGCCCGCCTCAACCAGACCCTTGGGGATCGACCAGGCCTGGGCGTCCTTGCCGGCCCAGAACGGCCCCCCGGGATGGGCAAGCAGGAACTGCGGTCCGACCGCGCCGTCGCGCCAGACAAGGATACCGGCGCTGGTCTGACGGGACATGAGACCAGCATACTACCTGCCCCGGC
Organism: Caulobacteraceae bacterium; assembly: GCA_947475465.1. Taxonomy (GTDB): domain Bacteria; phylum Pseudomonadota; class Alphaproteobacteria; order Caulobacterales; family Caulobacteraceae; genus Phenylobacterium. The sequence continues at coordinate 55,942 of CANJLK010000013.1, read as the reverse complement.
TGGCCGGAACCGGTCGTCCTCAGTGAGGGCGGCCGATCGGCAGGCCATAGGCCCGCATCGCGGCAGGCAGGCGCAGCGCCGCACGGGCGGCTTCGCGCATGGATTCGAAGGCCGTGGCGGCCTCGGGGTCGGCGGTCCAGTCGGCTTCGCCCGACGGCGTCAGCCGCAGGTAGCTGGGCGCCACGCCCGGGCGCGCCTCGGCGCGCGACACCAGGGCGGGATGCGGTTGGCAGGCGGACGGTGAGGCGGACATGGACGGCTCCTTTGCACGCCCAAAAGCTAGAACCGGCCCTCAGGCCCCGCCATTCCGGTCGAACACCTAAGGTGAACTACGCACGCCGGCGCACCGCCGATCAGGCGAAGGGATCGCCCCCAGGCGCCGCCACCTCGAACGCAGTGATCGTCATCGAGATCAGGCTGTAATAGCCCAGCACCCCGACAAGCTCGACAAGCGCCACCTCGCCGATGGCGGCCAGGGCGTCGGCGAAGACGCCCTCGCTCACCCGCCGCTCGCGAACCAGTTCGTAGGCGAAGGCGTGGACGCTGCGCTCGTCAGTCTCTGCAAGGGGCGGTGACGGGTCCTGACGCTTGATGGCCTCGATCGCCGCCGCCGAAATCCCCGCCTTGGCGGCCAGTGGCGCATGAGCATGCCACTCGAAGCCGGCCCGCCAATAGCTCCCGATGGTGATGATCGCCAGTTCCGAGAGCCGAGGCGGCAGAGATGTGTCGAAACGGCAGAAGGCCCCCAGCGCCTGGGCCCGATCGGCGAGCTTGGGACTGTTCAGCCACACACGCAGCGGCCCCTCCACCACGCCGCGCGGACCGCGGACGATCTCGTCGTAGATGACCCTCTGCTCGGATGTGAGCGTGGCTTCCTGCAGATCGGGGATGCGCGGCATGGATGGGCCTTTCGCGGCCCGAGCCGTTGAGCCGGCTGGTGTTGGGAACTGGAGCGGGCGATGGGATTCGAACCCACGACACCCAGCTTGGGAAGCTGGTGCTCTACCCCTGAGCTACGCCCGCGCTCGGCGAAGGTCCTAGCGGTTGCCCACCGGCGCATCAAGTCGGCGCTTACCTGTCGAGGGACAAAGGCCTAGGGTCGCAGGCGTGGAGCAACGACTCCGCCGGCGCGATGGGGGTCATCCGCCGATCGAGACCACGGGGCGGGGCGTGACAGGACAACAGCCGAGCGGAGTCGTCGAACGGGACAATGGGTACGCTTGGCTGGTGGCCTGGCTGCTGATGCTGGCCTTCACAATGTCGTTCATCGACCGCCAGCTGCTCAACCTGCTGATCGATCCCATCAAGCACGACCTTGCGGTCAGCGACACCCAGCTCAGCCTGCTGCAGGGGGCGGGCTTCATCGTCGCCTATCTGGCCTTTGGGCCGGTTTTCGGTCGTCTGGCCGACGTCGCCCGGCGGCGCAATGTCATCGTCGCCAGCGCGCTCTTGTGGAGCGTCTTCACGATGCTGTGCGGCCTCGCCCACAACCTGCCAACCCTGTTCGCCGCGCGCGCCGGGGTCGGCGCGGCTGAAGCAGCGCTCGGTCCGGCGGCGGCCTCACTGCTCGCCGACTACTTCTCCAAGGAGCGCCTGCCGCGCGCCTACAGCATCCATTTCCTCGGCCCGTATGTGGGCGGGGGCCTGGCGCTGATGCTGGGCGGGATGATCGTGGGGTCCGCCGCGTCGGTCGCCGCTGTCCTGCCGATGCTTGCGGCCTTCAAGCCCTGGCAGATCACCTTCATCGTCATGGGCGCCCCCGGCATAGGGCTGGCGCTCCTCCTCTTGCTGATCCGCGAGCCGCCCCGCCGGTCGCTGCTCGACACCGAGAGCGTGGAGCAGGAGCGGTTCACCCTGATCGAGGTCTGCCAGTTCCTGTGGCGCCGCCGCGCCTTCTACGCGCCGTTTGTCGCCGCCATGGCGATGATCATGCTGACCTTCTATTGCCTGCCGGCCTGGATGCCGTCGCTGTTCATGCGGACCTATGGAGTGAGCGCCAAGGAAGTGGGGGTGATCTATGGACCCTTGCAGATCTTCAGCGGCTGCGTGGGCGTGCTGGCCGGCCCGACGGTGAACCGTCTGCTTGCGCGCCGGTGGCCAAAGACCAGCGTTCTGATGTGCGTCGTCTTCGTCGCCCTGGCCATGATTGCGGTGATGGTCGCCCTGCCCTTCGCACCGACCTTCCCGGCCGCGCTCGCGCTCTCCGCCGCCTCGACCTTTTGCTACAGCTTTCCCCAGGCGATCGCGACCTCGGCGCTGATCTTCGCCACTCCGAACCGCATGCGCGGCATCGTGGGGTCGCTGTACACCTTCTGCCTGTCGGGGTTCGGCCTGGGCTTCGGGCCGACCATCGTAGCCCTGGTCACGGACTATGGGTTCAAGGACCCGGCCCTGGTGAACTTCTCCCTGCCGCTCGTCTGCGCCTGCGCCGGCTTGCTTGGGGCGGTCTTCGCGCTGTTCGCCTTGCCGGCGTTCCGCGCCATCGTCGCCGAAGACGCCCAGCCGGCGGCGTCGCCGGCGGGGGCGCCGGTCACCGCGTCATAGGGCTCGCGCCGCCCGTCCCAGCGTGCGATTTTGCCGTCCGCCGCAACCGCGCCAAGGCCACGCTCCAATGCCCGACGACCCGCCCCTGGTTCTCCTGGATGACCGTTTCAGGGAGTTCGAGCCGGCCTTCGCGCCCTTTCTGCGACTGCGCACTGTGCCCTTCGACCAGGACCTCGGCGCCCTCGAAGCCCGCGAGGGTCCCATTCGGGCCGTCATCACCGCCGGCAACCGTCCCATCCCCGCACCGGTCCTGGCGCTGGAGAGGATGGGCCTGGTGGCCCTGCTGGGCTCGGGCTACCAGGGCCTGGACCTTAGCGCCCTGGCCCAACGCGGCATCGTGCTGACCACCGCGGCAGGCCTCAACGCCCCGGACGTGGCGACCCACGCGGTGGCCATGTTCCTGGCGCTCAACCGCGACCTTGTGCGCAACCACGACCATGTGCTGTCCGGCGGCTGGCGCGGCCGCCACGTCGACCTGGAGACCCGCTCGCTGGACGGGCTGAAGGTGGGCGTCCTGGGCCTGGGGGCCATCGGCCGCGGCATCGCGGCCAGGCTCCAGGCCTTCGGCTGCGACTGCGCCTGGTGGGGTCCCAACAGCAAGGCGGGCGAGCCCCTGCCGCGTCGCGCCAGCCTGGCCGACCTAGCCGACTGGTGCGACGTGCTGTTCATCGCGGCCCGCGCGGACACCTCCAACAACGGACTGGTCGATCGCGCAGTCATCGAGGCGGTGGGTCAGCGGGGCTCTATCGTCAACATCTCGCGTGGCACGATCATCGACGAAGACGCCCTGATCGCGGCTCTGCGAGACGGGCGCCTGGGCGGCGCGGCCTTAGACGTCTTCGACCCGGAGCCGACACCGCCCGGCCGATGGCAGGGCGTGCCCAATGTCGTGCTTTCGCCGCACCGGGGTGGAGCGGGCGACCAGACTCGCCGCGCGACCGTGAATGGCATCGTCGACAACATCAGGCGCTTCGTGGACGGCCAGAAGCTGCCCCACGCGGTGGCGCTCGCGGGCCTGTAACAACAACAAGAACCACAGGGAAGGAAACCGGATGACCATTGGCAGGAACGTGCGCCAGGCTGCACTCGCTCTGGGCGCTGCGGCGCTGGGCCTTCTAGCCGTGTCGGCGACCCGCGCTGAGCCGCCGGGCGGGCTCACACGTAACGGTCCCATCGTCCTGCTCAAGCAGGGCAGCTTCTTCGTTGGCGGCGAGGTTCTGAAGGGTGACGACGGCGACACCGCCCACGTCGGCCAGGCCTTCGTGGAATACCAGGTTCCCGTCCGCGCGCGGCGCTATCCCTTGGTGATGTGGCACGGCGGCAGCCAGACGGGGAAGACCTTCGAGAGCACCCCGGACGGCCGGGACGGCTATCAGCAGATCTTCTCGCGCAACCGCTACCCGGTCTACATCCTCGACCAGGCGGGCCGGGGCCGCGGCGGGCGTCTTGCGACTGGAGTCACCATCGGCCCGGCGGTAGGCCATGAGGCCAATATCTGGAGCATCTTCCGCCTCGGGCCCTGGGAGCCGCCGGGGCCGGCCGGCTATTTCCCCAATGTCGCCTTCCCTCGCGACCCGGCGGCGATCCGCCAGTTCATGCAACAGGACACCATCGCCTTCGGCCCCGACTCCTTCGACCGCGCCTCGCGCGAATTCCACTCAGACAATACGGTCGCCCTGCTGAAGGAGATCGGCCCCAGCGTCATCGTCACCCATTCCAACAGCGGCCAGTACACCTGGTACACGGCGATGAAGGCGCCGGAACTGGTCAAGGCCATCGTCGGCTACGAGAACGGCACCTACGTCTTCCCGCAAAGTGCGCCGCCGCCGGCGATCCCCTCCAAGGTCGACCGGGTGAACATGGTCACCGCGCCCGTCCTGGTGCCGGACGCCCAGTTCAAGGCGCTCACGCGGATGCCGATCATCCTATTTTACGGCGACAACATCGACTTCACGACCCCCAGCGACAATTTCGGCATCGAACTTTGGCGGGTGAATTCGCAACGGGCGCAGCAGTTCGTCGATGCGGTGAACAAGGCCGGCGGCAACGCGCGCCTGGTCTTCCTGCCGAAGGTCGGCCTGGTTGGAAACACCCACTTCGCCTTTGCCGACCTCAACAATTTCCAGGTCGCCCAGCAGATGCAGAGCTTCCTGCACCAGTACGGCCTCGACGCCGAGGCGGCGAAATAGTCTACGGGCGACAAGTCACCCAACGTCAGGGAGAAGACCATGCAATACGCCAACCTAGGCGCCACGGGCCTCAAGGTCTCGCGCATCTGCCTGGGCTGCATGACCTACGGCGAGCCCAAGGCAGGCACGCATGAATGGTCCCTCCCCGAAGCGGACTCGCGCCCGCTGATCAAGGACGCCGTCGAAGCCGGGATCAACTTCTTCGACACCGCCAACGTCTACAGCGCCGGCACCAGTGAGGAGATCGTCGGGCGCGCCCTGAAGGATTTCGCCAGGCGCGAGGAAGTGGTGATCGCCACCAAGGTCAACGGGCCGATGCGCCCCGACGCCAACGGCCGCGGCCTGTCGCGCAAGGCGATCGTGACCGAGGTAGAAAACAGCCTGCGCCGTCTCGGCGTCGACTACATCGACCTCTACCAGATCCACCGCTGGGACCCGCAGACGCCAATCGAGGAGACGCTCGAGGCGATGAACGACCTCGTCCGCTCGGGCAAGGTCCTCTACCTCGGCGCATCGTCGATGTTCGCCTGGCAGTTCAGCAAGGCCCTCCACCTGGCCGGCGAGCGCGGCTGGAGCCGGTTCGTCTCCATGCAGAACCACCTCAACCTGATCTATCGGGAAGAGGAGCGCGAGATGCTGCCGCTCTGCCGCGACCAGGGCATAGGCGTCATCCCCTGGAGCCCACTGGCGCGCGGCCGGCTGGCGCGGCCCTGGGCCGAGGAGCCGGCGACCTTCCGCGAGAAGACCGACATCTTTGGCGGAACGCTCTATGCGCGGACCCGCGACGCCGACAAGGCGGTCATCGACGCTGTGGGCGGCGTGGCCGAGCGGCTGGGCAAGGTGCGAAGCCAGGTGGCGCTGGCCTGGCTGTTACAGAAGCCCGGCGTCACGGCGCCCATCGTGGGGGTCGGCAAGCCGGCGCACCTGCAAGACGCCGTCGCCGCCCTGGACATCAGGCTCAGCGCGGAGGATGTCGCGGCTCTTGAAGCGCCCTACCAGCCGCACGCGCCACAGGGCCTGGCCGGCTGAGCGACTACCCGCCCCAGGGCTTGAAGTGCTTGGAAAGCTTCAGGCCCTGCCGCTGGTAGTGTGAGCCGAGGTCGCCGTAGAGCCGGTCGGGCCTTTCGGTCAGGGGCTCATAGACCAGCCGCGCGACGGTCTGGCCGTCCTCCAGGATGAACGGTGTCTCGTGGCTGCGCACCTCCAGCACGCCCCGCGAGCCCTTGCCGTGGGCTTCGTCCGTGCCGAAGCCGGGGTCGAAGAAGCCCGCATAGTGGACGCGGAATTCCCCTACGGACGGGTCGATCGGGGTCATTTCGGCCGCCTCCATGACCGGAATCTCCACCGCGCCCTTGGAGGCCAGGATGTAGAATTCGCCGGGGTCGAGCAGAAGCTGGCCGTCCTTTGGCCGCAGCGGCTCCCAGAAGTCGCGCGGATCGTGGCCGTCCACGTTGTCCAGGTCGACGACCCCGGCGTGGCGGCGGCCGCGGAAGCCCGCGATCTCGCCGGTCAGGTCGACGCCGACGCTCTCGGTCCTGAGCCTGGGCGGCGCGCCGGCCTTCAGCCGCAGTTGGTTGAGCCGCGTTCCGGTCCGCACCAGGACCGAGAAGGTCTGCGGCGCGATCTCCATGTAGATCGGCCCGTCGTAGCCCGGGTCCACGTCGTCGAAGGCGTTGCCGCGATCGGAGAGCAGTCGCACGAAGACGTCCACCCGGCCCGTCGAACTCTTGGGATTGGCCCGCGCCGAAACCCCGGGCGGGAGGCTCAGTCGCTCTTGCAGTTCGGCGATGTAGACGCAGCCCCGCTCCAGGACGAAGCCCTGCGTAAGGTCCACCTCGTGCATGGCGACGTCGGCGATCCGTTCTCTCACGGTGTGGCGACCGGGCAGGAAGGACGCCCGCACCCGCCAGGCCCGCGCGCCCAGCCTAAGGTCCAGGCTGGCCGGCTGCACCTGGTCGAATTCAAACGGGGCTTCGGCCTTGATCGCGCCCGTGGCGATCAAGGCGTCAATGGCTTGGCAGGGCAGGATGCCCGGGCGTTGAGTCTCGCTCATGGGCGGGGAAGCCTTAGCGGAGATGGCCACGCTTGCAAGCCATCTGGGGCGGCTTTCAGGAAAGCCTCGCTTGACGCCCGGCACGGGCTGCCGTTCATGCGGCCACGTTTTCGCAAGCCCAAGAGGAGCCTGCCATGGCTGAAGATCCGCGCGACTGGGAAATCGAGACCAGGGCTGTGCGCGGCGGCATGGCCCGCTCGCCCTATGGGGAAATCTCCGAGGCGCTCTATCTCACCCAGAGCTTCGCCTACGACAGCGCCGAGGCCGCCGACAAGCGCTTCAGTGGCGAGGAGCCCGGGTTCATCTACCAGCGCTTCGGCAACCCCACGACGCAGATGTTCGAAGACCGCCTGGCGCTCCTGGAAGGCGCCGAGAGCTGCCGCGCCACGGCCTCCGGCATGGCCGCGGTCCATGTGGCGCTCACAGGACTGCTGCGGGCGGGAGACCACCTGGTGGCCGGGCGGGCCCTGTTCGGCTCGTGCCGCTGGATCGTCTCGGAACTGCTGCCGCGTTTCGCGGTAGAGACCACCTATGTGGACGCCACAGACCTGTCCGCCTGGAAAAACGCCGTGCGGCCCAACACCAAGGCCTTCCTGATCGAGAGCCCGGCCAATCCGCTGCTGGAGGTCACCGCCATCGGCGCGGTTGCAGAGATCGCCCACGCGGCCGGCGCGAAGCTGGTGGTCGACAACGTCTTCGCCACGCCGATCTTCCAGAAGCCCCTCGCGCTGGGCGCCGACATCGTCGTCTATTCCGCCACCAAGCACATCGACGGCCAGGGCCGGGTTTTGGGCGGCGCGATCCTGGGGGCCGAGCCGCTGATGACTGAGACGTACAAGGACATCCTGCGCCACACTGGCCCCGCGTTGTCGCCGTTCAACAGCTGGGTTCTGCTGAAGGGCCTGGAGACCCTTGAACTGCGGGTCCGCCGCCAGACCGACAATGCCGCCAAGGTGGCCGATGTCATCGCCGCGCATTCGAAGACGCAGCAGACCGTCTACTGCGGCCGCCCGGACCACCCCCAGGCCGCCCTGATCGCCAACCAGATGACCGGCGGCGGCAACGTGATCGCCTTCGACCTGGGGAGCCGGGCAGCCGCCTGGCGTTTCCTCGACGCCCTGCAGATCGTCGACATCTCCAACAACCTCGGCGACGCCAAGTCCATGGCCACCCACCCCTGCACCACCACCCACCGTTCGATGCCGGAAGCCGAGCGCCTGGAGATCGGCCTCACCGAGGGCTGGGTGCGGATGAGCGTGGGCCTGGAAGGCGCAGGCGACCTGAGCCGCGATGTCTCCCGCGCGCTCGACGCGGCCTAGGCTGTCCGCGACAGGAAGGCGGCGGTCGCGTCGGTGACCCGCCGCGGGTCCTCGATGTGACTCATGTGGGAAAGCCCGTCGAACACCTTCACCTGGGCGCCGAGCACCAGGGCCGCGATCCGGCGCGCGACGAGCGGGGGACCCTCATCGAACTCGCCGCAGGTGATCAGTGTCGGCGCCCGGACACCCTTCAGAGCCTGGGTGTTGTCGAGGCCGGCGAAGGCCCCGGTGAACTGGAATTCGCTGGGGCCGTTCAGGTAGGCGTAGACCGGGTTCCGGCCCAGGGTCTCGCCTTCGGCGTTGAACCACGCGGGCGGCGGGTTCAGCCGACACAGGTGCAGGCTGTAGTACCGTTCCATCAAGGCGCCGTAGGCCGGATCATCGGTCGAGCCGCCGTGCTCGGCGCGGGCGACGGTTGCCACCGCCCCGGGGCCCAGCTGGCGCAGCCAGATCTGGGCGGCTTCCTGGAAATCGCGCCACCGCACCCCAGTGCCGGCCAGGACCAGCGCCTGGACGTGGTTCGGATAGGCCGCCGCATAGGCAGGCGCCAGCATGCCGCCCCAACTGTGGCCGAGCAGCACGACCTTTTCGAAGCCAAGCGCCGCGCGCACGGCTTCAAGCTCGGCCACGTACCGGTCGAGCGTGTAGAGTGAAAGGTCCTTCGGCGCGTCGGAGAGCCCGCAGCCGCTCTGATCGTAGAAGACGACCTGCCGGTCGTGGGCCAGCGCCGCATAAGGGCGCAGATAGCGGTGGCCCGCTGCCGGCCCGCCATGAAGGGCGATCACCGGGACCCGACCCGCCTCGCCATAGCGGCGATAGTAGACGGATCCGTTCGGCCCGGCAGCGCGCCCCTCGGCCATGGCGAACCCTTGCGGGTCCCACAGCGCCGGGTCTGGCTGTGGCAAGGGCCGCGCGAGCGCCAAGTCAGGCGTGGCGGACGCCGCTCCGATCCAACCCAGCACAGCGCGGCGACCCAGCATCACGACCCCGATCCGACTTATCGGCCAACGATAGGCGGTGGCGGACCGGCGCGCTACGCCCTTGCCGCGACCAGCCCCTCGGGGGCCACCGCATAGGTCTTGGCGCAGTACTCGCAAGTCACGTGGATCTTGCCGTCGGGCTCGACCATGTCGGTGCGTTCCTCGGCAGGGAATGATTTCAGGACGTTCTCGATGCGGTCCTGGCTGCATCGGCAGAAGGCCCTGAGCGGCTGCGAGCCAAAGAGGCGCACGCCATCTTCATGGAACAGCCGGAACAGCAACTGTTCGGAAGACAGGGCCGCATCGATCAGCTCGTCCTCGCCGACCGTCTCGAAGAAGGCCTGGGTGCGCTGCCAGGCCTCGGCGGTGGATCCGCGGTTGTCGTCCTCGGCGATGTTCTGGATCAGCATCCCGCCCGCCCGCCAGGTTCCATCGGCCAAGCCCACCGCCAGCCTGACGCGGGTAGGGGTCTGTTCGGACTGGGCGAAATACTGCTCGGCGCACAGGGCCAGGGTCTCGCCCTCGATGGCCGTGACCCCCTGGTAGCGGTCCATGTCCGGGCCCTGATCCACGGTCATCATGAAATGGCCGGCCTCCAGCAGGGTGCGGGCCCCTGGCCGCGCAAACCCCTGGCTGGCCTTGGCCACCTCAGCCTCGTCGAAGCCGCAGTAGCCGCGCAGACCGCCGGAGGTGTCGTAGTCGGCGACCACGAACCGCACCGGGCCCGCGCCACGGGCCTCGACGATCAGCCGGCCATCGAACTTGAGGTTCGATCCCACCAGGGCGGCCAGGGCGCAGGCCTCGCCCAGTAGGTTGGCGACCGGTTCCGGATAGTCGTGGGCCTGAAGAATGGCGTCGATCGCCGGCCCCAGGCGCGCCAGTCGGCCGCGCACAGGTTCGCCCTCGATCTGAAAGGCGGCGACCTGATCGTCGGGAAGGGCTTTGGAAGTGTTGGACGTCATGGGCGGCGCATATAGGCGCAACCTCACCCCATTGCGAGCGAGGCCGGCCAAGGCCTCACAGGAAACCGCTGGCGCGGGCCGCCACATAGCCGGCAGTCGCCAGGACCATGATCGCGAACAGGCGCCTTGCCAGAGCCGCCCGACCAGCCAGGACCTTCGCCAGCGGGCCTCCCGCGATGGCTCCGACCGCGCCGCCCGCGACCAGGGCCAGGAACACGACCGGATCGATGAGTCCCGAAGCGGCATAGCTGAGACTGGTCGCGCCGCCGAACAGCACCACCGACACAAGCGAAGAGGCCGCGGCGTTGGCCAGCGTCATCCCCGTCGCCGCCATTAGGCCAGGAACGATCAGAAATCCGCCGCCGATTCCAAAGAACCCGGCCGCCAGCCCGACGATAAGGCCCAACGGCGCCAGTTTCAGAACCAGCGGAGGGGTCAGGTGGACATCCGGGTCACCCTCACCGGTCTGCGGCCGCAGCATCGACAGGCCGACCATCCCCATGGCGACGGCAAACCAGATGAGCAGATGCTGGCCGTCCATCCGCTTGGCGAAATGGGCTCCGGTCAGCGAACCCGCGAGGCCGGCGGCGGCGAACACCAGGGCGCAGGGCCATTTCACGCGGCCCGCCTTTCCCTGGCGCGCCAGACCGACCGCCGCGTTTACAGCTACAGCCGCGGCCGCCGTGCCGATCGCCACGTGCGGATCGCGGACCCCGACCACGTAGAGGAGCAGCGGGGTCGCCAGCACCGAGCCGCCGCCGCCAAATACCGAAAGCAGAAGGCCAATAAGCCCTCCGCCGACGACGGCGAGCGCCAGGCCCATCAACGTGACGGTCATGGCTCAGGCTCCGGTCGGCCGGTTCCAGGGCGCCAGGGCCAGCAGCTTCGCCATTCCGCAAAAGCCGGTGGCGCCGGCCGTCGCCAGTCCCGCGCCCATGGCGGCCGAGAGCGCAAAGAACCCAGGGTGCACGGCCAGGCCCAGGGCGACCCCGGCCAGCACCATGAGACCCGCGATCAACTGGACCTGGCGCATGATCTCCATTGGCGCCTTGCGGTCCTCGACGACCGGAAAGCCGGCCCCGGCCCAGCCATCGACCCCGCCTTCCAGGATGAAGGCCGGCCCATCCACCGCGGCCGCCAGCCGGTCGCAGTTGGCGCCCGTGCGCATGCCGGAGCGGCAGGTGAAGACGACGTCGCGCCCGGCCTCGATCTTCAGGTGGGCGGCTTCGAACGCGGACAAGGGCCGCGACAGCGCCCCTTTCACATGGCGCCGTGCGAACTCGTCAGGCTCGCGGATATCGACCAGGATGGCCTTGCCGGCGCGAAGGCGCTCAGCGACGGCGGCGGGATTCAGGGTCTGGATCTGGGCGGTCATCGGTCTTCTCCTTCGGAGGGCAGAAGATCTCGGCGAGCGTCGCCACCACCTTCACGGCCGCGGGGTCGGCGATCCGGTACCAGATGGTCTGGCCGTCACGGCGGGTGGCCACGACGCCCTCCTCCCGCAGCACCGCCAGGTGCTGGGAGAGCGCCGATTGTGAGAGGCCGACCAGGGGCTGGAGTTCCCCCACGGGCCGCTCGCCGTCGGCAAGCTGGCAAAGGATCATCAACCGCCGCTCGTTGCCGAGCGCCCGCAGCAGCTTGGCTGCGGCTGACGCACTGGCCTCGAATTCAGTGATGTCGAAGTTCGCGAGATCGAACATGAAGACCACTATATTAGTTGTTTCTAATTTAGCAAGTTCTTATATATGAGCCAGTCCAACGCCTGAGGCTCCGATCATGACACCCAAGGTTCAAGCCTTTTTCGATCCCGCCACCTCCACGGCAAGTTATCTGGTGAGCGATCCCGCCACCGGCGTCGCGGCCGTCGTCGATCCCGTTCTCGACTTCGCCCCGGCCTCCGCCCGCATCTCAACCGGATCGGCGGACGCAATCTTGGCGGCGGCCACGGACCAAGGGCTCCGCCTGGCCTATGTACTGGAGACCCACGCCCATGCGGACCATCTGTCGGCGGCGAACTATCTGCGCGAGCGAAGCGGAGCCACCGTCGTCATCGGGGCGCAGATCGTCCAGGTCCAAAGGCACTTCGCCGACCTCTTCGAGCGCGACGACGTTATCGCGGACGGCCGGGATTTTGGACGACTCGCCGGGGACGGCGACGAGCTGCCGCTGGGCCATCTGGCCATCCGCGCGATCTACACCCCCGGCCACACCGCCGCCGACGTGACCTATCTGGTCGGCGACGCCGCCTTTGTCGGCGACACCCTGTTCATGCCGGACTACGGAACCGCGCGAACCGATTTCCCTGGCGGGGACGCAGCCACGCTCTTCCGGTCCATCCAGAGAATTCTGGCGCTACCCGAGCCCACGCGGATCTTCGTTGGGCACGACTATCTTCCGTCCGGGCGGACAGAGCCCAGGTGGGAAACCACCGTTGGTGAGCAGCGGCGGGGCAACATCCACATCCGGGATGGGATCGATGAAGCGGGCTTCGTGAAACTGCGTCAGGCGCGCGACGCCACCCTGGCCGCGCCGGTGCTTCTGCTGCCCTCGTTGCAGGTGAATATCCGCGCCGGCGCCCTGCCGCCACCTTCGCCGTCCGGCCGGATCTTCCTCAAACTGCCGGTGACGACGAACTGACCGTTCAGATCGCCCCGAAGCACCAGGCGAGGATTGATTTCTGGGCGTGCAGGCGGTTTTCCGCCTCATCCCAGATCAGGCTCTGCGGGCCGTCGATCACCGCATCGGTGACCTCTTCGCCGCGGTGGGCCGGCAGGCAGTGCAGGAAGACCGCGTCGCGCTTGGCCTCTTCCATCAGCGCCTCGTCCACCTGGAACGGCTCCAGGGCCTCCAGGCGCTCGTCGTGGTCGGTGTCGCCCATCGAGACCCAGGTGTCGGTGACGACGCAATCGGCGCCGGCCACGGCTTCGCGCGGATCGTGGGTGGTCACCACATCGCCCTGCAGTTCCGCCGCCCGGGCCAGTTCCGCAAGGTCCGGGTAATAAACCGCCGGCGCGGCGATCCGCAGCTTGAAGCCGAGCTTGGGCGCGGCCTGAATGAAGCTGGCGCAAACGTTGTTGCCGTCGCCCACCCAGGCGATGGTCTTGCCGGCCACCGGCCCGCGATGCTCCTCGAAGGTCAGGAGGTCGGCCAAGATCTGGCAGGGGTGTCCCTTGTCCGACAGGCCGTTGATCACGGGGATCGTCGACGACAGGGCCAGGCGCTCCACGTCCTCATGGCGGTTGGCCCGGATCATCACCGCATCGACCATCCGCGAGAGCACGCGCGCGGTGTCCTCGATGGGCTCACCCCGCCCGAGCTGCATGTCGGCGGCGTTGGAGATGATCACGTCGCCGCCGAGCTGGCGCATGGCGGCATCGAAGGAGAACCGGGTCCGCGTCGAGTTCTTCTCGAAGATCATCGCCAGCGTGCGGCCCTCGGCAGCGCGGTCGGCGTCCGGTCGGCCCCTGGGCCAGCCGAGACGCGCGGCCTTGCGGGCCTTGGCGTCCTCCAGGATCGCCCGAAGGTCGGAACCTTCGAGCTTCCAGAAGTCCAGGAAGTGCCTCGGCGGCTGGCTCACGCGCCGGTCTTCTCAGGCAGCAGGGCGCGCGCCGCTTCGCAGGACGCTTCCAGCTTGGCCACAGCCTCGCTGGCCTCCTCGACAGTGAGCACCAGCGGCGGCAGAAGCCGCACGCAGTTGTCTCCGCCGCCGGCGATCAGCAACTGGTTGTCGCGGGCGTGCTGCATGAACTCGCGGTTCGGCGTCTTCAGCTTGATGCCGATCAGCAGGCCCTTGCCGCGGATCTCCTCAACGACATCCGGGTACCGCTCGCGCAGGCCGGAAAGCTGCTGGTTGAAGTAGCCGTTGAGCTGGACGACGTGATCGAGCAATTCCGGCTTCACCAGTTCCTCCATGGACGCCAGTCCGACCGCCATGGCCAGCGGATTGCCGCCGTAGGTGGAACCGTGGGAACCCACAGTCATGCCCTTGCCGGCCTTGGCGGTCGTCAGGCAGGCGCCCACCGGGAACCCGCCGCCCAGCGCCTTGGCGATGGTCATGATGTCCGGCTCGGCGTTCTCGGCCCACTCGTAGGCGAAGAGCTTGCCGGTCCGGCCCAGGCCGCACTGGATCTCGTCATACACCAAGAGGGTCCCGGTTTCGTCGCAGAGCTTGCGGATCTCCGTCAGACCCTCGACAGGCCACGACCGGGCGCCGCCCTCGCCCTGCACGGGCTCAAGCAGAATCGCCGCGGTCGTCGGGCCCACGGCGGCGCGCAGGGCGTCGAGGTCGCCGTAGGGCAGGTGGACGAACCCCGGCATCGGCGGCCCGAAACCTTCCAGGTAGTCCTGATTGCCCGAAGCGTTGACGGCGGCCAGCGTACGGCCGTGGAATGAACCTTCGAAGCCGATGATGTCCACCCGCTCCGGCTGGCCGTTCGCCCAATGGTACTTGCGGGCCGCCTTGATGGCGCACTCGATGGCCTCGGCGCCGGAGTTGGTGAAGAAGGTCTCTTCGGCGAAGGTGACCTGCGACAGGAAGGTGGCGAGCGCCTCCTGCTCCGGGATCGTGAAGATGTTGGAGACATGCCAGAGCTTCTCGCCCTGCTCCTTGAGCACCTTCACGAGCTTTGGGTGGGAATGGCCGAGCGCATTGACCGCGATGCCGGCCAGGCAGTCGAGATAGGTCTCGCCATCGGTCCCGAACAGGCGCGCGCCCTCGCCGCGGACGAAGCCGAGCGGCGTGCGGCGGTAGACCGCCATGATGTGATCGCTGGGAACGGCCGGCGCGGTCTTCGTCTCGGGCACGAAATAGCCCTCCAAAACGGAAGCGTCCCCGCGGCCAGGGCGGCGGGGACTGGAAGGCTTGGCGTTTTCGTCCTGTCGCGGGCCTGTGTCAATGTCGCGGGGCGTAATGGTAGCGCTCGCCCGGCGGGCGATTGAATTCGTGCGTGAGGGGAATTTGCGCGGCAAATTCGCGCGTCAGGTGAACATCGTTATGGAATCCTTGACAATAATCGGTCAGCGCGGTTTGCCTGGGATGAAGGAATCTGGACCGTCAAGTAAGGTGGACCAGCTAGGACCCGAGCATGAAGATCAAGTCTGTCACCGTTGGCGCTTTCGCCGCACTGAGCCTCGGGCTCGCGGCCCTGCCGGCGCAGGCCTATATCCTCGGCTACAATAACGGCTATGGCGCGCAGCTGAACCTCAGCTTCAGCGGCGGTGGCGGCGATTCAGTCGTAACCAACGGCAGCGGGTGGTACTCCAGCGGCGGCACCCACTACGCGGCCAACGACTACTATGGCGCGGCGACCTACGACGACCCGGCGTTCATCGCCCTGCAGGGCGAGCATCATGCCTTCCACGACTTCCTGGTGTTCGACATCAGCGCGTTGACGCCCGACATCGTCGTGACTGCCGCGGACATCATGGTGCGGCAGAACTCAAGTTTCTCGATTCCCGGCTCAAGCGCTCCGATCGGCTCGCCGGAGTACTGGCGCCTGGGCGGATACTACGGCGACCCGTCGGCCTTCCTGGTGGACACCGTCAATTCCAACGCCGGCGTGACCATCTTCAACACCCTCGGCAGCGGCCCGGCCTACGGCTACCACGGCTTCACCGTCGCCGACGACAACACCGACATCGTCTTTGCCCTGGACGCCAATCCGACCGCTGCCTTCCTGGTGGACTTCAACGCGGCGATCCAGAGCGGCCGCGGCTATTTCGTCATGGGCGGCCGGATAGGCGCGCCGAACGAGACGTCGCCGGAGCCGCTGGCGCCGGCGGTGGTGCCGGAGCCGGCTTCCTGGGCCATGATGATCCTGGGCTTCCTGGGCGTCGGGGCCGCCCTGCGCGCCCGCCGTCGGACCGCGATCGCCTGACACCCGCGACAGTGATCTGCAGCGCCGCCGACCGCGAGGCCGGCGGCGTTTTCATGCCCGCCTAACAGCGACGCCCTAGGTTTTGATCTTGTAACCGGTCTGGAACATCCAAAGGCAGACCCAGCCGAAGGCCAGCACGATCGCCGCCGTCATCGCCCCGCCAATCGCCAGCGAGCCCTCGGCATGGCCGATGAAGCCGTACCGGAACCCGTCGATCAGATAGAAGAACGGGTTGAACTTCGAAAATGACCGGAAGGGCTCCGGCAGGCGCTCCACAAGATAGAAGGTCCCCGACAGGAAGGTCATCGGCATGACGATGAAGTTGGTCACCACCGACATTTGATCGAACTTCTCAGCCCACAGGCCGGCCATCACGCCCAGGAACCCAAGGATCAGGGCCGCACCAAAGCCGAAGTAGATCACCGCCCAAAGATGGGCCACGCCGATGTGGGCGAAAGGCCAGACGGCGAGCCAGGTCACCCCGCCCACCACCAGCCCGCGGGTCGCCGCGCCCAGGCCGAAGGCGGCGGCATGCTCCAGCGGCGCCAGCGGCGGGGTGAGGAAATCGCCCATCAGCCCGTTCATCTTGGCCTGCAGGAGGGACGAGGAGGAATTAGCGAAGGCGTTGTTGAGGATCTGCATCATGATCAGTCCGGGCGCCACGAAAGACCCGTAGGGCATCCCGTGGATCGGCCGCGCGCCCTGGGCGGCGACCACGAACACCATCATGTAGAGAAGCGCCGTCACCACGGGGGCGGCCAGCGTCTGGGCGCCCACCTTCCAGAAGCGGCGGATTTCCCGCAGGTACAGGGTCTTGAACCCCTCCCAGTTGAACCCATGGTAGTCGCGCGGCTGCGGCGGCAGCACGGCTTCGGTCAGCGGCATGTCCTTCATCCGTCCCATGTGCGCCGACAGCCGGCGCGCCGCAAGAGTGCGGCGAATTCCCGCGCGGGCGACGCTACATCTAGTTCCTGTGGACGAATGCAGGGGCGCCTATTGTGGCCCTTAAGGAGTTGTTTACTACTGATGGTGGCTGGTGGGGCTCAGGAAAGTCGGGCGCCACAAGATGTAGTATCCCAGGCGCGCGCGGTGCGCGTCCGGGCCACCGGGGAGGCGAGCATGGGTTGGACGGACGAGCGGGTCGAGCTCCTGAAGAAACTCTGGCAAGACGGCCTCAGCGCCAGCCAGATCGCCAAGCAACTGGGCGGCGTCACCCGTAACGCGGTGATCGGCAAGGTTCACCGTCTGGGCCTGTCGGGCCGCGCGACGCCTTCCAAGCCCGCCCGCACGACCTTCAAGGCGCCGCGTCCGGCCCGACCGGTGGCCGCGCCCTCCGCGCCCCGCCGCATCGCAGAGCCGCTCTCGGCCCTGTCGCCGCAACAGCCGCCGACCCCGGTTCGCTATGTGGACGAGGCTCCCGGCACCGCCACGGTGCTGACCCTGGGCGCCCACATGTGCAAGTGGCCGATCGGCGATCCCTCGCTGGACACCTTCACCTTCTGCGGCCGACGCTCTGGCGAGGGCCCCTACTGCCACGAACATAGCCAGGTCGCCTACCAGCCGGCCCAGTCCAAGAAGCGTTCCGGGCCCAACGAACTGGCCCGCTCGCTGCGCCGCTACATCTGATCCGTTGGGGATGGGGGCGCGTCCGGCCCGCGGCGCAGCTGCGCCGGCCGGGCGGGGCGCGCCCTTTCCTGCGCCCTACCGCCCGGCGCCCGACATCGCTACCTTGTCCCCATGAGCGACGTCGCCCCCGAGACCCCGACCGAAGCGGGCAACGCCAAGCCCTACTCCGTCTCGGAACTCGCCTTCGCGCTGAAGCGCACCCTTGAAGACGCCTACGGCTTCGTCCGGCTGCGCGGCGAGATTTCCAAGGTCACCCATCATGCCAACGGGCACGTCTACCTGACGCTCAAGGACGAGCGGGCGGCCATCGACGGCGTGGTGTGGAAGGGTCAGGTGCGGGGTCTGGGAATCCGTCCCGAGCAGGGGCTGGAGGTCATCGTCACCGGCAAGATCACCAGCTATCCGGCCGGATCGCGCTACCAGATCATCATCGAGACCATGGAGGCCGCGGGCGTCGGGGCCTTGCTGGCCCAGCTGGAGCGTCTCAAGGCGAGGCTCTCGGCCGAGGGCCTGTTCGCGCCCGAGCGAAAGAAGCCGCTGCCGGCTATGCCACGGGTGGTGGGCGTTATCACCAGCCCGACCGGCGCGGTCATCCGCGACATCCTCCACCGCATCCGCGACCGTTGGCCTTGCCACGTGATCGTCTGGCCGGTGGTGGTGCAGGGCGACCAGGCCGCGACCCAGGTCGCCGCGGCCATCCGCGGCTTCGAGGCCCTTGCGCCCGGCGGCGCCATCCCGCGCCCTGACGTCCTGATCGTGGCCCGCGGCGGCGGTTCAGTGGAAGACCTGTGGGCGTTCAATGACGAGGCCCTGGCCAGGACTGTCGCGGCCTGCGCCATCCCCCTGATCAGCGCCGTCGGGCATGAGACCGACACCACCCTTATCGATTTCGTCTCGGACCGCCGCGCACCGACCCCCACCGCGGCGGCGGAGATCGCCACCCCGGTCCTGGCCGAGCTCAAGGCGGCGGTCAGCGACCTGGGCGCGCGCATGCACCGCTGCGGGGGCCGCGCGGTTGAGGACCGCCGCGGCCGGGTCCAGGCGGCCGGACGCGCGCTGACCCGCGTCGAGGACATGGTCGAACTGGCCGCCCAGCGCTTCAACATCGTCTCAGGCCGGCTCGCCGCCGGCCTGGCGCGCAACGCCGCGGTCCATGAGCGCGATCTGGTGCGGGTGTCAGCCCGGTTCTCGCCCCAGCTTCTGCAACGGCCCCAGGCGGTGCAGCGACAGCGGCTGGACGGGGTCGCCGCGCGTCTGCAGCCCGGCGTCTCACGCGGTCTGGAGCGGGCCTCTGAGCGCCTGGCCGCGCTGTCCAAGCTCTACACGGCGGTCGATCCGGATCGTCCGCTTCAGCGCGGGTTCGCCCGGGTGCAGCGGGCCGACGGCTCCCTCGTCGTCGCCGGCGCGAGCCTGGCGCCTGGCGAGACGGTCAGCATCAAGTTCGGCGACAATATCACGCGGGACGCGGTGATTGACGGCGCCGCTGCGGAAACACTGCCGCCGAAGTCAGCCCGCCCCAGGCCAAAGGCGGGGCCGCCCGCACAAGGTGACCTGTTCTAGCCGCTCCTGACAGGCTAAATAGGGTTCCATGAACGCCCACGATCCCATCGGTACGGACATCGCCCGCCTGCACTATGGCGATGGCGACTTCGCCGTGATGAAGCCCGGCCGCTATGTCCTTTGCGCCGTCACCGGCGTCCGCATCCCGCTGGGGCAGCTCCGCTACTGGAGCGCGCCCCTGCAGGAAGCCTATGCCAGCCCCGCAGAGGCCCTGAAACGCTGGCAGGAAACCCAGGGCTAAGGCTTCTTCCGCCTGTAGATTTCGTTGGGCCAGCGCTTGTGGACCCAGAACCATTCGGCAGGCCGGGCGCGCACGCGCTCCTCTATGAACTTGTTGATCCGCCGCACCCCGGCCTCGATGTCAGCCGTCCGGTCGCCGGTGTCGGCCAGCACGATCGGCTCATGGACGATCACCCTGAACCGGGCCTTGCCCACCCGCTCCACGCTCATCGGCTGCAGCGGCGCGCCGAACCGCAAGGCGAAGCTCGCCGGCCCGGGCGCGGTATGGGCCATCACCCCGAACAGCGGGGCTGCGATCCCGCCGTTGAATTTCTGGTCGTTCATCAGGGCGACGCTTTCACCCCGCGACAGGGCGCGGATCAGCTCGCGTGCGCCATCGGTCCCCTTGGGCGCGAACAGCCGCACCCCATAGCGGAAGCGGCTCTTTCGAATGCTTTCGTCCACATAGGGATTGTTGGTGGCCCGATAGGTGATCTGGCAGGTGATCCCGGCGTGGATGATCACCGCGGGCATGATCTCGAAGCTGGAGAAGTGTCCGGATATGAAAACCACCGGCCCTGCGCCGTCCCGGATCGCCGCCAGACGCTCGGCCCCGACCACTTCGACACGTCCCGGATCGGCGATGATCCGGTCCAGGACGGGGAATTCCGCGGCCCAGCGGCCCAGGTGCGACCATTGCTCGGTTAACAGCCTGGCGATCTGCGCGTCGTCGGCCTGCGGGAAGGCAATGCGAAGATTAATTTCCGCCACCCGCGCCGCGCTGGTCAGCGGCCCGAGGCGCCGCACGGCCCAGGCGCCAAAGTCTGACACTGAATCTATGGGGAAAATCCGTGCCAGCGCTGTTGCGACATCATAGGCGAGTGCTTCAATGCGCCACGCCCACAGCTGTCGCCAATCCGACCGACGATTCATCATGCATCTTTACTACGGCTCGCTCCGTAACCTTAGCAACGCGCGGATTTGGCGCGGAGCTTGCGACAGACCAGGCACGCTGTCCCGCAACGGGACGGGCAGGGTTTGTGGAGATTGGGCGTCGCGATGATGGATGGGATCGATGTTCATCTGGGCCGTCGGCTTCGCCGCCGCCGCCGGATCCTGGGTCTGACCCAGCAACAGCTGGCCGCCGCCTGCGGCGTCCGCTTCCAGCAGATTCAAAAATACGAGTGCGCGGCCAACCGCATGTCGGCCGCCCGCCTGTGGCAACTGTCAGAAGTTCTGGAAGTCCCGGTGAGCTACTTCTACGAGGGCCTCGCCCAGGAAGCCGCCCTGGATAAGGAGCCGGAACCGCCGGAACCCGTCGCCCGCCGCGAGACCAACGACCTCGTCCAGGCCTTCTACAGCCTGAGCGAACGTCCGCGTCAGCGCCTGCTGGACCTGGCCCGTTCCCTCAACGAGACCGAGCCCAAAGTAGGGCACGCTTTTCCCTGACCGGCCAGGCAGGGTAAAGCGGTCTCCATGACCGCATTGCCCGCCGACCGACTTCCCGAGTTCGACAGCTTCCTGATCGAGCTCAATCGCGCCGCCGCATCCGCCATCCTGCCGCTGTTCCGCGCTGACCATGGCCTGATCGACAAAGGCGGAGCCAAGGGCTTCGACCCTGTCACCGAGGCCGACAAGGGCGCCGAGCGCGCCATCCGAAAGCTCATTTCAGCTCGTTATCCTGACCACGGCGTGATCGGCGAGGAATATGGCGAGGACCGCCCCGACGCCGAATGGGTCTGGGTGCTGGATCCGGTCGATGGCACCCGAGCCTTCATCGCCGGCCTGCCGCTGTGGTGCACCCTCATCGGTCTGCGCTTTCAGGGTAAGCCGATCCTGGGCTCCATCGGACAGTCGTTCCTGGGTGAACTCTATATCGGTCATGCCGGCGGTTCGCGGTTGATGACGCGTGGAGAGAGCCGGCCGCTCAGGGTGCGCCCCTGCCCCAGGCTGACCGACGCGGTCATCGCCACGACCGACCCCGAGGGCTGCTTCACCGGCGCCGAACTCGGAGCCTGGACCCAGGTCCGCGCGGCCGCACGCCTGGCACGGCTGGGCTGCGACGCCTACGCCTACGCCATGGTCGCCGCTGGAACCATGGACATGGTCATCGAGGCCGGACTGAAGTCCTGGGACATCGATGCGGCCATCCCGGTGATCGAAGGCGCGGGCGGCCTGGTCACCGACTGGCGCGGCCAGCCGGTGGGGGCCTTCGGCGGCCAGATCGCCATCGCCGGGGATCGCGCCTGCCTGGACGAAGCGCTGGTCGCGCTTCGCCGCTCGGCAAGCTGACGATTGCGTCCCTCCCACACCGGGACGGACGACCTGCCTACTTCTTCGTCGGCGCCTTGCGGGCCGCGGGCTTCTTCGCCGCCGCGGGCTTCTTGGCGACCGCCGACTTTGCAGCAGCCTTCGGCGCGGCCGTCTTGGGCGCAGCCGACTTCGCGGCGGGCTTGGCGGCAGCCGGCTTTGCCGGGGCCTTGGCGGCGGGTTTCGCCGCGGCCCTGGCCGAAGCCTTGGCGGCGGGCGCCTTCGGGGGCTTCACAGCCTTTGCAGCCTTCGGCGCAGCCGCCTTGGCGGGGGCGGCCTTGGCCGGCTTCGGCGCCTTGGCGACTTTTGCCGGCTTCGGCGCAGCGGCCGTCTTCGGGGCTGCTTTCTTCGCGGCCGCCGGCTTCTTCGGCGCAGACGGGGCCTTTGCCGGCGCGGCCTTGGCGGGGGCGGGCTTCACCTTGGCGGCGGCTTTCGGCGCCGGCTTGGCGGCCGTGGGCTTGGCGGCCGCAGGCTTGGCGGCTGGCGCCTTAACGGCGGCCTTCTTGGCGGCGGGCTTGCGCGGCGCGGCCTTCTTGGCCGGTGCGGGTTTCGCTGCGGGCGAAGGCGCCGCGGCGACCGGAGCGGCCGGCGCTGGCGCCGGAGCCGGCTTCGGCGCGGCGGCGGCGGGCGCCGGGGCGGCGACCGGCGGGGTCGCCGGGACGGGCTTCGGAGCCTCGGCCGGCTTGGGCGCGGCCCGACCGGTGAGCACATCTAAGGCCCGCAGGAAAATATTTCGCATCTCGTCTGTCTCCATCAGGATTTCGTGGAAGGCGCCGGGGATCGCGATCAGTTTTCCCTGCGGCAATTGGCGTGCGGCGGCGGCTTGTGCGGCGTTGTCGACCAGCTTCTCGAGCCCGGCCGAGACGATGACCACGGGCGCGGTTATGGCCCGCAACCGTTCAGGCCTGGCGAGGATCGCGGTGGCCCGGAAGGCAAAGTCCAACCAGCCCCACGTGGGCGCGCCCAGCGCCAGTCTCGGTTCGGCGGCCAGCAGGCCGGCCGTGCGCGCGAACCGGGCCCGGTCGTGGGTCAGGACATTGGCGTCAAAATCCTCGGCGAAGGGCTTCCCGGGGTCCCCGTTGATGTAGCGACCGGCGCCGCCGAAAGCGATGTGCAGCCGGGCCATGGCGCGCGCCGCCGCCGGGCTGTGCTTGCCTGTCTGCATGCCCAGCATGGGCGCCGACAGCACCGCGCCGGCGAACCGCGTCTCCCCCATCGCCATGGCCAGGAGCGCCAGGCAACCGCCCATGGAATGGCCAACCGCGATCCAGGGCTTCGGCAGCTTCTTGTCGTACGCCTTAAGCAGCGCCTGGTAGTCCTCAAGGAAGGGCTTGTAACCCTTCGCGTGCCCCTTCAGGCGGTCAGACAGTTCACGCTTGGAAAGCCCCTGCCCGCGCCAGTCGTGCGCCAGGACGACGAAGCCCCGCTCCATCAAGTCGGCGATCGTCTCGTAATATTTCTCGATCGGCTCGGTGCGTCCGCCGGAAAGCACGACCGACCCCCGTGTGCGGCCCGGCGGCGTGAACAGGGCCGCGCGCAGCCGCGCCCCGCCCGCGCCCGTGAACCACGCGGCCTCGCCACCCGGCGGAGCCTGGGCGTCGGGCGTCTCGACCAGGGGCGCGGGGTCAGCCATCACGCTCCCTTAGGATGCTTTGGAAAACAGAGACTGAATTTGTGGGCGAAGCTTCATCGCCAAGCCCATGTCCGAAAGCTTCAGCCGTCCGGTCATCATGGCGCGAGTGGCGTCCAACTCACCCTTGCCCAGCGCCGCGAGGTCTTTCAGCGCGACGGTGACCACCAGATCGGCGGGCCTGTCCTCATTGGTCACCGCGCCACGATCGATATGGACAAAGCCCTCGCCCTTCAGATCCAGCTTGATCGAACTGGCCAGGTCCGCCGTCGTCGCGCGGCGGATGCGGTCGGTCAGCTCCTCCAGCGTCGCCATGGCCAGCGCTCCCAAATCACCGAGGAGCTTCGCTTTAGACGTGGGCGAAGTAAACCGCCTGGGACTGCGGTGCATTTGCGCAAGGACTTGAACCCGAAAAACCTGCGCCTACCTCATGCTGCGAAGGCGCCGATAAGGGCCTTCTGGAGCTGCGGCGCCCACCCGGGCCACGGCCTCCATCCTGAAACGCAACCTTGCTAGCTAAGAAGGATGTGATCCCCATGCGTACGATCGATTTCGCCCCCCTCTACCGCTCCGTCGTTGGCTTTGACCGCCTCGCCGGCCTCCTGGAGACCGCTACCGCCGACGCGGCTACCGGCTACCCGCCCTACAACATCGAGCGCACCGACGAGAACGGCTACCGTATCGATATCGCTGTCGCCGGATTCCGGTCCGACGAACTCGACATCCAGGTGAAGGAAAACCTCCTCACGGTCACCGGCCGCAAGGCCGCCAACGAGGAGCCGCGCCGCTACCTGCATCGCGGCCTGGCCGAGCGGAACTTCGAGCGCCGCTTCCAGCTCGCCGACTATGTGGTGGTGACCGAGGCCAACCTGGCCGACGGCCTGCTGTCCATCGCCCTGAAGCGCGAACTGCCTGAAGCGCTGAAGCCGCGCCGCA
Organism: Caulobacteraceae bacterium; assembly: GCA_947475465.1. Taxonomy (GTDB): domain Bacteria; phylum Pseudomonadota; class Alphaproteobacteria; order Caulobacterales; family Caulobacteraceae; genus Phenylobacterium. Next base: position 31,738 of record CANJLK010000013.1, on the reverse strand, counting down.
TCGAGATCGCCACGGCGCCCGCGGCCAGCCTGATCGAAGGCGAAAAGGCGGCGTAGTTGCCCGCCCGAGCACGCTGAGAAGTCCGGAAGGGCGGCGCAGCGATGCGGCGCCCTTTTCCCGTCCGCTAAAGCACCGCGTCCAGGCCCCGGACCCCCTGGCGCAATGCGCCGGCGAAATCGGCTTGCTTGGTGAGGGCGCCGCTGAAATTGCTGCGGCTCAGATCGGCGTCGGTGAAGATCGCGTGGCGCACGTCGGCGCCGGAGAGATCGGCGTTCTTGATCGCCGCGGCGGTGAGGTTGGTCGGCAGCACCCGATCCGCGCCCAGCAGCAACGGCCCCATCTGCACCTCGCGCAGATCCGACCCTGAGAGCTTCGCCCCGACAAGCCGCGCTCCGCGCAGGTCCGCGCGCCTCAGATCGCAGTTGCGCAGGTCCGCCCCCTCTAGATGAGCGCCCTGCAACTGCACCCCCCGCATGTCGAGGCCGTAGAGCACCGCGCCCTTGGCCGACAGCGCCGTCAGGTTGAAGCCGCGCACGCTTTCCAGCCCGCGAAGGTCGGCGCCGTCGAAGACCGAGGGGGCGCCGTGAAGGCCGCCGGTCTCGCACCAGCGGGCGTGGTCGCGGACCATGATCTTGTAGGGCGCCGCCGCGGCCGGATCGGCCGGAGTATCGGTGAGCACGCCGGCCATGTTGGCGTCCTTGACGTTCCAGGAAAGTGTCGTGGCCCCCACCAGAACCGCGTCGGTCAGGTCAGCGCCGCGCAGGTCGGCGCCGGAAAGGTCCGCCCCCGAGAGGTTCGCGCCCTTCATGGAAGCCTGCTTCAGGTTGGCGCGGACAAGACGAGCGTCCTTCAGGACCGCGTCGGTGAAATCGGCGCACATGGCCATGACGCCGGAGAGCTTCGACCGCTCCAGGTTCGCGCCCACCAGGATCGCGCCTTGCATCTCGCCGGCTCTCGCCGCGCCCCCCGCCTCGATCCGGCGCAGCCCGAACTTGGAATCGGCGGCGGCCAGCACCCCTTCACGGAGGTCGGCCTCGAAAAGGTCCGCGCCGGTCAGGTCGGCGTTGCGAAGGCACGCCCCACGCAGGTCCGCGCGCCTGAGCGATGCGCCGGTCAGGTCGGCGCCCTGCAGGTCCGCGCCGAACAGGCTCGCATTGTCCAGCCTCGCACCCACCAGCTTGCAGCCGGTCATCACCGCGCCGCTGAAGTCAGCATCGCAAAGGTTCTTGCCGGAAAAATCGATGCCGGACAGGTCCATCCACGCGAAGACGGCGCGCGCGCCGCCCGGCTTGGAAGTCCACAGACGGTCGTGCCGGGCGCAGACCCGCTCAGCCTCGGCCTGATCGATGCGGCGGGCGACGTGAGGTTCTGAGGACGCGACTGACATGGCGCGCAAACGCTACGCCCGGCGGGATTAACGGCCGATTTCCAACCGCTTAGGCTTCCCGGGGACGGTAGTCCGCATAGAGCGCCATGGCCTCGTCGGCCAAAAGGCCCAGGGTCACCGCCACGCCGGCCTCGGCCAGGCGCGCAAGACCGCGCCCGGCGGCCATCACTGAAGGATCGGGACAGGCTACGACCACCTGGCCGACGCCCGCCGAGGCCAGGCGTTCGCTGCAGGAGGCGTGGCCCGCGCTACGCTGAGCGCAGGGCTCAAGGGTGACATAGGCCACGGCGCCGCGCGCCGCGTCGCCGGCCGCGTCGAGGGCGCTTTCCTCGGCATGTGGACGCCCGCCGGGGCCGGTCGCGCCCTCACCGACAACCGCTTCGCCGGCCACGATCACACATCCCACCGACGGGTTTTCCCCGGTTCGGCCAATACCGCCCGCCGCCAGCCCTATCGCGCGGCGCATCCAGACCTCGTCGGATGTCATGGCGCCGCCATTGGAACTGCCGTCCGGCGCACTAGATCGGCGGCAGGCTTTGCGCCCGCGTCGCGTCGAGATAACGCGCGGCCGTGGGCTTCAGGTTTCCGTCCAGTTCGATCACTAGGGGATTGCCCGTCGGGATCTCGACGCCGACAATCTCGTCCGTCCCGACCGAGAACAGAAGCTTGACGATGGCGCGCAGGGAATTGCCGTGGGCGGCCACCAGGATCGTCTCGCCGGCCTTCAGCTTCGGCGCGATCTCGGCCTCCCAATAGGGCTGCACCCGCTCCAGCGTGGTCTTCAGGCTCTCCGTGTCTGGCAGAACGGCGCCGGCATATCGGCGGTCCTTGCCGAAATCGAATTCCCCGCCGGGCGCCAGAGGCGGCGGGGGGACGTCGTAGGAACGGCGCCAGACCAGCACCTGCTCGACGCCGTGCTTGGCGGCGGTCTCGGTCTTGTTGAGGCCTGTCAGGCCGCCGTAATGGCGCTCATTGAGCCGCCAGTCCTTGATCTCCGGCACGAAGGTCTGGCCGGAGGCGGCCAGCGCCAGCCAGGAGGTGCGGATCGCCCGCGTCAGGACAGAGGTGTAGCAGCGCCCGATCGCCAGGCCGGCCGCGGCGATCAGCTGGCCGCCCTTGGTCGCCTGGGCCTCGCCCTCGGCGGTGAGGTCGACGTCCACCCAGCCGGTGAAGCGGTCTTCAAGGTTCCATTGGCTCTGGCCGTGGCGCAGCAGGATCAGGGTGGGCAAGGTGGACGGTCTCCGTGGCGGCGATGGCGGCGGGTTAGCCTGGGCGGGTCAGGAGTGCAACGGATTGGTCCGCCGCCGCCGAAGCAGCTATAGGACCCCTATGCTCGATCGCTTCTACATGCCGGCGCTGGGACTGGCGGCGCTGGCCGCCATCGCCCTGGCCCTCGTCTGGCCCCAGGGCCTGGGCGACCGCTCGCCCGCCCCCTTCGGCCACACGCCCGATCAACGCACGCCCCAGGCCCAGGCCGCCATGCGCCGGGCCGCCGAATCCGCCCAGCGCGACGCCAGCCACGCCCGCGAAGCGGTGCGCAGCCTGCAGACCCAGGCGATCGCACCCTCCCAATGAGCGCCTTTGACGCCATCGCCGTGGGCCGCCGGGTGCTGGCCATTGAAGCCGAGGCGCTGGGCCAGCTTTCCTCTGGTCTCGGCGGGGCCTTCACCGAGGCGGTGGAAACCCTGTTCGCCGCCAAGGGCCGCATCGTCTGCACCGGCATCGGCAAGTCCGGACACGTGGGCCGCAAGATCGCCGCCACCATGGCCTCGACCGGCTCGGTGGCCATGTTCGTCCACGCCACCGAGGCCAGCCACGGCGACCTGGGCATGATCGGCGCGGACGACGTGATCCTGGCCCTCTCCAAGACCGGCGAGACCCGCGAACTGGCCGACGTCATCGCCTATGCCCGGCGCTTCCGGATTCCCCTGATCGCCATCACCGCCTTCCCGGAGAGCACGCTGGGTCGGGCGGCCGATACCGTGCTGGCCATCCCCGACGCGCCCGAAGCCGCCGACGAACTGAACGCGCCCACCACCTCCACCACCCTGCAGATGGCGCTGGGCGACGCGCTCGCCGTAGCCCTGCTGGAGCGGCGGGGGTTCAAGCCCTCCGACTTCCGTGTCCTGCATCCCGGCGGCAAGCTCGGCGCCATGCTGCGCACGGTCGGCGACCTGATGCATGGCCTGGGCGAGGTGCCGACCGTTGGCGTCGAAACGCCGATGAAAGATGCTCTGCTGGTGATGACCGAGAAACGCTGGGGCATCGTCGGGGTGACCGATCCCGAGGGCCGCCTCGCCGGCGCCATTACCGACGGCGACCTGCGCCGGCACATTGAGGGCCTGCTCGACCACACCGCCGGACAGGTCATGACGCCCGGCCCCAAGAAGACCGTGCCACCGACCATGCTGGCCTCAGAAGCGCTGGCCCTGATGAGCGATCCGGCGCCGGCCGTCACCGTGCTGTTCGTCGTCGAAGGCGGCCGGCCGGTGGGAATCTTGCACGTCCACGACATCCTTCGCGCCGGCGTCATGTAACCCGGGCGGGCCGTACACATTCTTGAAGGGCGTTTCGCGCTACTTCCCCCCAAACCCGACCGCCCCGGAGTCCCGATGCTTCCCCGTCCCCGCGCCGACCTGATCTCCAACACCTACGATTTCGAGAACGAGCCGCTGGTGAAGGCCACCGGCTTTCGCGAATACGACGCCCGCTGGCTGTTCGGGCCGGAGATTAACCTGCTGGGCGTCCAGGCGCTGGGCCTGGGCCTCGGGACCTTCATCCACGAGCTCGGCCAAAAGCGCATTGTCGTCGGCCACGACTACCGGTCCTATTCGCTCAGCATCAAACAGGCCCTGACCATCGGGCTGGTGGCCGCCGGGTGCGAGGTGATCGACATTGGCCTGGCCACCTCGCCCATGGCTTACTTCGCCCAGTTCGACCTCGATGCGCCCTGCGTCGCCATGGTCACCGCCAGCCACAACGAGAATGGCTGGACCGGCGTGAAGATGGGCGCCCAGCGCCCGCTCACCTTCGGCCCCGACGAGATGGGCCGGCTGAAGGAGATCGTGCTTGAGGGCAAGTGGCAGCAGCGGCCCGGCGGCTCCCTGGCCCACATCGGCGGCGTGGCGGAGCGTTACATCGCCGACGCCGCCAGCCGAGCCTCCATCAACCGGCCGCTGAAGGTGGTGTGCGCCTGCGGCAATGGAACGGCCGGCGCCTTCGCGCCCGAGGCCCTGCGCCGCATGGGCGTGGCGGTGGTGGTCGAGATGGACTGCAAGCTCGACTGGAACTTCCCGAAATATAATCCCAACCCCGAAGACACCGTCATGCTGCACGCCATGGCCGACGCCGTGCGCCAGTACGACGCCGACCTGGCGCTCGGCTTCGACGGCGACGGCGACCGCTGCGGTGTCGTGGACGACGAGGGCGAGGAGATCTTCGCCGACAAGATCGGCCTGATGCTGGCCCGCGACCTGTCCGGCCTGCACAAGAACGCCACCTTCGTGGTCGACGTGAAGTCCACGGGGCTCTTCGCCACCGACGAGGTGTTGAAGGCCAACGGCGCCAAGACCGTCTACTGGAAGACTGGCCACTCCTACATCAAGCGCAAGACCGCCGAACTAGGCGCCCTCGCGGGCTTCGAGAAATCCGGCCACTTCTTCTTCAACCCGCCGATCGGCCGCGGCTACGACGACGGCATCGTGGCCGCCGCCGCGATCCTTTCGATGATGGACCGCAACCCGGGCAAGAAGCTGTCCGACCTCAAGAAGGCCCTGCCGGTCGCCTATACCTCGCTGACCATGAGCCCGCATGTGGCCGACGAGGTGAAGTACGGCCTGGTTGACGAAGTCGTGGCCGAATACACCGCGCTTCGCGACGCCGGCGGCACGATCCTGGGCCGCAAGATCGCCGAACTGATCACTGTCAACGGCGTGCGCGTGGCGCTGGAGGACGGGTCCTGGGTCCTGGTCCGCGCCTCCTCCAACAAGCCCGAGATCGTCGTCGTGGTGGAGAGCACCCAGAGCGAGGACGACATGCGCGCCCTGTTCCACAAGGAAGTGAAGCCGCGCCTGGCAAAGCGCCCGGAAGTCGGGCCCTACAACCAGGAGATCTGAGGCGAGCTCGCCCTACCTGATCCGGCCCTGCGCCCGCGCCGACCTGGCCCTCGTGGCCGGCTGGCGAGCGCAGCCTCACGTCCGTCGCTGGTGGGGTGAGCCCACGGTCGAACCAGAGTCGGAGAAAATCGACGATCCGCACATTGCCCTGTGGATCGTCGAACTGGCAGGGCGGCCCTTCGCTCTGATCCAGGATTACGAAATTCAAGATTGGCCGCCGCACCACTTCGACCACCTCCCCCCCGGCTCACGGGGACACGACCTCTTCATCGGCGAGCCGGACCTCCTCGGCCTGGGACACGGCCCCCGCTTCCTGCGCCAACACATCGACCGGATGTTCGCTGACGGCGTCCCAGCGGCCGGTATCGATCCCCATCCCGACAATCGGCCAGCCATCCGCGCCTTCGAACGGGCCGGCTTCACGATCACCGGCGGCCCAATTGAGACGCTCTGGGGCCGCGCTATGCTGCTGGAGCGCTACAAGACGCCCGCTCGAGACGCCTCACTCAGGAAATCTCCACACTGTGGCGCTAAGCGGCTAGGCCATCAGGCGTCGGCGTGCTGAAAGCGCGGCGAGCAACCGGTTCGAGGGACTTCCATGCATGTGGCGATGATCGGGACGGGCTATGTTGGCCTCGTCAGCGGCGCCTGTTTCGCCGACTTCGGGCACACCGTGACCTGCATCGACAAGGACGCCGGCAAGATCGAGCAGCTGCGCTCGGGCGGCATCCCGATCTATGAGCCGGGCCTTGAGAAGCTGGTGGCCGACAATGTCAGGGCCGGGCGCCTGTTCTTCGACACCGATTCCCGCGAGGCGATCCGCGGCGCGGACGCGGTGTTCATCGGCGTCGGCACACCGTCCCGGCGCGGCGACGGCTATGCGGACCTGTCCTACGTCTATGCCGCCGCCGAGGAGATCGCGGCCCTCGTCGAAGGCTTCACCGTCGTCGTCACCAAATCCACGGTCCCGGTCGGCACCGGCGACGAGATCGAGGCGATCTTCAAGCGCGTAAACTCCAAGGCCGACGTCGCCGTGGTGTCGAACCCGGAATTCCTGCGCGAAGGCGCGGCCATCGAGGACTTCAAGCGCCCCGACCGCGTGGTGGTGGGCACGACCGACGAACGCGCCCAGGCTGTCATGCGCGAACTCTACCGCCCGCTCTATCTCAACGAGACGCCGATCCTGTTCACGGCCAGGCGGACCAGCGAACTGATCAAATATGCCGCCAACGCCTTCCTGGCGCTGAAAATCACCTACATCAACGAGATGGCGGACCTGTGCGAAGCGGTCGGCGCCGACGTCCAGCAGGTGGCCCGCGGCATCGGCCTCGACGGCCGCATCGGCGGCAAGTTCCTGAACGCCGGCCCGGGCTACGGCGGCTCCTGCTTTCCGAAGGACACCATCGCCCTGGTCCGCACCGCCCGCGACGCCGGCGCGCCGGTCGAGCTGGTGGAGACCACCGTCAAGATCAACGACGAGCGAAAGCGCGCCATGGCCCGCAAGGTCATCAAGGCCATGGGCGGCGAGGTGAAGGGCAAGACGGTGGGCGTGCTCGGCCTGACCTTCAAGCCCAACACCGACGACATGCGCGACGCCCCGGCGCTGGCGATCATCCCGGCCCTCACCGACAAGGGCGCCAAGGTCCAGGCCTTCGATCCGGAAGGTCACGAGGCCAGGAAGCTGCTGACCGGCGTCGACTTCATGGACGACCCCTATGCGGCGGCCACCGGCGCCGACGTCCTTGTGATCATCACCGAGTGGGACCAGTTCCGCGCCCTGGATCTCGACCGCATCAAGCTCCTGATGAACCAGCCGGTGCTCGTCGATCTGCGGAATATCTACAAGCCCGAGGACATGCGCGCCCGCGGCTTCGCCTACACCAGCGTCGGCCGCGCGCCTGTCTGAGGACGCCTAGTGACCTGACGCGCTGACCTGCAGCAGCGCCTGTCCAATCCAGACCGCGCCGGACCAGAAGGCCGCGCCCAGGAGGAAGACGAATGCCAGGCAGGCCAGCGAACTGACGCAGCGCACCGCCGGTCGTCTGGAAGCGCCGAAAACGAGGTTGCGAGCCATGTTTTCTCCCAAGCTTTATTACGCCCACGCCGGTCGAGCGGCATGAACATGACGAGATTGTCACAAATGCTCAGGCTTGGATAGACGCGCTCAAGCTTGGGGTTTGAGCCCGGCTTAGCCTCAGGCCGCGGCTTTTTTCACCGCGCCAGCGATCTCCTTGACCACCTGGCTGACCAGCTTCTCGTCGTCGCCCTCGGCCATGACACGGATCAGAGGCTCGGTGCCTGAGGCCCGGACCAGAAGGCGGCCGGAGCCGTTCAAGCGCTGTTCGGCGTCGGCGATCACCCGCATGACCTCGGCGTTCTCCAGCGGCTTGCCGCCGGCGAAGCGGACGTTTTCCAGCTTCTGGGGCGCCGGCTCGAACTGGCGGGCCAGCGCGCTCATCGGTTTGTCGCTCTCCTTCAGCACCGCCAGCACCTGCAGCGCGGCCAGCAGGCCATCGCCGGTGGTCGAGAAGTCCGACAGGATGATGTGACCGGACTGTTCGCCGCCCAGGTTGAAATCGCCCTCGCGCATGCGGACCATAACCGCCCGGTCGCCGACCGCCGTGCGCTCCAGGGTCAGGCCGCGCGCCTTCAGGAACCGCTCAAGGCCGAGGTTCGACATCACCGTCGCCACCACGCCGCCGCCGCGTAGCTTGCCCCGCCGGGCCCAGTCCGCCGCGATCATCGCCATGATCTGGTCGCCATCGACGACCTGGCCCTTCTCGTCGCAGATCACCAGCCGGTCGGCGTCGCCGTCCAGCGCGATGCCGATGTCGGCGCGATATTCCTTCACCGCCCTGGCCATGGCCTCCGGATGGGTGGAGCCACACTCCTCGTTGATGTTCATGCCGTTGGGCTCGACGCCCACCCGGATCACCTCGGCGCCCAGTTCGTACAGCACCACCGGGGCCACCTTGTAGGCCGCGCCATTGGCGCAATCGATGACGATCCGCAGGCCGGCCAGGCTCATGCGGCGCGGAAAGGTGGCCTTGGCGATTTCGACGTACCGGGCCTGGGAATCATCCACCCGGGCGACGCGGCCGAGCGCCGTCGGCGGGGCCAGGTTGTCGGCCAGGCCCTGGTCCATCAGGGATTCGATGGCGATCTCGCGGTCATCGGAAAGCTTGTAGCCGTCCGGCCCGAACAGCTTGATGCCGTTGTCCACATAGACGTTGTGTGAAGCTGAGATCATCACGCCCAGATCGGCGCGCAGGCTGCGGGTCATCATCGCCACGCCCGGCGTCGGCATCGGGCCCAGCAGGCGCACGTCCATCCCCACGCTGGTGAAGCCCGCCACGAGGGCTGGCTCGATCATGTAGCCGGACAGGCGCGTGTCCTTGCCGATCACCACCAGGTGGCGGCGGTCGTCCTTGGACATGAACAGCTTGCCCGCCGCCATGCCGACCCTAAGGGCCACCTCCGCGGTCATCGGGAAGCTGTTGGCCTGGCCGCGAATGCCGTCGGTTCCGAAATAGGCGCGTTTGGTCATGAAGGGTCTCGAAACGATCCGAAACTGAGATTTAGTCGACGGGACTCTGACGGATGGTAAAGCCGCAGCACGAACCGACGCCACCCGCGACGCATCTACCATAGAGGACGTTGAAACCCATGTGCGGCATTATTGGGATCGTCGGGACGGGCTCGGTCCAGGAACGGCTGATCGAGAGCCTGAAGCGCCTGGAGTACCGGGGCTACGATTCAGCGGGGATCGCCGGTGTCGTGGACGGACATGTGCAGCGCCGCCGCGCCGCGGGCAAGATCAAGGCGCTGGAAGACGTCCTTGCGGGCGACCCGCTGAACGCCACCGTCGGGATCGGCCATACCCGCTGGGCCACCCATGGCGGCCCCTCCACCCGCAACGCCCACCCGCACACCGCCGGGCGCGTCACCCTGGTCCACAACGGCATTATCGAGAACTACTCCGAACTTCGTGAGGCGTTGAAGGCCAAGGGTAGGACCTTCGAAAGCGACACCGACACTGAGGTCATCGCCGCTCTAGTCGATTCGGAGCTGGGCAGCGGCAAGCCGCCGGTGGAAGCCCTCAAGGCCGCGCTGGACCAGTTGTCGGGCGCCTACGCCATCGGCGTCCTGATCGACGGCGAGGACGACCTGATCATGGGCGCGCGCAAGGGCAGCCCACTGGTGGTCGGCTACGGGAAGGGTGAGATGTTCCTGGGTTCCGACGCCCTGGCCGTCGGCCCTTTCACCAACCGCATCGCCTATCTCGAGGAGGGCGACTACGTGGCCATCGACCACGGCCAGGCCCGCATCTTCGATGTGGCCGGAAAGCCCGCAAAGCGGGAGATCCGCACCGTCGTCGCCTCGGCAGCCTTGGTCGAGAAGGGCAACTACCGCCACTTCATGGAAAAGGAGATCCATGATCAGCCGGAAGGCTGCCAGCGCACCATCGCGGCCTATGTGGACACCCTCACCGACCGCACCGCGATTCTCGGCGGCATCGATTTCGCCGGCCTGGAGCGAATCCAGATCGTCGCCTGCGGGACCGCCCACATCGCCGGCCTGATGGGCAAATACCTGATCGAGCAGCTGGCTGACCTGCCGGTGGACGTCGAGATCGCCTCCGAGTTCCGTTACCGCAAGCCGTCGCTCCGAGCGGGCTCCCTGGCGGTCGCGATCTCTCAGTCAGGCGAGACCGCCGATACGCTTGCCGCGCTGCGCTATTGCCAGGCGGCCGGCATGCAGAGCGCAGCTATCGTCAACGCCACCGAATCGACCATGGCCCGCGAGGTCGATGTCGTCTGGCCGATTCACTGCGGTCCGGAGATCGGGGTCGCCTCCACCAAGGCCTTCACCGCCCAGATCAGCGTGCTGACCGCGCTGGCCATCGCCGCCGCCCGCGCGCGCGGCAAGATCGACGAGGCGGAGGAGCAGCGGATGGTCCGGGTGCTTATGGAGGCCCCGCGCCTGATCGCCGAATCCATCCAGCTGGAGGAGGCGGTGCGCCTGGTGGCGGTGGAGATCGCCAAGGCGCGGGACGTCCTCTACCTGGGCCGCGGGCCGATGTACCCGCTGGCGCTTGAGGGCGCGCTCAAGCTCAAGGAGCTCAGCTACATCCACGCCGAGGGCTACGCGGCGGGCGAGCTCAAGCACGGCCCCATCGCGCTCGTCGACGACAAGACGCCGATCGTCATCCTGGCGCCCTTCGACAGCTATTTCGAGAAGTCCGCCTCGAACATGAGCGAGGTGATGGCGCGCGGCGGCCAGGTCGTCTTCATCACCGATCCGGAAGGCCAGCGCCACGCGCCGGCGGGGGCCCGGGTGGTGGTCACCGCGCCACGCTGCGACCCGCTGATCGCGCCCCTGGTGATGTCCGCGCCGATCCAGCTTCTGGCCTACTATGTCGCCGTTCAGAAGGGCGCCGACGTCGACCAGCCCCGCAACCTGGCCAAGTCCGTGACGGTAGAATAGGGCCCGAAAGCAAACAGCCGCCCCCTTCAGGAGCGGCCGCGCCGAAACCAGCCTTGGAAGGCCAGCTTACTTCTTTTCCGGGGTGGTGGTGGTGGTCATCGAGGTGGTCGACGAGGCGTCGGCCGGCGGCGCGGCTGCGTCAGCCGGCGGCGTCGTGGTCGTGGTGGTGGTCGCATCGGCGGCCGGCGCGGCCGGAGCCATGGCGGGCGCCGCATCGGTCGCGGTCGTCGTGGTGGTGGTCGAGGTGGTGTCTTCGGCCTTCTTGGCGCAGGCGGAAAGGCTGAGGGCCAGGCCGGCGGCCACGGCGACGGAGGTGACGAGACGAAGCTTCATAGATTACTCCCGTAAAAGACTGTCCCCCGACAGGCCGCCACCCTTACACGGCTTCGTGATGGCCGTCTCTAGCCCTGCGCCGCAAAAGCAAACGGCCGCCCGGTGAGGGGCGGCCGCGCCGAAAACCAACCTTGGAGGGTCGATTTACTTCTTTTCGGGAGTCGTGGTCGTCGTGGTGGTCGACGACATGGCGCCCGTGGCCGGAGCGGCCGGAGCAGCAGCGGCGTCGGCGGCCGGAGCGGCCGGAGCAGCGGCGGCGTCAGCGGCCGGGGCGGCCGGAGCGGCAGCGGCGGGCGCCGCGTCGGTCGCGGTCGTGGTGGTCGTGGTTTCTTCGGCCTTCTTGGCGCAGGCGGAGAGGCTCAGGGCCAGACCGGCGGCGACGGCAACCGACGTAATGATACGAAGCTTCATGGTTTCACTCCCCTGTGGAGGATGATCCTCCGACCCGCCGACTGTTACACGAGTTCGTGAGGTCGCAAAATCGTGATCCACGGCGGTCCCCAAATTTTTTTGAGGCGCAGGCGATGGATTTCCGCCCATTGGTCCTCTAGTTCGCCTCCCTGAGTCGGCCTGGAGAGTGCAATGACGAAGCGTGTCCGCAAGGCGGTGCTGCCGGTGGCCGGGCTGGGGACGCGGGTCCTACCGGGCGCCAAGACGACGCCGAAGAACCTGCTGAACGTCGTCGACCGCCCGATCCTGTCCTATGTGGTCGAAGAGGCGCGCGCTGCGGGCATCGAGCACTTCGTCTTCATCGTCGGCCGCGGCCAGGGGGCGATCGAGGACTATTTCGATTCGAATCCCGAGATCGAAGGGACCCTGGAAGCGAAGGGCAAGCTGGACATCCTCGCCGATGTCCGCCGCGATCTGCCGCAACCGGGCCAGATGAGCTTCATACGCCAGATGGCCCCGCTGGGCCTTGGCCACGCCGTCTGGTGCGCCCGCGACGTGATCGGCGACGAGCCCTTCGCGGTCATGTTGCCGGACATGCTCATGACCGCCAGGCGTTCGGCCCTGGGCCAGTGCGTCGACGCCTATGAGAAGGTCGGCGGCAACATCGTGGCCGTCGAGCCCGCCCCCGACGGCGAGGCCCACAAATACGGCATCGTCGCCCTGGACGGCCAGGACGGCCGCCTGAACCGCATGACCGGCATGGTCGAGAAGCCCGCGCCGGGAACCGAGCCCTCGAACCTGTTTATCTCCGGCCGCTACATCCTGCAGCCGGAAATCTTCAATATCCTGGAGACCCAGGCGCGCGGCGCCGGCGGCGAGATCCAGCTCACCGACGGCATGTTCAACCTCATGAAGACCCAGGCCTTCCACGCCCTGGAATATGAGGGGACGACCTACGACTGCGGCGACAAGATCGGCCTGCTGCGCGCCAACGTCGCCTTCGCACTCCAGCGGCCAGATCTCGCCGATGCGGCCCGCGCCGCCATCGAATCCCTGCTCAAGGGCGGCTAGGAGTTGTCCCGCGGATGAGCGACCAGATCCTCGACGCGGAAACGCCGCCCCAGGCGCCCGGCAAGGACCCGGGCGGCACCGTCTTCAGCGTCATCGTGGCAATCAGCGTCTGCCACGGCCTCAACGACATGATGCAGTCGCTGCTGCCGGCCATCTATCCCCAGTTCAAGGCGGATCTCGGTCTGACCTTCGGCCAGATCGGGCTGGTGACGCTCGCCTACCAGATCACCGCCTCGATCCTTCAGCCCTTGGTCGGCCTCTATGCCGACCGCCGCCCGACGCCCATGGCCTTGCCCGGCGGCGTGCTGTTCTCTCTGGCCGGCCTCGTGGTGCTCTCCATCGCCCACAGCTACGGGATCATCCTGGCCGGCGCCTGCCTGCTGGGCATGGGGTCCTCGGTCTTCCATCCGGAATCCTCCAGGGTCGCGCGGATGGCGGCGGGGCCGCGTCCTGGCTTGGCCCAGGCCCTGTTCCAGGTGGGCGGCAACGCAGGCCAGGCGATCGGCCCCCTGGCCGCGGCGATTTTCGTGGTCCGCTATGGTCAGACAAGCCTGGCCTTCTTCGCCCTGCTGGCCCTCCTGTCCGGCGCGATCCTGTGGAACGTAGGTCTCTGGTACAAGCACCATGGTCTGGCGCGGATGGCGGGCCGCAAGGGCGGTCTGGCCCATGCGCCCCTGCCGCGCGGTAAGGCGGCCCAGGGCCTGTCCATCCTGGTGGCCCTGATCTTCTCGAAGTTCGTCTACCTGGCCAGCATCACCAGCTACTTAACCTTCTACCTGATCCACCAGTTCGGCCTGTCGGTGCGCGCCGCCCAGCTGCACCTGTCCCTCTTCCTGGCGGCCGTCGCCGTGGGTACGATCCTCGGCGGACCGCTGGGCGACCGACTGGGGCGCAAGCGGGTGATCTGGTTCTCGATCCTGGGCTGCCTGCCCTTCACGCTGCTCTTGCCGCACGTGGGACTGTTCTGGACCGCGCCGCTGAGCATCGCCATCGGCCTGATCCTGGCCTCCGCATTCCCGGCCATCGTGGTCTTCGCCCAGGACCTTGCGCCCGGAAACGTCGGCATGGTGGCCGGCCTTTGCTTCGGCCTCAGCTTCGGGCTGGGCGGCATCGGGGCGGCCGTGCTGGGCCGCCTGGCTGACCTCAAGGGCATTGTCTTCGTCTACCAGGTCTGCGCCTTCCTGCCGGCCATCGGCCTGCTGGCCGCTTTCCTGCCCGACATGGAGAAGAAGAAGGCCTGATGCGCCTCTTCACCTTTGGCTTCGGCTACACCGGCCGCGCCCTGGCCCGCCGCCTGGCGCCGAAGGGCTGGGCGATCACCGCCGCGGTGCGCGATCCTGCAAGAGCCGTCGGCGCGGAGGTCACGGCCATCGCGCTTTCGGAAGCCGACCGCCTGGCCGAGGCCATGTCCGGCGCTGACGCCGTGCTGATCACCGCACCCCCGGACGCCGAAGGCTGTCCCGGCCTGCGCGCCCTGGTCCCGGAACTCGCCCGCGCAAACGCCTTCCCCGACTGGATCGGCTACCTCTCGACCACCGGCGTCTACGGCGACCGGCGCGGCGGGTGGGTGTTCGAACAGAGCGCGCTCAATGCTCAGTCGATGGAGGGCGCGCGCAGGGTCGGCGCCGAGCGCGACTGGCTCGAAGTCGGCCGCGGCATGGGTCTTACGGTTCAGGTCTTGCGGCTGCCCGGCATCTACGGCCCGGGCCGCTCGGCGCTGGATCGGCTTCGGGCCGGCGATGCCCGGCGGATCGCCGCGCCCGGCCAGGTCTTCTCGCGAATCCATGTGGACGATCTGGCCGCCGGCCTGGAGGCCTCAATCGCCCGGCCAAGACCCGGCGGCGCCTACAACCTCTGCGACGATGAGCCCGCCCCCAACAGCGATGTCATCGCCTATGCCGCGAGCCTCCTGGGCTTGCCGCCACCGCCGGAAATCCCTTTGGCTGAGGCCGGCCTTTCGCCCATGGCCCAGCGGTTCTATGCCGAGAGCAAGCGCGTCTCCAACGCCCGAGCCAAGGCCGAGCTGGGCTGGCGGCCGGCCTATCCCACCTATCGCGAAGGACTGGCCGCGATCCTGGCGGCAGGGAGCTGATCGCAAGTTGCTCCCGCAAAGGGGAGGAACCGGGAAACGCTAGAGCTCAGCCACCGCCGCCACCAGCCGGGCGATATCCTGGTCCCGCGACAGGCGGTGGTCACCGTCCCTGATGAGCGTGAAGGTCAGGTCGCGGCTCTTCAGGGCCTGGGCCAGCTCCAGGGCGTGGCGCCAGGGCACATCCGGGTCCTCGCCGCCCTGCAGGATGCGCACCGGGCATTCGATGGGGATGGGCTCGCCCCCCAGGATCGACCAGCGCGCGCCGTCCTCGATCAGCGCCCGGGTGATCGGATAGGGCCCGTCGCCATAGGCCGAGGGCCGCATCCAGACGCCGTCCCGCGTCAGGGCCTCCCGCGCCTCAGGCGGCAGATTGGGTTCCATCAGCTTGCCCGAGAAGTCGGCGGCCGGCGCGATCAGCACCAGACCCTTCACCTGCTCTGGCCGGGCCAGCGCCGCCAGGCAGGCCAGCCAGCCGCCCATCGACGATCCGACCAGTATGGCCGGCCCATCGACCATCTCGTCCAACACGGCCAGCACGTCCTCACGCCAGCGGGTGATCGTGCCCTTGGACTGGAAGTCGCCGCTCGATCGCCCATGGCCAAGGTAGTCGAAGCGCAGATAGCCCCGCCAGGACCGCCCGGCCCAGTCGGCCAGCGCCTGGGCCTTGGAGCCGCTCATGTCGGAGCGAAAGCCACCCAGCCAGACCACCGTTCGGCCCGCCCCCAGCACGCGGCGCCACGCCAACGTCTCGCCGTCGGGCCGCATCAGGATTCCGGAGGTCTCTTGCATGTGGCCTCATAACGCGCGGCGGTCTTTACGCCACCCCGTTTCGGGGTATGCAGGGGACGTGGCTCTCCCTCCTGACTTCACACTACTGCAGGTCGTCCCGGAGCTGGAAACCGGCGGCGCTGAGCAGACGACCATCGATGTCGCCCGCGCGGTCATCGCGGCGGGCGGCCGGGCCTTTGTGGCGACCCGCGGCGGCCGCATGACCGCCCGGCTGGAAGCCGATGGCGCACGCCTGGCGCAGATGCCGGTGCAGACCAAGAATCCCCTGGTTATGCTGGGTAATGCGGCCAGGCTTGTGGACCTGATCCGCAGCGAGCGCGTGAGCCTGGTCCACGCCCGTTCCCGCGCCCCGGCCTTCGCGGCGCTCTGGGCCGCGCAGGCCACCAAGACCCCGTTCGTCGCCACCTACCATGGCATCTACAAGGCCAAGTCGGGCCTGAAGCGCTGGTACAACGCCGTGATGACCCGCGGCGACCTGGTGATCGCCAATTCAGAGTACACCCGCGCCCATGTGCTGGCCGAGCACGGGGTCGATCCCCACAAGGTGGTGGCCATCCCGCGCGGTGTGGACCTCGACCGCTTCAATCCGGCCTGGGTCACACCCGACCGTGTGGAAGCCATCCGCGCAGCCTGGGGCGTCGCCGCCGACGACCGCCGGACTAGGTTCCTGCTGGCCGGGCGGCTGACCCGCATCAAGGGCCACCTGACCGTCATTGAGGCCGCCGCGCGGATGAAAGCCGAGGGCCGGACCGATTTTCTCATCCTGTTCACCGGCGACGACCAAGGCCGCACGGGCTATGGCGAGGAGCTGGCCAAGGCCATCACCGAGGCCGACCTTGGCGACAATTTCAGAATCACGGGTCACTGCGACGACATGCCGGCCGCCTTCCTCGCCGCCGATGTGGCGATCCTGCCGACGACCGTGCCGGAATCCTTCGGCCGAACCGCGGTGGAGCCTCAGACCATGGGCCGCCCGGTCATCGCCTCGGCGCATGGCGGAGCGATGGAGACCGTGGTCGACGGCGTCACGGGCTGGCTGGCGGCCCCCGGCGACGCCCAGGCCTGGGCCAAGGCCATGACGCGGGCGATGGACCTGGGCCCCGGCCAGAGGCTGGCGATGGGCCAGGCCGGCATGAATCGAACCCGCCAGCTCTACCGTGTGGACGCCATGTGCGAAGCGACGCTGGCGGCCTATGGACGCGTGCTGGAGGCCCGTCGCTGATGGCCCGTCGCGAAGTCGAGAAGATCCTGGTCATCAAGCTCTCGGCGCTGGGCGATTTCGTCCTGGCCCTGGCGGCGATGAAGCGGATCCGCCTGGCGCACCCCAAGGCCCATATCAGCCTCCTGACCACCCCGCCGTTCGAGGCCCTGGCAAAGGCCTCGCCCTATTTCAACGCGGTCTACACCGACGGCCGGCCGGAAGGCTTCGCCCAGTGGATGGCGCTGCGCCGCCGGCTGCGCGCCGCCCGCTATGACCGGGTCTATGACCTTCAGACGTCCGCCCAGTCGAACCGCATCTTCCAGGTCATGCGGCCCGATCCTCCGCCCTGGTCGGGCATCGCCATCGGCTGCTCCATGCCGCACAAGAATCGCCTGCGAAACCAGATGCACACCCTGGAGCGCCAGGCCGACCAGTTGATGTACGCCGGCATTTGGCCCGACGCCCCGACCGCGGAAGGGACCGCGCCCGGGCCCGACCTCGCCTGGGTGCTCGCTGCCGCGCCCGGCGAACGGCCGCCGACGCCTGGCGTCAAGCCCAGGCCCTACGCCATGTTCGTGCCCGGCGGTTCGGCCCACCGCCCCGAGAAGCGCTGGCCAGTGGAGAAATACGCCGAACTGGCCCGCATCCTCTATGCGCGCGGCCTCGACATCGTGGTGATCGGCGGACCGCAGGAGGCGGGCCTGGCCCAGGCTATCCAGCGCGAGGCGCCTCGCACCCGCGATCTGACCGGCCGCACCGACTTCGCGCGCATCGCCGTGCTGGGCGCCAAGGCCGCGCTGGCGGTCGGAAACGACACCGGCCCGCTGCACCTGGCCGCCGCGGCCGGCGCGCCTACCGTCGTGCTCTTCTCCAGCGCCTCCGACCCGGCCCTGTCCGCGCCGCGCGGAAAGGTGGCTGTGCTCAGGGCCGAGCGCCTCTCCGAACTGCCTGTGGCTCAGGTGGCACAGGCGGCCGCTTCCCTGCTCGCCACACCCTGAGGTTGGTCCGAACGGCGCGCGCCGCGGCTTGATAGCGCCCGGGCGCTCAATCATATACTATGGGCCAGAGCCGGAGCGCACCGACGCGCGCCGGCGTTTTAGTTGAAACAATCTAGGAGCCTCGCCTATTCGCCGTCCCATGAACGCCCCCCCCGTCAAGGACGGGCTGCGCATCAATGATGAAATCCGCGTCCCCAAGGTCCTGCTGATCGACCAGGCGGGAGAGAAGCAAGGCGTCATGCCGACCTCCTCCGCCCTGGAAGCCGCTGAAGAAGCCGGCCTCGATCTGGTTGAGATCGTCCCGAACGCGGATCCGCCCGTCTGCAAGATCCTGGACTACGGCAAGTTCAAGTTCCAGGAGCAGAAGAAGAAGAACGAGGCGCGCAAGCGGCAGAAGGTTCAGGAAATCAAGGAGATCAAACTCCGCCCGAACATCGACACGCATGACTATGAGGTCAAGCAGCGCTCGATGAACCGGTTCTTCGAAGAAGGCGACAAGGTCAAGGTGACGCTGCGCTTCCGCGGCCGCGAACTTGCCCACCCGGAACTCGGCATGAAGCTGCTGCAAAAGGTCCGCGCCGACTTCGAGCCGATCGCCAAGTGCGAATACGAGCCGCGCATGGAAGGCCGCCAGATGATCATGATCCTCGCGCCGCGCTGAGGTCGGTCCGACATCCTGAGTGGATTTAGAGAGCGGTCGCCATCAGGGCGGCCGCTTTCGCCTTTTTGGCAGCCCGGTCGACGGCCTCCCAGCCTTGCCGCAGCGTCCGGTTGCGCTTAACAGCGCAGCCATGTCCCCCGCCGCGCCGCAGCCGTCGACGCCGCCCCCCCTGGCGGCGACATCGCTTATCGCGGTCATCTTCATCAACATGCTGGGCTTCGGGATCATCATCCCGCTGCTGCCCTTCTACGCCAAGTCGATGGCCGCGGCGTCCTGGCAGATCAGCCTGGTGTTCTCTGCCTATGCCCTGGGCGCCTTCTTCGGCGAGCCGTTCTGGGGGCGGCTGAGCGACCGCTACGGGCGCAAGCCCCTGCTGATGACGACGATCAGCGCCAACTGCCTGTGCTACCTGGGCCTGATCTTCGCGCCGAACATCTGGGCCGCCTTCTCCATCCGCCTGTTGGGCGGCTTCTTCGCCGGCAACAACTCGGTAATCCAGGGCTACATCTCCGACGTCACCGCGCCGGAGAAACGCGCCCGAATGCTCTCGCGTCAGGGCGCGGCCTTTAACGTCGGCATGATCGTGGGGCCCGCCGTGGGCGGTCTCTTCGCCCACACCGACATGGGTCCCGCCGGATTCCGCATCCCGCTCTTCATCGCCGCCGGCCTGGCGGCCGCCTCAGTGGTGTCGATCTTCCTGTTCATCCGCGAAAGCCGCCAGCGCGAGACGGCGATGAGCCATCGGCCCAACCGCTGGGCCGCCCTGGGCGAGGCTGTCCGCGACCCGGTGATCGGCCGGCTGATGTTGCTGACCTTCCTTGTGGGTTTCGCCTTCAACGGCATCGAATCCACGTTCGGCCTGTGGGGACTGGCGCGGTTCGGCTGGGGACCCCGGCAGATCAGCGTCTGCTTCGCCTTCATGGGCATCGTCGCAGCCCTGACGCAGGTCTTCGCCACCGGACCGCTTTCCGAGCGCTATGGCCCCGGCCGCATGCTGGCTGTCGGCATGACGATCACAGTCCTGGGCGCGGCCCTGCAGCCGCTCTCCACCGGCTTGGCCACCACGGTCGCCCTCATGTGCCTCACCGCTACCGGACAGTCGGTGGCCTGGCCCAATGTCGGCGCCCTGATCTCCAGGGCCGCCGATCCTCACAGGGTCGGGCAGATACTCGGGCTCAACAACGCCTGCGGCGCGCTGTCTCGGGTCACCGGACCCTTCGCCGCAGGCCTGACCTTCGATCTGGTCAGCATCAACGCCCCGTTCCTGCAGGGCGCCGCGGTGGTCGCGCCTGCCATCTTCCTGGCTGTGGCCGCCGCCAATCGCGCGGCGCGGCGGGCTGGGGAGGCGGTTCCGGCCGCGGTCACGCCATGAGCCTTGCAAAGGGCGAATTGCGCCCACTCGTCGTCCTGCTGACCGTCATCTTCCTGAACATCGCGGGCTTTGGCCTGGTGATCCCCCTCCTGCCTTTCTTCGGCGAGGCGTTCCACGCGCCGGCCTGGCAGATCACCCTGCTGTTCTCGATGTTCTCCGCCGGCCAGTTCCTGGGCGAGCCGTTCTGGGGCCGGCTCTCCGACCGGATCGGCCGCCGGCCCGTGCTGATCACCACCATCGCTATCGCGGCCCTGCTCTACTTCGCCCTGGCCTTCTCGCCGAACATCATGGTGGCGCTGGTCGCGCGGTTCGCCGGCGGCTTCTTCTCGGGCAACATCTCCACCCTGCAAAGCTCGATGGCCGACATCACCCCGCCGCAGCAGCGGGCGGCCCGGATGGGCCTGATTGGCGGGGCGTTCAGCGCCGGCTTCATGATGGGACCGGCGATCGGCGGGCTGCTAGCCCAGCCGGAGCGCGGCGCCCTGGGGTTCCAGCTGCCGCTGTTCCTGGCCGCGGCCTGCGGCCTAGCCTCGGCGCTCGCGGTTCTGCTGGTCGTGCGCGAGACCAGCCCGAAGACCGATGCCCCACGCGTCGCAGCCCGTCACCGGCTACGCGAGGCCTTCCGCCACCCGGTGATCAGCCGGGTCATCCCCATCAGCTTCATCACCATCTCCGGCTTCGCGGGCACGGAATCGATCTTCGGCTTGTGGACGGAGGCCCGCTTCGGCTGGGGTCCGCGCCAGATCGGCGTGGCGTTCATGCTGATCGGCGCGCTGGGTGTGTTCTGCCAGGGCTTCCTCACCGGCCGCCTGGTGCGGCGCCATGGCGAGATCTTGGTGATCAGCTCGGGCCTGACCCTGATGTTCGTCGGCATGCTGACCCAGTGTTTCGCGCCGGTCTGGGAAGTGGCGGTGGTGGGATTCAGCCTGATCTGTATTGGCCAGTCGATCTCATTCCCGAACCTCTCGGGCCTGATCTCGCGCTCCGCCCCGCCCGGCCGCCAGGGCGAGATGCTGGGGCTCAACATGAGTTCCAATTCGCTGGCCCGCATCGGCGGCCCAATCTACGCGGGCCAACTCTTCAGCCTGATCAGTCCTGGCGCGCCCTACATCCTGGCCGCCGTCCTGCTGGTGGTGGCCTTCGGCGTCGCCATGCGGCTGCGGCGCGAGGTGCCGCTGATCACCTGACGCCCAGCCTTGCTTTCCGGCCGCCTTTCGCCTAATAACCCGCCCCTTCGGAACCGCCTGGCCAAAGGCATGCCATGGCGGTTCATCAATGCACCCTAGAGGACGGGGCTTAGCGGCCCCGACGTGAAATGCCCAAACTGAAGACCAAGTCAGGCGTGAAGAAGCGCTTCAAACTGACTGCGACCGGCAAGATCAAGGCCGGCGTGGCGGGCAAGCGGCACAGGCTGCTGAGCCACAACGCCAAGTACATCCGTCAGAACCGGGGAACGAAGGTGATGAGCGCGTCCGACGCGAAGATCATCAAGCTCTTCCTCCCCTACGGCCTCTCTTAAGGAGCACTGACAGATGGCTCGCGTCAAAAGGGGCGTCACCGCCCACGCCAAGCACAAGAAGGTTCTCGAGCAGGCCAAGGGCTTCTACGGGCGCCGCAAGAACACCATCCGCACCGCCAAGGCGGCCGTGGACAAGGCTGGCCAGTACTCCTACCGCGACCGCAAGGTCCGCAAGCGCAGCTTCCGCTCGCTGTGGATCCAGCGGATCAACGCCGCGGCCCGCGAAGAGGGTCTGACCTACGCGACCTTTATTCACGGCCTGGATCTGGCCGGGATCGAAATGGACCGCAAAGTCCTCTCGGACATCGCGGGCAACGACCCCGCCGGTTTCAAGGCCATCGCCGACAAGGTTCGCGCCGCGCTGGCTTGAGGCTGATCGGAGTTCGCTCCCGAAGCATCCCAAGGCCCTCCGGTGCGAACCGGAGGGCTTTTTGCTGCGCCCAAACCTTCCTGCTCTTCATGGCCGGGCTTGTCCCGGCCATCCAGAAGCACCGGTTTCCGACCACTGTCCGAGACGCCGGCGTATCTGGATCCCCGGGACAAGCCCGAGGATGACGAGGGAGAGAGACGAAACAATTTCCCCCGATCTGAACCTGCTCTAGAGCATCGACCACCATGACCGATCTTTCCGCCCTCGAAGCCGAGCTCTCCGCCGCCGTTTCCGGCGCCGCGGACCTTGCCGCCCTGGACGCCGTGCGCGTGGCCGCGCTGGGCAAGTCAGGTTCGATCTCCGATCTGCTCAAGACACTTGGATCGATGAGCCCGGATGAACGCCGCGAGCGAGGGCCGCTGATCAACGGCCTGCGCGACCGGGTCTCCACCGCGATCGCCGAGCGCAAATTGACGCTTGAGGCCGCAGAACTCGACGCCAAGCTGGCCGCCGAGCGGGTCGACCTTACCCTGCCGCCGCCGCCCGAGCGCCGTGGTAGGGTCCATCCGACCATGCAGACCATGGACGAGATGATCGCCATCTTCGCCGAGATGGGCTTCGGTCTGGCCGAAGGCCCCGACATCGAGGACGACTTCCACAACTTCACTGCCCTGAACTTCCCGCCGAAGCATCCCGCCCGCGAGATGCACGACACCTTCTGGCTGCCGGAGGACGCGAACGGCGAACGCAAGGTGCTGCGCACCCACACCAGCCCGGTGCAGGTGCGGGTCATGCAGAAGCTCAACGAGAAGCTGCCCGGCTGGATCGCCAACGGGCCCCCCAGTGCAAATGGGGAACCGCCGATCCGGGTGATCGTGCCGGGCCGCACCTACCGTTCGGATAGCGACGCCACCCACTCGCCGATGTTCCACCAGCTCGAAGGCCTGGTGATCGGCAGGGACATCCACATGGGCCACCTGAAGTGGACACTGGAGACCTTCATCTCGCGGTTCTTCGAGACCCCGCTGGTGGAGACCCGCTTCCGGCCGCACCACTTCCCGTTCACCGAGCCCAGCGCCGAGCTCGACGTGCGCTGCGACCGTTCCGGCGGCGAGATCCGGATCGGTCAGGGGAACGACTGGCTGGAGGTTCTGGGCTGCGGGATGGTCCACCCCAACATTCTGAAGAACTGCGGCCTCGACCCCGACGTCTGGCAGGGCTTCGCCTTCGGCTTCGGCATCGACCGGCTGGGGATGCTGAAGTACGGCATCCCCGACCTTCGCGACATGTTCGCCTCCGACATTCGCTGGCTCGACCACTACGGCTTCTCGGCCTTCGCCCAACCCAACGCCGCCACCGGCCTGAGCTGAGGAGCGCCCGATGAAGTTCACCCTCTCCTGGCTCAAGGATCACCTCGCCACCGAGGCCTCCGTCGATGAGGTCGTGGCCGCCATGACCATGGCCGGCCTCGAGGTCGAGCATGTCGACAATCCCGCCGCCAAGCTGGCCGCCTTCTCGGTCGCCAAGATCGTCGAGGCGGTGCAGCACCCCAACGCCGACCGCCTGCGGGTCTGCCAGGTCGACACCAAGGACGGCCGCAAGGAGATCGTCTGCGGCGCCCCCAATGCGCGGCCGGGCCTTACCACCATCTATGCGCCCCTGGGCGCCTACGTGCCCGGCTCTGGCATCACCCTGGAGGCCCGGCCCGTGCGCGGCGTGGTCTCCAACGGCATGCTGTGCTCGGCCGCAGAACTGGAAACCGCGAGCGAGTCCGACGGCATCATGGAGCTGTCAGTCGCCCTGCCGGTCGGCCTGAGCGCCGCCGAGGCCCTGGGCCTGGAAGCGGTCATCGACTTCGAAGTCACCCCCAACCGTCCCGACTGGCTGGGCGTCGCCGGCATCGCCCGCGATTTGGCCGCCGCGGGCGTGGGCGTGCTGAAGGACCAGCCCGTGGAGCCGGTGGCCGGCCACTTTCCCTGCCCCATCGAGATCCGCGTCGACGGCGACGCCTGCCCGCAGTTCGCCGGCCGGCTGATCCGCGGCCTGAAGAACGGGCCCTCCCCCGCCTGGCTGCAACAGCGGCTGCTTTCGATCGGCCTTCGTCCGATCAGCGCGCTGGTGGATATCACCAACCTGGTTTCTTACGACCGCTGTCGGCCGCTGCACGTCTATGACGCGAACCTGCTCGTGGGCGGCGTCATCGAGGCGCGCCTGGGCCGCGGCGCCGCCGAGCCTGGCGCCGCTCACGCCGCCTCAGGCGCCGAGCATCATGACGAACACCTGATCGCGCTGGACGGCAAGACCTACGACATTGGACCGCAGATGTGCGTCATCGCCGACGCCGACGGGACCCGCCCCATCGGCCTGGGCGGAGTGATGGGCGGCGAGAGCACCGGCTGTTCCGAGGCCACCACCGACGTCTTCGTCGAAAGCGCCTACTTCGATCCGATCCGCACGGCCCAGACCGGCCGGGACACGGGCATCACCTCGGACGCCCAGTATCGCTTCGCCAGGGGCGTCGATCCGGATTTCACCGTTCCCGGCCTGGAACTGGCCACCCGGCTGATCCTCGACCTGTGTGGCGGCGAACCCTCAGACATCCGCGTCGCAGGCCACGCGCTCGCGCCGCCCAATCCCGTCGATTTCGATCACGCCTATGTCCGCAAACTCTCCGGCCTCACCGTCGACGGCCCGCGGATCGACAAGATCCTCACCGACCTGGGGTTCCGGGTGCGCGGCGAGATGGTCACCCCGCCGTCCTGGCGCCGGGATGTCGAGGGCAAGGCCGATCTGGTCGAGGAAGTGGCCCGCATCGAGGGCTTCGCCGCCCTTCCCAGCGAGCCGTTGCCTGAGCTCCCCCGCCCGGTCGGTGGCGTGCTGACGGTTCGCCAGACCCGTATCCGCAACGCCCGCCGCGTCATGGCCGCCAGAGGCTATGACGAAGCGGTCACCTGGAGCTTCATGCGCACGGCATGGGCCGCGCTGTTCGGCGGTGGCGCGGAGGTTTTGCGGCTTTCCAATCCCATCGCGTCCGAGCTGGACTGCATGCGCCCTTCAGCCCTGCCAAACCTGATCGAGGCCGCCGCCCGCAACGCCCGGAAGGGTTTTCCCGATGTGGCGCTGTTCGAGGTCGGCCCCGTGTTTGCCGGGGACCGGCCGCAGGACCAGTCCACGGTCGTGGCCGCCATCGTCGCCCCGCACCCCAAGCGCCGCTGGGATGGCGGCAAGGCCGATGCGCTGTTCGCGCTGAAGGCGGATCTGTTCGCCCTGCTCGACGAAATGGGCGCCCCGCCACTGCAGACGGTCCAGGGCTCCAACGCGGCCTGGTGGCATCCCGGCCGCTCCGCACGCCTGCAGCTTGGCCCGAAGAATATCATCGTCGAGTTCGGCGAACTGCATCCCCAAGCGCTCAAGGCCCTGGACGCCGAGGGGCCGATGCTGGGTTTCGAGCTGAACCTCGACGCCCTGCCGGAGCCCAAGCGAAAGGCGGTGAAGACCAAGCCGCCGCTGACGCTTTCGGCCCTGATGCCGCTGACCCGCGATTTTGCATTCCTTGTGGACGCCGCCACGCCCGCCGGTGAGGTGGCGCGGCCGATCGTTGCGGCCGACAAAACCCTGATCGCCGACGTGCGGGTTTTCGATGTCTACGAGGGCAAGGGCGTGCCGGAGGGCCAGAAGTCGGTCGCCGTCGAAGTCACGGTCCAGCCGGTCGACAAGACCCTCACCGACGGCGAAATTGAAAACCTGTCGGCGAAGATCGTGGCGGCGGCGGAAAAGGCGGTCGGGGCGAAGCTGCGAGGCTGAGCCGGTCGGGCCGCCGCTGCCTAGCGTAAGCCCTGTTCCGCTTGGCGCCGTCTGCCAACATACGGCAGCGCGAACAGGTAGATCCCGGTGATCGACAGCAGCGCCAGCGGCAGCAGCGGCACGTAGGACACCCAGACCAGAGGCGGCTTCTGGGCCAGCGCGATGGTCGTGCCGATGACGCTCGCCACGAACATGACCGAGAGCCAACGATGAACCTGCCGTATCCAGGTGTTCCAGGCCAATGAAGCCTCCTTCGAAAATGCCATGCCGATTGCCGGCCGGGGTCTCAGCTGATCTTCGCCAGGACCTCTTCCAGCGACCCGATGAACTTGCTCCAGCCAAATTCGGCGCCGCGCCGGTTGTTTTCCTCCTGGGGCCGGAAGCCCGACTGCACCATGCGCAGGCGCGTACCGCCCTCAACGGGCGTCAGGGTGAAGGTCACGACGGTCTGGATGCCGGCGCCCCAGGTGTAGACCAGCCGCTGATGGGGCTCGACCGCCAGGACCTCGCAGTCGACCACGCCATTCCAGTGCGGATTGGGCTCGGCGCGCAGGTTGAACCTGTGGCCCACCACCGGCTCGAAGTCGTTGGCCATCAGCCAGGCTTCGATCAGCGGCCCCTGGGTGAGCGCCCGCCAGACCTTCTGCGGCGGATGGGGCAGGATGCGTTCGACAACGACGGAACAGGTCTCTTCCTCGGCCATCCTACTGGTCCATCCTGTTCAGGAGGTCTTCCAGCCGGTCGAACTTCCCGCGCCAGAACGCGGCGTAGAAACCCATCCAGTCGGCCAGTGGCTTCAGGCCCTCCGGGGCCGCGCGGTAGCGGACATGGCGGCCCTCCCGCCGTTCGGTGACAAGGCCGGCCTGGCGCAGAACCGCCAGATGCTGCGAGACCGCCGGTTGGGAGACGCCGGCGCCGGCGGTCAGGTCGCCGACGCTGAGCTCGCCTTCACCCGCCAGGCGTTCAAACATCGCCCGGCGTGTGGGATCGCCCAGGGTGCGGAAGATGGCGGCGTGGGCGGTATCGGCCTGCATCGCTAATACATAAGTTAGTACTTATATATTAGTCAAGCGCCAGATCGGTGGAGGCTGGGCGGGGTCGGATGGCGCGGCCCGCGACTTTGAACGGATGCAAATACTGCCCGCTCACGCCCCGCCCCATCTCCTCCCGCACCCCGAGCGGAGCGAGGCACGGTCCCGGCGCGTGATAGGTGCCGAAAAGGCGATCCCAGACCGAGAACACCGTCGCGAAATTGTGGCCCGGGCCCTCCACGTCACGGGCATGGTGCCAACGGTGCATGATCGGGGTGTTCATCACCCGGCCGAACACGCCCAGATCCCATGGCAGATCGGCGTGGATCAGATAGCCCCAGTAGTGGCGCACGAAGACATTGCCCGCCAGCGCCCAGAACGGCAGGCCCAGAGCGCCCAGGACCACGGTGTCGAACGCCGAGCCGAACTGGTCCAGAGGATGCATCCGCTCCAGGCTCAGCCAGTGCAGACGGGTGTCGCTGTGGTGGATAGCGTGCGCTGGCCAGAGCGCCTTCAGGTGCTGGGCCCTGTGACGCCAGTAGCCGATGAAATCCCCGATCACCACCGCGGCCAGCAGAGTCGGCCACTGGCCAATCTTGTCCCAGAGCCACGTGGTGTCCAGGCCAAGTCCGTAGGATCTCAGCAGAGCCGTCAGCGCCAGGATGAAGACGGTGATCACCGGCGCGACGGCGATCTGGCCCAGGATCAGGATGGTCAGGTTTATCCGCGCCTCACCCGCCGCCGCCCGGGCGTCGGCGATGGCGGCCTTGCCCTTGGTCAGCAGGGCCAGGCCCGCAAACACGACCGCGCAGATCGCCAGCGGCCCAAGGTTCTCGACGAATCCCGTCAGATCGTCACGCAGCGGCGCGGGCAGAGATGAAAGGTTTAGGCCCATCGGCATGGACCATCCAACCACCTGCGCTGCAAAGCCCGGATTAACGGGAATGGTTCATAAGGGACTGATGACCGCCGCCAGCCCGCCCGCCGCAAGGCCCGCACGGCCGCTCGCTCTGCGCGCCATGGCGCTGACGCTCCTGGCGTTGGCGGCGGCCGCGATCTTCGTCCAGCACCTGTGGCTGGCCCAAGCCTTGCCCCTGTGGTTCGACGAGGCCTGGACCGCGGAAGTCGCCGCCACGCCAACCCTGCGGACCTTCCATGCGGAGGTGATGAACGACATCCAGGCGCCGGCCTATTACGCCTTCATGCGCCTTTGGGCCGCGGCCGCCGGAACCTCCGACCTTGCGCTGCGCCTGCCCGGCATAGGTTTCCTCGCCTGCGCCGCGGCCTTGCCGCTCAGCCTGAAGCTTAAGGGGCTCGACGGCGCGGCGCGCCTCGCCTGGAGCGTCCTCCTGCTCGGCTGGTGGGGAGTCGGCGTCTTCCTGCTGGGCCGCGGCTACAGCCTGCTGCTGGCGATCTCCACTCTCCAGGCGATCTGCTTCGCCCGGCTCCTGGCCGGCCCCAGCCGCGCCAACGCCTTGCGCTGGTGCGCGGTCGCGGCGCTCGCCATCCTCACCCAGTACCTGGCCCTGATCGCCGTCGCCGCGCAGGGCCTCGTCTATCTGATCGTCCACCGACGAACAGCGCTAAGTACCTGGCCAGCCCTGGCGGCCTTCGTGCCCGTCGGCGCCTGGATGGCCATCCACCTGCCCAGGCTCGCCGACTTCGCCGGCATGCAAAGCTGGCACCCGCTGGTGGGCCCCACGGTCGCTGTCAGCCTCGCAGCCTTCGCTATCGATCCGTCCACGCCGCTTGTCCTGCCGCTGGCCGCCCTGATCCTCATCGCGGCCCTGGCGCGGCCCGCGCCCGTCCATACGGGTGGAGCCCTGTCCCATCTCTGGCTCACGGCCCTGGCCGCCCTCCTGGGCCTGGCCCTCTTCCTCGGCGCCGGCGCGATCCGCCCGATCTTGACGCCGCGCTATCTGATCCCGGTGGTTCCTGGTCTGCTGCTGGGCCTGGTCCTGTGCGCCCGCCGCTCCGCCCACAGCCGCGCCGCCTATGGCGCGCTCATGGCCCTCTACCTCGCCGCCGCGATGGGCCCCAGCGCCCTCCAATCCGCTCTTCGCCTGGGCGCGCCCTATGGCTACGAAAGGGCCTCCGACACCCTGATGCGCCGGGGCGTCACGCAGACCGTCTTCGTCTGGGACCACCAAGCTGCCCGCTTCGAGCGCCCGGCCTCGATAGAACGGGCGGGGGCGGTGTTCTTCCGCCGGGCGCGTTACCCCATGGTCGTCACGCCGCTCCGCCCCGACGAAAGCGACGACGTCAGCGCCCTTGCCCTGGCCGCCGCCACCGGGACACGTCCAGGGATCATCTGGATCTACAACCGCGACAGCCCAACCGCCGCGCGGACCCACCCGCCTCGCATCGCGGCCCTGGACCCCCGCTGGACCTGCGAAAGGTCTGGCGACGAGACAGTCGGTTCACTGGCCTGTTGGCGCAGGCCCTGAGGTTGCAACCCAGACACAATCTGGGTCATCTGTCCCGATGACCGATCCCAGCCCGCCCCGCGCCCACCGCAAACCTCAGGCCGAACGCACCCTTGAGCTCTGGCTATTCCGCGCCCGCTGGCTGATGGCGCCCTTCTATGTCGGCCTGGCGGTGGCACTGGCCGCCCTGCTTGTGGTCTTCGTCAACGACGCGATCCACGAGTTCTCCGGCATCGCCACCATGAGCGCCGAGAAGGCGATCCTGATGGTGCTGTCGCTGATCGACCTGTCGCTGGCCGGCAATCTGCTGCTGATCGTCATCTTCTCGGGCTACGAGAACTTCGTCTCAAAGATCGACACAGGCGCCGACGAGGACCGCCCCTCATGGATGGGGACCGTAGATTTCTCGGGCCTCAAGATGAAGCTGATCGCCTCCATCGTGGCGATCAGCGCCATCGCGCTCCTCAAGGCCTTCATGCGGCTGGCCGAGGGCGAGGCGGTGGACGACCGCATGCTGGCCTGGCTGGTCGGCATCCACCTGACCTTCGTCGTCTCAGGCGTGTTCCTGGCCCTGATGGACCTGATCGCCAGCAAGGCCGAGAAACACTGAGGGCCTAGAACGGCATGTTGTTCTGCCGGCGCGAATAGGCGAGGTAGCCGACGTTGGCGCCCAGCCGGAAGCCGACCCCGGTGCGGATCGGCGCCAGGACCACGTCGTCGGCCTTCTGGTAGTTCACGCCCAGGCCGCCGATGAAATAGGCCGAGCCTTCGACACCGGGGAAGCGCTGGAACAGGTCGCGCGGATCCCACAGGTTATAGCAGAGGGTGAATACCCGGCTCGCGTTGCCGCCGAAATCCCAGCCTGCCGACGGCCCGCGCCAATAGACCTGCAGCGGCGCCTGGCCCTTCATGTAGAGCAGTCCACGGCCGTAGCGCGCGCCCACGAAGAAGGCGCCTGAACCTTCCTCGCCGGCGATGTAGGCGGTGGGCTTGCCGTACTTCTCGAAGACCTTTTCCACAGCCCCGCCAGCCGACTCCGCGCCGACCCCCAGGAAGTCGGACACGTTGTTCACGATCTCGTCGCGCTCATAGGTCTTGGCCGGCGTCTGCGCCGGATAGTCCGCCGTGTGGCTGGGCGGCGTCGGCCCCGCCTGGGGCGGCGGCGGCGGCAGGGCGTTGGCCGGCGGCGGCAGCGGCTGGCTCTTCACCGGCGTGGTCGGACGGGCGTCCCCAGGCAGCAGGATGGGTTCTGCCCGGGCCAGGCCGGCGGTCCCCAGCGTTACGGCCCCCGAAAGGATCAGGGTTCGACGGTCCATGGCGCAAATCTCCTCGTCTGGAATCAGTCCCGCCCGATGGGAGAGATGAAAGATGTCGGCTTAACGTCCGATTAACCGTGTTTCCGCGCCGACACCGCCCAGCGGGCGTCTCGCGCCGGGCCGCGAATGTGCTAGACGCGGGCGCAACATGACCACGCCGCTGTCCCACATCCGCAACTTCGCCATCGTCGCCCACATCGACCACGGTAAGTCGACGCTCTCCGACCGCCTGATCCAGGAGACCGGCGCGCTCACCCAGCGCGAGATGACCGAGCAGGTGCTGGACAACATGGAGATCGAGCGCGAGCGCGGCATCACCATCAAGGCCCAGACCGTGCGGCTTGCCTACAAGGCCGACGACGGCGAGACCTATGTCCTGAACCTCATGGACACCCCCGGCCACGTGGACTTCGCCTATGAGGTCTCCCGGTCGCTCGCCGCGTGCGAGGGCTCGATCCTGGTCGTCGACGCCAGCCAGGGCGTCGAGGCCCAGACCCTGGCCAACGTCTACCAGGCGCTCGACAACGACCACGAGATCGTGCCCGTCCTCAACAAGATCGACCTTCCGGCCGCCGAGCCCGAACGCATCCGCCAGCAGATCGAAGACGTCATCGGCCTCGACGCCTCCGACGCCGTCCTTACCTCCGCCAAGACCGGCCAGGGCATCCACGAGCTCCTGGAAGCCATCGTCCACCGCCTGCCGGCGCCGAAGGGCGACGCCGAAAAGCCGCTGAAGGCCCTGCTGGTGGACGCCTGGTACGACCCCTACCTGGGCGTCGTGGTCCTGGTCCGCGTCATCGACGGCACGCTGAAGTCCGGCCAGCGCGTGAAGATGATGCAGCAGGGCTCCACCCACCTCATCGACCGCATCGGGGTGTTCAACCCCAAGCGCACCGAGGTCGAGAGCCTGGGCCCGGGCGAGATCGGCTTCATCACCGCCCAGATCAAGGAAGTGGCCCAGGCCGCGGTCGGGGACACCATCACCGACGAGCGCCGCCCGGCCGAAGCCGCCCTGCCCGGCTTCCGCGATGTCCAGCCGGTGGTGTTCTGCGGCCTGTTCCCTGTGGACGCCGCCGACTTCGAGGACCTGCGCGCCGCCATCGGCCGCCTGCGGCTGAACGACGCCTCCTTCAGCTACGAGATGGAGACGAGCGCCGCGCTCGGCTTCGGCTTCCGCTGCGGGTTCCTGGGTCTGCTCCACCTGGAGATCATCCAGGAGCGCCTCTCCCGCGAGTTCGACCTCGACCTCATCGCGACGGCCCCCAGCGTCATCTACAAGATCGGCCTCAACGACGGCTCGGAGGTCGAGCTCCACAACCCCGCCGACATGCCCGACCCGGTGAAGATCGCCACCATCGCCGAGCCCTGGATCAAGG
>CANJLK010000012.1 GCA_947475465.1 Caulobacteraceae bacterium | reverse complement strand
GTGGAACCACTTCATGTAGGCGTAGCCGGCGGCCAGCGGCAGCGGCAGGCGGGCCGAGACATATTCCGGGAAGCGGGTGTGGTAGCTGGTGGTGAAGGGCAGCTTCCACTCCACGCAGATCCTGCGCGCCGCAAGGCCGATGGGGCCCTCGGTGGCGATGTGGATGGCCTCCGGCTCGAAGGCCTTGAACCGCTCCTGCACCGGCTCATAGACGCCGATCGCCACCTTGATCTCGGAATAGGTCGGCAGCGGGAAGGTCTTGAACTGGTCGGGGCTGATGACCTCCACCAGGTGGCCCATGGCGCGCAGTTCGGCCACCACGCGCGTCAGTGTGCGGACGACGCCGTTGACCTGCGGCTCCCAGGCGTCGGTGGCGACCAGGATGCGCATCGGCCGGCGCGCGTCCCTGGGCGCGGTGATGGCCTCGCGGATGCGCGGCAGGGCATGCGGCCTGGGGCGTTCGGGCGGGGCCACCGCCTGGGTCTGCATCCAGGCCCAGAAGGCGCCCAGCAGGGCCTCCTTGGTGGGAAAGTGGCGATAGACGGTCCGTTCGCCGACGCCCGCGTCCTTGGCGATCTCGGCGAAGTTCAGGTCCTCGAGCGGACCGGCTTCGAGCTGGCGGCCGACCGACCGCAGAATCTCTTCACGGGTCTCGGCCCGTTGCCGGTCGCGAAGGCTGGGCGCGGGCAAGGGTGATTTCATGACAGCGCCACTGTCGTCAATTCGCCGGGGCTGTCAATCGAAGCGATCAGGCCGCGAGGGACTCAAGCCGGCCAAGGCTGGCGGGCTCGCGGCGCGCGGCGCGGATCTTGCCCCAGTCGAGGATCTCCAGCCGCCCGTCCGGGTGCTCGACCAGCGCCGTGCAGCTTTCCACCCAATCGCCGTCGTTGATGTAGGCGATGCCGTCGATGTCGCGCATCTCCGCCTTGTGGATGTGGCCGCAGATCACCCCGTCGACGCCCCGACGGCGGGCCTCGTCGGCCACCGCCTGCTCGAAGTTCTCGATGAACTGCAGCGCCTTCTTCACGCGGGTCTTGGCAAAGGCCGAGAAGCTCCAGTAGCCGAACCCGAGCCGGCGGCGCACGCGGTTGATCACGGTGTTGGAGGCCAGCAGCGCCCGGTAGGCCCAGTCGCCCAGGAAGGCCAGCCAGCGGGCGTGCTGCACGACGGCGTCGAACTCATCCCCATGGGTCACCAGGAAGCGCCGGCCGTCGGCCGTCTCGTGGATCGCATCGCGGGCCACCACCACGCCCCCGAAGTGGACGCCGCAGAAGTCGCGGATCACTTCGTCATGGTTGCCGGGGATGTAGATCACCGAGACGCCGCGACGGGCCAGGCGCAAGATCTTCTGGACCACGTCATTGTGCGGCTGGGGCCAATGCCAGCCGCTCTTCATCTTCCAGCCGTCGACGATGTCGCCCACCAGGTAGAGGCTCTCGCAATCGAAATTGCGGATGAAGTCCAGCAGCATCTCCGCCTGGCAGCCCCGGGTTCCCAGGTGCACGTCGGAAATGAACACGCTGCGATAGCTGTGCGCATCGGCATCCGTCATCATCAGCCCCCAAACGACCGGATTTCGCCCAGGCGGTAAGCTGATTGCATGTCGGTTTTGCGAATGCGCGTGCGGACTCTGGCGCGGCTGCGCCGTCTGCTGCTACGGAGCATGTCCCAAAGCCGTCCTCCCCAGGTCGCCGAAAATTGGTCTCTATGGACGCCACATCACCCGCCTCGCGGGCGACGCCGAAATCCCGGCGAACCCGGGCGCGCATCCTCGACGCGGCCATGCGGCTGTTCGCCGAGCTGGGCTATCATGCCGCCACCAACGCGCTGATCGCTGACGCGGCCGAACTGACCCGCGGCGCCATGCTCTACCATTTCGCGACCCGCGAGGACCTGGTCGAAGCGGCCATCGCCCACATCGAGGAGGCCCGTGCGCGCCTGTTCGAACAGGCGGCCAAGGCCGGCTCGTCCGCCATCGACGCCACCGAACAGGCCATCGACGCCTACTGGGCGCTGTTGCAGGAAACCCCGTTCCTGGCCTTCGCCGAACTGGAGGCGGCCGCCCGCACCGATCCCATGCTGCGCCAGCGCCTGGCCGCCGCACAGGCCGCCTTCGACCATGCGCAGGTGGGCGGGTTCGGCGCGCTCGCCCAGGCCGGCGCCGATCCCCGGTTCCAGACCAGCCGCGACCTCGGGCGCTTCCTGCTGGAAGGCATGGCCCGCGGCGCCTTCACCTATGACGAGCGCGCCCGGCGCGAACGCCTGCTGGCGGTGGTCAAGCGCGCGGTCCGCATGCTGAACCGCAAGGGCGACGTCCAGGACCTCTGGACGGATTAGCGGGCGACGGCGCGCAGCGCACCGAATCTGACCATTCCACTTCTGCCGGCGCCGCCGCGACCTTGTTGCTCCGGGCCCTCGACGCGGGCCATGATCGCGACCGGATCGGAGGACGCCCATGAGCTTCATCACGCGCAGGAAGCCGGTCGAGGGTGAACCCCGGTCCGAGGGCAGCCATCACCTGAAGCAGACGCTGAGCTGGCCGCACCTGATGGCGCTAGGCGTCGGCGCGATCATCGGCACCGGCATCTACACCCTGATCGGAGTGGGCGCGGGCCAGGCTGGACCAGCGGTTATCCTGTCGTTCGGCGTGGCCGGCGCGGTCTGCGCCTTCGCCGCGCTCTGTTACGCCGAGATGGCCACCCTCATGCCCCAGGCCGGCAGCGCCTATGCCTACAGCTACGCCGGCATGGGAGAACTGGTCGGCTGGATCATCGGCTGGAGCCTGATCCTCGAATACACCGTTGTTTGTTCGACGGTCGCGGTGGGCTGGTCGGGCTATGCCCAGGGCTTCCTGGTCGCCCACGGCTGGGGTCTGCCGGCCGCGCTGGCCGCCGGGCCCTGGGGCGCCATTCCCGGGCTGATCAACCTGCCGGGGGTGGCGATCACCCTTCTGGTCATGGGCATGCTGCTGGTGGGCGCCCATGAAAGCGCGACGGTGAATTTCTACCTGGTGATCTTCAAGGTGGTCGCGCTGGCCGGCTTCGTGGCCCTGACCCTGCCGGCCTTCGACGCCGGCCACTTCCATCCCTTCATGCCCTACGGCTTCAACGGCCACGTCGATCCCGACCACGTGAAGCGGGGGGTGATGGCGGCGGCGGCGGTGATCTTCTTCGCTTTCTACGGTTTCGACGCCATTTCGACGGCGGCCGAGGAGGCCAAGGACCCGGGCCGCGACCTGACCATCGGCATCGTCGGCTCCATGCTGGCCTGCGCGGCCATCTACATGGTAGTCGCCGCCGCGGCGCTCGGCGCCTCGCCCTACAACGTCTTCGCCAGGAGCGGCGAGCCCCTGGCCTTCATCCTGCGCGAACTGCGCCACCCGGTGGCCGCCGTGCTGATCGCCGCGGCCGCCGTCATCGCGCTTCCGACCGTGATCATGGCCTTCATGTTTGGCCAGAGCCGGGTGTTCTTCGCCATGTCCCGCGACGGCCTCCTGCCCACGCGGCTGTCGGCGATGAACCGGCGCGGCGTGCCGGCCGCCGTCACGGTGCTGACCGGGGTCTGCGCGGCGGCCATGGCGGGCTTCCTGCCGCTCAGCTTCATCGCCGAGGTGGCCAACGCCGGCACGCTTGCTGCCTTCATCGCCACGGCCATCGCCATGATGGTCCTGCGCCGCCAGCGCCCGGACCTGCCGCGTCCGTTCCGCACGCCGCTCTGGTGGCTGGTCGGCCCCCTGGCGGTGGCGGGCTGCCTCTACCTGTTCTGGAGCCTGGCGGACCTGACCAAGGCGATGTTCTTTGCCTGGAATGGCGTCGGCCTGGCCGTCTACCTGCTCTACGGGCGCACCCGTAGCCGGCTGGTGACCGCCTGACGGTTTCCGCCACGGCGCTTGAAGCGCCGCACGGGAACCCTCTACACTGTAAGGAAAGCTGAAATCTGTCTGGCCCTCACCGGTCGTCTGGCGCGCCTTCGCGCGCCACCCTGGAGCGCATCCGTGACGGCCAGTCCCGCCCATTCTCCGCTGAAGGCCGGCCACAGCGGCCACAGCGGACGCGGCGGCGGACCGGACCTGACCACCGGGCCGATCGGCAAGACCCTGATCGCCTTCGCGATCCCGGTGCTGGGCTCCAACATCCTGCAGTCCCTCAACGGCTCGGCCAATGCGGTCTGGGTCAGCCACGTGCTGGGCGAGGCCGCGCTGACCGCCACCTCCAACGCCAATCAGATCCTGTTCCTGATGCTGGGGACGGTGTTCGGGGTGTCGATGGCCGCCAACATCCTGATCGGCCAGGCGATCGGGGCCGGCGATGAGTCCCAGGCCAAGCGGGTGATCGGCAGTTCGACCTTCTTCTTCCTGGTGCTGTCGTTCAGCGTCGGCGTTCTGGGCTTTTCCCTGACGCCTCACATCCTCAGCGCCATGGGCACGCCGCCCGACGCGCGGGCCGACGCGATCGCCTACCTGCGGGTGATCTTCGCGGCGATGCCGTTCATGTATTTCTTCTCCTACGTGATGATGGCCCAGCGCGGGGCCGGCGACAGCCGCACGCCGTTCTATTTCTCGCTGATGGCCGTGGCCCTCGACATCACCTTGAACCCGCTACTGATCATGGGGGTCGGGCCTTTCCCGAAACTTGGGATCGCCGGCTCCGCGGCCTCGACCCTGATCTCCCAGACCCTGACGCTCGCAGTGATGGTGGGCCACCTCTACAAGACCCGTTCGATCTTGGTGATCCGGCCCAGCGAATGGCGCCTGCTGATCCCGGATTTCCGGATCATCAAGTCCCTGGTGGCCAAGGGCCTGCCCATGGGCTTCCAGATGATCCTGATGAGCCTGTCGGCCGTCACCATGATGAGCTTCGTCAATCGCTACGGCGTCCACACCTCGGCGGCCTACGGCGCGGCGACCCAGCTTTGGACCTATGTGCAGATGCCGGCCATGGCGCTGGGCGCGGCGGTTTCGTCCATGGCCGCCCAGAACGTCGGGGCGGGCAAGACGGAGCGGGTGGAGCGGGTGGCGCTGTCCGGCGCCTTCTACGCCCTGGTGCTTACCGGTGTGCCGGTGCTGGTGATCTATCTCGCCGACCCGTGGGTGCTGCGGGCCTTCCTGCCGGCGACCAGCCCGTCCCTGCCGATCGCCGTGCACATCAATTCCTTCGTGCTGTGGGGCTTTATCCTGTGGGGCGTCGCGATGGTGTTCACGGGCATCGTGCGGGCCACGGGCGCGGTGTGGCCGCCTCTTCTGTCGATGATCATATCGCTGTGGGGCGTGCGGGTGCCGCTGGCGGCCTTTCTCGAGCCGCGCCTGGGCGCCGACGCCATCTGGATCAGCTTTCCCATGGGCAGCGTCGCAGCCCTCATCCTAGGCGGGGGCTACTATCTTTGGGGCGACTGGCGAAAGCAGCGCATGCTCCATATCACGCCCAGCGCCGACGCGCCGGACACTGGGCTTGGCCTGCCGATGATGGACGAGAGCGAGGCCATCACCGACGCCGAGGAACTCAGCCTTGGAGTTCCATCAGCGCCGCGTAGGTCAGGGTCCTGAGTTCCCGGCGGATGGCATAGGTGGAGGACGGCATAAGCTGGGTCATCAGCACCGCCGTCACCTGTTCCACCGGGTCGATCCAGAACGCGGTGGAGGCCAGGCCGCCCCAATAGAACTCGCCCGGGCTGGAGGCGATCATCGCGCGGACCGGATCGAAGGCCACGGCGAAGCCCAGGCCAAACCCGACGCCGGCGTTGGTGCTTTCGGAAAACAGCGACCGCGACATCTGGGTCAGGTCAGCCCCGCCCGGCAGGTGGTTGGCGGCCATCAGGCGCACGGTCCTGGGCGCCAGGATGCGCGCGCCGTCGAGCTCCCCGCCCCTGAGCAGCATGGTCGCGAAGCGCGCGTAGTCCGCCGCGGTGGAAACCAGGCCGCCGCCGCCCGACTCCAGCTTCGGCGGCGCCAGGAACGGGCTCGTCGCCGGATCGTCCTGCAGCTTCAGCCCGCCCTGCGGGGTGGCCGTGTAGCAGGCCGCCAGGCGTGCGGCCTGGTCCGAGCGGGCGAAGAACCCGGTCTCGGTCATCTTCAGGGGTCCGAAGATCCGTTCCTGGAACACCTGGCTGAGCGGCTTGCCGCAGATCTTCTGCACCAGATAGCCGACCACGTCGGTGGAGACCGAATAGTTCCAGGCCTCGCCCGGCGAGAACTCCAGGGGCAGCCGGGCGAGAGCGGCGATCATGCCGTCCAGGTCGAGGCTGCCGGAGAATTCCTCCAATCTGAGCTTGCGGTAGGCGGCGTCGATATTGCTGCGGGTCTGGAAGCTGTAGGTCAGGCCCGAGGTATGGCGCAGCAGGTCGACCACCAGCATCGGCCGATCCGGCCGCCTGGTCATGAAGGCCGGCTCGGCCCCGGCGACGAAGACCCCCAGGTTGGCGAATTCCGGAATGTGCCTGGCGACGGGATCATCCAGCGCGATCAGGCCTTCCTCCACCAGGGTCATCAGGGCCACGGAGGTGACCGGCTTGGTCATCGAATAGATGCGGAAGACCGTGTCCTCCGCCAGCGGCGTCCGCCGCTCCACGTCGGCCATGCCCAGCACGCTCTGGTGGACCACATCGCCGTGGCGGGCGAGCAAGAACTGCACGCCCGGCAGGCGGCCGGGCGCGATGTATTTCGCCTCGAGGAAACGGTCGATACGCGCCAGCCGCTCCGGTGAGAACCCCAGTGACTTGGCCTTGCTCATGGTCCGCGCTCCACTTTGGGCTCATTTGCGCTCCGGCGTCAGTGCGCCGCAAGCCCTCCTGGTGATCGCTGATAAGGAACGTTGCGCCGGCCGCGGGCCCGCTCGATACTGCTGCCAACGACCGGCCGCCCACAGGGCGGCGGCGCCAGACCCCCGGGAGCGAAATGTCCGATACCTGGCCTGTGATGAGCATCGCCGAGGCCCATGCGCGCCTCACCGCCCCCGGCCAGCGGCTGGAGATGGAGGAAAGGGTGATCCGCGGCGCGCCCACCCGCGTGTGGAAGAACGCCCCGCCGACCCTTCGCCACATCTTCCTGGCCGCCCGCGGCTTTCCTGAGCGCGAATTCCTCGTCTACGAGGGCGAGCGCGCCACCTACGAAGCCTTCGCCCGCGCCACGCTCGCGCTCGCCCATCGCCTGCAGGCCGACGGCGTGAAGAAGGGCGACCGGGTGGCGCTCATCATGCGCAACCTGCCCGAATGGCCGGTGGCCTTCTTCGCCGGCCAGCTCGTGGGCGCCATCGTCACCCCGCTGAACGCCTGGTGGACCGGGGGAGAGCTCGAGTACGGCCTCGCCGATTCCGGCGCCAAGGTCGCTATCGTCGATGACGAGCGCCTGGAACGGATCACGCCCCTGCTGGACCGGCTGCCGGGCCTGGAACGGATCTATGTCTCGCGACTGGCGGACAGCCCGGCCGATCCGAAGGTCGTCCGCCTGGAAGAGGTCATCGGACCCGTCAATAGCTGGGTGGACCTGCCCGACCGCCCTCTGCCCGATGTGGCGCTTGAGCCCGAGGATGACGCCACGATCCTCTACACCTCCGGCACCACGGGAAAGCCCAAGGGCGCGCTCGGCACCCACCGCAACATGACCTCCAACGTCGGCGCCGGCGGCATATCGGTGGCCCGCAACTTCCTGCGGGCCGGCGAGCCGATCCCGGAGACCGATCCGCACAAGCTGCCCCAGCGGGTCGTCCTGCTGGTGGTGCCGCTGTTTCACGCCACAGGACTGTCGGCGACGCTGGGCCCGCTCATGGCCTCGGGCGGCAAGGTGGTTCTGATGCATCGCTGGGAGACCGAGCCCGCCATGAAGATCATCCAGGACGAGCGGGT
The DNA here is from genome assembly GCA_947475465.1 of Caulobacteraceae bacterium. Lineage (GTDB taxonomy): Bacteria > Pseudomonadota > Alphaproteobacteria > Caulobacterales > Caulobacteraceae > Phenylobacterium. The sequence goes on along the minus strand of CANJLK010000012.1, from coordinate 68,460 downwards.
CACCGCCACCGGCGGGGTGCCCACCATCGCCTGGCAGCTGATCGAACATCCCGCGCGGGCTAACTACGACCTCTCGTCCCTGGTTTCTGTGACCTATGGCGGCGCGCCCTCGGCGCCGGAACTGGTGCGCAAGATCGGCGAGGCCTTTCCGGGCTCCCTGCCCGGCAACGGATGGGGGATGACCGAGACCACCGCCACCTTCACTTCCCACCTCGGTCGGGAGTACGAAAACCGTCCCGACAGCGCCGGACCTGCCGCGCCGGTGGGCGAGATGAAGATCATGAGCCTGGACGGAATTACGCAACTTGCGGTTGGCGAGGTCGGCGAGCTGTGGTGCAAGGGCCCGCAGGTGGTCAAGGGCTACTGGAACAAGCCGCAGGCGACCGCGGAGACCTTCGTTGACGGCTGGCTGCGCACGGGTGACCTGGCGCGGCTCGATGACGAGGGGTTCCTCTACATAATCGACCGGGCCAAGGACATGCTGATCCGCGGCGGTGAGAACATCTACTGCGTGGAAGTGGAGAACGTGCTGTACGACCACCCGGACGTGATGGACGCCGCCCTCGTCGGCATCCCGCACCGGACCCTCGGCGAGGAGCCTGGCGCGGTCGTGCACCTGAAGCCGGGCGGCACGGCGACGGAGGCCGAACTGCGGGCCTTTGTCCGTGAACGGCTGGCGGCGTTCAAGACGCCGGTGAAGGTGGTGTTCTGGCCCCAGACCCTTCCGAGAAACGCCAATGGCAAGATCATGAAGTCCGAACTGAAGAAGGTCTTCGCCCCGGAAGACGGACCCGGATGAGCGCACCCTTCATCGTCGGCATAGGCGGGACTCCCCGCGCCGGGTCCAGCAGCGAGCGGGTCCTGTCCCTGTCGCTCAAGGCGGCCGAGGAGGCGGGCGCCACGACCCGGCTGTTCGGCGGGGAATTTCTGGAGCGCCTGCCGCATTTCAATCCTGGCGCGGAGGGCTCCAGCGCCGAACAGGTTGAGCTCTGCGACGCCGTCCGGCGGGCCGACGGGCTGATCCTGTCGACGCCCGGCTATCACGGCTCGCTCTCAGGCCTCCTGAAGAACGGCCTCGACACCCTGGAATTCCTGCGCGCCGATGACCGGCCCTACCTGCATGGGCGCGCCGTGGGCTGTATAGTCACGGCCGACGGCGGTCAGGCGGCCGGCGGGACCTTGATGGCGATGCGCGCGATCATACATGCCATGCGGGGCTGGCCGACGCCGTTCGGCGCGGCGCTGAACCCGGCCAACCTCTTCGACGCCCAGGGGGGTTGCCGCGATCCCAGGGACTCCTGGCAGTTGTCGATGGTCGCCGAACAGGTGATGGAGTTCGCGAAGATGAGGACTGGATCATGAAACGCCCCTATCTCGTGTCCAAGGGCGACGCCGCCCCACCCGCCGACGACGCCCTGACGGGCGCGATCTCGCCCATCGAGGATGTGATCGAGGACGCCCGCAACGGCCGGCCCTACATCCTGGTCGACGCCGAGGACCGGGAGAACGAGGGTGACATCATCATCCCGGCTCAGTTCGCGACGCCGGAACAGATCAATTTCATGGCCCGCCACGCCCGTGGCCTGATCTGCCTGTCGATCACCAGCGAGCGAGCGCGTCAGCTGCGCCTGCCCCAGATGGCCAGCGACAACCAGTCCGGTCACGGCACGGCTTTCACCGTGTCGATCGAGGCGCGCGAAGGCGTCACCACCGGCATCTCAGCCCATGACCGGGCCCACACCATCGCTGTGGCCATCGATCCGACCAAGGGTCCCGACGACATCGTCTCGCCCGGCCACGTCTTCCCCCTGGTGGCCAAGGACGGCGGGGTCCTGGTCCGGGCCGGCCATACCGAGGCCGCGGTCGATATCTCGCGCCTGGCCGGCCTCAACGCCGCCGGGGTGATCTGCGAGATCATGAAGGACGACGGCTCCATGGCCCGTCTGCCCGACCTCGTGGCCTTCGCCCAACTGCACGGGCTGAAGATCGGCGCCATCGCCGACCTGATCGCCTACCGTCGGCGCACCGAGCGTCAGGTGGAGCGGGTGCTGGAGACGCCGTTCGACAGCGCCTACGGCGGCCGCTTCCGCATGGTGATCTACCGAAACGTCATCGACGGCGCCGAGCATGTGGTGCTGACCAAGGGCAAGATTGACCCCGCCAAGCCGACCTTGGTGCGCATGCACCGCGTGGACTTCGCCGCCGACATGCTGGGCCATGTGGAGGCGCGCAGGGACTATGTGCCGCGGGCCTTGGAGGCCCTGGCTGCGCACGACGGCGCGGGCGTCGCGGTGTTCATCCGCGATCCCAACCCGGCGTGGCTTTCCGAGCGCTACGGTCCCCCGGCGGCCAGCCACAGCGAGAACATCCTGCGCGACTACGGGATCGGGGCGCAGATCCTCATCGATCTGGGCGTTCGAGACATGCTGCTGCTGAGTTCGTCCCAGACGGTTTTGCCGGGCTATGGCGGCTATGGCCTGCGGATTCTAGGCCGCGTCCCGCTGGACTGACGCCCCGTATATCGGGGTGCGGCGAGCCGGCTTCAGCTCGGCCGGTCAGGTCCTGCTGGACGGGGCGATGGATATACGCACACCATGGACTGCGCCTTGGCGCCATGGTGGGAACGGGGGTCGGTAGGAACCTTTGATGCGCCTTTGCGCCGCAAGCCGCGCCGATTGCCCGCCGTTCACCATTCCCGTAAAGATTCTAATGGGATGGGTTAGGTAGAGTAAGCCGCGATGCCGTCCTATTTCGATCCCCTGTTCACGCCCGACGACCCCGCCCTGGCGACCGGCCTGTCGGAGGCCCTGGCCCCGGATGCGACGGGCGGCGATCCGCAGTTCTATCTTAATCCCGACCAGCGGGCCGGCATCGGCGACAACGGCAAGGCCAGCTTCACCATCGATCAGGCCGCCAACCGGCTGGTGGGCGGCGAGCCGGGCTGGTCGCCTGCGCTGGGTGTCGGGGCGACCATCACCTATGCTTTCCGCGCCGACGCGCCGGTCAGCATGCCGGACGACGCCACCGGCTTCCAGCGCTTCAGCGCCGCCCAGATCGACGCGGCCGAACAGGCGCTGAAAGGCTGGTCGGACGCGGCCAATATCACCTTCGTGCGGGTCGGCGTCGGCGACACCGGTGAGGCGGCCTATTCCAACAGCGCCACCATCCTGTTCAGCGACTACACCGGCGGCGTGGCCGGCTCCTCGGCCTTCAGCTTCTTCCCGGGGAACCGCAGCTTCGCCGCCCAGTCCGGCGACGTCTGGATCAATTCGACGCTCACCTACAACGTCAATCCGACAATCGGGAACTACGGCGGCCAGGTGCTGGTGCACGAGCTTGGCCACGCCATCGGCCTCGACCACCCGTCGGATTACAACGCCTCGGCCGACCAGACCTTCACCTACGCCGCGGACGCGTCCTACTACGAGGACTCCCGGCAATACACGGTGATGAGCTACTTCGACGAAAGCAGCACCGGGGCGAATTTCAGGGTCATCTATTCCGCCGCCCCCCTGGTGGACGACATCGCCGCGGCCCAGCTCGAATATGGGCCCAACATGGCCACCCGGACGGGCGACACCGTCTATGGCTTCAATTCCAACGCCGACGAGCCCTGGTTCATCACCAACTCCAGCCTGACGAAGCTGGTGTTCGCGGCCTGGGATGCGGGCGGCAATGACACCTTCGACTTCTCCGGCTACGCCAACAACCAGCTCATCAACCTGCAGCCCGGCTATTTCTCCAATGTCGGCGGCCTGGTGGGCAATGTGGCGATCGCCCAGGGCGTCTCCATCGAGAACGCCATCTCCGGCTCCGGCGCGGACACCATCGTAGGAAATACCGCGGGCAACGCGATCACCGCCGGCTCCGGTGGCGACAGCGTCACGGCCGGCGCAGGCAACGACACCATCGATGGCGGCGCGGGTCAGAACTATCTGCGCGGAGACGAGGGTGACGACAGCATCGCCGGCGGCTCCGGCTTCGACGATTCCAACGGCAACATGGGCAACGACACCGTCCATGGGAACGGCGGCGACGACTATTCGGTGGGCGGCAAGGACAATGACCTGCTGTTCGGCGACGCGGGCAACGACATCGTCTGGGGAAACCTCGGCAACGACACCTGCGACGGCGGAGACGGCAATGACCAGGTGCGCGGCGGCCAGGGCGACGACAGCATCTCGGGCGGCGCGGGCAATGACTTCGTCTCCGGCGATCGGGGTAACGACACCCTGACTGGTGGCGCAGGCGCGGACCTCTTCCACGGCTCCCAGGACGCCGGCGTCGACCGGGTGCTTGACTTCCACCTCTCGGAGGGCGACCGGGTTCAGCTCGACCCGGGTACGACCTACACCGCCAGCCAGGTGGGCGCCGACACCGTCATCGACATGGGCGGCGGCAACCAGATGATCCTCGTGGGCGTCCAGTTCGCAAGCCTGACGCCGGGCTGGATATTCCTCGGCTGAGCGCCTATAGGTCCCTCGCCCGGCCGCAACGCCGGGCGCCTTTGTTTCGGACCCACGGTAACCGCCATGACCACCGACATCCTGATGCCCAAGGCCACCGCCGTCTGGCTGGTCGACAACACTTCGCTGACCTTCGAGCAGATAGCCGACTTCTGCGGCCTGCACCCCCTGGAGGTGAAGGGCATCGCCGACGGTGAAGTGGCTCGCGACATCCGCGGCGCCGACCCGATCGCCAACGGCCAGCTGAGCCGCGAGGAACTGGACGCGGCCGAGGCCAACGCCGCCCACCGCCTTGTGGCGTTGAAGAGCCGCCACGCCGAATATCTTAAGCCGCAGAAGAAGGCGCCGAAGTACACGCCGGTGTCGCGCCGCCAGGATCGCCCGGACGCCATTGCCTGGTTCCTGCGCAACCACCCGGAAATCGCCGACAGCCAGCTGGCCAAAATCCTCGGCACCACCAAGGCCACCATCGACCAGGTCCGCAACCGCACCCACTGGAACTCGGCCAACATCAAGCCGGTCGATCCGGTTACGCTCGGCCTCACGACGCAGATGGAACTGGACGCCGTGGTCAAAAAGGCCGCGGAGAAGAAGGCCAAGGACGACAAGCGCAAGGGCATCGTGGAGCCCGAGGGTCCGACCCTCATCCCGGCTTCAGAAACTGGGGTGATCGAGGATGAAGATCTCGACTCCGTCTTCGCGGACGACGACGCCGAGGACTAGGTATCGTTTCCCTCCCCAGGGCGGGGAGGGAGAGGGCCTCAATGCAACTCGCCCCGCAGGGCGGCCATCTCTTCCTTGAGCTTCAGCTTCTTTCGCTTGAGTTCCTTCAGTCTTAGGTCGTCCGCGGCGGGCCTGCGCAATTCGTCTTGAATGGCTTCATCCAGGGAATGGTGGCGGGACCCGAGTTCACGAATCCGAGCTTCCACGGCCATGTTAACGACCTCCTTGCTGTTGGACGAAGGATAGTGAACACCCGCTGTGCGCCGCTGTCAGATCACATATGTTTGCTGACGCTCGGAGCTGGGCGATAGGAACCTTCGGATGGCCAGGGACGACGGTGAAAATCCTGAGCGGCGGCGGCTGGTTGTGGGGATTTCAGGGGCGTCTGGGGTCGCCTATGGCCTGCGCGTCCTCGACGCCTGTCGCGAGCTGGGTATCGAGTCCCATCTGGTGATGAGCCGCGCCTCGGCGCTGACGCTCGCCCAGGAAACCGGCCTTACGCCCGCTCAGGCCGCCGCCAAGGCCGATGTGGTCTACCGACCTGCCGATGTGGGCGCGGCCATCGCCTCCGGCTCGTTTCGGACGCTCGGCATGATCGTCGCCCCCTGTTCGGTCCGCACCATGAGCGAGGTGGCCAGCGGCGTGACCTCGTCCCTGCTCAGCCGCGCCGCCGACGTGGTGCTCAAGGAACGCCGGCCCCTGGTGCTGATGGTCCGCGAGACCCCGCTGCACCTGGGCCACCTGCGCACCATGGTGAAACTGGCGGAAATGGGCGCGGTGATCGCCCCGCCCCTGCCGGCCTTCTACGCCAGGCCGACATCTCTCGAGGCGATGATCGACCAGTCGGTGGGCCGCGCGCTGGACCTCTTCGGCCTCGACTGGGCGCCGGTGAAGCGCTGGGGCGAGAATGTTGGCCCGGTGGGCGCCGCCCCGAAGGACGAGGCCTAGACCTTGGGCCTGTGGGACTGGGCGGTCGCCGTCTATGGCCGGCCGGGCGTGCAAGACGCCTGCCTGGCGCTTCAGGACGCCCATGGCCAGGACGTTCCCCTCCTGCTCTGGGCCGTCTGGGCCCAGGTGGACGATCCTGCGCTGGCGGCCCGCGCCGCCGGCCTGGCGAGAGACTGGGATGCTTTGGCCGTTAATCCCCTCCGGGCGGTGCGCCGCGCCCTGAAGCCAGGCTTTGAGGGGATCGCCGACCCGGCGCGTGAGGCGCTGCGCAACGAGGTGAAGGCGGCCGAGCTCGCGGCCGAACGCGCTCTGCTGCAGGCCCTGGAGGGCCTGGGCGGGCCCGGCGGGGCGGCCAACGGTCTCGAATCCCTTCGCACCGTGTCCGCAGCCTGGAAAAAATCACCGCCGGTCGATGCCTTGGCTGTCCTGGCCGCCGCCTTGGGGTAGAAGGCCCACGATGGACGAGCAGGACAATCAATCCGAGGAAGCGCTGGAAGCCCGCCTGGCCGAACTTCGCCAGGACCATTCCGACCTCGACGCCGCCATTCAGGCGATCTCGCTTTCGCCGCTCCCCGACATGATGCTGATCGCCCGCCTGAAGCGGAAGAAGCTGGCCCTGAAGGACGAGATCACCCTGATCGAAGATCAGCTGAATCCCGACATCATCGCCTAAGCCGTCTTCCGCCCGCGCTTGCGGACGTACATGGCCGCGTCGGCCTCGGCGACCAGGCCCTCGGGCTCGACCTCGGGGCGGATCTCGCTGACGCCGAAGGAGACATGCATCGGCGCGGTCCAGTCGCCGAAGCGTAGAGGCTCGGACTCGATGGCGCGGGCCAGCGAGGCGGCCTTGGCCTCGGCGGTGGCCTGGTCGGCCTGCACCAGGATCACCGCGAACTCATCGCCGCCCATGCGGCCGACGATGTCGCTGTCGCGGATATTGGCCAACAGCCGCTCGGCCACCGCCTGCAGGGCCGCGTCGCCGGCCGCGTGCCCGAACCGGTCGTTGATCGACTTCAGGCCGTCGAGGTCGAAATAGACCAGGCTGGCCGGCGAGCCGTAGCGCTGGGCGAAGGTGCGGATGCGGCCAAGCTCGCGGACCAGGGCTCGGCGGTTCAGAAGCGGCGTCAGCGCGTCGCGGTCAGCCATCTCCTCGGCGTCGGCCAGACGGGCCTTCAGCTGCTTCACCTCGCCGCGCAGGTCGTCGATTTCCACCAGCAGGGCCTGCATGGCCCCCTTCACCGCCGGCGTCAGCTCCGCCTCCGTGACGCCCAGGAAGTCGGCCCTGTCGGCCGGGGCGGCGCGGACCTGGGCGCCGGACTGCGCAAGCGCGCGCCGGCGCATGGCCGAAAAGGGCTCATTGCGCGCGCCGGTCACCTTCATCGGGAGCATCCCCTCGAGCGCCGCCTGAGTCGGCCCGCCCGGTATTTTTCAAATGTAGCCATCCTTGGTTGCCCCTGCAAAGTCGGCGCCTATACTCCGCCGCCTTCTAGAAGGGGTCCTCCACGACATGAGCGCCACGCAAGCGCCCGTCGCCATCATCATGGGCAGCCGTTCCGACTGGCCTGTGCTGAAACATGCGGCCGAGATGCTCGATTCACTTGGCGTCGCCTATGAGGCCAAGGTGGTCTCGGCCCACCGCACCCCGCAGCGGATGTACGACTTCGCCAAAGGGGCCAAGGCGGCGGGCTTCAAGGTGATCATCGCCGCGGCCGGCGGCGCGGCCCACCTGCCGGGCATGACCGCCTCGCTGACCGAACTGCCGGTCCTGGGCGTGCCGATCGAGTCCAAGGCGCTGAAGGGCATGGATAGCCTGCTGTCCATCGTCCAGATGCCGGCCGGCATCCCGGTGGGCACCCTGGCCATCGGCGAGGCCGGGGCCAAGAACGCCGGCCTGATGGCCGCCAAGATCCTGGCGCTCTCCGACGAGGCCATCGCCGGCCGCCTGGAGGCCTTCACCGCCCGCCAGACCGCCTCCATTCCCGAAACCGTCGAGGACGCTTGAGCGCGCCCCCTTCATCCTGGAAAGGCGGGCCCCTGCCGCCGGGCTCAACCATCGGCATATTGGGCGGCGGCCAGCTGGGCCGCATGCTGGCCCAGGCCGCCTCCAAGCTGGGCTTCGACGCGGTGGTGCTCGAGCGCGACGCCGATTCACCCGCCGGGCGCGTTGCCGTGCGCTGCCTGGTGGGCGCCTATGACGATCCCGCCGCCCTGGCCGCGCTCGCCGAAGCCTCGGCCATCGTCACCTACGAGTTCGAGAACGTGCCGGCCGCCACGGTCGACCACCTGATCGGGCTCGGCGCCGAGGTGGCGCCCGGCCCCCGCGCCCTGGCTGTCGCCCAGGACCGGGTCGAAGAGAAGACCTTCCTCAACGCCCACGGCGCCCCCACGGTCGCCTTCGCCGCCGCCGCCACGTCGGATGAAGCCGTCGATGCTGCGACCCGGATCGGCACGCCCTGCCTGATGAAGACGCGGCGCGAGGGCTATGACGGCAAGGGCCAGCGCTGGGTGGAGCATCCGGCCGATGCGGCTGCCGCCTTCACCGCGCTTGGCGGCGTGCCGGTCATCGTCGAGGCAGCCTGCGATTTCACCCGCGAGCTTTCGGTCATCGCCGCCCGCGGCCGCGACGGAGCCACCGCCGTCTATCCGCTCGCCGAAAACCACCACGAGCATGGCGTCCTGCGGCGCTCAATCGCCCCGGCCCGCGTGACGCCAGCGCTCGCCGACCAGGCCGAGCGGATCGCCGCACGCATCCTGTCAGGCCTCGACTATGTGGGCGTGATCGGGGTCGAGCTCTTCGAACTGGCCGACGGCCGGTTGCTGGTCAACGAGATCGCGCCCCGCGTCCACAATTCCGGCCACTGGACTCAGGACGGCTGCGAGGTCGACCAGTTCGAGCAGCACATCCGCGCCGTCGCCGGCTGGCCGCTCGGCCCCACCCGCGCCATCGCCCAGGTGGAGATGCTGAACCTGCTGGGGGAGGAGGCCGACGCCTGGCTGAAGTACGCCGCCGAGCCGGAAACCCGCATCCACCTCTACGGCAAGCGCGAGGCCAAGCCCGGCCGCAAGATGGGCCACATAAATAGGGTCAAGCCGCTCTAGCTTGCGCCGTACCGCATCCGTCCCAGCGCCCCGGCCGCGGCGTTCAGCAGTTCCGAGGGCTTCAGCTTCGTCGTCGCCTTCCATTTCTCGAAGGCCATGACGTTCTCGATGCGCCGCGTGGTGAAGTCGACCGAGGCCTCGCGCCCGGAGGTCAGGCGGACGGCCAGCGCGCCGGCCAGGATGCCGCCCAGCAGCAGGCGCTTGGAGTAGTGGTTCTCGTCGGTGGCGGTATCGCCGGCCCAGCGCCACAGCTTGTCGGCGCTTTCCCAGGTCAGCCGCAGGCCCAGCGGCGCGTGCTGCGGCAGGGCCAGGAGGCCGGCGAGGCGCCGCACCGCGGCCTCGTCGACGCAGGCCGCGTCGATCCGCGCCGCCACGGCGCGCGCGATCCGTTCGCGAATCTTCAAGGTTCCGGCCTCGACCGCGCTGAGCGTCGCCAGGGCGGCTGTGTCGTGCCGCCGCGACAGCAGGGCCGCGAGATCGGCGGGTCCGTTGGGCAGCAGGAGCTGTGTCTCGCCCGCCGACAGGCCAACGGCCTGCCCGGCCAGGATCGCCAGGCGCGGCGTCCAGCCCTCCTCCCCGACGATAGACAGGGCGGCGTCAAGCACCTGTTGTTCGGTGTGCGCGGCCCAATCGGGCGCGGGAACTGACTCTGCTTTGGCGGCGGTCTTCTTGGTCGCGGACATGTGGCCACTCTACGACACTGACGGGCCTAAGGCGAAGACTCGGACGCGAAGAGTCGAAAACCACGACGCGCGGCGTGGACACCGATGGTCCCTTCTGCTATCTCGCCGCGCTCAATCGCGTGGGCCACAAGCCTTCGGGACCCAATATTCTTTTTGTTCGCTCGCCGCCGCCCCTTTCCGAGGGATCGAGGGGGCCGGGCGGGAACGACCAATAGGAGAGAGAACCCTGGTTCAGATTTTCGTCCGCGACAACAACGTCGACCAAGCCCTCAAGGCGCTGAAGAAGAAGATGCAGCGCGAAGGCTCGTTCCGCGAAATGAAGCGGCACGTCCATTACGAAAAGCCGTCGGAAAAGCGCGCCCGCCAAAAGGCGGAAGCCGTGCGCCGGGCCCGTAAGCTGGCCCGCAAGCGCGCCCAGCGCGAAGGCCTGATCCCGGCCCCGAAGAAACCCGCCACGACCGGTGGCCGGTAGCGCTTCATTCAGTAAATCCATGCCTATCTGAGGGGCCGCGTCTTCCAGACGCGGCCCTGCGGATTTGTGGCCAAGGCGCGATGTTCGGTCGCGTGGCGGCGGGCTTACTGGTGAAACCTCGGTGGGCCTCCTATCTTTGGTCCTGGATCAAAGTTCATTTTTTCGAGACGGTCTTAAGCGATGAACCTGCGCAATCTCGTCATCTGGGGCGTCGTCGTCGTCGTCCTGATCGGCCTCTACAGCATGGTCACCGGCGGCGGTAAGGCCGCCAACGCGGCTGAGATCACCTACTCGGCCCTGCTCAGCAAGGCTGACGCGGGCGACATCAAGTCGGCGGTGTTCCGGGGCGCGACGGTGGAAATCCGCGACAACGCGGGCAAGAATCTCACCGCCACGACACCGGCCAACCAGGACGACCTGATCCGCAGCCTGCGCGCCCACGGCGCCGACATCGAGGTCAAGCCGGCCGGCGGCTTCACGGTGGTGGGCTTCCTGCTCAACAGCCTGCCGATCCTGCTGTTGATCGGGGTGTGGATCTTTTTCATGCGCCAGATGCAGGGCGGCGCGCGGGGGGCCATGGGCTTCGGCAAGTCCAAGGCCAAGCTGCTCACCGAGAACAAGAACCGTGTCACCTTCGACGACGTGGCCGGCGTGGAAGAAGCCAAGGAAGAGGTCGTCGAGATCGTCGACTTCCTGAAGGACCCGCAGAAGTTCCAGCGTCTAGGCGGCAAGATCCCCAAGGGCGCCCTGCTGATCGGTCCTCCCGGCACCGGCAAGACTCTGCTGGCCCGCGCGATCGCCGGCGAAGCGGGCGTGCCGTTCTTCACCATCTCGGGATCCGACTTCGTGGAAATGTTCGTGGGCGTCGGCGCGAGCCGCGTGCGCGACATGTTCGAACAGGCCAAGAAGAATGCGCCCTGCATCATCTTCATCGACGAAATCGACGCGGTCGGCCGCCATCGGGGCGCGGGCCTTGGCGGCGGCAACGACGAGCGCGAGCAGACCCTGAACCAGTTGCTGGTCGAGATGGACGGCTTCGAATCCAACGAAGGCATCATCCTGATCGCCGCCACCAACCGCCCAGACGTGCTGGATCCGGCCCTGTTGCGGCCCGGCCGCTTCGACCGCCAGGTCGTGGTGCCGAACCCCGACATCAACGGCCGTGAACGCATCCTGCGCGTCCACATGAAGAACGTGCCGCTGGCCGCTGACGTCGACGTCAAGACCATCGCCCGCGGCACACCGGGCTTCTCCGGCGCCGATCTCTCCAACCTGGTCAACGAGGCCGCCCTGATGGGGGCGCGCAAGAACCGTCGCATGGTCACCATGCACGACTTCGAGCAGGCCAAGGACAAGGTGATGATGGGGGCGGAGCGCCGCTCCATGGTCATGAGCGACGACGAGAAACGCAACACCGCCTACCACGAGGGCGGCCACGCCCTGGTGGCGCTGAGCGTTCCCGCCGCCGACCCGGTGCACAAGGCGACGATCATCCCGCGCGGCCGCGCGCTGGGCATGGTCATGCAGCTGCCGGAGGCCGACCGCTACTCGATGAACTTCGAGCAAATGACGTCCAGGCTGGCGATTATGATGGGCGGGCGCGTCGCCGAGGAGATCATCCTGGGCAAGGACAAGGTCACCTCCGGCGCCTCCAGCGACATCCAGGCCGCCACGGGCCTGGCCCGCAGCATGGTCACCCGCTGGGGCTATTCGGACAAGCTGGGTCTGGTGGCCTACGGCGATAACCAGGAAGAGGTGTTCCTCGGCCACTCGGTGTCGCGCACCCAGAACGTCTCGGAAGAGACCGCCAACATCATCGACGCCGAGGTCAAGCGGTTGGTCAACGACGGCTACAAGGAGGCCAAGCGCATCCTCACCGAGCGCCTGGACGACCTGCACAAGCTGGCCAAGGCCCTGCTGGAATATGAGACGCTCAGCGGCGACGAGATCATCAACGCCATGAAGGGCATCCCGCCGGTCCGCGAGGACCTGACGGCCAAGCCGCCGCCGGCCCCGGCCGTTTCAGTGCCCCTCTCGGCGCCCCTGCCGGCCAATCCAGAACCGGCCTGAGGCGACATCGGTTGAGTTTAATGGGCGGCTTCCGGCGACGGAGCCGCCCTTTTTCTTGCTATCATGCGCGACCATGACCGCCAGCAAGCCCCAGCCCGCCGCCCTTCAGGCCGTCCGCGTCATGGGAGTGGTCAATGTCACGCCGGACAGCTTTTCCGACGGCGGGCGGTTCGCTGGCTTCGACGCCGCGCTCGCCCACGCCCGCCGGTTGATCGCCGACGGCGCCGACATCCTGGACATCGGCGGCGAGTCCACCCGTCCGGGCGCCGATCCTGTCGGGGAGGCAGAGGAGATCGCGCGCGTCGCGCCCCTGATCGCCGCCATTCGCGCCGAAAGCGCGATCCCAATCTCCATCGACACCATGAAGCCTGCCGTAGCCCGCGCCGCGGTCTCGGCCGGTGCGACCCTTTGGAACGACGTCACGGCCCTTCGCTTCGCCGCCGACAGCCTTGCGGTCGCAGCCGAGCTCGGCTGCGAGGTCGTGCTGATGCACATGCAGGGTGAGCCGGGCACCATGCAGGTTCAGCCGCACTACGACGACGTGGTGGCCGAGGTCGCGGATTTCCTGGCCGCCCGGGCCAAGGCCGCCCTGGCCGCCGGCGTGGCGCGCGAACGCCTCTGGCTCGACCCCGGCATCGGTTTTGGCAAGCACATGACCCGCCACAACCTGCCGCTCATCGCTGGGCTGGACCGGATCGTGGCCCTGGGGTTCCCGGTGCTGCTGGGCGCCAGCCGCAAACGCTTCATCGAAGCGCTGGATGGCGGAGACCGTCCTGCGGACCAGCGACCCCCCAACGATAGATTGGGCGGCTCCATCGCCGCGGCCCTGGCCGGCGCGGCGGCCGGCGTCGCCGCCGTGCGGGTCCACGACGTGCGCGAGACGGTCCAGGCCCTGAAGGTCTGGACCGCCGTCGCTCAGGCGGGCAGGGCCGGGTAGCGCGGCGCGATCCCGTCGCGGCGGGCGATGATCGTCTCCCAGCTGGTCTTGCGGACCTCGACGGCGTCGGCGATCCCCTCCAGGTGCGAGTGCCAGCCCGCGCGGACGCCGCCGCCGGGCCCGGCCTTTGGCGAGAGTCCCGAGTGGGTGAGGGTCACAGCCGTCGCCGTCAGCCTCGAGATCGAACCGGACGACCGTTTCTCTCCCGTCGAGGGTCCAGGTCCAGGCGAACGCATGGGGCGGGTCCAACGCCACGACGCGGCCGACCATGCTGTTGTGGCCGAACCAGTCCAGGCGGATCGCGCCGCCCACCTTCATCTCGATCTCGGCATTGGCCAGCCAGTCGGCGATGCGCTCCGGCGTGGTGACCGCCGCCCAGACCTTCTCGATCGGCTTGTTGTAGCGGCGGTGGAAGACGACCTGCAGGGCGTCGTCGGCGACGGTCACTTCGCCCAGCGGCGAGGTCATCGCCATGTCTTGGGTTTCGCTCATTGTTCGTTCTCCAGGTGCTCGTCGAGGGCGTCCAGGCGATCGGCCCAGAACTGCCGGAAGGGTTTCAGCCAGGCGTCGAGTTCGGCCAGTTCGCGGGCCTCCAGGCTGTAAAGCCTGCGCTGGCCATCGGGCCGGACGCTGACCAGGCCGGCTTCGCGCAGCAATTTCAGATGCTTCGAGACGCCCGGTTGGCTGAGGCCCGTGGCTTCGACCAGGTCGCCGGCCGGCCGTTCTCCGGCCCGAAGGAGCTCCAGCAGGCGGCGACGGTTTGGCTCGGCAATGGCTTCGAAAGGGCTCATGCTGATATATGACAATAAAGAAATATAACCGTCAAGGAATTTTATTCAGCGATGCAAATCGCTCTGGTCCGCGCTATCGCGGGGCCATGCCGCCCCTTGGAAGAGTGCTGATCATCGCCGGTTCGGATTCTGGCGGCGGGGCGGGGATCCAGGCGGACATCAAGACCGTCACGGCGCTCGGCGGATACGCGGCCACGGCGGTCACCGCCCTCACCGTCCAGAACACCCTGGGCGTCAGCGCCGCCTGGCCGGTCGCCCCCGACATCATCGAGGCTCAGGCCCGCGCGGTGCTCGACGACATCGGCGCCGACGTCATCAAGACCGGCATGCTGGGAGACGCCGCGGTCGTCGAGATGGTCGCCCACCTCCTGGACGACGCCCGTCTTCCGGCGGTGATCGACCCGGTCATGGTCGCCAAGGGCGGGGCGCGCCTGCTGGCCGACGAGGCGGTCGGCCCCGTCCGCAGTTTGCTGGTCGCCCGGGCCGCCCTGCTGACCCCCAATGCGCCTGAGGCCGAGGCACTGACCGGCCTGACCGTCGAAACCACCGATGACCTGCGGAGGGCCGGCGAGGCCCTGCTGACGGCCGGAGCCGGCGCGGTCCTGATGAAGGGCGGCCATATCGCCGGCGCCCGCGTCATCGACCTGCTGATCACCCCCTATGGCGAAACCAGCTTCGAGGGCGACCGGATCGAGACGCGGCACACCCATGGCACCGGCTGCACCCTGGCGTCTGCCTGCGCGACGGGGCTGGCCCAGGGCCAGTCGCTGGAAGCCGCCGTGGCGCGGGCCTGGGCTTATGTCCACCGCGCCATGCTGAACGCGCCGGGCCTGGGGCGCGGCCATGGCCCGCTGGATCACGGCTGGCCGCTGAGGGGGAAGGCATGAGGGGGAATCTGGAAGCCAGGCTGGACGCCATCCTTCGGGCCTCGCCCAGCCTGATGACGGTGCTGGAGACGGCCCGCGATCTCAACCTGCCGGACTGGGTGATCTTCTCCGGCGCGATCTATCAGCGGGTGCTGAACCACCTGACCGGCCGCGACGCGGACTACGGCATCAAGGACTATGACCTTGGCTACTACGACGCGTCCGACATTTCCTACGAGGCCGAGGACGCGGTCATCCGCCGGGTCGCGGCCGCATTTTCCTCACCGCTTCGCGAGATGGTTGAGGTGCGAAACCAGGCGCGCGTCCACCTGTGGTTCGAGGCCAAGTTCGGCGAAGCCTATGCCCCGCTCGTCGACACCACCGAGGCGCTCGGCCGTTTCGTCTGCCCACTGTTTTCGGTGGGCGTGCGGCTTGAGGTCGGCGGGCAGCTGACGATCCTGGCCCCGTTCGGGCTGGAGGACCTTTTCGCCATGCGCCTGCGGCCCAATCCCAACCGCGTCACGGCGGGTTTCGCGCGCACGGCCGCGTCGGTCACCGCGCGCTGGCCTGAGGTGACTGTGGCGGAATAGACGCTTCCCTTCGCGCGGCGCCGGCCTATCTGAAGCCTCGCTTCCGAGGAGACCTGCCGTGCGCCAGTGGACCATCGACGCCTTCGCGACCGCCGCCTTCCGGGGCAATCCGGCCTGCGTGGTGGAGCCGGCGGAGGCCTGGCCGCAGGCGCAATGGATGCAGACCCTCGCCGCCGAGAACAATCAGGCCGAGACCGCCTTCCTGCTGAGAACAGCCGACCCGGCCTGCTTCGGCCTGCGGTGGTTCACGCCGGCGCTGGAGGTGCCGCTGTGCGGCCACGCCACCCTGGCCTCTGCCCATGCGCTGTTCACCGAACTGGGGGTGGCCGCCAACCTGATCACATTCGACACCCACTCCGGCGCCCTGACGGTCCGGCGGGCTGGCGACGGCTACGAGATGGATTTTCCCGCCCAACCACCCACGCGGATCGACCCGCCGGCAGGGCTCGCGGAAGCCCTGGGGGTGGACCCCGTCGAGGTCTGGGCCGGGGCCTTCCTGGTCGCCGTCCTGAAGGACGAAGCCGCCGTCCGCGGGGCTGTGCCCGACTTCGCGGCAATCAAGCAGATATCCACCGACGCCACGGGCGGCCGGGGCAATGTTGGGGTGGTGGCGCTGGCGGACGCCGGCCGGCCCTATGACGTCGTCGACCGGTTCTTCGCGCCGGGATCGGGCATACCGGAGGATCCGGCGACGGGCTCACTCCATTGCATCCTGACCCCGCTCTATGCGGGCAAGCTCGGGCGGCCCGGGATCCGGTTCCATCAGGCCTACCCCGGGCGGGGCGGCGACCTTGATTGCGAATATCGTGGCGAAAGGGTCTTGCTGCGCGGCCAGGCGGTGACCGTTGTCGAAGGCCGCCTGAGGATCGCACCCTGACAGCAGCCGCCCCCGGATCGCTCCGGGGGCGGCGCTATGCTTTGAAGGCCGTCGTTTAGCGGCGCCAATCGCGCTCGTGGCCATATCCGTAGCCGTACTGGTCGTCATGGCGCTCAGACCGGATGCGGGACGACAGGCGGTCGAACCGGCGGTCGAGGTCAGCGCGTTCCCAGTTGCTGAGGCCGCCCACCCGATAACGGGTTTCCAGGCGAGCGATGTCGTTGAACTGCATCCGAAGGCGACCGGCCTCCCGGCGGTTGAGGCTACCGTCCCGCAGACCGCGGTCGATGCGACGGTCAAGCATGGCCTGACGTTCGTTGATGCTGACCCATTGGCTGCCGCGTTCGGCCATCGGCCGGTCGTGACGCATGTCATAGGGCTGGGCCGAGGCGCCTGTGGCCGTCAGCGCCAGGGCGGAGGCCGCGGCGACCGTCAGCGAGAGCAGGATCTTCTTCATGACTGGTCCTCCTTGAACCGTCGAAGCCGGACATCCCGGCCTCATGGGTCACAGAGAACCACAACGGCGATGACGGCAGTCTGATCCCGTCGTTGTGCAAGGTTCAGCTTCGTGTCCGCCCCGAAAGGGCGCCCGCCGCCTCAGGCCGCGCGGGTGGCGGCGCGGGTCGGGCCGCCGGTGGCCGCGGCGGTCAAGGCGCCGCTGATCGCCTCATAGAGCTTGGCGATCTCGATGGGCTTGGCGACGTGATCGTCCATGCCCGCCGCCAGATATTCCTGGACCTGGTGGGTGAGCGCGTTGGCGGTGAGCGCCACGATCGGTGTGCGGCGGCGGTTCTCCGTCCGCTCCCGTTCGCGGATCGCGCGCGCCGCGTCGATGCCGTCCATGACCGGCATCTGGATGTCCATCAGGATCAGGTCGTATCCGCCGACCCGCCAGGCTTCGACCGCCTGCTTGCCGTCCGCGACGATGTCGATGTCGATGCCCAGGGACTCCATGACCGCGGCCAGGACCTGCTGGTTCGTCGGGTTGTCCTCGGCTGCCAGCAGCCGCAGATTCCCCTCGTGGCCCTGCGGCTGGGCGTCGGCGCCCAGGCTGCTGGCGGCGCCCCGGCCCAGGGGCAGTTCGACCGTAAAGGTAGAGCCATGGCCCTCGCGGCTCTCCACGTCGATCGAGCCGCCCATCATCTGGGTCAGCTCACGGCAGATCGCCAGGCCCAGGCCGGTGCCACCGAACCGGCGTGTCGCCGAATTGTCCGCCTGGGTGAATTTCTCGAACAGGGCCGGCAGCTTCTCGGCCGCGATCCCGACGCCCGTGTCGCGCACGACCATCCTGAGGGAGCCGGTGACGTCGTTGACATCGATGGAGGCTTCCACAGAGCCGTTCGGCGTGAACTTGACGGCGTTGGACAGGAGATTGCCGACGATCTGGCGCAGCCGGTCGGCGTCGCCCCGCCACCACCCCTGGGCCGCCTTGGAGATCTTCAGGCGGAACTTCAGGCCCTTGCCCTTGGCGAGCACCGAGAAGGTCTCTGCGGTCGAGGCGAAGGTCGGCTCAAGCTCGAAGTCCTCCTCGACCAGCGAGAGCTTGCCCGCTTCGATCTTGGACAGATCGAGCACGTCATTGAGCACGGCCAGGAGCAGGCTGCCGGACTGACGGATGATCGCCAGCCGGTCGCGCTGGACCGGCCCCAGCTCGCCCATGGCCATAACCTCGGCCATGGCCAGGACGCCATTGAGCGGCGTGCGGATCTCGTGGCTCATATTGGCCAGGAACTGGGTCTTCAGGACGTTGGCGGCGTTGGCGGCGTCTCGCGCGGTCTCGAGGTCATGCATCGCGGCCTTCAGGTCGTCCTCGCGCTCGCCCAGCTTGGCCAGCAGGTGGTTGAAGCTGATGGAGAGGCGGCGGAACAGCGCATCCTGGGCCTTGACCTCCACCGGCTCGAAGCTCCCGCCCTCGGCGACCTCGCGCATGGCCTCCGACAGCGTTAGGACCGGCGCGATCACCCGATGGGCCATGCCACGGGCCAGGAACAGGGCCACGCCCACCCCGCCGAACAGCAGGGCGGCCGTAAGCGCTATAAACTGCGGCAGCAGCGCTTTGAGCAGGGGCCGGCGCACGGTGAGGCTCAGGTGGCCCACCTTCTGTCCATCGACCGTGACATCGGTCTGGATGGCCTCATGGTCGGGCGACAGGGTGGGGGGCGACTGGCCAAAGGCGGCCACGACGCGGCCATCCTTGTCGGCCAGTTGGGCGGCCTCGATATTCTTGCTGGCGCGAAGCGCGGCGACCGGCGCCCGGATATCAGCCAGATCGCCCGCGGCCAGCGCCGGGCCGGCCGTCGTGGCGGTAATCTCCGCGAGGCTCGCGTACATCTGGTGCGACTGGGTCCGCGCGACGGCCCATTGCTGCAGCATGAACGTCAGGCAGGCGGCCAGAAGCACGACCACCGTCGTCACAAGGCCGACGCCGGCGATGCGGGCATGGAAGGTAGCGGTCGGAGCGGTGGCGGAGGGTTCGGTCATCGGGTTCGCAAGAGCGGCACGGACCCTTCACATAGCGGAACAATCCTAACGGTTCGCTTCCCGCCCCACCTCCGAAGGGGCTTCCTGACACCCCCTGAAAGGCGAAAAGTGTGCCATTTTGAGCACAGACACAACCGCCCGGGGAGAAATTTATGGTTAACAACCCATGAATCGGTTGCGAGTATCTTAATCTTGTATTTACCGTGAATTGTGGCTGTTCACCAAGTTTGGGGATTACCTATGGAAAAGGCGTTTGTAGCGCAGCGCGTGGCGAAGAAGCTCTTCGTGACCGAAGCTGCTGTCGATGGGGCCCTCGTGGAAGCCTCAGAATTGATGAGCGAAATGCTCCGGGCTCGTAAGGATGTGAACGCCTCGATGGTGTTCGCTGACGAGACACAGGCGAAGCTGATGGACGCCATCAAGGCCCTCAGCGAAGCCCGCACCGCCATGGTCGGCGTGCACAACGAACTGAACGAAGCCAAGCTACGCCTTGGCATCCGCACCAAGATGGACTTCGCGGACAAGTTCCTCGCGAAGGAAGAAGCGGCCCCCGCCACCATGCGCAAGGCCGGCTGAAACCATCATCTATCGAGACTTTAACTAACGCTGCACCCCTGGAAGGTACTAGGGGTGCAGCGCTATGCCTGCATCCACTCTAGTCCAAGCCCTGTTGCTGTTTGGCCTGACCGCCTGTGCCTATGCCCTGTGGAAGGGCGGCCGGGCGGAGCGATATGCTGCGCTCATCATCCTGATGAACTTCGCGATCGGCGCGGTGGTCATGCACATGACCGGCCGACGCGACGATCTTGTGCCCCGATTGATCAACGACGGTCTGGCGGCGGCGCTGTTGCTGGTGGTCACGGTGATCTATGGCAGCCCCTGGCTTGGACTGGCCATGCTCCTCTACGGCGCGCAGTTCTCGCTTCACGCCTACTACTTCGTCACCGAGCGGCGGGTGGGCGACCACCTGTTCTCGGTGATCAACAACATCCAGTTCGGCCTCATCATGGTGTGCCTGGTGGCCGGCACGACGATGTCGTGGCTGGGCCGGATCCGGGCGGCCAAGGCCGCCGCCGCCAAGGCCGGCTGACCCGCGCCAAACGGCCGCTCCGCAAATTTCTGCTTGCCCAATCGGCCAAAGACGGGTCTTTGCGCGGCGGGCCACGCCCCCCCAACGGGGCGCAGTCCATCTGTAAGGATGGGAGACATCGCTATGACCACCGCCAAACCGGCCATGCGGCCGGCACGCCCCGAATTCTCTTCCGGCCCCTGCGCAAAGCGCCCCGGCTGGGCCCCCGAAAATCTCCAAAATGCCGTCCTTGGGCGCTCGCACCGCTCCAAGTTGGGCAAGGCGCGCCTGAAGGAAGCCATCGATCGCACCCGCGACGTGCTCGAGGTTCCCGACGACTTCCTGATCGGCATCGTCCCGGGCTCTGACACCGGCGCCGTCGAGATGGCCATGTGGTCCATGCTCGGTCAGCGGCCCGTGCAGCTGCTGGCCTTCGAAAGCTTCGGCAAGGACTGGGTCACCGACGTGACCAAGCAGCTGAAGATCGAGGCCGAGGTGCTGGACGCGCCCTACGGCAAGCTCCCGGACCTGACGAAGGTCCGCAGAGACGCCGACCTGGTCTTCACCTGGAACGGCACGACCTCCGGCGTGCGCGTGCCCAATGCAGATTTCATCGCCGCCGACCGTGAAGGCATCGTGATCTGCGACGCCACCAGCGCCGCCTTCGCCCAGGCCCTCGACTGGACCAAGCTCGATGTGGTGACCTTCTCCTGGCAGAAGGCCCTGGGCGGGGAGGGCGCGCACGGGATGCTGATCCTGTCGCCCCGCGCGGTTGCCCGGCTGGAGAGCTACACGCCCCCCTGGCCGATGCCGAAGCTGTTCCGCATGACCAAGGCCGGCAAGGTCACGCTCGACCTGTTCGAGGGCGCGACCATCAACACGCCCTCCATGCTGGCCGTGGAAGACGCGGTCGATGCGCTCAAGTGGGCCGAGGGCATCGGCGGCCTGGCCGAGATGCAGCGCCGGGCCGACGCCAACCTGGCCGTCCTGGAAGCCTGGGTCGACAAGACCGCCTGGGTCGACTTCCTGGCCGAGAGCAAGGCGATCCGCTCCAACACGTCCGTGTGCCTGAAGGTTGTCGATCCGGCGATCGCCGCCCTTTCCGACGACGCCCAGGCCGACTTTGCCAAGAAGCTTGCGGCGCTCCTGGAGAAGGAGGGCGTGGCCCTCGACATCGGCGGTTATCGCGACGCCCCGGCCGGCCTTCGGATCTGGTGCGGCGCCACGGTCGACACGTCGGATCTCGACGCGCTGACGCCCTGGCTTGACTGGGCCTTCGCCACCGTCTCGGCCGAACTGCAAGCCGCCTAGGGCGGCGCCTCGTCAAATCCTGAAATCAGTCCCTCCGCGGCCGACGCCGTAGAGGGCTCTCTCCCAATGGAGATCCCAATGCCCCGCGTTCTCATCGCCGACAGCCTCAGCCCCGCCGCCATCGATATCTTCCGCCAACGCGGTGTCGACGCCGATGTGAAGACCGGCCTTTCCAAGGACGATCTGATCAAGATCATCGGCGACTATGACGGTCTGGTTGTCCGCTCCGACACCAAGCCCAACAAGGACGTCATCGCCGCGGCGACCAATCTGAAGGTCATCGGCCGCGCCGGGATCGGCGTCGACAATATCGACATTCCCGCCGCCACGGCCGCCGGCATCGTGGTGATGAACACCCCCTTCGGCAACTCGATCACCACCGCCGAGCATGCCATCGCCATGATGTTCGCCCTGGCCCGCCAGATGCCCGCCGCCGACGCCTCCACCCAGGCCGGCAAGTGGGAGAAGAACCGCTTCATGGGCGTGGAGCTTTACGGGAAGACCCTGGGCTTGATCGGGGCCGGCAACATCGGCTCCATCGTCGCCGACCGGGCGCTCGGCCTGAAGATGAAAGTCGTGGCCTATGACCCTTTCCTGTCGCCGGAACGCGCGGTCGCCATGGGCGTGGAGAAGGTCGAGTTGGACGATCTGCTGGCCCGCGCCGACCTGATCAGCCTTCACACGCCGCTCACCGACAAGACCCGCAACATTCTGTCGGCCGAGAACCTCGCTAAGACCAAGAAGGGCGTGATGATCGTCAACTGCGCCCGCGGCGGCCTGGTGGACGAGGCGGCGCTGCGCGCGGCCCTGGAAAGCGGACAGGTCGGCGGCGCCGGCTTCGACGTCTTCGTCACCGAGCCGGCCAAGGAGAACGTGCTTTTCGGGGCGCCGAACTTCGTGGCCACGCCCCACCTGGGCGCCTCGACCAACGAGGCCCAGGAGAATGTCGCCCTGCAGGTCGCAGAACAGATCAGCGACTACCTGCTGACCGGGGCCGTCACCAACGCCCTGAACAGCCCGTCGGTCACCGCGGAAGAAGCGCCGCGCCTGAAGCCGTTCATCGCGCTGGCGGAGAAGCTCGGCGCCTTCGCCGGCCAGATGGTCGACTTCGGCATCAAGGCCATCGACATCGCCTACGAGGGCGACATCGCGGCCCTGAACGCCAAGCCGCTGACCGCGGCCGCACTGGCCGGCGTCATGCGTCCCATGCTGGCCGAGGTGAACATGGTCTCCGCGCCGGCCGTGGCCAAGGAGCGCGGCATCACCGTCTCCGAGAGCCGCCAGGACGACAGCCCGATCTACGAGAGCCTGATGCGGATCACGGTCACCACGGAAAAGGGCAAGCGGTCCTTCGCGGGCTCGGTGCTGGCCGGGACGCCGCGGGTGGTCGAGGTCAAGGGCATGGACCTGGACGCGCCGTTCGGCCCGACCATGCTCTATGTCAACAACCTCGATAAGCCGGGCTTCATCGGCAACCTGGGCGGTCTCCTGGCCGAGGCCGGTGTCAATATCGCGACCTTCAACCTGGGCCGCGTCTCGGCGGGCGACGACGCCATCGCACTCGTGGGCATCGACCAGGCCCCGGCCGAGGGCCTGCTGGCCAAGATCCAGGCCCTGCCCAACGTCAAGGAAGCCCGCACCCTGGTGTTCTGAAGACCAGATCCACTGACTCCGGGCGGGTGGCCGTCCGGAGTCAGTGGAAGTCGCGGCTGCGGATCAGGCGGCCGGTGACGCGGCTGTGGACCTGGGGCGCAGGCTCGCCAGCGGGCGCTTCCTCGTCGCGCATGGCGCCCAGCCTGTAGGACAGATCCGTGAACCGCTCGGCCACCAGATGGGTCACCCCGTCGGCGACCTGCAACTGGCCGTGGACCACCAGGAACGAGGCGCTCATCACCAGCCGCCGGTTGGCCTCGAAGGCGTCGCGCCAGCAAACGATGTTGGCGATGCCGGTCTCGTCCTCGATTGTCAGGAACACCACGCCCTTGGCGGTGCCGGGCCGCTGGCGCACCAGCACCAGGCCGCCGATGGCGACGCGGCGGCCGTTGCGCATTCCCTTCTGGGCGGAGCAGGGGACCACGCCCCTCCGCGCCAGGTCTTCGCGGAAGAATTTCACCGGATGGTCGCGGAGCGACAGGCTGGTGGTCCGGTAGTCCTCCGCCACCTCCTTAGGCGGGGTCATGAAGGGCAGCATGACCTGGGTTTCCCGCACGCTTTGCCGCGTCAGCAGGGGCGCGGTCTTCTCGGCGTCGATCTCGCCGGCCATCCCCTTCACCGCCCACAGCGCCTCGCGCCGGCTCAGACCCAGCGACCGGAAGGCGTCGGCCTCGGCCAGCAGTTCCAGGGCGCGGCGCGCCAGGCCGGCTCGCAGCACGAAGTCCTCCACGGTGCGGGCCCCGGCCTCCCGGGCGGCGACCAGCAGGGCGGCGTCGGCCTTCTTGAAGCCCTTGATCTGCCGCAGCCCCAGCCGCAGCGCCGCATGGGGGGAGGACCGGTCGGCAGGCGCCTCCAGGGTGCAGTCCCATTCGCAGGCGAGGACATCGGGGCCGCGCACCTCCACCCCATGTTCGCGGGCGTCGCGGACCAGCTGGGCCGGCTGGTAGAAACCCATCGGCTGGCTGTTCAACAGGCTGGCGCAGAACACCTCGGGATGGTGGCGCTTCACCCAGGCGGAGACATAGACCAGGATCGCGAAGCTGATGGCGTGGCTCTCGGGGAAGCCATAGGCGCCGAAACCCTCGATCTGCTTGAAGCAGCGGGTCGCGAAGTCCGCGTCATAGCCGCGCCTGGCCATCCCCTGGATGAACATCTCCTTGTAGGTCCAAAGCCGTCCATCGGCACGGAAGGTGGCCATGGAGCGCCGCAGGCCGTCGGCGTCGTTGTCGGAAAACCTCGCCGCCTCGATGGCCAGCCGCATGGCCTGTTCCTGGAACAGCGGCACGCCGAAGGTCTTCCCCAGCACGTGCCGAAGCTCATCCTTCGACCCGTGTTCCGGCGAGGGGGAAGGGAATTCCGCCGCCTCCTTGCCTTCCCTGCGCCGCAGGTAGGGATGGACCATGTCGCCCTGGATCGGGCCTGGCCGCACGATCGCCACCTCGATGACCAGGTCGTAGAAGGTCCGGGGCTTCAGCCGGGGCAGCATCGACATCTGCGCCCGGCTCTCCACCTGGAAGACGCCCACGGAGTCGGCCTTGCAGAGCATGTCGTAGACCGCGGCGTCCTCCTGCGGGACATCCTTGATGTCGGCGATCCCCAGGATGTCGAAGCTCTTCTTCAGAGCCGTCAGCATGCCCAGGGCCAGGACGTCGACCTTCATCAGGTTGAGCGCGTCGATGTCGTCCTTGTCCCATTCGATGAAGGTGCGGTCGGCCATGGCCGCATTGCCGATGGGGACGATCTCGTCGAGCCGGCGCTGGCTGAGCACATAGCCGCCGACATGCTGCGACAGGTGGCGCGGAAAGGTCAGGAGCTGCTGGGCGAGCGTCGTGGCCCGCCGGATTTCCGCGGCGTCCGGGTCGATGCCTGTCTGGCGGATGTGGGCGTCGGGAACCTCGTCGCCATAGCTGCCCCAGACGGTGTTGGCCAAGGCGGCGGTGACGTCCTCGGTCAGGCCCAGGGCCTTGCCGACCTGACGGATGGCCATGCGCGGGCGGTAGTGGATCACGGTGGCGACGATGCCCGCCCGCTCGCGCCCATAGCGGGCGTAGATGTACTGCATCACCTCCTCGCGGCGGTCGTGCTCGAAGTCGACGTCGATGTCCGGCGGCTCGCCGCGGTTCTCCGACAGGAAGCGTGAAAACAGCAGGTCCTGATCCTTCTTGGTGGGATCGACCGCGGTGATCTCCAGGCAGTAGCAGACGCAGCTGTTGGCCGCCGAGCCGCGCCCCTGGCACAGGATGTCCTGCTCGCGCGCCCAGCGGACGATGTCGTGGACGGTCAGGAAATAGTGCGGGTAGTCCATCTTCTCGATCAGATCGAGTTCGCGCTTGATGGTCCGCCGCTCCTTCTGGCGCAGGCCGCCCGCGAAGCGCCACTGCGCGCCGCGCCAGGCCAGCCGGCGCAGGTGGTGGATGGCTGTGTCGCCCTTGGGCACCGGCTCGTCGGGGTACTGATAGGACAGGTCGGAAAGATCGAAGCCGATCCGCTCGGCGATCTCGACGCTGCGCTCCACCGCGCCGGGGAACCTGGCGAACAGGCGGGCCATCTCGTCCGGCGATTTCAGGTGCCGCTCGGCGTTGGCCTGCAGCCGAAGGCCGGCCTCCTGGATCGTGCAGGTCTCGCGGATGCAGGTGATCACGTCCTGCAAGGGCCGCCGCTCGGGGCCGTGGTAGAGGACGTCGTTGGTCGCCACCATGGGCGCGCCGGCCGCCTGGGCCAGGGCCGAAAGCTGCGACAGCCGTTTCAGGTCGCGCGGGCCATAGCGCCTTGCCGCCGCCAGCCAGACGGCGCCATGCAATTCGCCGGCGATGCGCTTCAGATGGGGCTCGAACCCTTCGTCCAGCCGCTCCGGAGGAACCACCAGGGTCAGTTGCCCCTCGGCGTGGTCCAGGAAATCGGCCCAGTGGAGTTCGCACTCGGCCTTCTTCGCCCGCCGCTGGCCAAGGGTCAGCAGCCGGGTCAGGCGGCCGTAGGCCTCGCGGTCGGAGGGATAGACCAGCAGGCTGGGGGTCCCGTCGGCGAAATCCAGCCGGCAGCCGGTCAGGTCGCGGACCTGCGCGCCGGTCTTCGCCAGATCCTTCTTCGCCCGCCAGGCGCGCACCACCCCGGCCAGGCTGTTGCGGTCGCACAGGCCGATGGCCTCGATCCCCAGGGCGGCGGCGCCGACCAACAGCTCATGCGGGTGCGAGGCCCCGCGCAGGAAGGAGAAGTTGCTGGCCGCCTGCAGCTCGGCGTAGCGGGTCATCCGAACAGCCCGTGCATCCACCATTTCGGTGGGTTCGCGGCGTCGCCGTAGAGGCCCACCCGATAGAGCCAGAAGCGTCCGCCCTCGGCGTCCTCCACGCGGTAGTAGTCGCGCAGGTGGTCGGTGCGGACGTCGTCGATGGCGGCCTTCCACCACTCCTCGCCGATCCGTTCCGGACCCTCGGCGCGGCGGACGCGGTGCAGCTGGCCGCGCCAGCGGAACTGGGTCGGCGGATCATCGGGGGTGAGCGCCATGACGTCCTCAACCGGCTCGGGACGGCGGAACAGGCGCGTGGGCCGCGGCGTCTCGGGATTCCAGGGCCTGGCCTCGCCAGAGTCGGCGAAGGGCCGGGCGCGGGCCGCGGCCAGTTCCGGCGCATGGCTTTCCACCGGGGCGGCGCGCCACACCCGCTCGGGGCCCAAGCGGTTGGTCAGCCGGTCCACGAGCGGGGCCAGCCCTTCCTCGATGGTGGCGTTGCGCCCGGCGTCGAGCCTGGCCTGGCGGCCGGAGGTGGCCTCCACCGCGTGGGCCGCCATGGTCACCACCTCGATCCCGAAGCCCGGATCGACGGTGTCCAGCTTCGGGGCGAACAGCTTGGCGATGCGGATCGGATCGCACCCGGGCAGAGACAGGCCGACGGTCAGGGCCATGGCCTTGCCGTCCAGCCGGTGGAAACACAGTTCGAAGCGCCGCGCCCCGTGGCTTTCGGCCTCCAGCCGCGCGCAGAGCTTCGCCGCGACGTCCGCCGTGACCCGGGCCATGTCCTCCGGCGCGCTGATCGGCTCGGCGAAGGCCAGGCGGGCGAACCACGGGGTCGGTGGGCGGCGAAAGCGCAGAGCCTCCTTTTCGCGGCCCAGGGCCTGGTCCAGGCGGGTCAGAGCCGCCTGGCCGAAGCGCCGGCCGAAGGGCGCGCGAGGCAACTCGGCGATCTGGCCGATCCGCCGCAGGCCCAGCCGCTCGATCTGCGCCCAGGTTTCGCTCTCCAGCCGCAGCGCCGCCGGCGGCAGGGAAGCCAGGAACCGCGCCTGGCCGCCTGGCGGGGCGATGGCGCCGTCCTCGCCATAGCGGACCATGGCCCAGGCGGCGCCCGGCGTATCGGCGATGGCGCAGCGGAAGGGCAGGCCGTTGGCGCAGAGCCGGCTTCGGAAATCCGCCAGCATGGCCGCCTCGCCGCCCCAAAGGTGATCGACGCCGGTGATATCGAGGAAGAGGCCGTCCGGCGCATCCACGGCGACCCCGGGCGAGAACCGCACGCACCAGTCCGCCAGCGCCATGAGCGCGGCGGCGTCGGCCTCCGGCTCGGCCTGCGCCGTCACCAGTTCTGGGACGAGCGCCAAGGCGTCGGCGGCCTTCTGCCCGGCGCGCAGGCCCAGGGCCGCGGCTTCCGGACTTACCGCTGAGAGCTGCCGCACCGCGCGGACGGTTTCCAACAGGGCGAAAGGCGGGGCGGGCTCAGGCGGCGTTGGCGTGCAGGGGTAGCGCCGGCGCCAGTTGGCGATCGCCCAACTCGGCGACCAGGCGCAGAGGATGCGTCCCATCCGTGCTCTCCAGGTCATAGGCCCGCGCGGCTTCCAGCAGCCACGCGCCGGGCCGTCCCCCCCGGCAGCGTTCCAGGCTCACGGCGAAGCGGGGGGCGCCCAGGCCGAACTCCCCCGCCGGCGGTTCGGATGGGGCGGAGGCCGCCGACCAGCGGGTCGCCGCGGCCGAGCCGCCGGCCTCGCGCCGGGCCTGGCCGCCGAAGGGGCGCCGGCGGATCAGGAAACCGGTGGTCCCGCGCCGCTCACAGGCCAGCTGCAGACGCCGGCCGGCGGTCAGGTCCACGGCCTCGGCCTCGCCCACCACCGTGGTCACGCCGACGGTGGACAGGGCGTCCTCCATCACCGAAAGCGCCTCCGCCTCATCCCGGGCGCAGACCTGGATAAGCCGTTCCGGCGGCAGGCCCAGGCCGGCCAGTCCCGGCGCCCACAGGTCGTCGCGTCGCATCACCCAGACCACTTCGCCACGGGCGGCCAGCGGCTGGATCATGAGGGCGGTGAAGGCGGCGGGCGCGGCGGCAGTCTCGACCTCCATCCCCGGCCCGGTGATCTCGTGCCAGCGCCCCAGCGGCAGGCCTCCGCCCGGCAGCCGGGCGTCGATCCGCGCATCCCCGAACGGCAGGGATCCGGAGTCTCCCCGCCCGCCGGCTTCGACGGCGGCGATCTTCGCCCGCATGGCGTCGAGCCGCCCCGCGCGAAAATCGGACATGGCTTGCGGACTCCTTTCGTTCCACCTTTGTTCTAGTCCTGGCGGGTCGGGAGTCAAGCGCCGGACTTGGCTTGACCCGGCCCTCCCCTCGCCCAATGCTCCGCGCCTGCCGCCGCGAGGAAGCCAGGACATGATCCGTTTCGCCGCCCTTCTCGCCTTCTTCGCCGCCCTGGCGGCCGGCCAGGCCGGGGCCCAGACCGAGGCGGTGCAGACGGTCACCGTCCAGGTCGAGACCGGCGTCCTGGCGGGCGTGCAGCACGAACACGCGCGGGTGTTCCGCAACATCCCCTACGCCGCCCCGCCGGTGGGCGACCTGCGCTGGGCGCCGCCCCAGCCGGCCCCGGCCTGGAGCGGTGAGCGCCTGGCGCTGTTCCCGGGCCCCTCCTGCCCACAGCCGATGAACGCGGATGGCCGGCCCAACCTGGGCGCGGCCAGCGGACCGACCTCGGAGGACTGCCTCCAGCTCAACGTCTTCGCGCCGCTTGCCGCCAGGGGCGCGCCGGTGATGGTCTGGATCCACGGCGGCGGCCACCGCACCGGGGCGGGATGGATTTACGACGGCCAGAATTTCGCCCGGGACGGCGTTGTGGTGGTGACCATCAACTACCGGCTGGGCGCGCTCGGCTATTTCGCGCCGCCGGCGCTGGTCGAGACCGCCAGGCCCGGAGATCCGGTCGGCAACTACGGCCTGATGGACCAGATCGCGGCGCTGAAATGGGTGCGGCGGAACATCGCGGCCTTCGGCGGCGATCCGGCCAATGTCACGATCTTCGGGGAATCAGCGGGCGGCGAGAGCACGCTCGCCCTGCTGGCAACGCCCGCCGCCAGGGGCCTCTATGTGAAGGCCATCGTGCAGTCGGGCCTGGGCTGGTTCGCGCCCGTGAGCCTGACCCAACAGGAAAAGGCCGACGCCGCGCGGCTGGCGAAGATCGGCGTCGCGCCGGGCGCCACTGCGGCCGATCTGCGCGCCCTGCCAGTCGAAAAGCTAGTTGCCCTCGACGCCGAATACGAGCCCTTCGCCGATGGAAAGCTGATGACCGAGACCGCCACCCAGGCGCTGGCCGACGGTCAATTCGCCGATGTGCCGCTGATCGTAGGCTCAAATTCCGGCGAGGATTCGTTGATGGGTCCGGGCCTCTTGGGGGCGGCGGTCCTCGCCCGCGTCCCGCCCGGCGCGCGGATGATCTACAAGGAAGAGGCTGCCCAAGGCGACGACGCGCTGGCCCGCGCGCTCTTCACCGACCTTGTTATGGGCGCGCCCGCCCGCTGGGTGGCGGCCAGGGCGTCGACCGGCCAGCCATCCTGGCTCTACCATTTCTCCTACGTGGGGACGCGGTTTCGGCCCGCCATGACCCGCGCAGCCCATGCGGCGGAGATCCAGTACGTCTGGGAATACTGGGGCCGGCGCACGCCGATGAGCCTGGTCAGCGACGAGGACCACGCCATGGCCGACCTGATGCACGCCTGCTGGGTCAGCTTCGCCAGGACCGGCCATCCTGTCTGCGGTCCAGATCCCTGGCCCGCCTATACGCCGGCGGGAGACCAGCTGATGGAATTCGGATCGCCCTCCGGCGTGCGGACCCATTTCCGCAAGGCCAGGCTTGACGCCGTGCAGGCCGTCACACTTCCGAAGCTGGACCTGGCGAAATAGGGCCAAGAGTCTGACTGGACTCCAGAACTGAATCCTCTCGGCCCGCGTTTGCGGAGTCAGATCAAGGGGATCGATGACGACCATGGCCACCCGTCCGACCTGGCAGGGCTACCTGCGGCTCTCCCTCGTGAGCTGTCCGGTTGCGCTCTACACCGCCACCTCGCGCAGCGGCGAGGTGCACTTCAACATGCTGTCGAAGAAGACCCACAACCGGATTCGCATGATCCCCACCGATCCGGAGGAAGGACCCATCGACCGGGCCGACATCGTCAAGGGCTATGAGATCGAGAAGGGCCGCTACGTCGTCATCACCGACGATGAAATCAAGAACGTTCGACTGGAGACCACCCGGACCCTCGACATCGAGCGTTTCGTCGATGAGGCCGACATCGACCGGCTCTACTGGAACGACCCCTATTTCCTGACCCCCGACGGCGACATGGCGGTCGAGGCCTTCACGGTCATCCGCGAGGCTATGAAGAAGGCCGGAAAGGTGGCCCTGGGCCGGCTGGTCATGCACCAGCGCGAGCGGCTGATGGCGCTGGAGGCGCGCGACAAGGGCATCCTCGCCTACACCATCCGCAACAAGCGCGAGGTCCGCGACGCCGAGGAGATCTTCGCTCACATCAAGGCCATGAAGCCGCCGGCCGCCATGGTCGACATCGCCGCCAAGATCATCGAGCAGCAGGAAGGCGCCTTCGACACCAGCCAGTTCACCGACCGCTACGAGGACGCGCTGCGCGCCCTGATCAAGGAAAAGGAGAAGGGCCACACCATCACCGCCCCCGAAGAGCCTAAGGAGGCCGAGGTCATCGACCTGATGGAGGCGCTAAAGCGCAGCCTGGGCCAATCGGGAGGCGAGCGTCGCAAGACCGCGCCGGCCCGGGCCGGCGGCAAGAAAGCCGCGGCCAAGGCGCCGCCGGCCAAGACGCCGCCCGCGCGCAAGCGCGCGTAGGCATTCCGCGCCGCCCTGGCTAGGCTGTGGGCCGAGCGGAGGAGCAAGCGCATGGCGGCCTATGTGGTCAACGAGATCTGGGTGACGGATCCGGAGCTCTTCAAGGCCTACGTGGTGCAGGTGCCGGCGACTCTGCCGGTCTTCAGCGGCCGCTATATGGTGCGCAGCGGCCATACCGAGACGATCGAGGGCGAGCCGCCGGGCCGCATCGTCATCCTGGAATTCCCCGACGCAGAGTCCGCCATAGCCTGGCGCGACTCGCCCGCCTACCAGGTGATCCTGCCGATCCGCGACGCCAGCTCCAGGTCGCGGGTCTATGTGGTGGACGGCTACATGCCCGTACGGGACGATCGACCCTAGCGCCGGGCGGCGAGCTTCCGGATCGCCGGCGCCAGGGGTTGTTCGCTGTCGAAATAGTCGGCCCAGGCCTTGGTCTTTTTCAGGAGGGCCGGCGCGGTGCGGATGGAAAAGGCCTTGGGGTCGAGCCCGGGCTTCACCTGGCTCCAGGTCAGCGGGAAGGACACCGGCGCGCCGGGACGGGCCCGGGGCGACAGCGGCGCGACCGCGGTCGAAAGCCGGTCGTTGCGCAGGTAGTCCAGAAAGATGCGGCCGGTCCGCTTGGCCTTGGCCATGTTGACCACATAGCGGTCCGGCTGGTCGGCGGCGATGGCCAGGCAGATGTTCTGGGCGAAGGTCTTGGCGGTGGGCCAATCCATCCTGCCTTTGCCACCCTTCAGCGGCGTGACGACGTGCAGGCCCTTGCCGCCCGTGGTCTTGCAGAAGGCCACGAGACCCACGGCTTCCAGCCGCGCCTTCACCTCCAACGCGCCTTCGACGACCCGTTCGAACGGGATGGCCTCATCCGGGTCGAGGTCGAAGACCAGCCGGCCCGGAACTTCGGGCTGGAAGGGCTGGCAGTTCCAAGGGTGGAATTCAGTGGCGCCGCTCTGGGCCAGCGCGATCAGGGCCTCGATCCGGTCGATCTGCAGGTAGGGCTTGTGGTCGCCGAACACCTGGACCTCGGAGATCAGGGCTGACGACCCCTTCCCCACATGGCGCTGGAAGAACTTCTGGTCGCCTTCGATCCCGTCCGGCGTGCGGATGATCGAGCAGGGACGGCCCTTGAGGTGCGGCATCATCCAGGGGCCGACAGCCTCCAGGTATCTGGCCAGGTCGAGCTTGGTCACCGGCGCGCCGTCGCCGCCGTCCGGCCACAGGGCCTTGCCGGGATTTGAAAGGGTGATCCCCATGACGATCGGCGAGCGCGGCGGCATCTGAGCTGCAGCCTTGGCCTTGGGCGCGGGTTCGGCAAGGGCGGTCTCGCCCACCGGAGCCGGGACCTCGGCCTCCACCTGATCGGCGGGCTTGTCTTCCCGAAGCGCCTTGAAGGCGCCCTGGCGCACCATGCCTGAGCCGGTGAAGCCGGCGAATTCGATCTCGGCCACCAGCTCCGGCTTCGCCCAGTGGACGCCGACATCCTTGCGCGGCGGGCCGATCCCGCCGAATGGGCTCTTATCGGTTTCCAGCTTGGCCAGGCGGGGCAGGACACGGCCCACCTTGTCGCGGCCGAAACCCGTGCCGACCCGGCCGACATAGACCAGATTGTCACCGCGGTGGACGCCCACCAGCAGGGAGCGCAGCTGGCCTTCCTCACCCATCCAGCCGCCAATCACCACCTCGTGGCCCGCGCGGCATTTGGACTTCAACCAGCTGTCGGAGCGGTCGGACCGATAGGGCGCGTCCAGGCGCTTGGAGACGATGCCCTCCAGCGACATGCGGCAGGCCGACTGCAGCACCGCATCGCCCGCCATCTCGAAATGGTCGACGAAGCGGATACGGGCCCCGCTCTTTGGGGCTGCGCCCAGCAGCGCCTGGAGCCGGGCCTTGCGTTCACTCAGCGGCAGGTTGCGCAGGTCCGCCCCATCGGCGAACAGCAGGTCGAAGGCGAAGAACACCAAGTCCCTCGTCTTGCCGTCGGAGAGCGCCGCCTGCAGGGCCGGGAAATCGGGCGAACCGTTGCGGTCCAGAGCACAGGCCTCGCCGTCGACGATGCAGTCGGGCAGGCCCTCCGCGTCGCGGGCGATGTGATTGAACTTCGCTGTCCAGTCGAGGCCCGCGCGGGTCTTCAGCGTGGCCCTACCGCCCTCGACCCGCAGTTGCAGTCGATAGCCGTCGAACTTGATCTCGTGGCCCCAGCCCGCGCCCTGCGGCGGCCGGTCGACCGAGCGGGCGAGCTGGGGCGGCACGAAACCGGGCAGGGCTGCGGCTTTCAGTGTCGGAGCGGGGGCGGCTGCAAGCTCTGCGGCGGCATTGCGGGCCTCATGCGCCTCGCCCCGGTTGGATTGCCACAAGCGCTTGGCCGCCCCACGGGCCTTGCCGGTCATGAAGCGGGTCGGGCCTTTGCCTTGACCCGCGGCGATCTCCTCCATCGTCCGACCCGAGGCGACGGAGGTCGTCTCGCCGCGCACCAGCAGGTCGCCGTCGCCTTCCACGGCCCAGCCGTCGTGGTGCTTGATCAGCAGCCAGTTGTCCTTCTTCTCGCGCGGCCGGCGCTTCATGCGCACCAGGACAAAGCCGCCTTTCAGGCGCTCGCCGTCCATGACGATCTTCAGATCGCCCCGCCTCAGGCCCTCGTGCGGATCGGTCCCGGGTTCGGGCGCCCAATAGCCGCGGTCCCACAGCATCACCGCGCCGCCGCCGTACTGGCCCTTGGGGATCGTCCCCTCGAAGTCGCCATAGTCGAGCGGGTGATCCTCGACCTCGACGGCGAGGCGCTTGTCCGCCGGGTCGAGCGAAGGCCCTTTTGTCACCGCCCAGGACTTGAAGGTCCCGTCCAGCTCCAGTCGGAAATCGAAGTGCAGGCGGGTCGCCTGGTGCTTCTGGATCACGAATCGCAGCCGCTTGGAGGGCTGGACAGTCTCGCGGCCGCTGGGCTCCTGCGTCTTTGCGAAGTCGCGCATGGCGCGGTAGCGCGCCAGGTTCATCTCGGCGGTTTGGCTTTCGGCGGCCTTCTTCGCAACCATGGCGGCCTCCTAGCTGGCCAGCGCGGCGCCGTTGGCCACCGGACCGGCCAGGGCGTTTACGAAGGCGTCGCGCCAAGCGGTCACATCTTCACGCTGCACGTTTTCGAACAACGCGCTCCATCGGCGGATCCGCTCGGCCTTTTCCATGGAGAGCGCGCGCTTGATCGCATCGGCGATCTCCTCGGGGCTGTTGGGGTTGACCAGCAGAGCCTGGCCCATCTGGCCTGCCGCGCCGGCGAACCGCGAGAGGATCAGGACACCGGGATCTTCCGGCGGTTGGGCGGCCACAAACTCCTTGGCCACCAGGTTCATCCCGTCGCGCAGCGGCGTCACCAGGCCCACCCGCGCCGCGCCGTAGATTCCCGCCAGTTCGTCGCGGCGATAGTTCTTGTTCACATAGCGGATCGGGTTCCAGTCGACGTCGGCGTATTCGCCGTTGATGCGGCCGGAGAGGGCGTCCAGCCGTCCGCGGATATCCTGATAGGCCTCGACGCTCTCGCGGCTCACCGGCGCGATCTGCAGCATCAGCACCTCGCGGCGCATGTCGGGGTTGTCGGCCAGGAAGCGCTCATAGCCCTCGAACCGCTCGGGCAGGCCTTTGGAGTAGTCCAGCCGGTCGACCCCAACGATCAGGCTGCGGAACACGGTAGCCGCCGTCATCAGGTCGTGCATCCGCCTCGCCTTGGGCGATTTCAGCATGCGCGCGAAATCCTTGGCGTCGATGCCGATTGGAAAGGCGCCGACCTTCAGGGTGCGCCCATAGGCGCTGAGCTGGCCTGGCGCCGACTGGGCGCCGCCGGCCTCCGACAGCACATATTCCTCGAAGGCGTGGCGGTACTCGGCGGTCTGGAAGCCAACCAGGTCGTAATCGAACATCGCCTCCACCAGGCGGCTGTGTCCGGGGAGCGTGGTGAACACCTGGTGGGCTGGCCACGGGATATGCAGGAAAAAGCCAATCCGGTTCTTGACCCCCAGCGCGCGCAGCTCCCGGGCCAGCGGGATCAGGTGGTAGTCGTGGACCCAGATCAGGTCGTCCGGCTCGATCAGGGGCCGGAGCGTCTCGGCGAACCGCTTGTTCACCCGGCTGTAGCCCTCGCCGTAGATGCGGTCATAGGCGGTGAGGTCGGTCCGGTAGTGGAAGAGCGGCCACAGGGTCTTGTTGGCGTAGCCGTTGTAATACTCATCGAGATCCTGCGCCTCGAGGTCGATGACCGCGGCGGTCACGCCGTCGATCTTCTCCATCTGCAGGGCGCCGGTGAACTTCTTGGTGGTCTTGCCGCTCCAGCCGAACCACAGGCCGGAATATTCCCGAAGCGCGGCGGCGAGCGCCATAGCGAGGCCGCCGACGGTTTCCTCGCCTTCGCCGGACGGCGGGTTAACGCGGTTGGAGACGACGATCAGCCGGCTCACAGCGAGGCCTCCAGCCAGGCCAGCGCCGTCTCGACGTTCTCCAGGCGGAAGCGGGCGAGGGTGGGCCGGGCCCGTCCGACGCTGACGCCGACGCCGCCCAGGGCCTGCGCCGCCTGGAATCCATCCTCGTCGGTGGCGTCGTCGCCGACAAACACCGGCCGGGCGCCCGCGAAGGCCGGCAGGGCCATGAAGCTGCGCACGCTGTCGCCCTTGCAGGCGCCGGGTGTCCTCAGCTCCGCGACCATGTCGCCGTCCTGCAAGGCAAGGCCGGTCCGCTCGGCCAGCGACTGGGCGCAGGCCCGCGCCGCCGGGGCGAGTGGGGCGGCCTGGCGGAAGTGCAGCGCGACGCTGAGCCCGCCCTTTTCCTCGACGATCAGGCCGGGATCGCGGGCGGCGAACGCCCGAAAGTCCTGGACGGCCTCGGCCAGGCGGGGATGAGGCGCGGCCCGCCAGGTCTGTCCGTCAGGCTTGCGCAGCACCAGGCCGTGGACTGCCGCCACGGCAGGTACGCAGGCCTCCAGAATACGGTCGACATCCTCCAGCGACCGGCCGCTGATCACCGCCAGCCTCCCGTCGAGACCGCGCGCCAGGCGTTCCAGCAAGCTCTTGCGGCGCGGGTCGGGACCCACGTCCTGCGGCCGCGCGGCGATGGGCGCCAGCGTCCCGTCGAGATCGAGGAACAACGCCGTTTCGCCCAGGATCATCTGCCTTGGCGCTTGCAGGACAGCCGTGAGGTCTTGGTCAGGCATTTCAGGCGCACACCCCTTCGGTGTGCAACGCACAAATGGCGGCTTCGATCCGCGCCTTACGACCGGGACGATCGCCAGATTGTTGAGGGATTGGCAGGTAGTTCGCGCTATGCGACGCCTTCGACTTCTCTAGCAATCCGAGGTGCCGCCCGATGGCGCAGCCGCCGCTGTCCGACGCGATCGTCCTGTTCGGGGCCACGGGGGATCTCTCCCGCCGCATGGTCCTGCCTTCGCTCTACTTCCTGGACTGCGACGGATTCCTGCCCGAGGGGCTGAAGATCGTGGCCAGCGCCCGCGCGCCCCTGTCCCGCGACGCGTTCGTGGCCCAGCTTCGCGAAAACCTCGCCGGCCGGTCGGAAGGCCTCGACGAGGCGATCTGGGCGCGCTTCGAGCCCAGGCTCGACTATGTGGCCTGCGACGCCACGACGGCGGAAGGGGCCGCGGCGCTGAAACCGGCGCTGGAAGGCCGCCGCCCGATGTTCTTCCTGGCCGTTTCGCCCAGCCTGTACGGAAAGATTTGCGCGGCGCTCTCCGGCTCCGGCCTGGCCACCGCCGACAGCCGCATCGTCATGGAAAAGCCCATCGGCCGCGACCTGGAAACCTCGCGAGCGATCAACGCCGAGGTGGGCGCGGTGTTCGGCGAGGAGCGGATCTTCCGCATCGACCACTATCTGGGCAAGGAGACGGTCCAGAACCTGATCGCGCTGCGCTTCGCCAACACCCTGTTCGAGCCGCTCTGGAACAACCTGACCATCGACCACGTGCAGATCACGGTCGCCGAGACCGAGGGCGTGGGCGACCGCTGGCCCTACTACGACGAGTACGGCGCGCTGCGCGACATGCTGCAGAACCACATGCTGCAGCTCCTGTGCTTCGTGGCCATGGAGCCGCCGGCCGACATGGAGCCGGACAGCGTGCGCAACGAAAAGGTGAAGGTGTTGAAGTCCCTGCGCCGCTTCACTCGCGTCGAGGCCCAGGCTGCGTCCGTGCGCGGCCAATACACCAAGGGCGTCGTGGGCGGTAAAGAGGCGGCGGGCTACGAAACCGAGCGCGGTCAGCCCACCGGCACCGAGACCTTCGTGGCCCTGCGGGCCGATATCGACAACTGGCGCTGGGCCGGCGTGCCCTTCTTCCTCCGCACGGGCAAACGGATGCCTGAAAAGCGCACCCAGATCGCCATCCAGTTCAAGCCGGTGCCCCACTCGATCTTCGGCGGCGCGGGCAAGGACGACCTCACGGCCAACCGCCTGGTCATCGACCTGCAGCCGGACGAGGACATCGCGCTGACCCTGATGAACAAGTCGCCCGGCATCAGCCAGGGCGGCATGCGCCTGCAATCCATGCCGCTCTCGCTGAGCCTCCTGAAGGCCTACGAGGGGCCAGGCGCGCGGCGACGGATCGCCTATGAGCGGCTGCTGCTCGACGTGATGCACGGCAATTCCACCCTCTTCGTCCGCCGCGACGAGGTGGAAGAGGCCTGGCGCTGGATCGACGGCGTCGCCGACGCCTGGAAGGACGCCGGCATGGCGCCCAAGCCCTATGCCGCCGGCAGCTGGGGTCCGTCTGGCGCCTTCGCGCTTATCGAACGCTCCGAACGTGCGTGGATGGACTAGGCCTAGCGCACGCTCGACCACGGTCGCGAGAGCAGGCCGGCGCAATTGATCAGGCCGACCAGGGAATAGGTCTGGGGGTAGTTGCCCCACAGCTCCGCGCCGTCGAGGGTGATGTCCTCCGATAGCAATCCGGCCTTGGTGCGCCGGCCCAGCATCTCCTCGAAGAGGGTGCGGGCCTCTTCTGTCCGGCCGGAAAGGTGGAGCGCCTCGATCAGCCAGAAAGTGCAGAAGTTGAACGCCGTCTTCGGCTCGCCGAAGTCGTCGGGGACGGCGTAGCGCATCATGTAGGGGCCGCGTCGAAGGCCCGCTTCCACCGCCCGCATGGTGGCTGTCATGCGTGGGTCGTCGGGAGCGACGAAGCGCACGTCCACCAGTTGAAGCAGGCTGGCGTCCAGCTGGTCGCCCTCGAAGGCCGAAGCGAAGCGGCCAAGCTCGTCGTTCCAGGCCCGGGCCTCGATATTGGCGCGGATCGTGGCGGCGCGCTCGTTCCAGTGTCGGGCGCGCTCCAGGAGGCCCAGCTGCATGGCCGCGTTGCCCAGCCGGTCGCAGGCGGCCCAGCACATCACCGAAGAATAGGTGTGCACCGCCTCGCGTCCCCGGAATTCCCAAAGCCCGGCGTCGGGCTTGTCATGCAGTTCGAAGGCGCGGTCGCCGACCGGCTCCAGGGCGCGGAAGTCATCGACCGTGGCGGGGCGGAACAGCCGCTGGTCGAAGAAGGCCTGGACGGTGGAGAGCACGATCTGCCCATAGACGTCGTGCTGCAGGTGCTCGTGCGCCTGGTTGCCGATGCGGACTGGCCCCATGCCGCGATAGCCGGACAGGTGAGGTGCGATCCGTTCGGTGAGCACCGGCTCGAGGCCGACCCCGTAGACCGGCTGCACGTGGCCGCCGCGCGCCTGGTCGATCAGGTTGCGCAGGTAGACGAGGTAGTTCTCCAGCATGTCCGCCGCGCCCAGGCGGTTCAGCGCCTGGACCACGTAGTAGGCGTCACGAAGCCAGCAGTAGCGGTAGTCCCAGTTGCGGGCCTTGCCGTCGTCGTCGGCGTGCTCGGGGATGGAGGTCGTCAGGGCCGCGACAATCGCGCCGGTTTCCTCGTAGGCGCAGAGCTTCAGTGTGATCGCCGCGCGGATCACCGCCTCCTGCCATTCCAACGGCACCGAAAGGGTGCGCACCCACCCGCGCCAGCTTTCCTGGGTTTCGCGCAGCATCCGCTGGGTGGCGCCGCCGACGTCGCCGTCGAACCCCTCGTCGGGGCCCAGGAACATGGCGAGCGGCTCCTCCAGGCGGAAGGTGCGTTCCTCGGCGATGTGGCTTACGGGCGCGTCGGTGGTCAGCCGCAGCGTCGTCTCGGCGCCGATGAAGCGGATGTGGTTCGAACCCACCGTGCGCGCCGCCGCGGCTTCCCCGTAGTTGACGCTGGGCCGAAGGCGGATGCGGATGCGCGGCGTGCCCGCCAGCGGCCGGACCAGCCGCGCGAAGGCCAGGGGCCGGTACATCCGGCCGAACTGCCGATAGCGGGGACAGAAGTCGATAATCTCCAGGCTGGCGCCGGTGGCGTCGGTGATCTCGGTCTTCAGGATCGGCGTGTTGCGCAGATAAGCCTGACGGGTCTGGGCCATGCCCTCGACCTCCACCGACCAGAAGCCGTGGTCGCCTTCGCCCTCGGCCTCGCCGCCGGACAGCAGGGCCGAAAAGAACGGATCGCCATCTACCCGGGGCGCGCAGGCCCAGACATATCGGCCGGCCTCATCGATAAGAGCGCTGGCGGCGCAGTTGCCGATCGGGAAAAGCTCCAGGTTCTGGCTCAAGACCTTGCCTTTCCGTGTGTGATCATGGAGAGCGTGCGCCCCGTTTCCGCTCGACGTCTGTTAAACGTGGCTCGATAAGCTTAGCTCCATCGCCGGGCGCCTTTTGAGTCGCCTGGCCGACTTAAACCATGGACCTTTCTGGATGATCCGCGCCCGCAGAGCCCGCATCGTGGCGACGCTCGGCCCCGCCAGCCGCGCGCCGGAAATGATCCGCGACCTGGCGCTGGCCGGCGCTGATGTGTTCCGGGTCAACTTCAGCCACGGCTCCCACGCCGACCACGCGCGCAACATCCGCTCTGTCCGTGAGGCCGAGGCGGTTGTCGGCCGGCCGCTGGCGGTTCTCGCAGACCTCCAGGGGCCCAAGCTCAGGCTTGGCGAGTTCGCCAAGGGGTCGATCAAGATCAAGGCCGGCGACGCCCTGCGCCTCGACCTCGACCGCACGGCGGGCGACGCCAAGCGGATCGGCGTGCCGCACCCGGAAATCTTCGCAGCGCTGCGCACCGGCGCGGTGGTGCTGCTGGACGACGGCAAGGTGCGCCTGCGGGTCGTCGATCATGGGCCGGACTTCGCCGACACCATCGTGGAGGCGGGCGATCACCTATCCGACCACAAGGGCCTGAACCTCCCGGGCCTGGCGATCCCGATCCCGGCCCTCACGGACAAGGACCGCAAGGACCTGGCCTTCGCCCTGAAGACCGGGGTCGACTGGGTGGCGCTGTCCTTTGTCCAGCGCGCCTCGGACATGGCCGAGCTTCGCAGCCTGGTGCAGGGTCGGGCCGGGGTCCTGGCCAAGATCGAGAAGCCGTCTGCGCTGGAAGCCCTGGACGAGATCCTCGACCTGTCCCAGGCGATCATGGTGGCGCGCGGCGACCTCGGCGTCGAACTGGCCCCTGAAGACGTGCCGGTCGCCCAGAAGCAGCTGATCCGCGCGGCCCGCGCCCGGGGCATCCCGGTGATCGTCGCCACCCAGATGCTGGAATCGATGATCCATTCGCCGACCCCTACCCGGGCCGAGGCCTCCGACGTGGCAGGCGCGGTCTATGAAGGGGCCGACGCGGTGATGCTCTCAGCGGAGACGGCCGCGGGCGACTATCCGCTGGAAGCCGTCACCATGATGGACCGCATCATCTCGCGGATCGAGCAGGACCCCCGCTGGCCGGAACTGATCCGCGCCGAACATGAAATCGAAGACGCCGACGCCCTGATCGCCGCGGCCTCCAGCGCCGGCCGGACAGCGTCCACCGCCTGCGTCGTGGCGTTCACATCCACGGGTCAGACGGCCCTGCGCCTCAGCCGGGAACGTTCGGTTCAGCCGACCCTGGCCCTGACCCCGAACCTGGCCACCGCGCGGCGGCTGGCGCTGGCGTGGGGCGTCGAGCCGCGGGTGGTGCCCGATGTCCGCGAGGCGGAGGACGTGCCAAAACTGGCCATCGAGCAGGCGACGGCGACGGGTCTGGCCGGCCCCGGCCAGCGCATCCTGATCCTGGCCGGCCTGCCGATGGGCACGCCCGGGGCGGCCAACATCCTGCGACTGGCCCATACGCCCCGCCGCTAGGCGACCGGGCCCAGAACCCGCACCACGCCGGCCCGGGCTTCCGAGGTCACCCGGATGCGATCGCCATGCCGTTCGAAGAACAGGCTGATCGTTTCGCCGGCCACCTCCAGCCCGTCGATCCAAAGGCGGTCGATGCCCACTGGCAGGCGCGGATCGACGATGCGGACCTCGCCTCGCGCGCCGTCGAGGGTGAGGCCCAGGCAGGCCTGGAGCGCCATGAACACCGCACCCGCCGCCTAGGCCTGTGGCACGCAGGCGACCGGATAGGCCACCGGCGGTTCGCCAGCCTGGCGGGGAAAGCCGCAGAGCAGTTCCGGCAGGCGCATCTCGAAGTGGACGGCGGTCTCGAACAGGGCGGCGGTCAGCGCCACCACGCCGTCGCGCTCGCCATAGTTGGCTAGGCCCATGGCGCACAGGGCTGTATCGTGCGGCCAGACCGAGCCGTTGTGATAGGACATCGGATTGAAGCGGGCCTCGCCACGCGCCAGGGTCCGCACGCCCCAGCCGGGCGCGAAATCCGCCGACAGCAGCTGTTCGGTCACCTGGCGGGCCCGCTGGGGCGCGACCAGGCCGGTGAACAGCAGGTGCCCTGGATTGGACGAGCGGACCCGGCAGAGCGCGCCCTCGCCATCCACCGCGATGGCGTAGAAGCCCTTTTCTTCCATCCAGAACTTCTGCTCGACGGTGCGGCGGATGTGTTCGGAGGTTTCGCGCCAGATTTCCGCCTGGGCTTCATCGCCCCTATGGCGGGCCATGGCGGCCATGGCCCTGTAGGCGGCGAAGGCGTAGCCCTGCACCTCGACCAGGGCGATCGGCCCGGTGGCGTAGCGGCCATCTGAGTGGAAGACCGAGTCGTGGCTGTCCTTCCAGCCTTGATTGGCCAGTCCGCTGGCCGCGCCGCGCGCATAGTCGATCAGGCCGTCCCCGTCGGAATCCCCATAGGTTTCGATCCAGCTGAGGGCGCGTTCGAGCGCTGGCCAAAGTTCGTCGATCAGGGCCCAGTCGCCGGTCCGCTCCGCATAGGCGCCGGCCAGCGCCACGTACAGCGGCGTGGTGTCGACGCCGCCATAGTATCGGCCGAAGGGTATCTCCTTCAGCGCCGCCATCTCGCCGCGCCGGGTCTCGTGCATGATCTTGCCGGGCGCGGAATCCCGGAACGCCGAGACTTCGGTGGCCTGGTGGCGGGCCAGGTAGCTCAGCACGCCCTTGGCCAGGGACGGGTCCAGCCACAACACCTGCCAGGCGGTGATGATCGCGTCGCGCCCGAAGGCCGTCGAGAACCACGGGATGCCTGCGTAGGGATAGGGACCGGTCTCGGTCTGGGTGGTGAGCAGCGCTAAATCCGCGCGGGACTTTCGCAGCCAGTCCGAGAAAAGCCGCCCGGAACTGCGCAGCCGCGCGCCATGGCGGCTGCGGGCCCGCATGGCGAAGCGCGCCCGTGCGGCATGGCCGCGGAACCGCTCCCGGGTCGGCGTCGGGCCGGGCTCCTGGCCGATCTCGATATAGAGCTCGAGCCGGCCCTCGGGCCCGAGCGGATACATGAATTCGGCCCGGTTCGCGGTCAGCCGCCAAGGCGGGTCGGAGAAGGTGATGACGCTGGCCCGCTGCACCCCATCCAGGCCGTCATAGCGGTGGGCGACGGACCGGCCGTCGACGAGCGCCGGGTGACGATAGCCGCGCCGGGGGCGGTGCATGCCGCGAACCTCGAACATGTCGCGGAAATCGGCGTCGAAGGTGATGGCCAGCGGCACGATCACCTCGTCGCGGCTGTAGTTGACCAGTGCGATCCGCTCGAACAATCGGTCGTCCCAAAGGAACCGCTTGCGGGCGATGTGCAGCACGCCGGGCGGCGCCACCGGGCCACCCGGATAGGGCAGTCGCTGGTTGGCGCTGTGCGACGTGAAGAATACATTGTCCTGGGTGATCGCCGCCGACAGCAGCGACGGCGGGTGGCTGCCGAGCTGGAC
The DNA here is from genome assembly GCA_947475465.1 of Caulobacteraceae bacterium. Taxonomy (GTDB): domain Bacteria; phylum Pseudomonadota; class Alphaproteobacteria; order Caulobacterales; family Caulobacteraceae; genus Phenylobacterium. The sequence goes on along the minus strand of CANJLK010000012.1, from coordinate 25,202 downwards.
CTGGAACAGCGACAGGATTCGGGTGTCGTCGTGGAACAGGCCGTCGCCCTGGCCGAGCACGTCGCCAAAGGCGTCGGCGACCAGGAAGGTGTCGCCATCCTTCAGCGCGAACAGGCGCTGCGGCGTACGGGGCTCGCCGGTCTCGCCGACAATCGGGGGCGCCTCCGTCGCCTGTGCGAGGTCGTCCATGCCCTAGCCTACTCCGCCGCGAGCTCCACCCGCGCCTCGCAGCCTAGCGGAAGGTTGCGGTAGAGGTCGATGTAGCGCTGGGCCATGGCCGTGGCCGAGAAACGCGCCTCGAACCGGGCCCTCACCGCGCGGCGGTCGAGGGTCGGCAAGCGGTCGACCGCGGCGTCGGCCTCGTCATCGGTGCGGACGATGAAGCCGGTCAGGCCATCCTCGATCACCTCAGGCACCGATCCGCATTCGTAGGCGATCACCGGCGTGCCGCAGGCCATGGCCTCGATCATCACCAGCCCGAAGGGTTCGGGCCAGTCGATGGGGAACAGCAGGGCGTCCGCGCCCCCCAGGAATGCCGATTTTTCGCCGTCGCCGATCTCGCCCAGGAACTCGATAAGTGGATCGTGCAGCAGGGGCTCGATCTTCTCCTCGAAATAGGCCCGGTCGGCGGCGTCCACCTTGGCGGCGATCTTCAGCCGCCGGCCGGCGCGCCTGGCGATGGCGATGGCGCGGTCCGGGCGCTTTTCGGGTGAGATGCGGCCCAGGAAGGCCAGGTATCCCTCGCTCCGCGCATGGAAATCGTAGAGGTCGGCGCGCATGCCGTGATGCACGGTGGCCAGCCAATTGGCGGAAGCGAGCGGCCGGCGCTGGTCGTCGCTGATCGAGACGAGAGGGAACCCGGTCCACCGCTGGTAGACCGCCGGCAGGTCCTTCAGGTCGAGCCGGCCATGGAGGGTGGTCACCGTCTTCGCGGCCAGGTCCTCGAAGAACGGGAAATGGATCATGTCGGTATGGAAGTGAATGACGTCGAACGAGGACGCCCGACGGCGCACTTCGGCAAGCATGCTCATATGGGCGGCGAGGTCGGACTTGAGCGGCGCCGGGTCCAGCCGGATCGCCTGGTCTCTGACCGCCACCAGCTGGGCCTTGGTCTGGGCGTCGCCGCTGGAGAACAGGGTCACGTCGTGCCCGAGATCGACCAGGGCGTCGGTGAGGTGCGCCACCACGCGTTCGGTCCCGCCATAGAACTTCGGCGGCACCGCCTCATATAGGGGTCCTACCTGCGCGATCCTCATTGCCCGTCTCCCAAGATGTTGAACGCATGGGTCGTGGCGCCGGCCCGCGGCGCGCCCTGATAACTCTATGGGCGGGGCGCGACTTGGTTCCGGGCGGACGGAAATAACATCGCCACGGCAGCGGGATCGCGACGACTGCGCTATGTGCGAAGGCAGATGATCGAAAACTATCCAGATTCAGTTGGGCTCGCCGACGAAGCCGCCGCCGCGATCGGCGCGCGCCTGTCGGCGGCGCTGGCCGCCAGGGGCCGTGCAGGGCTGGTGGCGACCGGCGGCCGTTCGCCAGGCCTGGTCTACGATCGACTGAGCAGACTGGACATCGACTGGAGCCACGTCGCGGTCACGCTCTCGGACGAACGGCAGGTCGACGCCCAATCGCCCAATTCCAACGCCCGCCTGCTGAGGGAGCGGCTGTTCCAGGGCCCAGCCGCCCAGGCGCGGTTCCTGCCGCTGAGCGACTACGCCGAGCCAGCGCTTCGCCGGCTGCTGCCCTTCGACGCGGTCATGCTGGGCATGGGCGAGGACGGCCATGTGGCCTCGCTGATTCCAGGAAGTCCGGTCCTGGCCCAGGCCATGGACCCGAACGGCCACGTCCTGCTGGCGGAATCGCCGGAGGGCTACGGCTCACCGCCGGTGGCGCGGATCACCCTGACCCTGGCGGCGTTGTTGCAGAGCCGAGCCATCTTCCTCTTGATCGCGGGGGAGGCTAAGCGGCAGGTGATCGGCGAGGCGCTGGCCGGCAAGGACCTGCCGGTGCGCGCCATCCTCGTCCAGGATCGCGTCCCCGTCCGCGTCCTCTGGACACCGAACTAGAAGGGTCTGGCCCATGCATCCGGTCACCGCCGAGGTCACAGAGCGGATTGTCGCGCGCAGCCTCGACAGCCGCGCCGACTACCTGGCGCGCATGGAAGCCGCCCGCCATGCGGGGACCGGCCGGGGGAAACTCTCCTGCGCCAACTGGGCGCACGCCTTCGCCGCCGACAGCGATGGCGACAAGCTGCGGATGCGCGATCCGACCGCGCCGAACGTGGCCGTCGTCAGCGCCTACAACGACATGCTCTCGGCGCACCAGCCGTTCGAGCGCTTCCCAGAGATCATCCGCCGCGCCGCGCGCGAGGCCGGCGGCACGGCGCAGTACGCCGGCGGCGTGCCGGCCATGTGCGATGGGGTCACCCAGGGCCGGCCGGGCATGGAACTGTCGCTGTTCTCCCGAGACGTCATCGCCATGGCCACGGCGGTGGCCCTGACCCACGACGCCTTCGACGCGGCCCTGATGCTGGGGGTCTGTGACAAGATCGTTCCCGGCCTGACCATGGGCGCGCTGAGCTTCGGCCATCTGCCGACCCTTTTCGTGCCCGCCGGACCGATGACCTCAGGCCTGTCCAACGCCGAAAAGGCCCGGGTCCGCGGCCTCTACGCCCAGGGCAAGGCGACGCGCGAGGAACTGCTCGACAGCGAGATGAAGTCCTACCACGGGCCGGGCACCTGCACCTTCTACGGCACGGCCAATTCCAACCAGATGATGATGGAGATGATGGGCCTGCACCTGCCGGGCGCGGCCTTCGTGCATCCCAATACGCCCTTGCGTGACGCGCTCACCGCCGCGGCGCCCAGGCGCGCCATCGAGATCCGCGACGGAAGCAACGACTACACGCCCATGTCCCAGGTGGTGGACGCCAAAAGCCTGGTGAATGCGCTGGCCGGGCTCCTGGCCACCGGCGGCTCGACCAACCACACCCTGCACTTGATCGCCATGGGCCGGGCGGCGGGGATCCGGATCACCTGGGAGGACTTCGACGACCTCTCGCGGGTGACCCCCCTGATCGCCAAGGTCTATCCGAACGGCAGCGAGGACGTGAACGCCTTCCAAGCCGCCGGCGGCATGGCCTTCGTGATCCGCCAGCTTCTGGATGCGGGCCTGGCCCACGAGGACGTGGTGACCGTCGCGGGACCGGGCCTTCGACACTACCAGCGCGAACCCTTTCTCGATGGCGAGGCGCTGGTCTGGCGCGAGGGGACGGCGACCTCGCTCAACACCGAGATCCTGCGGCCGGTCTCCGATCCCTTCCAGTCCGAGGGCGGCATCCGTCTGCTCACCGGCCCGCTGGGCCGCGCGGTCATGAAGACCTCGGCGGTCAAGCCCGAGCACCACGTGATCGAGGCCCCGGCCATCGTCTTCGAGGACCAGGACGAGCTGCAGGCCGCCTTCAAGCGCGGCGAGCTTGACCGCGATTTCATCGCGGTGGTCCGCTTCCAGGGCCCCAAGGCGAACGGCATGCCGGAATTGCATAATCTGACGCCGCCGCTTGGCGTCCTGCTGGACAAGGGCTTCAAGGTGGCGCTGGTCACCGACGGGCGGATGTCAGGGGCGTCCGGCAAGGTGCCGGCGGCGATCCACGTGACGCCCGAGGCGGCCGACGGCGGCCTCCTGGCCTATGTGCAGGACGGCGACGTGATCCGGGTCGACGCCAACAAGGGGAGTTTGGAGATCAAGGTGAGCCCCAGCGTGATGATGGCCCGCAAGGCCGCGACGGCCCGGCCGTCCGCCACCGGCTACGGCCGGGAACTTTTCGGCCTCATGCGCCGCGCCGCCGGCCCGGCCGACGCGGGCGCCTGTTCCCTCTTCCAGGCCGCCTGAGCATGAAGCCGCACTATACCGGACTTGTCGGCGACGTCGGCGGCACCAACGCCCGCTTCGCCCTGGTCGATAATGAAGGGCGCGTGCGCCACCTGCATGTCTACCAGGCGGCCGACTTCAACGCCTTGAACGACATCATCGAGGACTTCCTGACCCGGACCATGGGCCGCAAGCGCCCCCCCCGCGCGGTGATCGCCGTCGCCGGCCCGGTCATGGACGGGGAGATCGAGTTCACCAATCTCGACTGGCAGGTCTCGGAGGGCGAGATCCTCGCCCACTTCGAATTCGAGGGCGTGCGGCTGATGAACGACTTCGCCGCCCAGGCGCTGGCCTGTCCCCTGCTGGACGCCGCCGACCTCAAGCCTATCGGACCGTCCCTGCGTGGCGCCGCGGATTGCCCCATGGTGGTGCTGGGCGCGGGCACGGGCTTCGGCGTAGCGGGCCTGGCGCGCGGGGAGCGCGGCGATCTGGCCGTTGCGACCGAGGGCGGCCACGCCGCTTTCGCCCCCAGCGACGAGGTGGAATACGCCGCCTGGAAGCGGCAAAAGGCGCGCCATGGCCGGGTGTCCATCGAGCGGCTGCTGTCCGGCCAGGGCCTGTTCGACCTCTATCTCACCGTGGCCGAGATGCAGGGCCAGGCGGCGGTCCACGCCGACCAGAAGGCGGTCACCGAGGCGGGCAATGCGGGCGATCCGCTGGCCAGCGAAACCATGGACCGTTTCTGCGGCATCCTGGGCGCGGTGGCCGGCGACCTGGCGCTGAGCTTTGGGGCCCGGGGCGGCGTCTTCGTGTCAGGCGGCATCGCGCCCAAGATGGCCGACCGGCTGGCCAAGGGCGACTTCCGTCGCCGCTTCGAGGACAAGGGGCGGCTGAGCCCCTATGTGCAGCAGATCCCGACCTCGCTGGTGCTGCATCCCTATCCGGCGATCCTGGGCGCCGCGCGCGAACTGGCCGTGCTGGAACGCCTGTGAGCGGCCCCATGACCATCGAGGCGATCATGCGCCGGGCGCCGGTCATCCCGGTCCTGATCATCGAGGATGTGGCCCATGCCGTTCCCCTGGGCCGCGCCCTGGTGGCGGGCGGCCTCAGCGTCCTTGAAGTCACCCTGCGGACCCCGGTCGCGGCCCAGTGCATCGAGCGGATGGCCGGCGAGATCGAAGGCGCCGTGGTCGGCGCCGGCACCGTGCTTGACGCCGCCACCCGGGTTGCGGTCGCCGACATGGGCGGGCGGTTCTGCGTCAGCCCTGGCCTGATCGCGGGCGAGCGGGCGGAGGGCGCGATCCCGCTCCTGCCGGGTGTCGCCACGGCGACAGAGCTGATGGCCGGGCTGGCCGCCGGCTACACCCATTTCAAGCTGTTCCCGGCCAATGTCGTGGGCGGCGCCGCGGCGCTGAAGGCCTTCGCCAGTCCGTTCGCCCAGGCCAGGTTCTGTCCTACGGGCGGGGTCAGCGCCGAGAACGCCGGGGACTATCTGGCCCTGCCCAACGTGCTTTGCGTCGGCGGCAGCTGGGTGGCGCCGGCCGAGGCCATCCGCGCCGGCGACTGGGACAGGATCACGGCGTTGGCCCGGGCGGCCTGCGCGCTCCGCGCCGGCTGATCAGCGGCCCCTGAAGTTCCCCGGCCGCCGCTCGGCGACGGCGCGGACGCCCTCCGCGAAATCCTCGCTGGCGCGCAAGGGGCCCTGCTGGCCGTTCTCATGAGCCGTGGCGGCGCGCACCGCCTCGAGAAGACCGGACCGCAGCGTGCGGCGGGTGGCCAGGATCGCCAGCGGCGCGTTCTCGGCGATCTCGCGCGCCAGCCCGAGCGCCGCCGCACGCAGATCCGCCAGCGGGACCAGCGCCTCGGCCAGGCCCATGGCCAGGGCCTCCTCGCCCTTGATCCGGCGGCCGGTGAGGAACATCAGCGCGGCCTGCTGGGCCCCGATGGCGCGCGGCAGGGTGTGGGTCAGGCCGAAACCCGGGTGATAGCCCAGCTTGACGAAATTGGCCGAGAACCGCGCCTCCGGCGCCGCGACCCGGAAGTCCGCCATCATCGCCAGCCCGAGGCCCGCGCCGATGGCGGCGCCCTGCACCGCCGCGACGATCGGCTTTTGCGCCGCAAACAGGCGCGCAGCCTGTTCGTAGAGCGCCGCCACCCCATCCTGACTCTGGCTGATGCTGTCGCCGCCGCCGAAGTCGGCACCGGCGCAGAACGACTTTCCGGCCGTCTGCAGCACCGTGGCGCGCACCGCGGCGTCCGTGTCCAAGGCCTCCAGGGCGTCGGCCAGATCGCGCATCAGGGCCACCGAGACGTGGTTGTTGGGCGCTTTGTCGAGGGTCACCACCGCCACGTGGCCGTCCATCGCCACGGAGACATTTTCGCCCCAGTTCGCCTTGATCGTCATCCTGCCCTCTTGCCGTTGCACACGCCTGGACCATAACGGCCGGACGCTAGGTAAGGAAAAGGAAGATGGCCCGGACCCGCCTCGCGGATTTTCGGGTGGCGGTGGTGGGCAGCTCCGGCTCGGGGAAGTCGGCCTTCGCCGCGCGCCTGGCCCAGAGGCTCGCCATCCCTCATGTGGAGCTGGACGCCATCGCCTGGCGCCCCGGCTGGGTGCTGCTCAGCAAGTCCGACCCGGCGGCGTTCATTCGCCTGGTGCAAGACGCGGCGGCGGCCGACAGCTGGGTCGCCGATGGCAACTACAGTCTCGTCCAGCCCCTGATCCTGGCCCGCGCCACCCACCTAGTCTGGCTGGACTATGGCCGGTCGGTGATCATGCCACGCGTGCTGAAGCGGTCGTTCCTGCGGGCCCTTTCGCCGCGCGAGCTTTGGCCAGGCACCGGCAACCGCGAGGATTTCCGCCGCTGGCTGCGCCCCGACCACCCGATCCGCTGGACCTGGGACAATCACGCGCGCGTGCGGGCCCGCTACGCGGCCACCTTCGCCGACCCAGCGCGGGCCCAACTGACGAAGCATCGGCTTGCGCGCCCGCGCGACGCAGCCCGCTTGCTGGCGCGGCTGACCGCCGGCCAGGCGGCGGCAGATTGCGGCTGACGGGCAGGGCCTGGGCAGGCTAACACTTCGGGCCTCCTTGGCGGGGAACGCTCCCCGCAGCCGCCAGGCCGCCAGACCATGCCCAACGCCGTCGAGACCATCCTGGCCCGGGATTTCGGCACCGTCGCCGACCTGATCGCGGCCCAGGCCCAGGTGCGGGGCGACAAGCAGGCCCTGGTCGACGCGCGCCGGTCGCTGACCTACGGCGGGCTCGACGCGCTGATGGACCGGATCGCCGCGGCCCTGCAGCGCGACGGCGTGGGCCAGGCCGATGTGGCGGCGATCTGCGCCACCACCAGTGTGGAGTATGCGGCCGCCTTCCTGGGCGTGCTGAGAGCCGGCGCCATCGTCGCGCCGCTTGCGCCATCCTCGACGGCCGAGAGCCTGGCCGGCCAGCTGGCCGACTGCGGGGCGAAGGTCTTTTTCCTGGACGCCGGCGTAGCGGAGCTGATGGCCCCGGTGCTGGACCAGCTCACGGCCAAGCGGGTCTCGCTCGACGGCTCGGGCGTGGGCCTGCATTTCGAAACCTGGCTGGCCGCCGAGGGCGCGAAGCCCCGCGCCGTCGATGTGCCGCCCGAACAGGGCTTCAACATCATCTATTCCTCGGGGACCACCGGCGCGCCGAAGGGCATCGTCCAGCCGCACGCCATGCGCTGGCACCACCTGCGGCGCGGCGCCTACACCGACCGAGCGGTGACGATGATCTCCACGCCGCTCTATTCGAACACCACCCTGGTCTCCTTCCTGCCGACGATGGCCAATGGCGGCACGGCGGTGCTGATGGGCAAGTTCGAGGCGGGCGAATTCCTGGCGCTCGCCGAGCGCCACCGCGCCACGCACGCCATGCTGGTGCCGGTCCAGTATCGCCGGCTGATGGCCAGGCCTGACTTCGACCGCTACGACCTCTCCAGCTTCGTGACCAAGTTCTCCACCTCCGCGCCCTTCGCCGCCGAGCTGAAGGCCGACATCCTCAAGCGCTGGCCGGGCGGGCTGGTGGAATTCTACGGCATGACCGAAGGCGGCGGCACCTGCGGCCTGCAATGCCACGAGTTCCCGGACAAGCTGCACACCGTAGGCCGGCCCTTCCCGGGCCATGACATCCGCCTGATCGACGAGGATGGCCGTGAGGTGGCCCAGGGCGGCATCGGCGAGGTGGTCGGCCGTTCCGGCGCCATGATGGTGGGCTATCACAATCAGCCGGCCAAGACCTCCGAGGCGGAGTGGTTCAGTCCCGATGGCCTGCGCTACATCCGCACTGGCGATGTCGGGCGCTTCGACGAGGACGGCTTCCTAACCCTCATGGACCGCAAGAAGGACATGATCATCTCCGGCGGCTTCAACATCTATCCCTCCGACCTGGAGGCCGAGATTGTCCGCCACGAGGCCGTGCTCGAAGCCGCGGTGGTGGGCGCGCCGTCGGACGCCTGGGGCGAGACCCCGGTGGCCTTCGTGGCCCTCAAGCCCGGCGCCAAGGTCGGCGCCGGCGACCTCAAGGCCTGGGTCAACGGCCGGGTCGGCAAGACCCAGCGGCTGGCCGACCTGCAGATCGTCGAGGCCCTGCCGCGCAGCCACATCGGCAAGGTCCTGAAGCGCGAACTGCGCGACGCCTACCTGGCCACCGCATCGGCAGGCGCGGCATGAGCGAGGATATCAACCACGCCGAGGCCTTCGCGCGCCGACAGCAGGCCACCCTGCCCGGCGAACTGGGAATCACCTGGGATCACGTCCGGCGCGGCGATGTCCGCGGGCGGATGACGGTCGCGGCTATCCACATGGCGCCCAACGGCTATCTGCACGCCGCCTCGGTGATCGCCCTGGTCGACTCGGCCAGCGGCTATGGCTGCATGGTGTCGTTGCCGAGGGTGGGACGGGTTTCACCACTATCGAACTTAAATCGAACTTCCTGGCCACGGCGAAGCTGGGCGATGTGGTGGTTGGCAATGCCCGTCTGGTCCATGGCGGCCGCATGACTCAGGTCTGGGACGCCGAGGCGGTCAATGAGACCACCGGCAAGACCATGGCGCTCTTCCGCTGCACCCAGATGATCCTCCACCCCCGCTGACCGGCCCGCGAAGCGGCGCTTGCGCGAGCCGGGTCCGATGAGTAGGTTCCGCGCCTCGCTCAGAGGGCCCTCCACGGAGAGCCATGGCGCCTAGGAGAGGTGGCTGAGTGGTCGAAAGCACCGCACTCGAAATGCGGCGTACCTGGAAGGGTACCGTGGGTTCGAATCCCACCCTCTCCGCCAATGTCCCAAATCCCTGACCTTTCCCTCCCCGGCTTGCCGCCCGCGGGGTGGCTCCCTAGTCTTGGGAGACGGCGCTTGCGGGCGCCGATGACAACAAGAAAACGGGGAGCGCCGCCATGATCGCCAATTCGCAAGGGCTGCCGAAGGCCTGGGATGAGGAGGCCGATCTGGTCGTGCTGGGGTCCGGCGGTGCGGCGCTGGCGGGCGCGGTGACCGGGGCGGTCGAGGGCGCCCGGGTGGTGGTGCTGGAGAAGACCGCCTTCATCGGCGGCACGACGTCGGTGTCGGGCGGCGGCTTCTGGGTGCCGGGCAACCGCCACACCATCGAGGTCGGCGTCGAGGACAGTCCGGCCGAGGCCCTGACGTATCTGCGCGCCTGTTCCGGCGGCTGCGAGGACGACGACGTCCTGGTGGCGCTGGCCGAGCATGGCCCGCCGATGATCGAGCTTTTGGAAGACCGGGCCGGCATGGCCTTCCGCCCCTGGCCGTCCAAGGGCGGCACCATCGACTACCGGCCCGAGCTGCCGGGATCCAAGCACGGCGGACGTACGCTGGACGCCGGCAAGTTCATGCTCTCCGACCTGGGCGAATGGGGCGCGCGGATCCGGATCGGGGCGGCGTCGGCCTGGACGGTCGACAAGTTGATTACCTATGCCGACAGCTACCATGCCCTTCCGCCCGACGAGACCAGGCCCAGGCGCTCGGCCGGCGACCCGGTGCAGGACGCGCTGGCCAACGGCACGGCCCTGATCGCCCAGCTGATGCAGGGCTGTCTGTCCCAGGGCGTGACGATGCGGGTCAATGCGCCGGGCAAGCAGCTGCTGGTCGAGGACGGCCGGGTGGTGGGCGTGCGGGCCGAACGCGATGGCAAGCCCTGGTTTGTCCGCGCCCGGCACGGTGTCCTGGTGGCCACCGGCGGCTTCGCCCACAACGAAGAGATGAAGCGGCTGTGGCTGGACCGCGCCCTCGAATACAGCTGCGAAATCGTCGAGAACCAAGGCGACGGCCACATGATGGGTATGGCCATCGGCGCCCAGCTGGGCGGCATGGGCGACGCCTGGTGGCAGATGCAGAACGCCGGCCACCGCCAGCGCTATGTGCCCCACACCATGGTGGTCAACGATCAGGGGCGCCGGTTCTGCGACGACAGCCTCAACTACTACGATTTCGGCCACCAGTTCGGCTCCAAGCGCGACAACCCCGGCGGGCGGCCCAGGAACCTGCCGGCCTGGATGATCTTCGACCATCAGGCGGCGACCAAGTACCAGGTCATCGCCGACGTCCTGAACGGCTGGGCCAAGCTGCAGAAGAACCCGGCCGCCGCCTCGGCCCAGCTGGGTCCCATGGTGCTGACCAAGGCCGACACCCTTGGGAGTCTCGCAGAACGGCTGGGCATCGACGCGGGCCGGCTGAAGGAGACCGTGGAGCGCTTCAACGGCTTTGCCCGCGACGGCCATGACGCGGACTTCCACCGCGGTGAGAGCCAGTGGTCGATCGCCTGGGGCGATCCGAACCACAAGCCGAACCCGTCGCTGGGGACGGTGGAGCAGGGGCCGTTCTATGCGCTGGAGATCCAGTCCGGCGCGCTCGCCACCCGGGGCGGCCTGCGGGTCAACGGCAAGGCGCAGGTGCTGTCGGCCGCCGACGGCGCGCCGATCCCTGGCCTCTATGCGGCGGGCAATTCCTCCAACGGCTTTGCACCGCTTTCCTATCCGGGCCCGGGCGCCACCATCGGGGCCGGCATGACCTTTGGATACATCGCCGCGCAGCAGGTGGCGGCCGAAGTGCGCCAGCGGGCCAAGGCGGCCGGCGTCCCGGCCTGACGGACCCTAGGCCAGGCGGAAGTGGGTGCGGGTCGGGAATGAGGACTTGAGTTGTTCCCAGCCCGGGTGGCCGACGTTGGCCTCCACCGCCGACTTGTTCGCCTGGATCGCCTTGTCCAGCCGCTTGATCCGCTCCTTGGTGCCCGGGTGGGTCGCGTAGAGGGAGGTTGTGGCCTTGGTTCCCGGGGGCACCAGCCGGAGCATGGTGTTGTAGAAATCGGTCGCGTGTCCGGTGTCGTAGCCGATGGTGTGGAACACGTTGACGATGTGCCCGTCGGCGGCGAACTCCAGGTCCTGCGAATAGCCACTGGTGACCATGTTGTAGATCGGGCCTTCGAAGGCGGTCAGCACCTCACTGGTCAGGAAGGCGCCCGCGGCGCCGGCCTTGCGGCCCACCTGGTCAACGATCTGCTGCTTGGCGATGCCGCCCATGCCTGACACGAACTGCTTGTTCTTGATCTGGGCGACACCGTGGCTGAGCTCGGCGTGGCCGACCTCGTGGGATAGCACCGCCGCCAGTTCCTCGGGTCCAGAGACGTAGCGCAGCAGACCCTTGTGGACCCCGATCTTTCCGCCGGGCAGGGCCCAGGCATTGACCGTGTCGTTGTCGATCAGCGCGATCTCCCACGGCAGGGCCGAGCGCTTTGTGGTCGCCATCACCGGCCGGGCGAAGTCGCGCAGCGCGTCCTGGTCGAGGCGCGAGTTGTAGCGGCCGCCCGACTGATCGATGAACCGCTCATAGTAGCCGGCGCCCATGGCGATCTCGTCGGCTTCGCTGATCTGGATGTTGGCGATCACGTTGGCCGCCTGGCTCACCAGGTCGACCGCCCGGCTCATCCCGGGCGACATGGACCCCATGCCCGGCAGGCTGCCGAAGTTGGGAATCTGCGCCAGGGCGGGCGTCGCGCCCATCGCCGCGCCGGCGGCCGCGCCAAACAGGATCTTTCGGCGACCGATCAGAAACGCGTCCATGGGTTCCTCCGTTACTTGGTCATCCTGGATCATTTGGTCTTCAGCGCGAATTCGCCCCGCCAGCCGGCCGGCGGCGGATCCGCAAGATAGCCAGCGCAGCGCTCAGCATACACCTTTGACGGGGGATCGAGCGGCGACAGTTCCAGGAAAAGGCTCCGCGCCTGGACGAAGTCGCGGGCGTCGTGCAGCGACAGGGCGCGCTCGAACGCCGCCAGCCTATCCAGCACCTCACCGGCCACCGCGCCGGTCCGGCCGAGGACCTCGAAGACCACGATGGGCTCGGTCTTGCCCTTGACGATCAGCCGGTCCAGCCGGCGCAGGACAAAATCGCCGCTCACCGCCTGGGCGGTCAGCTCGCTGATCATGAAGGCGGTGCCGTATTCCTTGTTGGCGCCCTCCAGCCGGGCGGCCAGGTTCACCATGTCACCGGTGAGCGTGTAGTTGAGCCGCTGGGCCGAGCCCATGTTGCCGGCGATGGCGTAGCCGGTGGCGACGCCAATGCGGGTTCCCACCTTGCCCGACGACAGATAGTCGCCGACCACGTCGCGGTTGAAGGCCTCGAGCGCCAGCTGGCAGTCCAGCGCCGCCTCCACGGCCTTGCGCTCGGCATCCTCCACCTCCAGAGGCGCGCCCCAGACGGCCATGACGGCGTCGCCAATGAACTTATCCACGTAGCCGTCGTGCCGGGCGATCACGTCCGACATCAGGGTCAGGTAGCGGTTCATCAGCTCGACCAGCTTCTCCGGCGTCTCCTTCAGACTCTCGCTGATGGTGGTGAACCCTGCGATGTCGGTGAACATCACCGTCACCCAGCGCCGCTCACCACCGAGCTTCAGGGCGTCGGGATTATCCATCAGCTGGTCCACCAGGGCGGGGGCCAGGTAGTGGCGGAAGGCGTGTTGCACCCAGCGCTTCTCACGGTCCTCGATGACGAAGCGGTAGGCGTAGATGAGGGTGTAAGCGCCCAGCGCCCAGCCGAGCAGGCTGGGCGCCGGGGCCACGACCAGGTCATGCAACGCCACCACCGAGCCGACCAGCTCGCCGGCCATGGCGCCGATCCCGACGACTGCGCCGGTCACCGGCGGCAGCAGCAGGAAGGCGGCGGTGAGCAGCACGGTCGATAGCGCCACGACCAGGAAGGTGACCGCCACCGGCGGCTCCCTCAGCGCGATGTCCTTAGTGAGGGTGTTGATCGCCGCGGCCTGGATCAGCACCCCCGGCATGGAGCGGCGGCTCAAGGTGGTGGCGAAGCTCTTCGGGTCGGCGGCCACGGCGCAGCGGGCGGGCGCGGCCCGGGCCGAGGCGCCCTCGTTCCAGTCGAGGCGCTTGGCGGCGCGGAACCGGTCCTCGATGTCGAGGGTCTCGGCCAGCAGAACGACCTTTCCGGCGAAGGCCTTGTCGAAATAGTCGGTCTTCCCGGCGGCCGCGCAGGCATAGAGGTCGGCCATGCTGTAGACCGGGATATCCCCGGCGCCGGTATTGAAGTTGATGATGAACTCGTCACCCTTCGGCGGCTTCGCGCCGGCCCGTCTGGCCAGTTCCGCCCCGAACGAGAGGACGTGGCCCGCGTCCTCCGTCTTGTAGCCCGACAGATAGCGGCGCACCACGTCGTCGCGCTCCATCGGCATATTCAGCATGCGGACATTGTCCTGGCCGTTGGCGGCGATGATCTGGCCAGGATAGGGCGCGAGCACCTGGCCGGAGAGCTTGGTTTCGCCCATCACCAGGCGACCCTGGTCGGCGGTGTTGCGCAGCGCGAGCAGAAACGGCCGGTCATAGCCCAGCAGCAGTTCCGGCCGGTCCAGTGAGGTGGGCAGGATGGTGTCCAGGCCGATGGCCTTGGGGCCGGCGGCGTTCACCGCGTCGATGATGTAGCCGTAGTAGGGGGTCCAGGCGACCTTCGGCGTGTTGGAGAACGGGTCGGTGCGGTAGGTCTGCTCGTCGATCGCCACCACCACGACGTCGGACTTCGCCGGGGGGAACAGAGGGCCGAAGATCGCGTGCCGCAGCGGCAGCAGGTAGTCGATCCCCCGCAGGTCGAGCTCGCGGGCGGACGGCAGGATGGCCAGGGAACCGGCCAGCAGACCGAGCAATGCCGCGGCGATCAGCCGGCCGCGATAGCGCCGCTCGACGAGGGCCCTAAGGCGCGGAAAGCGGAACGACACGGTTGGCCAGGCTGTCCGCCACGTCGAGCGCCGGATCGATCGAGAACAGGGCTGCGGCGACCACCTTGTCGCCGGCCAGGGCCTCGGCCTTGTAGGGCGCCCCTGGCGTCAGGCGACCGGCGGCGGCCGGGTAGGCGATCCAGTCCTTGTCGCCGGCGGCGGCCTGCCACAGGACCGGCTCTCCAGGCTTGTCCATGTCCTTCACCCGCAGCGTCGAGGCGCCGGAGGCCTTGTCCCATTTGAACACCGGCTGGCCCGACTTGAGCGCCCGCTCATCCCAGGTGGCGCCAGTGAATGGAGTGATGCGGTTGACCGTCGCGCCGGCTTCCGACGCCGAGGCCAGCACGATGGGATTGGCTGACCGGCAGCCCGGGGTCGCCTTGTCGATGCGCTTGCCGCCAGCCACGGTGCTGCCCCTCAGCGCCACGGTGACCGTGCCGCCCTGGATGGTCTCGGTCAGGCAGCCTGACAAGTAGCTCATGGTGATCGCGCCCTTGGGGCCGAGCGCGATCGTTTGCTTGGCGAAGACGTAGTCCATGGAGCGCACGGGCGCGCCGGGCGTGGCGGATTCGATCACCGCCACCGCGTCGGTGCCCAGCCGGTGCAGGGGCGATTGCGGCGTCGGCGCCTGTAAGCCCATGGCGCCCGGGGCGGAGCCGCCTGGTGAGCTCGGCGGCGCCGGCTGCGGTCTTGACGCGGGCGCCGGCATGTTGGGCAGGTTGGGGATCATGCCCCTTAGGCTTCCGAACTGAGCCATGGCGGGACCCGCGAAGGCGAGGCTCAGGGCCGCGGCGGCGATAAGGCCGCGGCCAAGGGCGCGCCGGGGCCCGGCCGAGTTCGTCGTTACGGAGTCCTCGACGTCGCCCATCTCGCCTCACGCCTGATCTGTGCCGAAGCCAGCCACGCTTTCGGCGCAGACTGTTCATCCCGGTCCCTCGGGGGCAAGGCAATTCAACCCGAGAAGCGTGGGCGAGGCAACCTCAGCGGGTGGGTTGGCCGGCGCCCGCCCCTTGGAGGGACGGCGCCGGCCGCGCGGGGCTTAGCCGTCCTTGCGTTCGAACGGCGCGCTGATGATCAAGGTCACCTCGTCGCCCAGACCGAAGGTGACGTATTTGCTGACGCCGAAATCGCTGCGCTTGATCTTGCCGCTGACATCGAAGCCGGCGGTGTAGTGCTTGTTCATGCCATTGACGCCCGCGGCCTTGAAGGTGGCGGTCAGGGTGACCGGCTTGGTCACGCCGTGCAGCGTCAGGTCGCCCTCGACCGCCGCGCGACCGGGACCGGTGACGGTGACCTTGGTCGATTTGAAGCTGATGGTCGGGTACTTGGCCGCGTCGAACCAGTCGGCGCTCTTCAGTTCACCGTCCAGGACGGCGTTGGTGGTGCTGACCGAGGCGGTCGGGACGCTGACATCCACCGAGCTCTTGGACGGATCCTTGGGATCCAGGACCAGGACACCCTTCGCGCCGGTGAAGTCGCCATACCAGGTGGAGAAGCCCAGGTGCTCCACGGTGAACAGCACGCGGGCGTGGGAGGGTTCGATGGCGTAGGTCCCGGCCTGGACCTCGGCCGGATTGGTGATCAGCTGGGCCCGGGCAGGGACCGCGGCGGCGAGGGTGAGGACGAGCGCCGAGGCGGCGACGGTGCGGAAAAGGGACAAGGCGTTACTCCAGGATGTCGGCGCGCACGGGAGCGACCGTAGCAAAGTGGGTAGGTGGAGGCGCGCCCTGGCCCGGACTAGCAGCTGATTTCGCGGAAGACCGCTTCCCGATCGGAATGAATGGGGCCGCTTTTGCCCCCATCCATTCCAGCCGCTCGGCGAGGGGATCGCCAGCTCGCGAGATTCACGATCAACTGCCTTCGCTGTTCGTGAGCGGGAGCCGAAGCTTGAACAAGGGACGACTGGAAGCCTTCAGCGACGGCGTGATCGCCATCATCATCACCATCATGGTGCTGGAGCTGAAGGCGCCGCACGGCGCGGCTCTGGCGGACCTGAAGCCGCTGATCCCGACCTTCTTCAGCTACGCCCTCAGCTTTATCTACGTGGGCATCTACTGGAATAACCACCATCACCTGCTGCACGCCGCCAGGACGGTCAACGGACCGATCCTGTGGGCCAATCTGCACCTGCTGTTCTGGATGTCGCTATCGCCGCTGATGACCGCCTGGCTGGGGGAGAACCCCATGGCCTCGGGGCCGGTGGCGGCCTACGGGGCGGTGCTGATCCTAATGGCCATCGCCTTTACGATCCTGTCGCAGTTGCTGATCCGGCATGAGGGGCCGGACTCGGTGCTGGCGCGGGCGACGGGTGCGGACCTGAAGGGCAAGGCGTCGCTGGCCATCTATGCGACGGCCATCGCCTTGGCTTTCGTCAAGCCAGCGATTTCGCTCGTGCTCTATGTGACCGTTGCGGCGATCTGGTTCATACCTGACCGCCGCATCGAGCGGACGCTCGGCATCAAGTGAATCGAGACCAAAGGGGACGGGACTATGGGCAGCGTGATCGAGGCCATCGAGCAGACGATACACAAGTACGGCTTCCTCTTCGACGAGGGCGAAGCCGGCCGGATCGGCGAATGCTTCACCCCCGACGGCAAGTTTGGCCCCGACCCGACCGCCATCCAGGGCCGGGACGCCATCAACGCGGACATGACCAAGAAGCGGACCGCGCCTCACTATGCGGACGGCTCGCGGCCGATGCACATCAACACCAACGTCTATGTCATCGAGGAAGACGGACACACGGCCAGGACCCACACCTACTGGCAGATGTTCCGGGTGAGCCCGGACGGGAAGGTCTTCTTCAACCTCCACGGGTCCTACCGGGACGTATTCGAAAAGGTGGACGGCCAATGGCTCATCAAGCACCGGATCGTTAGCAGCTACAGCCGGCCTTAGTCCCTAAGGCGGCGCGCAAACGAAAAGCCCCGCTCGCGAGAACGGGGCTTTCCAGTCTTCGAAGATGGCG
The DNA here is from genome assembly GCA_947475465.1 of Caulobacteraceae bacterium. GTDB lineage: Bacteria > Pseudomonadota > Alphaproteobacteria > Caulobacterales > Caulobacteraceae > Phenylobacterium. The sequence continues at coordinate 8,102 of CANJLK010000012.1, read as the reverse complement.
GCCTAGAGCGCGCGGCGGCCGGCCAGGGCATGGTAGATGAACAGCACCACCACGGCGCCCACCGTGGCGACGAGGATCGAATAGATATTCAGGCCGGTGACGCCTGCCGCGCCAAAGCGGGTGAACAGGAAGCCGCCCACGAAGGCGCCGACGATGCCCAGCAGCAGATCCAGGACCACGCCGCTGCCGCTGCGGTTGACCAGTTTGCTGGCGATGAAGCCAGCGACCAGGCCCAGAACAATCCAGGCAAGAATTGACATGAGCGTTTCTCCAAAAAGGGCCGGGGCGACGGTCGGCGCCGGCGATTGCCGCAAGAAAGCCCGCGCACGGCATTCAGTTCCCATTCAGTTGTGGCTCGCGATAACGGGGTTCGCGGCGCAACCTTAAGCATGGTGGACGGTTATCGATCCGCGTGTCCGCTGCACCCAAGGAGACATCTCGTGCGCAATAAATTTCTCGCCACTGCGACCCTGGTCTGCTCGGCTCTCGCGGTGGCCTCGGCCCCGATGATCGCTGAGGCCGCCCAACATCATCGCCACAAGGTCCAGGTCTGCACCACCTCCCGGGGCGCGCGGAACACGGGCACCGTCGTGGGCGCCGTGACCGGCGGTCTGCTCGGCAACGCCGTCTCAAACGGTGGCGGCAAGACCGGCGGCACGATCATCGGGGCGGGGCTGGGCGCCGTGGCCGGCCATCAGATCGCCAAGCACAACGCCCACCGCACCTGCCATTGGGAATGGCGTAACAACTAGGGCCCTACTTCACGCAGAGCCAGCGGGCCCTGTGGAAATTCTCGGCGTTGTCGACCCAGCCCGTCACGCGTGGGTTCACGATATTGCGGTTGACGACGAAGTAGAGCGGCGCGGTCCCCTCATCGTTGAGCATCAGCTGTTCGGCCCGGGCCAGGATCGCGGCGCGCTTGACCGCGTCGGGCTCCTGGTCTGACTGGGCCAGCAGGGCGTCGTAGGCCGGGTTCTTGTAGTCCCCATAGTTCTGCGCGCCGACGTCGGACTTCAGCAGGCCCAGGAAGGTGATGGGGTCGTTGAAGTCGGCGTACCAGCTCATGGCGCCAGCCTGGAAATCGCGGTTGCGATAGGCGGCGAAGGCGATCGAGCCTTCGTTCTGGGCGATGGTCGCATCCACCCCGATGGCGCGCCAGTCGGCCTGCACCGCTTCGGCGATCAGCAGGGTGTCGGTGTTGTTGGCGACCTTTATCTCCACCTTCAGGGGGTGCTTTACGTTGAACCCCATCTGGGCCAGCAGGGCCTTGGCCTCGATCTGGCGCTGGGTGAGGGCCTCGGCCGCCCAGGCGGTCCGGGGCCCCGAGGTGTAGTTGGCCGTCCCCGGCGGGACGAAGGCGTAGGCCGGGACCTGACCCGCGCGCAGCAGCTTCTTGGTGATGAAGTCCCGGTCGATGGCTTCCGACAGCGCCCGGCGGGTGCGGATGTCCTTCAGCGCCGCCACGTCATGGGTGTTGAACGAGATGTAGGATGTCGCCAGCGAGGTGTGGGCCCGGGCATAGCCTGGCATGGTCTGCTGCAGCCGCGCGTAGCGGTTGGACTGGAAGTTTGTGTTGATGTCCAGTTCGCCCCGTTGCACCCGCCGCTCGGCGGAGACGGCGTCGGGCGTGGGGTAGTAGTTGATGCGGTCCACGCAGACGGCCTTGGCGTCGAAGAAGGTCGGGCTCTTGGCAACCTGGATCCGGTCGCCCAGACGCCACGAGACCAGGCTGAAGGGGCCGTTGCCCACGAAGTGGCCGGGCTGCACCCAGGCGTCGCCATACTTTTCCACCACATGGCGCGGGACCGGGAAGAAGCTCTGGTGCTTGGTCAGTTCCGGCAGGTATGGGGCTGGGTGTTCGAGGGTGAGTTCGAGGGTGAGCGCATCGAGGGCCCGCGCGCCCAGAGTCTCGGGCCGGGCCTTGCTTTCGTTCACCGCCTGGCCGTTCTTCAGAATGTAGACCAGATAGGCGTAGATCGAGGCGGTCTGCGGATCCAGGATCCGCCGATAGGCGTAGACGAAGTCATCGGCGGTGACCGGAACCCCGTCCGACCAGACGGCGCCGGGCCGCAGGTGGAAGGTCCAGACCAGTCCGTCGGGGCTGGTTTCCCAATGGGTGGCGGCGGCCGGGACCGGCTTGGCGTCCGGCGCATCAGTGGTCAGGCCGACGATCAGATCGGAAATGATCGTGGCCTCGTCGACCAGGTTGGACTTCGCCGGATCGAGGGTCAGGGGCTCGGAATTGTTGCCGTATTCCAGGCAGACCTTGCTCGCCGGGCAGGCGGGGCGCTGGACCTTGCCCTGACAGCCGGCAAGCGCCAGGGCGGCGATGAGAATGACGAAGAGAGACTTGCGCAACGGCGGGCGGCTTTCTGGGGAACAGCCGACATCAGTCTCCTGCCCTGGCGCGCTTGTCGAGACGGATCAGTTCAGCTGGAACTCGCCGTCGAGCGCCTTCAGCACCGCTGGTCTGATCAGCCGCTGATGGCCGACCGTCACCTTGAACAGCGGCCCCTCCAGGGTGCGGGTCCAGAAATCGAGGAATTTCTTCAGGGTCGGGAAGTCGGGGAACAGGTCGTAGTCCTGCCAAAGGTAGCTCTGCAGGAGAGAAGGATGGTCAGGCATGCGGTAGAGGATTTCGGCGGTGGTCAGGCCGTAGCCGGCCAGCTGCTTGCGGAACTCCGGAGACGCCTGCATGTCCACTCCACTCCGTCGCCCATGCTCACGTTATGCATGATTCGTAGATAAGTCCTTTAAAACAAACTGTTAGCACTCATCTCCCAGAGTTGCTGCCAAACCCTCGCCCGTGCGTTCAAGAATTATGGCCCGCCAGCCCGATCTATTCCCGTCCGTCGCGAATGACCTGCCCGAGGGTCTTGTCTACCGCACGGACTTCCTTTTGCCGGCCGAGGAGGCGGAGCTGGCGGCGTGGCTCGAAACCCTGCCGTTCCAGCCCTTCCGGTTTCGCGGCTACGAAGGCCGCCGCCGAGTGGTGTCGTTCGGTTGGCAGTACGACTTCACGCGCAGCCACCTTCTGAAAGCCGAAGATATCCCTGGAGAACTTGTCGCCATCCGGGCGCGGGCCGCCGCTCTGGCCGGCCGCTGTCCGGACGAACTGCAGCAGGTTCTGCTCAACCAGTATCTTCCCGGCGCGCCGATCGGCTGGCACCGTGACCGGCCGGTGTTCGCCGAGGTGGTGGGGATATCCCTCCTGAACCCGTGCATCCTGCGCCTGCGACGGCGCACGCCAGGCGGGTTTGATCGGGCCTCCATGACCTTGGCGCCGCGTTCGGCCTATCTCCTGAGCGGTCCGGCCCGCACCGTCTGGGAACACTCGATCCCGCCGGTCGAGGCGCTGCGCTATTCGATCACCTTCCGTAGCTTCCGCGACGCGCCGCCTACGGAGCGGCCCTCCTAGGACCCCCGCGCCGCCTTGGCGCGGGCGATCTCCATCTCCAGCAGGCGCGAGACGTCATAGTGCTCGTCGGCGTCGGCCTTGCGCAGGGCCTGTAGCGCGGCGATCTCGACATCGAGGGCCTCGGGTTGGGCGGGGTCCTGGGCCAGGATCATGTCAGTGAAGTGCAGGGCCTCCACCGCCTTGCCGGTCGCCAGGCGCGTCCGGGCGCGCTCAAGAAGGGCCTGCGGCCCGCCCGCCATCTCGATCAGGTCCGGCCAGACGGTGCGGGGCGGGTTGGGATAGAGCCCGGTGATCGTGTCGGCGCGGTACCAGCCGGCGTATTCCTCCCAGACCGCGCGGACATACCAGGACACCGGCCCGCGGCCGGGATTGGGCTGCAGCGCCGCCGGCAGCCTGATCTCGCCCATCAGTTCCTCGAGGCTGCGCCCCGCCGCCATACCGTCCAGGGTCCAGTCGTAGATGTAGCGGACCGCTTCGGTGATCTTCGTCAGGTCGTCGCGGATCTTCTGCCGCCCGCGGACCGGATGGTCGTGGCCGGTGAGCAGCAGCTCCGGCTCCAGCGCCAGCAGGGCCTCCACGTCCTCGATGAAGAAGCGCGCGCTGCGCTGGCGGTCGCCGCGGATGGTGGAGAGGTGCGGCAGGGCGCCGTAGATCGCCCCCATCAGGTTTCCGCAGAACACCGTGGCCTCGTCCGGCATCCAGACCAGCAGGCCGTCGAGGGATTCGCCCGCCGGCGCCTGCCGCACCTCGAATTTCCGGCCCCCGACCTCGAAGCGATAGGGCTCCTTCACATATCGGGTCGGGACCGGCAGGGATGCGTTTGGTCCGGCCTCGGTGATCGGCTCGCCGGGCTGAAGTCTGCGGTCATACATCCCCGCCGTGCGGCGGCCGCCGAAGTAGGCCGCCAGCCTTTGGCGCTCAGCCCAGACCTTGTCGTAGCTGGCCGAGACGATGGTCTCGACACCGGGGGCATTGAAGGCGCCCCAGCCGCCGAAGTGATCGTGGTGGCTCTGGGTGATGACGATGGCGCGGGTGTTCAGCGGCCGGCCGATCGCCTGTTCGAACCGCTCCCGGTGGCGGGGGCCCTGCACATTGGCGCCGGTGTTGATCACCACGTCGCCGTCGGGCGTCGTGATCAGGTGCGGATAGGAATTGCTGCGCGACAGCCAGATATGGTCGTTGACCTGCTCGGCCGGCCTTGAGGGCAGCCAGGGCGTGTTGCGGATCATCTGGTGATCCACGTCGGTGTCATAGACGTGCATGGCTAGGGTTCCCGTTCCGTGGAGAACACGTCGAAATAGTCGCTGAAGTATGGACGCAACGCGGCCTCCGAGAGGCCGAAGTCCTCCAGCTGGTATCTGTGATCGCCGAACCGGCCTTGCGGGTTCTTCGCCAGCCAGGCCCGCATCCCGGCCTCGGCTTGGAGCGTGAACTCGTCACCCGCCCAGGCGTAGAGCCCACGAAGCGTCCCGATCGGGTCGCGCATCATGTCGGCGTACTTGAGGTCGTAGATTCGGTCCGCGCCGATGCGTTCGCGCAGCCGCAGCGGCCGATTGAGGTGCTCGGCCATCTGGACGGTGTAGTGCTCCCGCAGCCACGGCAGGTTGGCGTCGCCGGTCATCTGCTTCCAGCGGCGCGACTTCATGCTGAACAGCGACGCCAGGGACCTGTGGGGGTCGCGGTGTACCCAGACAAGGCGCGCATCCGGGAAGACCTTGATCAGGGCTTCGATGTGGATCGCGTGCGACGGCATCTTCAGCGACCAAATCCCAGGCGCCTGGGATTGCAGGACCTGCATGGCCAGCTTCTGGTATTCGTAGGCGCTGGTCATGTCGGTGTGCAGCACCCAGCGGGAATAGGCCTTCACCGGCATGAAGGCTTCCCAGAACAGGGCCTTGAAGTCCTGGGCGTGCAGGCGGATGCATTCGGTCGGGCCGTCGGCGAACTCCACGTGGGGCCTCAGCTGGCCGGGGTTCGCCGCGAAGTCGCGCTCCTGTTCCGCGACCATGGCGAGACATCGCGGATCGGTCCTGTGCGTGGCGCTGGTGGGCGGCGGGACGGAGTCCAGCGCCTCCCACAGCAACAGCGAGCGATGCGCCGGGTCCTGGTCCATCAGGTAGCTGGACAGCGTGGTGCCGCTGCGCGGCATGCCGAACATGAAGATTGGCCGGCTGATCGGCGCCTGGGTCACCTCGGGGTGGCGCTTGGCGTAGTCGATCAGCCGCAGGCGGTTGTCGAGGGCGTCGGCGATATGCTTGCGGTGCAGGTCCAGGAGGTCGCCGGAGGCGCCGCCCTCGCGCACCGACGCGGTGAGGAATCCCAGGCCCTCGTGCAGGCTGTCGGACCCGAAGTCATCCAGTCCAGTGCGCGCGACGGCCTCAGCCAGCAAGGGCGCAGCGCCGATCTCGGCCTGGTCCATCGTCGCCTCCGCCCGCGTCGGTCCGTATTTTCGGACCAGTTTCTGGTTCTTCGGACAGGCTAGCTTTGCGGTGATGAGCGGTCAACGCGGCGCGGCCCTGTCCGAGCTCCCCGACAGCTTTGGGCGCCCGTGCGTGGGCCATGGCGCCAACTTCTGCTCCGCTCTACCCTCGGGCAACCAACTTCAAGGAGGCGGCGAGGCGACCATGGCGGGACCACTTGCATTGATAATCGGTGGGGCCAGCGGGGTCGGACGGGCGTGCGCCCAAGCCCTGGCCGACGGGGGCTGTCGCCTCGCCGTCAGCGATATCGATGGCGCGGGCGCCGCGAAGGCGGCCTCCGGTCTGCCGGGCGTTGGCCATGCGGGTTTCGCGGTCGATATCGCCAGCGAAACCCAGGTCGCGGCGCTCTTCGACGATGTCGAACGCCACGGCGGACCTATCGGCGTCCTTGTCGTCGCCTCCGGCGTGTCGGGAAACTTCGAGGGCGTGCGCCCCACCTTCAAGTCCACCACCCTTGATCAGTGGGACCGGGTCCTGGACGTGAACGCCCGCGGGGTCTTTCTCGCCATGCGCGAGATGCTGCGCCGTCGGGCCGCGGCCCCGTTGGAGAACGGCCGGATCATCACCATCTCCTCGGCAGCAGTCTTCACCGGCGGGATCATGAGCCCACCGGCCTATGTGGCTTCGAAAGCCGCCGTGATGGCCCTGACCAAGGCCGCGGTCCTGGAGGCCTCGGCCGCGGGCATGACCGTGAACACGGTCGCCCCGGGGGCGGTCGACACCCCCATGTTCCGCTCCAGCATGCCGCCTGAGCAGGACGCCGCCTATTTCGCGAAGTTCCCGATTCCTCGCGTCGGGCGGCCCGACGAGATCGCCGCCGCCGTGGCTTTCCTCGCATCGCCAGGCGCCAGCTACCTCACCGGCGCCTGCATCGACGTGAACGGCGGGCTCCACCTGCGCTGAGGCGGGGCCGCGCCGGTGCGAAATCAGAAGATTTCGAACAAGCCCGCCGCGCCCATGCCGCCGCCGACGCACATGGTGACGACGCCGTACTTGGCCCCCCGGCGCTTGCCCTCATAGAGCAGGTGGGCGGTGCAGCGGGCGCCGGTCATGCCGTAGGGGTGGCCGATGGAGATCGAGCCGCCGGAGACGTTCAGCAGTTCGTCCGGGATGCCCAGCTTGTCGCGGCAATAGAGCACCTGGCTGGCGAAGGCCTCGTTCAGCTCCCAGATGCCGATGTCGTCCATCTTCAGGCCCGTGCGCGCCAGAAGCTTGGGGATCGCGAACACCGGGCCGATGCCCATCTCCTCCGGCCCGCAGCCCGCCACCGCCAGGCCGCGCAGGGCGCCCAGCGGCTCCAGGCCGCGCTTCGACGCCTCCTTGGCTTCCATCAACAATGCCACCGCCGAGCCGTCGGACAGCTGCGACGCGTTGCCGGCGGTGATGAACTTGCCTTCCTTGACGTAAATGCCGCCCTTGAACACCGGGGACAGCTTCTGGAGATCGGCCAGGGTGGTGGAGGGCCGATTGCCCTCGTCCTTCTCCAGGGTGACCTCCTGGTCCATCGTCTCGCCGGTCTCCTTGCTGACGATCTGCTTCATCACCGTGCTCATCGGCACGATTTCCTTGTCGAAGCGGCCGTCGGCCTGGGCCTGGGCGGTGCGGTGCTGGGACTGCAGGGCGTATTCGTCCTGGGCTTCGCGGCTGATCCCGTAGCGGTCGGCGACGATCTCGGCGGTCTCGATCATCGAGCAGAGCAGGCCGGTGGCGTTCTCCTTCAGCCAGGGGTCGATCGCCTTATAGAAATTAAGCTTGTCGTTCTGGACCAGGCTGATGGACTCCAGCCCGCCGCCCACCGCGATCGGGACGCCGTCCTGGACGATCGACTTGGCGGCCCAGGAGATCGCCATCAGCCCGGACGAGCACTGCCGGTCCAGGGTCATGCCGGAGACGCTGACCGGCAGGCCGGCGCGGATCGCCACCTGGCGGGCGATGTTGGTGCCGGTGGTCCCCTGCGGCAGGGCGCAGCCCATGGCCACGTCGTCCACCTCGGCGGGATCGACCCCGGCGCGTTCCACGACCGCGCGGACCGAATGGGCGCCCAGGGTCGCGCCGAAGGTGTTGTTGAAAGCGCCGCGATAGGCCCGGCCGATGGGGGTGCGGGCGGCGGCGACGATGACGGCTTCACGCATGGCGTTTCCTCGAGAAATTCGATTTGGTTCTTATATGGGTCAGCGGTTCAGGCTGGCGAAGGTCTTGCCCTC
>CANJLK010000011.1 GCA_947475465.1 Caulobacteraceae bacterium | reverse complement strand
TGGGCCCACTGCGGCAGGGCCGTGTAGTGGAGGTGGTGCGGACCCGCCCAGATGTAGATGAAGATCAGGGCCCAGAAGTGGACGATGGACAGGCGGTAGGAATAGATCGGGCGGTCAACCCGCTTGGGCACGAAGTAGTACATGATCGCCAGGAAGCCGGCGGTCAGGAAGAAGCCCACGGCGTTGTGGCCGTACCACCACTGGACCAGCGCATCCTGGACGCCTGAGAAGGCCGAGTAGCTCTTGTGGTTGAGTAGACCCACGGGCATGGCCAGGTTGTTGACCAGGTGCAGCATCGCCACGGTGACGATGAAGGCCAGGTAGAACCAGTTGGCCACGTAGATGTGCGGCTCCTTGCGCTTCCACAGCGTGCCCAGGAAGACCAGCAGGTAGGTGACCCACACGATGGTCAGCCAGATGTCCGTGAACCATTCAGGCTCGGCGTACTCGCGGCCCTGGGTCGCGCCGGTGACGTAACCCAGCGCGGCCGAGACGATGAACAGCTGGTAGCCCCAGAACACGACCCAGGGCGCCAGGCCGCCGGCCAGGCGCGCGCGGCAGGTGCGCTGGACCACCCAGAAGGATGTGGCGATCAGGGCGTTGCCGCCGAAGGCGAAGATCACGCCCGAGGTGTGCAGGGGGCGCAGGCGTCCGAAGTTCAGCCACCCGAACTGCGGGAAATAGAACAGGCTCGGCCAGGACAGCTGGCAGGCGATGACCACGCCCACCAGCATGCCGATCACGCCCCAGAACAGAGTGGCGATGACCCCGGCTCGGATCACCCCGTCTTCGTAGCGGCCGGGGTTGGCCTTAAAGCGCCCGGAGGACATCCCGGCGGTAAGCGCGACAGCGGCGGCCAGGAAGCCGACAGTGAAGACCCAGCCCTGAAGCTGGAAGAGCGGATCCTGCGAGATGGCCGTGGCCAGCAGGCTTAGGAGTGCTGCGACGCTGCTGAGAACCAGCAGGACTGAGACGGCGAACGGCGTCTCCGTCTCCTGACGTGTTGCGATGTCTGACATGGACCCCAGCGACCTTCACGAAGATGAAGCTCTCCATGCCAGGGCGCAGGGACGCCTGCCTTGATCAGGGTCAAGGCGGATTGCTGCGCTGCGGTCAAGATGGGGGCCAGACCTTGAAGGTGTTCACATGGCGCGGAATTTCATCGACAATCTCGCCATCGCCGGGGCCGGCGCCATTGTGGCCGGCGCGGCTCTTGCCGAGTCGGCCTGGATCCACATGCGCGATTTGTCGCAGGCCTATGGCGTGATCTGCGGTGTCGAAGGCGGCGCCGTCACCCACTGCGCCGCCTGCCCGTTCAGCGTGGCTCTGCTCGCCGTCGGCGGGCTTTGCGTCCTGCCCGCCCTCACCCGGCCGGCGCGCGCAATGCGTGCGCGGGCCAAGGTTCGCTGATCCAATGCGCCGCGCCTGGAGGTTGAGCGCCGTCGGCCTGGCCGCCCTTGCGGCGTTGGGGCTCACGGCTTCGGCCGCCGCCCAGCCGGCAGGCTCCGTCGATCACGGCCGCTTTCTGGTGCTTCAGGGCTGCGCGGGCTGCCACGGCGTGGGCGAGCTTGGCGCAAGTCCCAACCCGCGCGCGCCCACCTTCCCTATGGTGCGAAGTTCGCTGTCGCGCCCGCAGCTGCGCGCCGTCCTCGGGCGCCTGTCTCGGAACGGCCACGTGGAGATGCCGCCGATCTACATGTCGGACCAGGACATCGCCGACATCGCCGCCTACATCGGAACGCTGCGCGCCCGGCCGCGCCAGAGCGGGCCGGTGCGCCGGCTGTAATCCGGGCGCGATCGGCGCCGAAGAATCCGGTTCTAGCGGCTCAGCAGCACGAAGCGTTCGGGCGCGTGCAGCAGGTCGAAGGTCACCCCGCCGAACGCCCATTCGCCCAGCCGGGAGTGGCCGTAGGCGCCGGCGACGATCAGGTCGGCGCCGATGGCGCGGGCCTCGTTCTGGATTTCAGCGGTGACCATCCCGGGCGGCGCGATCTTGGTCTTGCCGCAGGCATGGACGCCGTGGCGGCGAAGGAAATGGGCCACGTCGGCGACGCCGGCGGCGGCCTCTTCCAGGGCGTCGGCCTGGCAGACCTCCAGGATAACGACCTCGGCCGCGCCTCGCAGGAAGGGCAGGGCGTCGGTGACGGCGCGCCGGGATTCCCGGCTGTCCTTCCAGGCCACGACGATCGCTTCGCCGCGCAGAGTGCCGCCGGCAGGCGGCGCCACGAGCACCGGGCGGCCACTGGCCATCACCAGTTCGGCCGTGCTGACCTTGCGATAGGCGTTGTTCGCGGGCAGCGGCTCGCCGCCGGCGACGATCAGGTCCGCGCTCCGCGACAGACGGGCGATGACGTCGGAGGGATAGGCGTCCACGCCCAGCCATTCCGATCGGACGCCGGCTGTGGCGGCCTCGAAGGTCCGGGCCGCCTGTTCGAGGTCTTCGGAGACCAGGCGCCTCATCTCGATGATCCAGTCGCCCGACATCAGGCCATAGGGATCGTTGACCGGCTGCTCCATCTCGACGCCCACGCCCAGCAGGGTGGCGTCATAGCGGCGCGCCAGCTCGACGGCGGCGCGGAGCCGGCCCGAGGCTTCGGGCGCCCCATCGACATGGACGATCAGGCTGCGGACGGATTCGGCCGTGCGCGCCGGGTTGGCCACCGCGTCGTCTCTGGTCATTATCGACATAGTCGCGATCCTTTAGGCTGGCCCGGGCGCCGGTCAGGCGCCGGCCCGCGAGGAGAAGGGTTTCGGGAGCCCTGGGCCCGCCGGCGTCTGCGCGACGGATCAGTGGCTCAAAAGAACGAAGCGCTCAGGGCTGTGGAGCAGGTCGTAAGTCACCCCGCCCAGGGCCCACTCTCCCAGACGGGAATGACCGTAGGCGCCGGCGACGATCAGATCCGCGCCGATTTCACGCGCAGCGGCGTTGAGTTCGGCGGCCACCTGGGCCCGGGGCGCGACCACGGCCTTGCTCTTGGCTTCGACGCCGTGCCGCTGAAGGTGCTTGACCACCTCGGCGGTGCTGGCGCGCGCCTGGACCAGGCTGTCCTTGTCGCAGCACTCGAGGATCAGTACGTCATCCGCGGCCTTCAGGAACGGCAGGCTGTCGGCCAGCGCGCGGCGGCTCTCGCGGGTGTCCTTCCAGGCTACGACCACGGCGCGGCCGTGAAATCTCCCGGGCGCGGCCGGCGCCACGAAGACGGGGCGCCCGCATTGCATGATCAGTTCGGCGGTATGGGCGGCGCGGAAGCGATCCTCGCCCTTCTCGGGCGCGCCGCCGGCGACGATCAGGTCGGCCGAACGCGCATGGCGCGCCATGGCCTGGACAGGAAACGTCTCCATGGCGATCCACTCGGTCTTGAGCCCGGCGGACTTGGCCTGGAAGGTCGCCTCGGCGAGCTTCAGGTCATCTTCGACGATGTGCTGCAGCTGGACGACCCACTCGCCGCCGCCCAGGCCATAGGGATCGCTGTAGATCTGGATCATCTCGACCCCGACACCGACCAAGGTGGCGTCGAACTTGCGGGCGAGATCGACCGCCACATGCAGGCGCGGGGAGGCGTCCGGGTTGCCTTCGGCGTGGACCAGGATGCCGCGGAGCGTCGAGGCTTCCTTGGCGGAAGTGGCGGACTTGGACGCGTCTTGCAGCACAGTCATGGCGGTTTCCTCCGAACGGCTTGGTTTGACGCGGGGAACTAGGCGGCCAGACGCTCCAGCGCTGGCCAGCGGGTGACGCGGAACTGACGTGAGCCTGCGAATTCGACGATGTGCGAGCCTTGCAGCTGGGTGACCATGCGCGAGACGGTCTCGATGGTGAGTCCCAGGTAGTCGGCCATGTCCTGGCGGCCCATCGGCAGGGCGACGTCCTCGGAGTCTTCACGCTGGGCGAGGTCCATCAGGAAGCTGGCGACCTTTTCGCGGGCGCTCTTGCGGCCAAGCATCAAAAGGTGCTCCTGGGTGCGTTCCAGTTCACGGCGGGTCGCTTCCCAAAGGGCGCGATCCAGGACCTCGTCGGCCCCCATGGCCTGCAGGGCCGAACGCTTGACCACCCGCACGACGCAGTCGGTGAGCGCTTCGGCGGAGAAGCGGAAGGTGTCTCCGATCTCCAACCCTATGATGTCGCCGGGATAGTAGAAGTCGCCGATCTGGCGGCGGCCATCGGCCAGCAGGCGCGTCGTGCGCACCGCACCGCTGACCACGCTGTGCAGCATGTCGGCAGCCTCGTCCTGGCCGAAGATCTCCTCGCCCTTCGCAAAGGTCATCCGCAGGCCGACGCGATCCATCAGTGTGGTGATGGCCGGGGCGGTGCGCGGCGTGTCCGAAACGTAGGCCAGGGTCATGGGGCAACTCCTCAATCCGATGCCGCCAATCTCGCGTCTCTCGCTTGGGTGAGATATTCGTGTGCGCCCCCTAGGTATCGCTACGGAGGCGGGAGCGGGGGTTTCGCCGCATGGCATTGATCGAAATCACGGAGCCTGGATTGGCCTGCGTCCACCCTGAGGGCATGGATCAGGCCACTCCAGATCTACCGGGCGGCGGCGCCCTGAGCGGCGGGTCCTCCCCTCCTGGCGGGACGGGTCACCGACTGGTGGCGAGGCCCTTGCCGCTGGACACCTTCAGAGAGAACGTCATCGTCCTGGCCAGGGACAGCACCGCCCTGCGCCCGGCCCGGCTGGCCGGCGTGCGGAAGATCGAGGTCCGGGGCGGCGGCAGGACCCTGCTGGCCTCGCCGATGATCTGTGACGATCCGACGGTGGTCGGGCCCGGCGACGCCGGGCTGCCGCTTCCGGCCTTCCGCCGACTGGGCGTACGTCCCGGCGACATCGTGGAGGTGGCGCCGGCCCGAGCGCCGCGGACCCTTGAGGCCTTGCGCGCCAAGATCCTTGGGGAGACCCTGAGCGCCCGGGACTACGCCGACATCGCCGCGGACCTGGCGGCGCATCGCTGGTCGGACATGGAGATCGCCGCCTTCCTGGTGGCCTGCGCGAGTTTCATGTCGCCCGAGGAGACCCTGTGGCTGTGCCAGGGCATGGTGGCCGCGGGCCGGAGGTTGACCTGGGACCGCCCACTGGTGGTCGACAAGCACTGCATCGGCGGCATCCCGGGAAACCGGACGTCCCTGATCGTCACCCCCATCGTCGCTGCGCACGGGCTGCTGATGCCGAAGACCTCGTCGCGGGCCATCACTTCGCCGGCCGGCACCGCCGACACCATGGAAGTCCTGGCCCGGGTCGATCTGGACGAGGCGGAGATGGGGGAGGTGGTCGGGCGCTGTGGCGGCTGTATCGTCTGGGGCGGGCGGGTCGAGCTTTCCCCCGCCGACGACGTGCTGATCTCCGTTGAGCGGCCGCTGCGCATCGACACCCCCGAGCAGATGGTCGCCTCGATCCTGTCGAAGAAGCTGGCGGCGGGCTCGACCCATCTGGTCCTCGACATTCCTGTCGGCCCCAGCGCCAAGGTCCGCGACCGGCGCGCGGGTCTGCGGCTCAAGAAGCTGTTCGAATATGTCGCCGGAGGCCTCGACCTGGCGATCGAGGTGCAGTTCACCGATGGCCGCCAGCCAGTTGGCCGGGGCGTCGGGCCGGTCCTGGAGGCCAGGGACGTGATGGCCGTCCTGAGCGGTGACGCCGGGGCCCCGGCCGACCTGCGCGACAAGGCGGTCTTCCTGGCCGGCCGCCTGCTGGAACAGGACCCTGAGCTGCGGGGCGGGGCGGGGGAACAGCGGGCCCGCGAGTTGCTGGAGAGCGGCGCCGCCCGACGCAAGATGGACGAGATCATCGTAGCGCAGGGCCCGTCGCCGATCAGCGGCCGGCTGGGCGCCCTGACGGCAGAGGTTGTGGCGCCCAGGGACGGGGTGGTGGGCGCCATCGACTGCCTGCGGATCGCCTCGGTGGCCCGCTTGGCCGGCGCGCCGACGGATGCGGGCGCGGGCCTCGATCTGATGGTGCGCGTGGGCGACAAGGTCCGGGCCGGGCAGCCGCTCTACCGGATCCACGGCTCGGAGGCCTCCGAGTTCGCCTTCGCCTCGGACGCCGCCGGCGAACGCAGCGGCGTGGAACTCGCGCCATGACAGCGGCCGTCCACGCGTTTTGCGAGGACCGTGCGGCTGCGGGGCGCCTGGCCGCCGCGTTGCGGGTCCCCTTGCGGATGATCGAGCTGCACACCTTGCCGGATGGCGAGAGCCTGCCGCGGGTCGTCACCGGCGGCGCCGTCGCGCTTCTCTACCGCGCCCTGGACCGGCCGGACGAAAAGGTGATCCCCTTGCTGCTGGCAGCCGACGCCCTGCGCCGCGCCGGTGCCCGACGGGTGGTGCTTGTGGCGCCTTACCTGCCCTACCTGCGGCAGGACGCCGTCTTCGCGCCCGGCCAGCCGCTCAGCCGCGATGTTCTGGGGCGGGTGCTGGGCGCGGCGTTCGACCGGGTCGTCACCGTGGAGCCGCACCTGCACCGCACGGCCGATCTGACCCCGGTCTTTGGCGGGACGCCTGTCACCGCCCTGTCGGCGGCCGAGCTGGTGGCCGCCCACGTCGGCGTCAGAGGCGACCCGCTGATCGCCGGGCCGGACGCGGAGTCCGCCCCCTGGATCGGGCGCATCGCCGAACGCTTGGGGGCGTCTTCCCTGGTGGCGGCCAAGCGCCGCGATGGCGACCGCGCGGTAGGCATCGAGTTCCCAAAGGGCGCCGCCGTGGCGGGCCGCCGGGTCGTTCTGGTGGATGACATCCTGTCGACCGGCGCGACCCTGGCCTGCGCCATAGGCGAACTGCGCGCAGCCGGCGCCCGGACCATCGAGGTTGTGGCGATCCATGACCTGTCGAGGCGCGGCGGGCCAGCGGGCCTTCGCCGGGCCGGTGCGGACAGCGTGATCTCCACCGACTCCTGCGGCCATCGATCGAACGTCATCCGTCTCGCCCCGCTGCTGGCGACCGCCCTAAGTCCGGAGACCGACCAGTGACCCTCAAACTGACGTTTCACGGCGCCGCCGGCTGTGTCACCGGATTCTGCGCCCTGCTCGAGACGCGCCAGGCCCGGCTGCTGATCGACTGCGGCATGTTCCAGGGGTCCAAGACGCTCAAGGCGCTGAACTACGGCGACTTCCCGTTCCAGGCCTCCGGCATCGACGCGGTTCTGCTGACCCACGCCCACATCGACCACTCAGGGCTGCTGCCCAAGCTCATGAAGGCCGGCTTCCGGGGGCCGATCCACGCCACCACCGGGACCCGGGAACTGTGCGAGATCATGCTCGCGGATTCGGCCAGCATCCAGGAGAGCGAGGTCCGCCAGCTGAACCGCCGCAACCAGCGGCGCGGCCGGGCCGAGGTGCAGCCGATCTACACGGTGCGCGACGCCGCACGCTGCCTTGAACAGTTCTCGAAGGTGACGCTGGGCGAACCGGTCATCGTCGCGCCGGGCGTCACCGCCACCTATTGGGACGCGGGGCACATCCTGGGCTCCGCCTCGATCGAGCTGCGGGTGGAATCCGAGGACGGGGTGGAGACTCTGCTGTTCTCCGGGGATCTCGGCCCCGGCGGCCGCGACTACGCCCCGGACCCGCAGGGGCCCACGGGCGTCGACTACCTGATCATGGAATCCACCTACGGCGACCGTGAGCGCATCACGCTGGGCGGCGAGGCGCGCCGCACCCTTCTGGCCAAGGAGCTGAATGATGCCCACCAGGCCGGCGGTCCCCTCTTGATCCCGGCTTTCGCTGTCGAACGTTCGCAGGAGCTGCTGGCCGATCTCCTCACCCTGATGGAGGAACACCAGGTTCCGCAGGCCGACATTTTCCTCGATTCGCCCCTGGCCATCGAAGCGACTGAGATCTTCCGCCGGCGCGGCTGGAACCGCTCGACCGGGGTCAATCCCTTCGAGAACCTCAGCAGCACCGGGCGGCTGAAGTTCCTCCGTGAACCGGGGGAAAGCGATCGCCTGGAGAACCTGAGCGGCTGGCATGTCATCCTGGCGGCCAGCGGCATGTGCGACGCCGGCCGCGTGCGCAAGCACCTGAAGCGCCTGCTCTGGCGGCGGCAGGCCACCGTCATGCTGTCCGGTTACCAGGCGGTCGGCACCCTGGGACGCGTCCTGCAGGAGGGGGCAAAACGGGTCAGCATCCAGGGGGAGGACATCCAGGTGCGCGCCCGGGTCCGCGCGCTCGACGTCTATTCCGGCCATGCCGACGCCGCCGGCCTGGTGGCGTGGGCTAAGCAGCGCGCCCCGACCGCGGGGATCTTCCTGGCCCACGGTGAGCCAGCCGCCCTGGAGGGCCTGAAGTCGCGCCTGGTGGCCGCCGGCCAGGCCGCGGCGCGGATCCGTATCCCCACCATGGACGAAGGCTTCGTTCTCGAGCGCGCCGGCGCCGCGCCCAAGGCGCCGGGCGCGCGCCGCATCGCCCCGGACGCCGCCGCGCGCGCCGACTGGCACAATGCGCGGGCCCAGTTGCTCATGGCCTTGAACCAGCGGTTGGAGGCGGCGGCTGACGACAAGGCCCGCGAGCGGATCATCACCCAGTTGGCGACCGCGCTGCGGGGCCCCGCCGGCGACGCCGATGGTCCGCCCGCCGGCGCATCGGGCGCGTCTGCCGGCGATTGACCCAGATCACAGATCGACTCCTCTGGGCGGTCCACCTTGGCGGCATGGATACCTCTGCGCCCAGGGCGGATGCTCCGCCCCGCAACCTGACCTGGATGGAAGAGACCGGCTGGCGCGCCCGCCGCTCGCTGCAGGCGGGGGCCGTCTACTTCCTGGCACTGGTCGGGGCCGGGTGGCTGTTCGGACCTGTGCGTGAATCGCTGGTGCGCCGTGGCCTTGATCCGCTGGTCGCCATGCTCGGCGAAGCGCCGGCCATGCTGTTCGTCATGGTGTTCGCGTCGGCCTGGGCGGTCCGCCGGTTCCGGGTTATGGCCAGCTCCAGCGACCGGTTGCTCGTCGGCGGGTTCGCTGTCCTGCTGGTGGTGATCGCCGAGTTCGTCGGCGGCGCCCTGGTGCGCGGCTGGGGGTTCTACGAGACCCTGAGCCATATGACGACCGCGCCCGGTGCGGTGTTCGGGGCCCTGCTGGTCGCGGCCGTCCTTGCGCCGTTGTTCCGCCGGCCCCGCCGCGGCCGGTCCCGGCCCGCGCGCGGCTAGAACGCAATTCGACGCAGTGGAATCCGGCTCGTCGCCAAGATTGCGCGACAAGGCGAGAATCTGAAGCGCAGCTCCGTCTCTGTCGAAGCAGATGAAGCTCTAGATCACGTCGCGGATTGCGCCGCTCAGCAGGCCGCTCAGCAGGGGCTTTTCCACGACCCGCGCATTGGCCAGCAGGCTGCGCGCCCGCAGGTCCGCGCTTGGCGTGCCGGTTATGATGATCGCCGGCAGGTCGATGTGGCGATCGCGCAGGGTTTCGATGGCCGCGATCCCGCTGATCCCGGACAGCCGCTGATCGACCACCAGGCAGGCGGGAGAGGTCGGCAGGGGCAGCTCGAGCAGGCTCTCGCCGCTGGCGCAGCTCATGACGTCGAAGCCTTCGATCTCCAGGGAGTAGCGCAGCGCCGCGCGCAGGTCCGCGTCGTCGTCCACCACGATGACGGTTGGGCGCTCGGTGTGGGGCTCGGTCATGGCGCAGGCGGAAAATTGCATGTCACCGCCACTATCCGCGGGTGGCGCGCCCCGTCCTTGATTCAGCGCAATATCGGCCTCAACCCCGCGCCAGGGTCACCATGCGGACCAGCTCGCTCAGGCCCCGGGCGCTGGTCTTCGACATCATGTTGGCCCGGTAGACCTCGACCGTGCGCGGGCTGATGCCGAGCTGGAAGGCGATCACCTTGTTCATCTTGCCGTCCACGACGCCTTGCAGCACGTCGGTCTCGCGGGGCGAGAGGGTTTCCAGGATGGCCCGCAGGCGGGTGCGTTCCGCGTCGATCTGGTTGTCGCGCGGGCGTGTGGACAGGGCGCGGCGGATGGCGCGCAGCAGCGCCTCGTGCTCGAAGGGCTTTTCCAGGAAGTCCACCGCCCCCTCGCGCATGGCCTCCACGGCCATGCTGACATCGCCGTGGGCCGTGATCACGATCACCGGGTGTGGAACCTTGCGTTCGGAGAGCACGCGGACCAGTTCGAGGCCGTTCATGCCGGGCATGCGGACGTCGGTGACGATGCACCCGGGCGCCAGGTCGTCGACGTGCCGCAGGAACTCATCGGCGGACGGGTAGGTGCGGACCGCCATCGCGGCGGCCTCGAGCAGGTATTCGAGCGAATCCCGGATGGCCTCGTCATCGTCGACGATGTGGATCACCGGCTCAGTCATGGCTCTCGACCTCTTTCGATTTCACCTGGCGCATCGTGAAGTGGAAGACGGCGCCCCCGCCGGGGTTCGCGTCGGCCCAGATGCGGCCGCCGTGCGCCTCGACGATGGTCCGCGAGATCGACAGCCCGACACCCATGCCCTGGCTCTTGGTGCTTTGGAAGGGCTTGAAGAGTTGATCGACCAGGGCCGGCGAGATGCCCGAGCCGGTGTCGGCCACCGAAATCTCGATCATGTCGTCCGGGATTGTCCTGGCGGAGACCTTCAGCTCCCGCCGCGGCGCGTTTTCCATGGCTTCGATGGCGTTTCGAACCAGGTTCAGAACCACCTGCTGGGCCTGGATCTTGTCGGTGAGCACGAGGTCGGCGTCGCGCGCGATGTTGATCGTCAGGCGCACCCCGCGTTCCCGCGCGCCGATCATCGCCAGGGCGCAGGCTTCCTCCAGCAGTTTGGGCAGGCTCTCGACCCGGCGCTCGACCTCGCCCTTGGCGACGAAGTCCCGCAGCTTCCGGATGATGTCGCCGGCCCGGATCGCCTGTTCGGCGCCGTTGCGAAGCCCCCGCTTGATCCTTTCCTTGTCCGGAGGATCGGCCTCCAGCAGGCGTTCGGCGCCCTTCATGTAGTTGGCGATCGCCGACAGGGGCTGATTGAGCTCGTGGGCCAGGGCCGAGGCCATTTCGCCCATGGCCGTCAGCCGCGAGGCGTGGACCAACTCGGACTGCAGGTCCTGCAGGCGCCGTTCGGTGGTCTCGCGGTCTGAAAGGTCGCGCAGGAAGCCGGTGAAGTAGGTGTGCGCCACGCCTTTCATCTCGCCGACGGAGAGCTCCATCGGAAACGTCGAGCCGTCCTTGCGCTCGCCCACCACCACGCGGCCGATGCCGATGATCCGGCGCTCCCCCGTTTGCAGATAGCGCTGCAGATAACCATCGTGGGCGGCGCGATAGGGCTCGGGCATCAGCATGGAGACGTTCTGGCCGACGGCCTCCTGGGCGGTCCAGCCGAACTGGCGTTCGGCCGCCGCGCTGAACGAGCGCATGCGGCCTTCCCGGTCGATGACGATCATGGCGTCGGGCACGGTGTCCAGGATGGAGCGCAGGTGGGCCTCGCGCTCGGTCAGATCCTCCAGCGCCTGGTTCGCGCGCGTGCGGGCGTAGCGCTTGGCCAGCAGGGCCAGGATGAGGCCCGCAGCCAGGTAAGCCCCGGCGGCGGCGAGCGCGATGGGCTGGGCCGCAAGGCCGGGGCCGCCTGCCGCCCAGCCGGCCAGGAGGCCAAGACCGGTGACGGAGAGCGCCGCTCCGGGTCCGCCCAGGAAGGCGCCGATCGCCAGGGCCGGTAGGAAGGCTACGAAGATCGCCCGCTCGTGCAGGATCGGCTGGATCGTCAACAGCAGCGCCGCGCATGCCGCGGCGCTGGCAAGAAGCAGGCTGAAGGTCGCCCACCGGCCGCGGGCGGCGAGGCCCGCCGCTGTCGGCCATGGTCCGGCGCGCGTCGGCATCGCCAAGGCATAGGCGTCGGGATGCGTCATATCAATCGGGCGCCGCGTCGTGAGGAAGAGGAGTCAGAAGCGTTCACCCATAGCCCGCCTGCCGGCGTAGATATTTGATCGGTGTCAATGCGGCCTTCCCTTGGCGCCTGGCGCCCAGCGTGCTTGACGCCGATCAAGGCGCGTTAGCAGGCTTATGGGACGATTGCGGCTTGCCGGAGCGTGACGATGTCCCGACCAGATAGCGAAGATGCGCCGGCCAAGGTCCGCGGCTTCATCCGCGGGCTTCACGAGGCGGGCGAATTCCTGACCCGTAGCGCGCTGGCGGTCTGGGACTTTGCCTTCGGACGGCGGCGGAAGGTCGGCGCCGACGACACCTCGGTCGAGAAGCCCGCTCCGCCGGATGAGGGGATGAGCGTCCTCGAGAAGATCGCGCCCTTCCCCAGCAATGACTGAGCCTCAGCTGGTCGTCATTCCGCCATCGATGACGAACACCCCGCCGGTCAGGTAGCGGGCCTCGTCGCCGGCCAGGAAGGCCACCATGCTCGCCACCTCTTCGCAGCGCCCATAGCGGCCGAGCGGAATTCGCTGGGCGAACTGGTCATGGACGACCTGTGGGGAGGCGGGCGCGGCGCCGGCCTCGATCGAACGCATCATCCGGCTCTCGATCGGACCGGGATTGACGCAATTGACCCGGATGTTCTGCGGGCCGCATTCGATGGCCGCAGTGCGGGTAAGGCCGATGACCGCGTGCTTGCTGGCCACATAGGCGCTCAGGCCCGGCGATCCGATCAGGCCGGCCACGCTGGACATGTTGACGATGCTGCCGCCGCCGCCCTTCACCATGGCGGGAATGACGTGCTTGAGGCCCAGGAAGACCCCCACGACATTGACCTGCAGGACCTGTTCGAAGGCCGCCAGGGGATAGTCTGGGATCGGGGCTACGACGCCCTCGACGCCGGCGTTGTTGAAGAACACATCGATGCGGCCAAAGACCTTCACGGCTTCGGCGACATAGGCCGCCACGTCAGCCTCTTGCGAGGCGTCGGCATGGGTCGCGTGCAGGCTGGCCCCGGCGCCGGCCGCCCCGTGCAATTCGCTGAAGTCGGCGCCGGGCCGGTCGACCGCGACCACCGAGGCGCCTCGGGAGAGCAGCATCAGGCTGGTCGCGGACCCGATGGCGCCGGCCGCGCCGGTCACCACGGCGATCTTGCCGGAAAGGTCGCCAGGATGGGTCATTGGCAGGCTCCGTGACAGCGGTTCAAGGTCGGCCTAGGCCAGCGCCCATATGAAGGCAAAGGCAAGACGCAGCGCCTGCGCCGCGGTGTCAGGATTCGTTCAGCGACGGGCTCACGCGGCCATGAAACCGCTGCTGCGCCTGCGCCGCCTGGCTGGCCAGGGTGGCTTCCTCGGCCAGCAGAATGGCGTTGGCCACGCAAAGATCGTTCACGCCCCGCGCCTCAAGGCAGGCCGACCAGTAGGCCGACCAGGCGTGAAGGGCGCAATCCCATAGCCGGCGCAGCTGTCCAGCTTCCGACCGCGCGATCTCGGCGGCCCCGCTCATCGTCGGCGAGCCCCCATGAAAGGACTGTGTCGTCATCGAACCATCTCCCATGGGAGACAGTCTGGCCGATGCCGGCCTGGCCTGCCTTGATCGGGATCAAGCGGCCGTGCGATGCGGCGCCAGGGCCTATTCGCCGGCGGCCTTGGCCATCTGGCGGAAGCGGTGCAGCAGGGGCTCGGTGTAGCCGTTTGGCTGAGTTAGGCCTTCGAAGACCAGGGCGCGGGCGGCTTGGAAGGCCAGGCTCGATGCCTCATTGCCAGCCATCGGGCGATAGGCCGGGTCGTCGGCGTTCTGTCCGTCCACCTTCGCCGCCATCCGCCGGAGCGCCGCGTCGATCTCTTCCGGTGAGGCGACGCCGTGGAGCATCCAGTTGGCCATGTGCTGGGAGGAGATCCGCAAGGTCGCGCGGTCCTCCATCAGGCCGATGTCGTGGATATCCGGCACCTTGGAACAGCCCACACCCTGGTCGATCCAGCGCACGACGTAACCCAGGATGCCCTGGGCGTTGTTGTCCAGTTCGTCGCGGACTTCCTGTTCGGTCCAGTTCTGGCCGAGCGCCAGGGGAACGGTCAGAAGGCCGTCCAGGCCGGGCGTGGCCTCTCCCTGCAGCTGGGCCTGGCGGGCGAAGACGTCGACCGCGTGGTAGTGCATGGCGTGCAGGGTCGCCGCCGTCGGGCTGGGCACCCAGGCGGTGTTGGCCCCGGACTTCGGGTGGCCGACCTTCTGCTCCAGCATGTCGGCCATGCGGTCGGGCGCGGCCCACATGCCCTTGCCGATCTGGGCGCGGCCGGAGAAGCCGCAGGCCAGGCCGATCTGTACGTTGCGGGCCTCATAGGCCTGGATCCAGGCCGAGGCGCGCATCTGCGCCTTGGGGACCATGGGTCCGGCCCGCATGGAGGTGTGCATCTCGTCGCCGGTGCGGTCGAGGAAGCCGGTGTTGATGAAGACGATGCGGTCGCGGACCGCGTGAATGCAGGCCGCCAGATTGGCCGAGGTGCGCCGCTCCTCGTCCATCAGCCCGATCTTGATGGTGTGCCGTTCCAGACCCAGAAGGTCCTCGATGGCGTCGAACAGGTCGTTGGCGAAGGCCGCTTCTTCGGGCCCGTGCATCTTCGGCTTGACGATATAGATCGAGCCGGTGCGGCTGTTGCGGAACCGGCCTTTGCCCTGCAGGTCGTGGAGCGCGATCAGACTGGTGACCACGCCGTCCAGGATGCCTTCCGGCGCCTCGCCGCCGCCGGGCAGCAGGATCGTTGGCGTCGTCATCAGGTGGCCGACGTTTCGCACGAAGAGCAGGCTGCGGCCCGAAAGCGTCAGGGCCGCGCCGTCGGGCGCCGTGAATTCGCGATCGGGCTCCAGCGCCCGGGTCAGGGTCTTGCCGCCCTTGCCGAAGGTGGCGGCGAGGTCACCCTTCATCAGCCCCAGCCAGTTGCCATAGGCCTCGACCTTGTCGGCCGCATCGACCGCGGCCACGGAATCCTCGAGGTCGACGATGGTGGTGAGCGCCGATTCCAGCACTACGTCGGCCAGGCCGGCGCGATCGTCGCGCCCGATCGGATGGGCGCGGTCGAGCACCAGCTCGATATGCAGGCCGTTGTGGCGCAGCAGCACCGAGGTTGGGGCGGTGGGCTCGCCCTTGTAGCCCACGAAGGCGGCGGGATCGGCCAGGGCGGGCGAGAGCCTGCCCTCGTTCACGACATAGGCGGTGACGTCGGCGTGCTTGCCGGACGCCAGCGGAACGGCGCTGTCGAGGAAGGCCTTGGCGGCCTCGATCACCTGGGCGCCGCGCGCCGGATCGTAGCCGGGCCCCTTGGCCTGGCCGGGCAGGGCGTCAGTGCCGTAGAGGGCGTCGTAGAGGCTCCCCCACCGGGCGTTGGCGGCGTTGAGCAGGAAGCGGGCGTTCAGGACGGGCACCACCAGCTGCGGGCCGGCGAGCGCGCAGACCGCCTCGTCCACCTTGGCGGGGGCTATGGTGAAGGGCGCCGGCTCGGGGGTGAGATAGCCGATCTCGCGCAGGAAGGCCTGATACGGGGCCTGTTCGATGGCTTGGCCCGGGCGGACCAGATGCCAGGCGTCGATCCGCGCCTGAATGTCGTCGCGCTTGGCCAGCAGGGCGCGGTTCGCCGGCGCGAAGCGGGCGAACAGGTCGGCCAAACCGCTCCAGAACGCGTCGCGCGCCACCGGCAGCCCGGGCAGCACATCGCTGTCGATAAAGTTGGCGAATGTGGCGGCGACGCCCAGTCCGGCGATTTCAACGCGGTCGGTCAAGGGAGAGTCCTCAGGCTTGCGGGATGAGGCCGGCGGCGGCCAGGCCCGCCAGGCCGCAGATTTCGTCATTGTCGGAGGTGTCGCCGGTGACGCCGATGGCGCCGATCGCCAGGCCCTCGGCGTCGACCACGATGACCCCGCCGGCGGCAGGTGTGACCCCGTGCGGCGCGATGGCGGCGAGTGAGCCCACGAAGGTCGGGCGGTCGGCGGCCATGTCGGCGATCTTGCGCGACGAGACGCCCAGGGCCAGCGCCCCGGAGGCCTTGGATACGGCGATCTGGGGCCGCAGCGTCGACGAGCCGTCCTGGCGTTGGAAAGCGATCAGGTGGCCGCCGGCGTCCAGCACCGCCACGCTTAGCGGCTTGAAGCCGCGGGTCTTGCCCTCGGCCAATGCCGCCGCCACGGCGGTGTTGGCCTGATCGAGCGAGATTCGGGACATGGGCGGCTCCAGTTCGAACGCGCCGGGCGCGCGGTTGCGGTCAGGTGCTTGCCCGACTTGCCGCCTCCGATCAACGGCCCTGAGCTAACCGGGCCGCATCGCCTCGATCAGGCTGCCGGAATAGGCGGCGTGGCCCACGTGGGTGAAGCGCGATTCCATGTCCGCCCAGACCTCGCCGCCCAGCGCATCCCAGCGGCGCAGGAAGGCATAGTCCTCCGACAGCTGCTCGCCGTTGCGGCCATCGACGATGGTGTCGAAGACCATCACCGTGCGGTCCGCGCCGGGCTCGACGGCCGAAAGGTCGGCGGTCAGTTCCGGATGGGCGTCGGTCACCCGCTGGAGGGCCCCGCGGCTGATCATCAGGAAGCCGGTGCCGACATAGGAAACCCTGGCCAGGCCCTCCTCCACCTCGACCGAGTTGTCGGCGGTGGGAATGAAGCGCACCACATAGCCCACGGACTTGGCCATCAGCCCCTCGGCCGGCGTCCCGGACAGGGCGGCGGCGCGGACCTTTTCCCAGTCGATGTGCTTCAGCGGGCAGACCCCGCCGGCGACGTCCTTGCCGCAGTCCAGCAGCCGGAACACGGCCGCGGGCGAAAATCCGATGTCCGCGTCGACGAACAGGAAGTGGGTGGCTTTCGGATGGGCCAGGAAGCGGGCCGCGAGCCGGCTGCGGGCGCGGGTGATCAGGGGATCGTTGCTCAGCAGTTCCACATGCAGGCCGACGCCGCGCGCCTCGCAGGCGGCCTGCAGATCCAGCACCGAGCGCAGGAAGAAAATGTTGACCAGCCCGCCGAAGCACGGGGTCGCCAGATAGATGAAGGGCGCGTTGGGCGGCTCTGGCGGCATGGACTCTGACGTCATGGCTTACTCCGACACCTGGGAGGATAGCAGGAAGCCTTCCACGAGGTCGTCATAGAGATCGAGCCGCTTATAGGCCCGAAAGTCGGGCCCGGCGGTCCGCCAGGCGTGGGCGAAGGCCGCCAGGCCCGAGCCGCGGAGCCGTTCCAGGGGCGAAAGCCAGACCCGGATCGTGAAAAGCATCGCTCCGGTTGTTGGTAGCCGCCGCAGGGTCTGGCGTTCGACGCGGGTGTGGAGGACACGGCCGGCTTTTTCCGGGAGGATGCCGGGAATTTCAGCGCGGATCGGCCCCGGATCCGGGGTCGACAGCTCCGCCGAGTTCAGCAGGGTCCAGTTGCGGCGCTCCAGCACCAGGCCAGGCCGCAGGCCCTCGAACATCCGTTCGGCGCGCGCGCCGAATCGCTCAGCGAAGCCGGTCACCGGGCCGTGCAGCTCCGCCAGGCTTCGTCCGATCACCTCGTGGGCCGAGAAATAGCTGCCGGCGCACAGGGACAGCGCGGTCAGACGCCAGGCGCCGCCGCGCTTTTCCATCAGGCAAAGGTCGTCGGACACCAGCCGCGCGGCAGACCACAGGGGTGGCGGCGCGGGGTCGCCGGTCTGGCCCGTGGCGGCCTCGACGGCGGCCAGGGCCTCGGCCTGCGCCGGGCGCGAGTCCGCCAGTTCGGCCCAGACCCGGGCAGGATCGCGCGCCAGGAGCGCATCCTTGCGGCTTGCGGGGTTCATCTCCCCGCCCTCCAGCCAGTCGGCCGGCGCGATGGGGCGAAGGCCGATCCGAAAGTCGGCGGCCTCTTCCCAAGGTCTGTGCCGCGGGTTCACCGGCGCCCCATCACCCATCGGGCGGCCGCCCAGATCAGATAGGCCACGGCGATGCCGACGAGGTCGGCAATCAGGTCGCGCCAGTCGCCGTTGCGGCCCCAGCCCATGGTCGCCTGGGCGATCTCGATGACCACGCCGAACAGAAGGGCGAAGATCCCGATGGCCCACCGCCGGCGGGTCGACAGGATCAGGCCCAGGGCCGTGAGCACCGTCCAGGCGCTGGCGTGTTCGGCCTTGTCCCAGACCAGGTCGGCGCCCGGCGGCAGGTCTTGGTGCGGCGCCAGGCAGATATAGATCAGCATCGCGACGGCCGCGGCGTAGAGGCCCAGGCGCAGGCGGCGGGGCAGGCGGTCTATGGGCAGGAGCCTTGGCTGCATGGCCCTCTTACTTGCATGGACGAGGCGGCCTCTCTAGCGTCCCGCGCTAAGGAAAACACGGGGTTCGCATGGCGCTCGAGGCGGTGATCTGGGACTTCGGCGGCGTGTTCACGACTTCGCCCTTTGAGGCCTTCGCCCGCTACGAGGCTGAGCGCGGCCTGCCGGACGGTCTGATCCGCCGGGTCAATTCCGCCAACCCCGACACCAACGCCTGGGCGCTGTTCGAGCGAAACGAGATCGACGCTGCGGCCTTCGACGGCCTTTTCCGGGCGGAGTCCGCGGCCCTTGGCCATCCGGTGCCTGGGTCGGATGTCCTGCCGCTGATCAACGGCGCGGTGCGGCCGGCGATGGTGGCGGCGCTCAAGGCCTGCAAACAGCGCTTCAAGGTGGGCTGCATCACCAACAACATGGCCAGCCACCACAGCCCGGGTTCCGGCGAGCCGCTGGGGGTCATGGGCCAGATCCTGCCGTTGTTCGACGCAGTGATCGAGAGTTCCAAGGCGGGGCTGCGCAAGCCTGACCCGAGAATCTACCTGATGATGTGCGACCTGCTGGGCGTGGCGCCGGAAAACTGCGTCTACCTCGACGACCTGGGCATCAACTGCAAGCCGGCCGCGGCGCTTGGCATGAGGGCGATCAAGGTGGTCGATGTGGATCAGACCCTGGCGGCGCTGTCGGCCGCGACCGGCCTCGATTTCGTCGCCGAGGCCCTGTCTTGAGCCGGCCGGCGAAGATCGGCGCGCAGGCGGCGATCAAGTCCCTCCCGAGCTGGTCGGCCTTGCCCGGCGACCGCGACGCGATCCAGCGGACGTTCCGGTTCAAGGACTTCAACGCGGCTTTCGGCTTCATGACCCGCGTGGCCCTGATGGCCGACAAGCTCGATCATCACCCCGAGTGGTTCAATGTCTACAACCGGGTGGAGGTGACGCTGGCGACCCACGACGCGGATGGCGTCACGGCGCTGGACGTGACCCTGGCGGCCTTCATGGACGAAGCGGCCAAGGGCCTCGGCGGACAATAAACGACCGCCGGCCCCTAGCGCGCGGGCCGGCGTACAACATGTTCAAGGGAGTCATCGCCATGTCAGGACGGGTCGCGGGCAAGAAGGCCTTCATCACGGGCGCCGCCCAGGGATTGGGCGCGGCCATGGCGCGCAAGCTCGCCGCCGAAGGGGCGAAGGTCGCGCTGGCGGACATCAATGTCGAGGGCGCCAGGGCCGTGGCGGCGGAGATCGACACCGCCAACGGCGCCGGCACGGCCTTCGCCTTTCCCCTGGATGTGACCAAGGAAGATCAGTGGACCTTCGCCCTGGAGGCGGCCGACGCCGCCATGGGTGGCATCTCGGTGCTGGTGAACAACGCCGGAATCAGCCGGGGCGGCGACATCGAGAGTCTGAGCCTGGACGACTGGAAGCTGGTGATGAGCGTGAACGTCGACTCGGTGTTCCTGGGGACCAAGCACGCGCTGAAGTACCTGCGGCAGAACCAGCCGGGATCTATCGTCAATATCTCCTCGATCGCCGGCGTGATCGCCGGCCACAACACGCCGGCCTACAACGCCTCCAAGGCGGCGGTCTGGCTTCTTTCGAAGGGGATCGGCCTGCACTGCGCCAAGCAGGGGCTGAACATCCGCTCCAACTCGATCCATCCGACCTTCATCGACACCCCGATCCTGGACCCGCTGCGCCAGCGGTTCGGCAAGGAGGAGGCGGAGAAGAAGCTGGGCCGCCAGGTGCCGATGGGCCACATCGGCGAGCCCGAGGACATCGCCAACGCCTGCCTCTACCTGGCCAGCGACGAGAGCAAGTTCATGACCGGCGCGGAACTGCGCCTCGACGGCGGCATCTCGGCGATGTGAGCCGGCTCAGCCGACCAGGATGGCGCCCATGAGCAGCTTGGCGCCCGTGCGGCCGAGCACGGTGTCGGTCTGTTTCTGCAGCGACCTGGCCAGGAAGTCGACGTCGGGTTGGGCGCCGACCGGCAGTCCGGCGGCATAGGCGATCACCGTCTGGACATAGGCCGCCCGCAGCCTGGGCAGCGAGGCGTCGGCGCGGGCCCGCAGCACCGGGTCGGGCACGTCCAGGCCGCACTCCACCGTCAGCACGCCGCGCCGTCCGCCTGGCTTGTTGGTTGAGCCGGTAATGGCCGCGAGGGGCAGGTAGCTCTCGCCGCCGGACTTCTTCTTCTTTTCCTCGCCGGCCCAGGCTGCGGCCGCCGGCAGGCTGGCGCAGGCGGCGGCCAGGGCAAGGCGTCCAAGGAAAAGGCGGCGGGTCATAGCCGCATTCTTGTCCGAACATGGTTAGCGGTCTCTTTACGTGCGGTGGGCGACACTCGCGCCGCGGACAGATTCGCCGCTCACCGGAGCTCGCCCTTTTGAGCCGATTTGCGCCGACCAATCTCGACCTCGACGGCAAGGTCATCTTCGTCACCGGCGGCACCGGCTCCTTCGGACGGCGGTTCGTCGAGACCGTGCTGACCCGCGCCAACCCTCGCAAGCTGATCGTCTATTCGCGAGACGAGCTGAAGCAGAGCGAGATGCAGGCCGATCTGGCCGAGCGGTTCGGCGCCGCCAAGATGGCGACCATGCGCTTCTTCCTGGGTGACGTGCGCGACCGCCAGCGGCTGATCATGGCCATGCGCGGCGTCGACATCGTGGTCCACGCCGCGGCTCTGAAGCAGGTGCCGGCGGCGGAGTACAATCCGTCCGAATGCATCCACACCAACATCATGGGCGCCGAGAACGTGGTCTGGGCCTGCCTGACCAACCGCGTCCAGCAGGTGGTGGCGCTGTCCACCGACAAGGCCTGCAACCCGATCAACCTCTATGGCGCGACCAAGCTTGCCTCCGACAAGACCTTCGTGGCGGCGAACAATCTGTCCGGCGACATCGGCGCGCGGTTCTCGGTGGTGCGATACGGCAATGTGGTGGGTTCCCGGGGCTCCGTCGCGCCGCTCTTCCAGCGGCTGATCGCCCGCGGCGCCACGGAGCTGCCGATCACCGACCCGCGCATGACACGGTTCTGGATCACCCTGAACCAGGGTGTCGAGTTCGTGCTGTCGTCGCTGGAGATCATGCGCGGCGGCGAGATCTTCGTGCCGAAGATCCCCTCCATGAAGATGACCGACCTGGCCCAGGCCATGGCCCCGGACCTGCCCATCAAGGTGGTGGGCATCCGGCCCGGCGAAAAACTGCACGAGATCATGATCTCCGCCGACGACGCCCGCTCCACCGTCGACCTGGGCGACCGCTACGCCATCGAGCCCAATTTCGTGGAATATACCCGCGAGCCCCTGGCCGGCGCCCGTCTGGAGGAGGACTTCTGCTACGCCAGCGACACCAACGACGACTGGCTGAGCGGGGCGGGCCTGCTGGAACTGCTGGGCGAAGGCCTGCCGCAGCGCCGGCGCCGCGCCGTCGACTGAGGTGTCCCCGCCGATCCTCCCCTATGGCCGCCAGACCATCGAGGATGACGACATCGCTGCGGTCGCCGAGGCCCTGCGCGCCGATTTCCTGACCACCGGGCCGACCGTCGACGCCTTCGAACACGCTTTCGCGGAGAAGGTTGGCGCCGCCCACGCGGTGGCCTGCGCCAACGGCACCGCCGCCCTCCACCTGGCTATGCTGGCGCTGAAGGTCCAGCCTGGCGAAGCGGTCATCGTCCCCTCGATCACCTTCCTGGCCACCGCTAACTGCGCCCGCTACGTGGGCGGCGAGGTGGTCTTCGCCGACGTCGATCCCATGAGCGGGCTCATGACGCCGGACACCCTCGGCGAGGCCCTGACGCGGGTCGGTGACCGGCGATTGCGCGCCGTCCTGCCGGTCCACCTGCGCGGCGACGCCTGCGACCTGCCGGGCCTTGAGGCCCTGGCCGCCACGGCGGGCGCGGTGATGGTGGAGGATGCGCCCCATGCCCTGGGTACGGCCATGACCTTCGGCAATGTCGCCGAGCGGGTGGGCGACGCGCGGCACTCCGCCATGGCCACCTTCTCCTTCCACCCGGTCAAGACCATCGCCACCG
Source organism: Caulobacteraceae bacterium (assembly GCA_947475465.1). Taxonomy (GTDB): domain Bacteria; phylum Pseudomonadota; class Alphaproteobacteria; order Caulobacterales; family Caulobacteraceae; genus Phenylobacterium. The sequence continues at coordinate 60,458 of CANJLK010000011.1, read as the reverse complement.
GCGAGGGCGGCATGGTGACCACCAACGACCCGGCGCTGGCCGAGCGCCTGCGCCTGATGCGCAGCCACGGGATGATGCGGCCGCAGGGCGCCGATCCCTGGTGGTACGAGATGGCCGAGCCCGGCTTCAACTACCGCCTGCCCGACCTGCTCTGCGCGCTGGGCCTCTCCCAGTTGGCCAAGCTCGACCGCTTCGCCGCCCGCCGCCGCGCGCTGGCCGCCGCCTACGGCCAGGCGCTGGCGCCGCTGGGCCCCGTGGTCAGCGTCGCCGCCCAGCCGCCCTGGAGTGACCCGGTCCTGCACCTGATGTGCGTGCTGATCGACTTCGAGGCCGCCGGCGTGACGCGCCGCCAGGTGGTGGACGGCCTGAAGGCCCGAGGGGTCGGCAGCCAGGTCCACTACATCCCGGTCCACCGCCAGCCCTATTACCGCCAGCGCTACGGCGACCTCGACCTGCCGGGCGCCCAGGCCTGGTACGACCGCTGCCTTTCCCTGCCGCTCTATCCGGGCATGTCGGACGACGATGTGGTGCGGGTGGTTGGCGCGCTGCGGGCGGTGGTGGGGGTCTGATTTCCCTCCCCTTCATGGGGAGGGTGGACGAGGCAAAGTCTTGGACGGGTGGGGGTTGTCAGGGCTAAGCTCTGACGCAGAGCAGGATCGCGACCTCCCCGCCCTGGTTGCTGCGCGGCCTGTCCCTTCCCAGGACGGGAAGGGAATTAAGCCGCCAGCGCCGCGTGCTGAAGCAGGTCGCGTATGGCGTCGACCCGGTCGGGGGCGGTGGCCAGTTCGGAGCGCGTGGAGTCGTGGCGGGCGAGCTTCAGGGCCTCCGTGCGGGCCTTGTCGGCCACCGGACCCAGCGGACCCTGCTCACCGCTCGCCAGCTTGAGAAGCAGGGTCAGGCGGGTGAGCGCCGGCGCGTGCGCGCGCAGGGTCTGGGCGATCACGCCGTTGTCGGTGTCGATCAGGCCGCCGATCTCGCCGAGCTTGGTCTGGATCGGCCGGAAATCCTCCTCCACGAGCCCGCAGCGGCTGACCGCCCGCTGCAGCTTGGCCAGCTCGAACAGCCGGGCCTGGGCGACGGGGCCCGAGCTGTCGCGGTACTCGCGCTCGAACTTCAGGCTCCAGACGAGGCTTTGCAGCCAGCGCCCGGCCTCGCGCTTGTTGCCCCCGCCGATGATGTTCTCGGTGAGCCAGATCAGGGCCTCGGCTTCGTTGTGGGCGGTGCGGCCCTGGCCCAGGTAGCTCTCCACGAAGTCGCGGGTCACCAGCATGCGGGTGCGGGCGGAGAACGCCGCCTGGACGTTGTCGATGGGCAGGAGCTTGCCCGAGGCGGCGGTGAGCGCCATCGCCAGGCCGCGGATCACATCGATCTCGCCGGAGGGATCGGTGGGCCGCAGACGTCTCGGGCCGGAGAGCTCGCGCAGGATGCGCTGGCCGATGGTGGCCCGCGCGCCGGTGAAATCCTCCGTCCCCAGCCACAGCGCCAGGCGCTGGGCGCGCGGCGACAGGTTGGGCATGATCTTGGCGACGGAGTTCTCGATCTCCACCAGCTTGTCGATCACCTCGGCGGCCGCCAGACGGCTCATGGCCGCCAGGCTCGCGCCCAGGTCCAGGCCGCCGCCCAGGATTTCGTCCAGGCCGCGCTTGGAGCCGACGATCTCCGCCAGGGGCTGGGCCAGGACGCCCAGGGTCATGGCCCGGGCCGCCCCGGGCGGCGGTGCGGCCTCGGCCAGGTCGAGCAGCAGCCCGACCTTCTCGCCCCAGCTCTTGCCCTTGGCCAGGTAGCCGGCCACGCCGCAACTCAGCAGATAGGCGCCCTCCGCCTCCTGGAGCAGCGACGCGGCGACCCGCCCCACCGTCTCGGGCGTGACCTGCGGCAGGGCCTTCTTTCGTGCGTCGCGCATCAGCCGCTCGATGGCGCGGTCGGCGAGGCTGCGGAAAGAGCGGACCATCACCGGGATATCGGTCCCGCGGGCGTGGGCCTCGGGCACGGCGACCTTCTGGATGGCGTGGGTGATCTCGACGGCGCTGGCCTCGAGCTTCTCCACGAGGTCGGGCCGGTGCAGCAGCTCGAAGGGTGTGGCGCCCTGGCGCTCCAGCCAGCTCTCGAACAGCTTGCCGATCCGGTCGCGGGCGTGGACCGTGTAGAGGTCCTGCGGGGTGACGCAGAGCGGCTCGGTGCTTTCGGCGACGCGCACCTTGCGGCGCTTCTCCGGGACGCCCAGCGTCAGGATGGTGAGCGAGGCGAACTCGCCGCTGTCCTCGTCCTGGGTCTCGCGGGTCACCCGGGCGGCGGCGGCCAGGCCCTTGTTGATGACTTCGTGGGCGGCATCGAGCGCGATCGTCCGGACCTCGGTGGCGCTCTCCAGCTTCCAGTCGGAATCCGGATACTTCCGCACGAAGATCTCGAAGTGAACACGTCCCCCGGCCATTCTGGCGCCCCCGAATTTCACGCCGAACCTAGCCGATGAAGCTTTAAGGTCAGGTTGACCGTTACAACCGGGCGAGCACGCGCCCCATTGAGGCCACGGTGCGGCGCGACTAGCTTCACCGGCGACCAATGCAGAGAGTTTGAACACCCCATGGCCAAGATCACCCTGGTGGACGACGACGAGAACATCGTCACTTCCGTCAGCCTCGCGCTCGAGAGCCACGGCCACACCGTGAAGGCCTATTTCGACGGCGCCTCGGGACTGGCTGCGCTCGAGAACGATCCGCCGGACCTGGCCATCCTAGACGTCAAGATGCCGCGCATGGACGGCATGGAGGTGCTGCGTCGCCTGCGCCGGACCTCCGACCTGCCGGTGATCATCCTCACCTCCAAGGACGAGGAGATCGACGAGATCCTGGGCTTCAACCTGGGCGCCGACGACTACATGCACAAGCCGTTCAGCCAGCGCCTGCTGATCGAGCGGGTGAAGGCGGTGCTGCGCCGGGCCGGGATCGACGGCGAGGAGCCCTCTGCCCAGAGCGCCGCCGACGCCAGCGCCAGGGCCATCAAGCGCGGCAAGCTGACCCTCGATCCGGCCCGCCACGACTGCCTGTGGGAAGGCAAGCCCGTGAAGCTGACCGTCACCGAGTTCCTGCTGCTGCAGTCGCTGGCCCAGCGCCCGGGATTCGTGAAGAGCCGCGACAACCTGATGGACGCGGCCTACGACGATCAGGTCTATGTCGACGACCGTACGATCGACAGCCACATCAAGCGCATGCGCAAGAAGTTCCGCGACGTTGACCCAGAGTTCGACGCAATCGAAACCCTCTATGGCGTCGGCTACCGATACCGCGAGACCTGAGGGGGCGAAGAAGCCCCGGCGCGCGCGCTGGCTGCCGGGGTCCAGCCTCGGCCAGCTGATCGTCGTCCTCAATGTCCTTGGCCTGGCGGTGCTGATCGCCGGGGCCCTGGTGCTGAACGAGCTGCGCCAGGGGCTGGTGGACGCCCGCATCGACAGCCTGTCGACCCAGGGCGAACTGATGGCCAGCATCATCGACCGGGCGGCCACGGTCGGCGAACCGCAGCCGGGCATGGACGCGGCCTTCGCCAACGAACTGGTGCTTCAGTTGCTGGCCAACCCCAAGGCCCAACGGGCCCGGCTGTACGACGCCCAAGGGCGCGTGGTGGCCGACAGCAATTGGGTCATCGACCGGGTGGAATCCAGGGCCTTGCCGCCGGCCCGGGCCCGCGGCGCCGAAGGCCTGCAGCTCGACCTGACCCTGCCCAGGCCAGCCGCCCGGCCGGAGAAGGGCCGCCTCGCGCTCACCCGCGAAGTGGCAAGCGCGCTGCACGGTCGGCACGTGGCCGGGGTGCGCCGCGGTGAAGATGGGGTCCGGGTGGTTTCCGTTTCGATCCCCATCCAGCACGTCCAGGCGGTGCTGGGGGTGCTGACCCTCGAGGCCCGCGACGTGGACGCCATCGTGGCCCGCGAGCGGATGGCGATGATTCCCTTCATCCTGATCGCCATCGGTGTGACCTTGGGTTCGTCGCTGCTGCTGACCCGGATGATCGCCCAGCCGGTCCGCCGCCTGGCGCGGGCCGCCGACCGGGTTCGCCTGTCCAGGGCGCGGGCCATCTCGCTCCCCGACCTGGCCGAGCGCGAGGACGAACTGGGCGACCTGACCCGCTCCCTGCAGAATATGACCGCCGCCCTGTCGGAGCGGATGGACGCCATCGAGAGCTTCGCCGCCGACGTGGCGCATGAGATCAAGAACCCGCTCACCTCGTTGCGCTCGGCTATCGAAACCCTGGACCTGATCAAGGACCCGGCCGCGCGCGAGCGACTGATGGCCATCCTCAAGAACGACGTCCAGCGCCTGGACCGCCTGGTCACCGACATCTCCAACGCCTCGCGGCTCGACGCCGAGCTGTCGCGGGACTCGCCCCGGCCGGTGGACCTCAACCGCCTGGTCCAGGACATCGTCGGCCTCTACCAGGCCACGGCCCAGGCCGGCGACGTCACCGTGCGCTTCGACGGTCCGGAGGACGGCGGTCCGGTCAGGGTCTCCGGGCGCGAAGGACCGCTGGGGCAGATCTTCCGCAACCTGATCGACAACGCCCGTTCCTTCAGTCCGCCGGGCGGGGAGGTGACCGTGGCCCTGTCGCACGCCGCCGGCCGGGCGATCGCGACGGTCTCCGATCTGGGCCCCGGCATCCCGCCGGAGAACCTGGAGACGGTGTTCGAGCGGTTCTACACCTCGCGGCCCAAGGGGGCGGCCTTCGGCGGCAACTCCGGCCTCGGCCTGTCCATTGCCCGCCAGATCGCCGAGGCCCATGGCGGCTCGCTGCAGGCCCGCAACCGCACCGACGACGACGGCAAGGTGCTGGGGGCGGTCTTCCTGCTGTTCCTGCCGGAGGCCCGGGTTTGACCGGCCAGGTCCCTCTTATCGTCCATGCCGGCCTGATCGCCGCGCGCCGTCGGGGCCGCTGGCGCGGCGTGCTGATCGAGGGCCCCTCCGGCGCCGGCAAGAGCGACCTGGCGCTCCGCGCGCTCGACGCGGGCTTCCAACTGGTGGCCGACGACCGGGTGGCTTTGTGGGTCTCGGGGGGCCGCCTGTTCGGCCGCGCGCCGCCGACCCTGGCCGGATTGATCGAGGTGCGCGGCCTCGATGTGGTGTCCAGCCCGGCCCTGATACTCGCCAAGGTGGTCCTCGTGGCCACTTACAACTCGCCCGAGCGCATCCCCGCGCGCCAGTCTGCAGACCGCCTGGGAGTCGACTTGCCCCTTGTGGAACTGGATTTCCGGGACGCCTCGGCGCCTGCGAAACTCAGTCGCGCGCTGGACCTCTTTGACGAGGGCTCCAACAGGCGTATTTAGCACGGCTCGCGGTTCTGACGCTCACGCCGCGCTGGGTGGGGATACCCTTGGAAGAGTTTGCATGATCGGCCTCGTGATCGTCACGCACGGGCGCCTCGCGGCGGAGTTCGTCTTCGCCATGGAACATGTGGTCGGGCCGCAGGCCGCGGTCGAGGCCATCTGTATAGGCCCCGAAGACGACATGGAGCGCAGGCGCAAGGACATACTGGCCGCCTGCGGCCGGGTGGACAGCGGCGCGGGCGTCATCCTGCTCACCGACATGTTCGGCGGCACGCCGTCCAACCTCGCCATCTCGGTGATGGAGCAGACTAAGGCCGAGGTGATCGCCGGCCTCAACCTGCCCATGCTGATCAAGCTGGCCAGCGTGCGCAGCCGCCAAAGCCTGGAGGAGGCCGTGGCCGCCGCCCAGGAGGCCGGACGCAAATATATCTCCGTGGCCTCATACGTCCTGGCCGGCGAGAAGTGAGCGCGGCCCGGTGAGCGAGGTGGCCGCCCGCACGGTCGACATCGTCAACAAGCGGGGCCTGCATGCCCGCGCCTCCGCCAAGTTCGTCCGCGCCGCCTCCGGATTCGACGCCGAGGTCCGCGTCTCCAAGGACAGCCAGACCGTCGACGCCCGCTCGATCATGGGGCTGATGATGCTGGCCGCCGGCCCCGGCTGCTGCATCGAGATCGAGGCCGAGGGGCCCGAGGCCCAGGCGGCCGTCGACGCTCTGGCGGCCCTGGTCGCGGCCCGGTTCGACGAAGACGAATAGAGACCCTAGGTCTTATCCCCGCCCTTCAGCGTGAACTTCGAGGCCAGGACGCAGCGCGGCTGGCCCTGGCGGATGATGATCGTCGCCGGCTGGCCGACGCCCGGCAGGAAGTAGAACATGCCGGCCTTGGTCTTCACGGTCAGGGCCGCGGGGCTGGTGAACTGGCAGACCTTGATGACGCCCAGGCCCTTGCCGCCCTTGTCCTGGACGTCGGAGCAGCTGGCGTCGCCGGCCACCCGGCCCAGCACGTCGCCAGTGTAGTCGAAGGTCTTCGGCGCGATCTGGTGCGTGGCGGCCCATTCCTGCGGCGTCGCGGTCGGGCAGGGCGCTCCCTGGATGTCCCAGGCCTGGGCCGTGCCCACGTTGATGGCGCGCCGGTGGCTGAAATCGAGCGCCAGGAGGCCGCCGATCACGACGACGGCGACCAGGCCGATGATCACGTGGATCACGCCGAACCGCCGCAGATGGCTGGGAAGGCCGCGCCTACTCGCCATCGTCGAGCTCGCGGGCTTCTTCCGGCAGCATGATCGGCACGCCGTCGCGGATCGGATAGGCCAGACGCGCGCCCTTGCTGATCAGCTCCCCCTTCTCGCGGTCATACTCGAGGGGGCCGCGGGTCAGCGGACAGACGAGGATTTCCAGAAGGCGGGGATCCACCTCGATGTCGGGGGCGGCGGGGACGGCGGTGCTCATGCGACCAACTCCTACTGCACGGCGCGCCCCTCGTCATCGTCTTCGCCGCCGGGTCAATGGCTCAGGATAATCGCCTTCATCGCCTGGGCGGTCCCGGCCCAGCTGTGCCCGGTCATCATGGCCGCTCCGGCCAGCCCCCGGGCGCGGGCTTCCTCGCGGTGCGCATAGACTCGCTCCAGCTGCTCGACGATCTCGTCCACGTCGCTTTCGCCCCAGCCGGCGACGGCCCCGAAGGGCCCTTCGCGGCCGGCAAGCACGCCCTGCTGGTCGAGCGGATAGCAATTGCCGTCCTCGATCAGATCCAGGTGACCGGTATTGCACGACAGGATGGCCGGCACGCCGCAGGCCAGGCATTCCATGGCCACCAGGTTGGTGCCGCCCTCGGCCCGGTTGGGAAACAGGGCCACGTCCATCTCGCGCAGGATGCCCGGCATGTTGCGGTTGGCGATCATCCCCAGGTCGATCACATGGTCACGGTCGATGCCGTTGGCGGCCGCCCAGGCCAGCACATCGACGCTCTCGCCCCCAGGCGGCAGGGGGCTGGCCAGGCCGGATAAATTCAGACTGGGCGCATAGCCGTTGAATGGCGACTGCCAGGCAGTGACCAGCAGGGCGTCGGTCCGCCGCTCGGCGAAGCGGCGGAAGGCGGCCAGCACCAGGTCCTGGCCCTTGCGCCGCTCCAGCTTGCCGCCGCTGAACACCAGGAAGCGGTCGGGATAGAGGCCCTGGCGCGGCGCCGGGTGAAAGAAGGCCGGATCGACCCCCTGCATCACGAAGCGTACGTCCTTCAGACCGTGGGCGCGCAGGATCTCGGCGTTCCAGCTGGAGCCGGCGACCACCAGTGGATATTGCGCGGCCCGCAGCAGGGCGTCCGGCGCCATCTGGGTTGTTTCGAAGAAGGTTACCGCGAGGCTGGGTTCGCCCAGCAGGCGCACGTCGTGGGCGACCTGGGCCACCTCGAAGGCATCGTCGAATCCGTTGAGCGCCAGGCCCTGCACCGCCGCGGCCTGGCCGCTCAAGGGGGCGAGCTTCGCCTGGAAGGCTTCCGAGCGGCGCAGCAGGGGCTCGATGGCCAGCTGGCGCAGCAGGTCCAGCGACAGGCCCTCACGGGAAGACTTGCCGGTGAAATAGACGGTCAGGTCCGGGTCCTGGCACCATTGAAGCGCCAGGTTCAGACCGTAGACGCCCCAGCCGGTGTAGCTGGAGAGGTCCCAGTTCACATAGACCGGCCGGCCCGTCATGCGGGTGGGGGAGCCGCCGGAGTCCCGGGGTCTTGCGTCACAAGATCGCCCGCACCCACCTACTGGACCGAATGGCCTTCATCGTCGCCGTCCTCCAAGGCGTCGATCTCCAGCAGGGTGGCCAGCGCCTCGAAGCGTCCGGCCAGGTCGGGGGCCTCCAGCAGGGCCTGTTTCTCCGCCGGCTCGAAGGGCAGTCCCATGGCCAGGCTGTTGACCAGGGCCTCCAGCGGCGCGTTCGAAGCCGTGTCCCAGTCGATGTCGAGATCGCGGTGGTTGAGGTAGCGTTTCAGCGCCCGGGCGAAGCGTTCGCGCGCGCCTGGCGGCGCCTCGCGCGCCTCATCCTCCGCCAGGTCGTGGACGAAGCGCTCGTAGCTCACCCGCAGCTGGCGATAGGGCATGGGCACGCTCATCTCCTCGCCCGCCTCGAACCGGCAGACGCCGGTCAGGGTGATGAGGTAGCGGCCATCGGAGGTCTCGGCATAGGCGGTGATGCGCCCCGCGCAGCCGACGCCGGCCAGTCTTGGCCGTTCGCGGTCGCCGCCGGCCCGGGTCTGGATCATGCCGATGATCCGGTCGCCGGCCATGGCGTCATCGATCATGTTCAGATAGCGCGGCTCGAAGATCTGCAGGGGCAGGTCGCCGCCGGGCAGCAGCAGCGCCCCGTCCAGCGGGAAGACCGGGATCACCTGCAGCAGGTCGGCCGCGTGACGGTAGCCGGGCATGGCGGGCTCTTTCCTGGCGTTCAGCTGAACAGTATGGCGGACAGCCGCTTGCGGCCGTTGCGGGCGATCTCCGACATCAGGCCGGCGGCCTCGAAGACGGTGAGCAGCTGCTTGCGCGCCGCCTCGTCATTCCAGGTCCGGTCCTTCTCGATGATCGTCAGGAGCTGGTCGGCCGCCTGCTCCAGGCGGTGCGAGCCGGCGAAGGCCTTGGCCAGTTCGAAGCGGGCCTCGTGGTCGTCGGGGTCGGCGGACAGCCGGTCCTCGAAGGCCTTGGTGTCGGAGGGCGCCTCCGCGGCCAGCGCCAGGGCGGCCCGGACGCTATCCACCCCTTGGTCCTTGGCGTCGGGCGGGACCATGGCCAGGATTTCCCGGGCATGTTCGGCGTCGCCGGAGTCCAGGTACAGCCGGGCCATGCCGCCCAGGGCCTTCACGTTCTGCGGATCGGCCTGCAGCACCTGGGCGTAGGCCTGGGCCGCGCCGCCCAGGTCGCCCAGCGCCAGGGACTCCTTGGCCATATCCAGAAGGTCGTCGATCGGCGAGGCGCCGCCGGGCGCCATCTTGGCCAGCTTGTCGACGAAGGCCTTCACCTGGCTGTCGGGCAAGGCGCCCATGAAGCCGTCGACCGGCTTGCCGTCGACGAAGGCGAACACCGCCGGTATCGACTGGACGCGAAGCTGGCCCGCGTAGGCCGGGTTCTTGTCGATGTCGATCTTGACCAGCTTCACCTTGCCCTTGGCGGCCAGCACGGCCTTCTCGATGGCCGGCCCAAGCTGGCGGCAGGGGCCGCACCAAGGCGCCCAGAAGTCGACGATGACCGCCGCCGACCGGGATGCCTCGACCACATCGTCGATGAAGCTCTCGTCCGTGCCGTCCTTGACGACATCGGCGGCGGCGGCCCCGGCGGTTTCACCGATCAGGCTCATGGGCAGTCTCTTCCTTCGGCTGGCGCCAGTTCCAACGTTTCGCCGCCAAGATGGTCCCGCAGGCGCGCGGCTTCAACGTGTGAGTGGACCTTAGACCACCGTCATGGCGGTGAAATCGACGATCAGGGGCGTCACGCCCACCGCCGCCAGGAAGGTCCGCAACCCCGCCTGGCTGAGCCCGGTGGTGGCGGTGTTGGTCAGGGGGTGGAAATTCACCCTGTCCGCGTCGGCCAGGGCGCGGTCCAGGACGAAGCGGACCCGATGGTCGGGATCGTTGATCAGGGCGAGCGCGGTCACCGATCCGGGCGTGACGCCCAGGGCTTCGACCATCAGGGCTTCGGCCCCGAACGACAGCCGTCCCGCGCCGATCGCGGCGGGCAGGCGCTTGAGGTCGATCTGGGTCGTGTCCCGGGCCGAGATCAGCCACAGCTGGCCCCTGGCGTCCTTCAGGAACAGGTTCTTGGTGTGGGCGCCTGGGATGGCCGCCTTGATGTCCTCCCCCTCGCCCACCCGGAAGACGGCGGGATGGTCGATCGTCTCGGTCTCGACGCCGAGGATTGCCAGCAGGGCCATGAGTTCGGCGCGGGTCTTCATCGGGGCGTCTTATCGAAGCCCGCGCGACAGTGGAACTGGACGCCGGCCCGGCCCGCCGCTTTAAGGAACCGGTCAGCGTCCAGCCCCAGGTGACTCCCGTGATGGAACTCGAGTGCTATCCGACGACCGAGCGGCCGCCGGAGATGATCCCCGGGCGGCTGGAACGCAACTGGATGGAAAGCTTCGCCTCGCGCCACGCCTACCGCTGCCTGCCGCTCAACATGGCCAACACCTCCGGGTGGGAGCTCCTGTCGCCCGTGGCCTTCACCGCCGAGTGGACGGGGGGGATCCGCCAGGAGGACATCACCCTAAGACCGGACCACCCCAGCCCGGACTTCCACCGCCTGGCCACCAGCCATTTCAGCCATGGCGTCCTGACCATGCATCCGGGCTATCTGTTCCGCACTCCGCCGGGCTGGTCGATGATGGTGATGGGGCCGCCCAACCACATGAAGGACGGCATCCAGCCCCTGGCCGGCGTCGTCGAGACCGACTGGCTGCCCTTCCCCTTCACCATGAACTGGCTGTTCACCCGTCCCGGCAAGGTGCGCTTCGAAAAGGGCGAGGCCTTCTGCTTCATCACCCTCATCCAGGACAAGCCCCTGCACGAGATCCAGCCGGTGATCCGGCGGATGGATTCCAACCCCGAGCTGCGCCACCAGTACGACGTCTGGGAAAAGCACCGCAGCGAGTTCAACAAGAAAATCTTCCGCCAGGACCCCGAGGCCACCAAGGAGGCCTGGCAGCGCTACTACTTCAAGGGTGAGTACCCGGAAGAGGTCGCCCCGGCCCGCGAAGACCACACCAACAAGCGCCGCCTGAAGGCCCCACGTTTCGGCCGCTAGGCCGTCGCGCGCCCGCGCCCGCTTCGCGCCTTGCAAAGCCCATGGGCGTCTGCCATAAGCCGCCTTCGAATTTTCGGGGGCTAGGACGCCTTCGAGGAGCGCGGGCGTAGCTCAGTGGTAGAGCACAACCTTGCCAAGGTTGGGGTCGAGAGTTCGAATCTCTTCGCCCGCTCCAAATTTTCCGCAGACTTGAAGACCCTTGTGACCTCCCGCCGGACCGGCGGGAGGGCGCGGGCTCTTGGCTAGGCCTTGCGGGCCATGACGGCTGGCGGGTCGCCGAACGACCGCGTCGCGGGGATGATCTCCTGGCCGAACCAGTCGAGACGGTCGAGGTATTCCTCGAAGGACCGCGCCGGCTTCAGGACGCCCTTTTCGGCGTAGGAGTTGAGCGGCGCGCCGGTCACGTTGATCTTCTTGTCGGCCAGGTACTGGGCGCGCTCGATGATCGCGGCGTCGCCCACAACCACCTTGGGCGCCTCGGACTGCGCGTGCGACACCGGGTCGTGGGTCGGGTTGGCGAAGTAGCAGAAGATGTCGAGAGGCTTGTCGCCGATCCCCGGCTGGGCGCGGATGTACTCGACCGCGGCCGGCACATCCTCGGCATTGGTGGCGTAAGACTGCCATCCGACGCCATATTTCGCCATTCGGCGCAGCGCCCGCTTGGCCTTGCCGCCGAACCACATTGGAATGGTCCCGCCGATCGGCTTCGGCTCGAAGAGCAGGTCGGGAACCTGCACGAACCTGCCGTCGTAGCGAGGGTTCTCGCGGCCCCACAGGGCCTGCATGGCCTCTACCTGCTCGTCGGTGATGTCGTTGCGGTTCTCGTAGTCGCCGCCCAGGAGGTCGAACTCCCACTGGGTGTAGCCCGCCAGGATGACCGGCAGGCAGCGTCCGCCCGACATCCAATCCAGGGTGGCGAAGGCCTTGGCCAGCTCGATGGTGTTGTGGCACGGCGAGACGACCAGGGGGGCCACGGTGATGGTCTTTGTCGCGCCCAGAAGGAGCCCGGCTGTGGCCAGGGAATGCGGCCACCGCGCGCCCATGTTCGATCCGTAGTCGTCGCGCGGCATCGCGATGTGCCACGGGATGGAAAGGTGCGAAATTCCCCGCGCCTCGGCGCGCTGGGCGATGATCTGGATGTGATCCGGCTTCAGGTCGCGCGACCATTCCGGCTGACCCGAATTGCCCTGGAACATGGTGAAGCCGGGGACACTGGTCGTGTAGCGCATGGAATTTCCTCCGGGCAGACTGGCCAGTTGATCCGGCCTAGGGGTTCGCTTGGTCGCGATCCCGACACCATCGACAATCAAGCCGGTCCTGTACAGCCCACGCCGGCGGCGGCTGTCCCCAGCTGTCCCCAGCTGTGCTCGGCGGCGCGGCGAAAAATCCCCTGGATAGGGAAAAGATTCGTCGGGCGTCAGACACACGTTTATGACTCAACTACAAATGGCCCAGCTTGTTTTCGGCCGACCCTATTCGTCGACTGCAGGAGATTGCATGAAACTCCGTCTCGTTCTCGCGGCCACCGCCGCCCTCGGCCTTCTGGCCGCCGCCGGCGCGTCCAGCGCCGCCAGCCCGCTGCCGGGCATGAATGACCTGACCTACGCGTCGTTCGGCGGAAAGGACTTCAGCGCCCCGTCCGGCCAGCAGATCATCACCAGCTTCGAGACAAGCGGCGCGCCGACGTTTGCGAACATCATCTTCAACTACAGCGGCTTCAGCCTGACCGGCAACGCCAGCGCCGCGCTGTTCACCGGCCATACTGGCAACAGCGCCTCGCCGGCCGTGCCGCTGACGGTGGACCCCTCGGGCGAAGATTCGACCCAGTACCTGACCCTTTACGGCCACGGCACTGTGAACCCGGCTGATGGCTTCGCGACCCTCCACATCACCCGCAGCGGTGTGAACGCTTTCGGCCTCTACTCGGGCTCGCTCGACGGCTACAATCACATCGTGTTCCACTATGCGGGCACGAACGTAACTGACGCGGTGGACGGCGGCTGGATCGCCGGCAACACCGGTGGCCTGGTCACCGACAACGGCAATCAGTCGAGCGACCGGAGCAACGGGCGCCTGACCTTCCAGTTCGATCGCGACCTGACGTCGATCGATTTCTACTCGACCACCAACAGCTTCGAGATCAGCCACTTCAGCGCCGGCGAAGTACCCGAGCCGGGCGCCTGGGCCCTGATGATCCTGGGCTTCGGCGGCGTCGGCGCGGCCCTGCGTTCGCGCCGCAAGGTGCTGGGCGCTACCGCCTAAGCCGCCGGGGCTTCGGCCCGGCCAGACCTGAACAGGCCCCGGCTCGCGAGAGCCGGGGCTTTTTCGTGCGCGGGCGCCGATTGGCTACTTGGGGGCGGGGTACTGGATGCGAGGCTTCAGGCTGTCGGCCACCGCGTGGGCGTCGAAGGCCCGGGGATCGCCCGCCGGCTTGGCGCCCTTGTGGGTGACGATCTCGGCCGAGGCCTCGAATTTCTCGACGGTCTGGACGTCCATGCGGTCGGCCCAGAAGGGGTCGCCGAAGAACGGGTCCCAGGTGCGCCAACCGAAACCGCGGCCGCGGAACCGCCAGGACGGCCGCCAGTAGCCGTAAGCCGGGCCATACCAGGGATGGTAGAGCGGATCGGGCTCGACATAGGTCTTGGTGTCCTTGTCGGTGTGGCGATCGATGATGGTGAACCAGTCGTCGCCCTGCTGCAGGGTGAGTTCCGCGGCCCGGAACAGCAGATAGCCCTCAACGGTCTCACGTGAGGTCATGGAATTGCCGCTGAACGTCACCCGCCAGCGGTCGGGCTCAAGCCTGATCTCGGAATAGCCTCCCGAGGCGGCGTTGCCGGGCAGGTTGGGCTGATAGGGCGTGGCCGTCTGGCAGGCGGCGAGGCTGGCGCCCAGCGCCAGGGCCGCGAGGATGGCGATCGATCTTTTGGACATTTTCAGGTCTCGGACAGCTCTGTCCCTCGAACGGACATGGTTACAGCACAACACTCGGACCCAATTGTGGTTTCCGCGCGTCAGGCGAAGCTTGCGGCGCGAAAGGCGATAAGGACCGCCGCGGTGAGCAGCAGGGCGCCTGTGAACACCGCGAATCCGCGCCGGAAACCAGGCTCAGTCATCCGCGCGGCGATCGCTGCTCCGCCGACGCCATAGGCTGTCATCACCGCCACATCCATCACCACCACCGTCGCCGCGAACACCGCCAGCTGACCCGTCAGCGGCCTGGCGGGGTCGAGGAAGGGCGGCAGGACCACGGTGGTGAAGAGCAGGGCCTTGGGATTGGAGATCTGCACGGCGAAGCCGTCGCGGAAGGCCGACCGGCCGGCGCGCGCCGGCCCCTGCGCGACCGGGCTCGCCTCGCCGCGCGCCGCCCAAAGCGCTCTCAGGCCCAGCCAAGCGACATAGGCCGCGCCTACATAGGCCATCGCGTGGAAGAATGCGGGCAAGGCCCGCGCCAGGGCCGCTAGGCCCAGGGCCGCCCCGCCGATCCAGACCAGGCTCGCCAGGTTCATGCCGGCCACCGCCCGCAGGACCGCGGTCCGGCCCCCGTGGGCGCCTGTGGCGATCGCGAAGAGGTTCGCCGGCCCCGGCGTCACCACCATTACCGACATCACCCCCAGGTAGGCTGCGTAGCGGGCGGGGTCGACGGGCGCGAACATGGCCCACCGGCTCTGCCACAGGCGGGGCGGACGGTCGAGACGGTCAGGCGTAGCCGACCTTGATCAGCAGCCAAACCAGCCGACCCAACGCCCCGAACAGCAGGACGGCGGTGGCGAGGGCCTGGATGCCAAAGCCCAGCTCGCGCTTCTCGGCCGCCGCGATGTAGCCGCGCACATAGAGGATGCGGCCCAAGATCCAGACGATGCCCAGGCCCGCGGCCACCAGGTCGTTCCAGTAGATGGCGAACAGCCATAGGCCGACCAGGTAGATCGGCAGCCATTCCAGTGTGTTGTAGTGGGCGCGGATGGTCCGTTCCAGTTCCGGATCGCCGGTCATGGCCGGCGCGGCGATGCCGGACTTGCGTCGCGCGCCGGCGACACGAAGCCCCATGGTCAGGTAGGTCAGGACCGAGATGATGGTGACGATCGCCACCAGGACGTGCGGTTGCATGGTGTCTCCCCCGATTTCGAGGCGATGCGAAGCGTCGCCTTGGAGCGAGCTTGGCACGGATCGGCTGCATTCGGGAACCGCTGGTGACGCCCCGGGAGTTTAGGGGGTGCTGGGCCGCCGGGAGACAGCCGATGCACGTGGATTCGACCGCGATCAGTCAGATCGACTACGACACCCAACGGGCCAAACTTCTGGTCCGCTTCGCCAGCGGCGAGCGCTACGTCTATGTCGGCGTGCCGGGCGAGGTCTGCCGCTCGTTCCTGGAAGCGGAATCCAAGGGCCGCTTCTTCCAGCTGCAAATCCGCGACCGCTATCCCTTCAATCGTCTGGACGCTTAGCCGGAGATTCGCTTGTCGCGCTTGGCCGCGACTCTCAGGCGAAGGGCGTTGAGCTTGATGAAGCCCGCCGCGTCGCGGTGGTCGTAGGCGACCTTGCCCTCTTCGAAGGTGACCAGCTCCTGATCATAGAGCGAATAGGGGCTGGTGCGGCCGATGACCGTCACATTGCCCTTGTAGAGCTTCACCCGGACCTGGCCGGTGACGTTCTTCTGACTTAGGTCGATGGCCGCCTGCAGCATCTCGCGCTCAGGCGCGAACCAGAAGCCGTTGTAGATGAGCGACGCGTACTTCGGCATCAGCTCGTCCTTCAGGTGCATGGCGCCCCGGTCGAGGGTGATGCTTTCGATGCCCCGGTGGGCGGCCAGCAGGATCGTGCCGCCGGGCGTTTCGTACACACCGCGGGACTTCATGCCGACGTAGCGGTTCTCCACCAGGTCCAGGCGGCCCACGCCATTGTCGTGGCCCAGCCGGTTCAGCTCGGTAAGGATCGTGGCCGGCGACATCTTCACGCCGTCGATTGCGGTCGGATCGCCTTTTTCGAAATCCAGAGTGAAGACGGTGGGCTTGTCGGGCGCGTCCTCCGGCGAGAGGGTGCGCATGTGGACGAACTCGGGGGCCTCGACCGCCGGATCCTCCAGCACCTTACCTTCAGAGGAAGAGTGCAGCAGGTTGGCGTCGACGCTGAACGGCGCCTCGCCGCGCTTGTCCTTGGTGATCGGGATCTGGTGCTTCTCGGCGAAGTTCAGCAGGGCCTCGCGGCTCTTGAAGTCCCATTCGCGCCAGGGGGCGACGACGTGGATGTCGGGCTCCAGGGCGTAGTAGGCGATCTCGAACCGGACCTGGTCGTTGCCCTTGCCGGTGGCGCCGTGGGCGACGGCGTCGGCGCCGATCCTGCGGGCGATCTCAATCTGCTTCTTGGCGATCAGCGGCCGAGCGATGCTGGTGCCCAGCAGGTACTGGCCCTCATAGACCGTGTTGGCCCGGAACATCGGAAAGACGTAGTCGCGCACGAACTCCTCGCGGACGTCCTCGACGAAGGCGTACTCCGGCTTGACGCCCAGGGTGATCGCCTTCTGGCGGGCCGGTTCGACTTCTTCGCCCTGGCCCAGGTCGGCCGTGAAGGTCGCCACCTCGGCGCCCAATTCGGTCTGCAGCCACTTGACGATCGTCGAGGAGTCCAGGCCGCCGGAATAGGCGAGCACGACTTTCTTGATGGATTTATCGGCCATGGCGCGGCGGAGGTCCTGAAGGCGGGGGATAACGGGCGGCCCGCGCGTTTAAGGGCAGGCGCGGCTGTAGTTCAAGGAAGAATGCCAAAGAGCCGCCAGAACAGAAAACCCCGGCGCCTCGCGGCGCCGGGGTCCGAAACCTGACAGTCGAGGGTCTGTCGTTAGCCGATAGCCAGCCGTGTGGCGGCGCGGCGACGGCGCAGGGCCGCGCCAAGCCCGCCGAAGCCCATCAGCATGAGCGCCCAGCTGGCCGGTTCCGGCACATCCGAGTTGGACGGCGGCCCGATCGACCACGAGAAGTCGCCTTCGAGGTAGGATTGGGTGAAACCGCCGGACCGCAGGTTCGCGTTGTTGCGCAGTTCGACGGTATGGGTTCCGCTTGTCAGATCATAGCTGAAGTTCCCGCTGGCATCGGGTGAGAACGCATTCTGCAAGTTCAGGATGTCGTTACCGTCCAAGGCGAGATTCCAGCCCCAAAGACCGAACCCGTTTCCGAAATGGTAGACGTTGTAGCCCAGGTTGAACGACGCTGGCGCACTGGTGTCGAAGGTGTAGCTCCAGTTGACCGGGTTACCGGTGGTGTCGGCCTCGCCGGAAGCATTGTTGAAGTTCCAACCAAAGTCCTGGCCCTGGAAGACGCCGGAGCTTTCCGAATTCCAGGCGCCGTAGACGTAGCCGAAGGCCGAGATCGCGTTGCCGTTGCCATCACTGCTGACGGCGTTCGCCCCGACGGTCCCCAGGTTCGTCGGGACGCCGGTCCAGGAATCGCCCGCGCTGTCGGTCACGGTCTGGCCGCCGTCGGCCGTCGCCGAGGCCGTGACGTTGACGTAGCCGGAAATCGCCGTGACGGCCGCGGCGGCCTGTGTCGACAGCAGCGCCACGCCGAGCGCGGCGCCCAGGCCCGCAAAATAGGATTTCTTCACCCCAGCCTCCAAAAATTCCGTCGAGTGTCCCGATGCCCTCGTTTGATATCATCGGGATGCGAACGCCGGTCGTCCACGCAATTCGCCTCAGGAGCGAAAGGGGCTGGAGGCTTAGCGCGTGAAGGTGTCGCGCAGGCCGCGCAGGTGAAGCAGGACCAGCAGGGGCGGCGCGACGGCGCGCAGGCCAAAGAGGATGACGGCGGCGTCGCCCATCATGCTGCGCGCCTGGATCGCCGGCCACAGGCTGGCCGCGAAACTCGCGACCGGCACGGCCCACAGCACGAAGGTCCGCGGCCCCTCGCCGCTCAGATAGGGCAGGCGCGCCATGCCCTTGGTCCGGAGCGCGGCCGCTCGCGAGGCGGCGAACATCAGGCTGAGCGCGATGACCCAGAGCGCGTCGCCGATATAGGCCAGGACCATGGCTCAGCCCGTGACCTGAACGCCGGCGGGTGGCCTCATACCGTCACCTGGGTGCCCAACTCGACCACCCGGCCTGGCGGGATCTTGTAGAAGTCGGTCGGGTTGGCGGAGTTCTTCATCAGGAAGATGAACAACTTATCTTGCCAGAGGGGCATGCCGCTCTGGGCCGAGGGCACCACCGAGCGGCGGCCGAGGAAGAAGCTGGTGGCCATGATGTCGAACTTCAGGCCCAGCTTGCGGCACAGGCCCAGCGCCTTGGGCAGGTTCGGGCTTTCCATGAAGCCGTAGGTGATGACGATCTTCTTGAAGTCGTCGTTGACCGGCTCGATGGCGATGCGGTCCTGGTCGGTCACCCGCGGGGTCTCCGCAGTGTCGATCGTCAGGATGATGTTCTTCTCGTGGAGCACCTTGTTGTGCTTGAGGTTATGCATCAGCGCCACGGGCGCCATGGTGGGGTCGGAGGTCAGGAAGATCGCGGTCCCGGGCGCCCGGTGCGGGGCGCGGGCCTTGAGGATCTCCGACAGCTCGACCATGGGCACGCTGTCGCGACGGGTCTTTTCCGTGAGGATCTGCGAGCCGCGGGTCCAGGTCCACATGATCACCACCATGGCCGCGCCCAGCACCAGCGGCAGCCAGGCCCCGTCGGGGATCTTCAGGAGGTTGGAGGAGATGAAGGTCAGGTCCAGGGCGATGAAGCCGGAGACCGCCAGCACTGCCTGCCAGGCGGGCCGACGCCACATGTAGCGGACGATGACCATGAAGAGCAGCGTGTCGACGAACATCGCCCCGGTCACCGCGATGCCATAGGCCGCGCCCAGGTTGGACGAGCTCTTGAAGGTGAACAGCAGCACCAGCACCCCCACCATCAGGAAGGTGTTGACCTGCGGCACATAGATCTGGCCGGCCTGGGTCTCGGAGGTCCGGCGGATGTCGATGCGCGGGAAGAGGCCCAGCTGTACGGCCTGCTGGGTCATCGAGAAGGCGCCCGTGATCACCGCCTGTGAGGCCACCACGGTCGCCAGGTTGGCCAGGATCAGGACGGGCCAGTAGATGGCCTGCGGGATCATCCGGTAGAACGGGTCCACGTGGGCGCCGGGATGGTGAAGCACCAGCGCGCCCTGACCCAGATAGTTCAGGAGCAGGGCCGGCAGGACGAAGAACAGCCAGGCCGCCTGGATGGGCTTCTTCCCGAAATGGCCCATGTCCGCATAGAGCGCCTCGGCCCCGGTCACCGCCAGGAATACGCTGCCCAGGATCACGAAGCCCAGGAAGCCGTTGTCGATCAGGAAGATGACCCCGTAGTGAGGCGACAGCGCCCGGAAGACCGAGGGGTCGTCGATGATGTGGTAAATGCCCAGTCCCGCCAGGACGAGGAACCACAGGGCGCAGATCGGGCCGAAGTAGCGGGCGACGCTGGCGGTGCCCTTGGCCTGGATCAGGAAGAGCGCGATCAGGATGCCGGCGGCGATCGGCACGGTCAGCTTGGCGACCTCGTGCGGCGCACCGGGCGCGTCGCGGATGCCTTCAACCGCCGACAGCACGGACATTGCCGGCGTGATGATGCCGTCGCCGTAGAACAGCGCCGCCCCGATCATGCCCAGGAAAAGCACCCAGCCCGAACGGCGCGGCACGAAGCGCTGCGCCAGCGCCATCAGGGCCAGCGTGCCGCCTTCGCCCTTGTTGTCCGCCCGCATCAGGAAGACGACATATTTGACCGTGACGATAAGGATCAGCGCCCAGGTGACCAGCGAGATGACGCCCAGGACGGCGGTTTCCGGAGAGATCGTCGCGCGGGTGTGACGCAGCGCCTCGCGCATGGCGTAGAGCGGGCTGGTGCCAATGTCGCCGAACACCACACCCATCGACCCAAGCGCCAGGGCGAAGAAGGATTCGGAATGCGCAGAGCGAGGCGATTCCTCGGGCGCCACAGCAGCGCCCCCGGCCGGATCAGCCATCCATTCTCTCCGGGAACACCAACGCTGTTCCCTTAAGGCGGCCCGATGCCGTCGTGCGGCGGGCGCGATACACCCAATCTTGACCCCGTTCAATGGCGCCCATTTTTCGGCGACGCCATGCCGCGCGGCTTTTCCTTGAATGCCGGGGCTTCGGCCCTAGGTTCGGGCGTGGGATTGGGGACGTGGCATGGATCGTAAACTGGCTCTGGTGACCGGCGCTTCAGCGGGGATCGGGGCGGCCATGGCGCGGGTGCTGGCCAGCCACGGCTATGACGTGGCGCTCACCGCGCGGCGGCTGGATCGGCTGGAGAAACTGGCGGACGAGATCTCCCTGCGCTACGGCGTCGAGACCTTGAGCGTCGCGGCTGACCTTAGCGAGCCGGAGGCGCCGGGCCAGATTCTCGATTTTCTCACTGCCCACGGCCGCACGGTGGACGTGCTCGTGAACAACGCCGGCTATGGCCTGCCGGGAACCTACGCCGAGACCCGCTGGGAGGCGCAGCAGGCTTTTATCCAGGTGATGATGACCGCGCCGGCCGAACTGGCCCACAGGGTTCTGCCGGGCATGATCCACCGTGGCTTCGGGCGGATCGTCAATGTGGCCTCCCTGGCGGGCCTGCTGCCCGGTTCGGCGGCCCACACGCTCTACGGGGCGAGCAAAAGCTTCCTGATCAAGTTCTCCCAGAGCCTGCACCTGGAGGCCGAGGCGCATGGCGTCCACGTCAGCGCCCTCTGCCCCGGCTTCACCTATTCGGAATTTCATGACGTCAACGGGACGCGCGCCCAGATCAGCGCCGCCACTCCGCCCTGGCTGTGGATGGGAGCCGACGAGGTGGCGGCGGCCGGCTACGAGGCGGTGGAGGCCAACCGCGCCGTCTGCGTGCCGGGCGCGCCCAACAAGGCCATCGCCGCCCTCGCCAAGCTGGTTCCCGACGAATGGGCGCTCGCCCTGTTCAGGAGCCAGGGGGCGCGGTTCCGTAAGATGTGAAGCCCTGGACTTCGTTCGTCATCCCCGGGCTTGTCCCGGGGATCCAGACGCGCAGATGCTGAAGGTCTGGCGAAGCGGCGGCGCGTGCTTCGTGTCTCGGTCGCCTGCGTTTCTGGATGGCCGGGACGCGCCCGGCCATGACGGTCGAAAAAGAGTCAACTGGGATAGGGCATGGCGGCGTCGTGGCGGATGAAGCCGTGGGTGGCGTCGGCGAAGCCGGAGATCAGGAACTGCACCGCCATGGCGCAGAGGATCAGCCCCAGCACCCGCACGATGATTGACAGCCCGATCTTGCCGAAGATGCGGCTGATCACCGGCGTCGCCAGGAATGACAGCAGGGTGGCCAGGGCCACGGCGATGATGACCGCCACACCCGTGGCGGCGCCCTGCAGGCCATAGGCCTTGGCCTGGCTGGCGTAGATGATCACCGTCGAGATCGCGCCGGGGCCGATCAGCAGCGGCATGGCGAAGGGCACGATCATCTGTTCGACGCGGCGGCGGACATAGGTGGCCTTGTCGCCGGTCTCCTCGGCGGCGCTGGCGAAGCCGGCGGTGAAGTCGTCGTTCACCATCTTGAGGCCCAGCATGAACAGGATCACCCCGCCGGCGATGCGGAAGGCCGGCATGGAGATGCCGAAGAAGGTGAGCAGGGCCAGGCCGGAGAAGTAGAAGAAGACAAGGAAGCCCGCGACGAACAGCGAGATATAGAGCGCGATCTGCGCCCGCTGGCGGCTGGATGCGCCCGCCGTCGAGGCGGCGAACACCGGCACATTGCCGATCGGGTCGAGCAGGGCGAACAGCGCCACGAAGAAGTTGACCGCGAAGTCCCAATGGATCATCCCCGGGTCTTAGCCCAAATTGCTGCGCCCGCCGACCCTCCGGCTTGCGCCCTCGCATGCCCGGAGCCCGCCATGGCCGCCGCCGACCTCCTGCAACCCGCCGTCAAGGCCGACCCGCGCCTGATCGTGCCGCTGGATTTCCCGACAACCGAGGAGGCCCGCGCCGCGGTCGTCGCCCTGGGTCCGGCCGTCAGCTTCTACAAGGTCGGGCTGGAGCTCTTCGCCTCCGACGGCATGGTTCTGGCGCGCGACCTGAAGGCCCAGGGCAAGCAGGTGTTCCTCGACTGGAAGCTGCATGACATCCCGACGACGGTTCAGAAGGCCGCCTCGGTGCTGGCGGGCTCGGGCTGCGACTTCCTCACCGTTCACGGCGAGCCGCAGGTGATGGCCGCCGCCGTGCGGGGGCGGGGGGCCTCGAGCCTGAAGGTGCTGGCGGTGACGGTGCTTACCAGTCTGGCCGACGCGGATCTGGAGGAGATGGGCTATTCGGAAGGCGCCCGCGCCCTGGTCGAACGGCGCATCCACCAGGCCATCGCCGCCGGCTGCGACGGGGTGATCGCCAGCCCGCACGAGGCCGCGCTGGCGCGCGCTCTCGGTGGCCGCGACTTCCTGGTGGTGACGCCGGGGGTGCGCCCCGACTGGTCGGCGAAGAACGACCAGGCCCGCGCCGCCACGCCGCTGGAGGCCCTGAAGGCCGGCGCGAGCCACATTGTCTGCGGCCGCCCCATCACCGCCGCCAACGACCCGCAGGCCGCGGCCCTGCGGATCACCGCCGAGATGGCCCAGGCGGGTTAGAAGTCCACCGCCAGGCCCTTGCGCTCCCAGTCGCCGAAGCGGGTCGGTTCCAGGCCCTTTGGGCCGCCGTGTTCTTCCGCGGCCTGGGCGGCCTTGGCGGCGGCGTGGCGGGCTTCGGCTTCCTGCAGAGCCCGCCGGGCGGCGGCGGTCAGGGGCTTTCCAGGGGCCGCGGTTGTGGGGGTCTCGTCCATGGCCTGAATCTAAGGCCGGGCCGGCGGATCGCCAAGCCTTGCCATCGGCGGCGTTCGTTGGTTTCCTCCCTTACGATCTTGGGGGGAAATCCAATGTCCAGACTAGCCTTGTCCTTCTTCACCGTCGGCGGCCTCTTCGTGCTCGCGGGCATGGTCTGGGGCGCCATCATGGGCTCCAGCGAAGACTTCACACTGGCGCCCGCGCACGCCCACCTGAACCTGCTTGGCTGGGCGACCCTGGCGCTGATGGGAACCTTCTATGCCCTGTCTGGCCGTGCCGGGCGGTTGGGCTGGATCAATTTCATCCTCTCGACCGCCGCGGTCCTGGTGATGATCCCATCGCTGGCCATGTTCCTGAGCGGAAACAAGCCGGCCCTGCGCGGCGTCGTCCTGGGGACCGTCCTGGCGATCGCCGGAATGCTGACCTTCCTGGGCAGCGTGGCGTCGGCCTGGCGCAAGGCCGCCTGACTTCGCCCTTGCGCCGGCGCGCCGATCCGGGCACGCCGCGCCGGTGAATGACACCGCAGTACCGAACGACGCCCAGAACCTGAACGGCGGGGGCCTGCCGGCCCGCATGGCCGCGCTCGACCTGCTGGTCGCCGCCCTCGGCAAGCGCGCCGGTGTGGACGAAGGCCTGAACCATCCGGCGCTGGCGGCCCTGGCGCCCCGCGACCGGGCCTTCGCCCGCGCCCTGGTGATGGCGACCCTTCGCCGGCTGGGGGCCATCGACAACGCCCTGCAGGCGCGGTTGAAGAAGCCGCCGCCCGAGATCGTCGTGCAGATCCTGCGCCTGGCCGTGGCCCAGGTGTTTGTCCTGAAGACCCCGCCGCACGCCGCGGTGACAACCGCCGTCGACATGACCGCCAAGGTCGCCGCCCCGCTCAAGGGCCTGGTGAACGCCGTCCTGCGCGGGCTGATCCGCGAGCCGCCGGAGCTCGATGACCCCGAACTGCTCGCCCCTCAGTGGCTTTACATGCGCTGGCAGGCCGCCTTTGGCGCCGAAGAGGCCCGTGCGCTCGCCGCCGTGATCGGACAGGAGCCCGGAACGGACCTGTCGCTGAAGGATCCCTCGACCCCGGCCGCCCTGTCCGACGACCTGGAAGCCGTCGTCCTGCCCGGCGGGTCCCTGCGCACCGAGCGACGCGGCGACGTGGCGACCTGGCCGGGGTTCGCCGAGGGTCTGTGGTGGGTTCAGGACGCCTCAGCCGCTGTCCCGGCCCGCCTGCTGGCTGGCCAGCCGGGCGAAACCGCGCTCGACCTTTGCGCCGCGCCGGGCGGCAAGACGCTGCAACTGGCCGCGGCCGGGGCAAGCGTCACCGCGCTGGACCGCTCCGCCCCGCGCCTGAAGCGGGTCAGCGAGAACCTGGCCAGGCTTGGACTGGAGGCCGAGATCGTCACCGCCGACGCCGGAAGCTGGCCGGACCGGCGGACGTTCGACGCGGTCCTGCTGGACGCGCCCTGCTCAGCCACAGGCACCTTCCGCCGCCATCCGGACGCGCTGTGGGCGGCGCGGCCCGGGGATATCGCCAGCCTGGCTGCGGTGCAGAGCCGGCTACTGGATTCCGCGGCGCGGCGCACGAAGCCCGGCGGACGGATGGTCTATTGCGTTTGCTCTCTGGAGCCGGAGGAGGGCGAGGGCCAGGTGGCGGCGTTCCTGAATCGCACGCCGGGCATGGTGCTGGACCCGGTGCGTCCCGGCGAAGGCGGGTCGCCGGCCGCCAGCCTGAAGGCCGACGGAACCTTGCGTATCCTGCCGCACCACCTGGACGGCGGGACCGACGGCTTCTACGTGGCCCGGTTCCGCAAGGCGCTCTAGCCGGCATCGATGTCCGAAAGCCGCCAGCGGATTTCGGCGCGCGGGACTATAACGGGCGGATGATCCGTTACACCCTCTTCGACACGGTCATCGGCTGGGCGGGCCTGGCCTGGAGCGACAGGGGCCTCGTGGCCGTCCACCTGCCCCATCCCGACCCAGAAACCGCCTGCCGGAGCTTCCTGCGCAAGCACCCTGGCGCGGCCGAAACGCCGCCGACGCCTGCGATCCAAAAGGCCATCGCCGATATCCGCGCCTTGCTGGCCGGCGGGCGGCCTGATCTGCTGGACGTGGAGATCGATATCGGCCGGGTCCCGGAGTTCAACGCCCGCGTCTACGAAATCGCCAGAGCCATCCCGCCGGGGGAAACCCTGACCTATGGCGAGATCGCCGTGCGGTTGGGCGACAAGCTGCTGGCCCGCAATGTCGGTCAGGCGCTGGGGGCCAATCCCTGGCCCATCGTTGTTCCTTGCCATCGGGTGACGGCGGCGGGCGGCAAGCTCGGCGGCTTCTCGGCCCCGGGCGGGGTCGACACGAAGGTCCGGCTGTTGACCATCGAAGGCGCGGCGGTCGTCCAGCCGCCACCGGCGCGGCCGCCGGCGGCCCAAGCGGACCTGTTCGGGTGATCTCGCCGCGCGCTGAACGGCGCCTGCTGCAGGGGGTGATCGTCCTGGCCGGCTGTGTGCCGGTCTATGGCGGCGGCTGGGGCGCGCTGGGCCACATGGACACTGTCGGCACGACGTCGGCCAGCGAGGCCCGCTATCTCTCGGGCCTGTTGCTCGGCATCGGACTGACGTTCTGGTGGTGCGTGCCGACCATCGAGCGGCGCGGCGCCGTCGTGCGGGGCCTGGCAGCCATCGTCGTGATCGGCGGCCTGGCGCGGCTGATCGGCGCGCCCAGTACGGGCCTGCCGCCGTCGGTCGCCATTCCCCTGGTGATGGAACTGGCCGTGACGCCGCTCGTGGCGCTGTGGCGAGAACGGGTGGAGCGCCGGCTGGCGTCCTAGGTCCTGGCCGCCGACATGGCCACACGCGCAGCCTCGGCCTCGGCGGCGCTGATCTGGTGGGCCTCATCGTAGGGCACGCCGAACGCACTCAACACCAGGGCCACAACCTGCACGGTCTGGACCGGCGCTGCGGCGCCCGTCACGGCGTCGCGCTGGGCCATGCGCATGGCGCCGAAGGCGACCGTCCACGCGGCGGTCATGTCGATCTCACGGAAGCGACCGAGCGCCACGGCCTCGCGGTAGTTCCTGGCAAAACGGTCTTCGAAGGCCCCCTGGCGCGGCGCGGCGGAATCGGCCACGCGCATGGCCACCCAGCCACGCACCGGATCGCTCAGATAGGCCGCCAGGATGGCGTGAAAGGTCGAGGCGAGGCGGGTGACCGGATCCTCGATCTCGCGGACCATGGAGTCGAGGTGGGCGTCGAGTTCGCCGGCCACCCGGGTGTTCATGGCGTGCAGCAGCGCCGTCGTGGTCGGGAAGTAGTTGTAGAAGGTCCCGCGGGACACGCCGGCGGCGGCCACGAAATCCTCGATGCTGGCGCCGCGAAAGCCCTTGTCCGCGATAACCGCCTCGGCGGCGGCCAGCAGTCTTTCGCGGGTCTTCAGCCGGCGCTGTTCGGCGGCGGCGGCGCGGGCCGGCAGGTTGATGCGGGCCACGCGCCGTTCGTTCACGCGGCCTCTGCGATCTCGGCGCGGAGCATGGCGGTCACGATGCTGGGTACAACGCCCTCGCGCAGGTCCTGCAGCGCGATCTCCGCCTCCACGGCGTCTTCGATGGCGTGACGGCTGAGCGGCCCCATGGCGCGCAGCGCCTGGGTTGCGGCCCGGGACAGGGCCAGCGCGGTCTGGACGTCGATCTCCTGAGCGATCTGGTCGGGTGTATTGGGAGCGGCCTCGGAGGGCCGTGGCGGCAGGTTGGACGGAGACATAGGGATTCCAGGTGAGGCTGACGACGATGGGCCCGGCGCTTCCCTGGGAGCGCATCGAAAATGCGCTGTGAAGGACGAGTTCAAAATGACAACTATGTCAGCCTGACAATATTGTCAAGTTTTGGGGCTCACCTGACCCATGGACGCGGCGCCGCGCGGGGGCTAACAGCGATTCATGGCCATCGGCGTTTTCGATTCCGGGGTGGGCGGGCTGTCGGTCCATCACCGGCTGGTTGAGCGGTTCCCGAGCGCCGATTTCATCTACCTCGCCGACCAGGCTAACACCCCCTATGGCGGTCGGCCTGGGGAAGAGATCGTGGCCCTCACCCGGGCGGGCTGCGAACGCCTGTTCGCGCAGGGCTGCGACCTGGTGGTCCTGGCCTGCAACACCGCTTCGGGGATCGCGCTGCGGCGACTGCAGCAGACCTGGCTGCCCCACTACCGCCGCGCGCTGGGCCGCCCGGTCAATGTCCTGGGCATCATCGTGCCGACCATCGAGGCCGCGACTGGCCTCCCCTGGGAGCACGAGGCCGAGCGGCGCGGCGACAAGGTGGAGAAGCTCGACATCCTGGCGGTGTTCTCGACACCCGCCACGGCGAACTCCCGCGTCTACGAGATCGAGATCGATAAGCGCCGTCAGGATGTCGCGGTTTTTTCCCAGCCCTGCCCAGACCTGGCCGGCCTGATCGAACAGGGGGCGCCGCGCGGCGTGCTGGCGGCCGAGGTCGAGGGCCAGGTGCGGGCGATCACCCTGCGCATCGGGCGGCCGCCGGACCGGGCGATCCTTGGCTGCACCCACTACGAGATCGTCGCCGACCTGTTCCGGGACGCCCTCCCGCCCCGGACGCCCCTCATCCACCAGCCGCAGGCGACCGCCGACGCCCTGGCCCGCTATTTCGAGCGCCACCCGGAGTACGCCATGGGCTCGGGGGCTGTCCGTCGCTTCCTGACGACCGGTCGCCCCGGCGCCCAGTCGAGCCTGGTTGAAGCCTTCTGGGGCGGCCCGCTAAGCTTCGAGTCCGCCTAGGAGCGCCAAAGATGAAGCGACTGATCCCCGCCCTGGTTGTCCTGGTCATGGCCGCCGCCGCGCGGGCCGAGGTGACGGACCGTTCCGCCGCCGGGTTCGAGGTGCTGGAGAAGGCGACCATCGCCGCGCCCGCGGCCAGGGTCTATGCCGCCTTTCTGACGCCGGGACGCTGGTGGAGCAGTGATCACAGCTGGTCCGGCGACGCGCGCAACCTGACCATCGACCTCGCCAGCGGCTGCTTCTGCGAAAAGCTCGCGGGCGGCCAGGTGCGGCACATGCGAGTCGTCTATGCCGACGGCAAGAGCCTGATCCTCGAGGGGGCGCTTGGCCCCTTGAGCTCGACCGGCGCCACGGGCCATCTCGCGCTGAGGATGAAGGAGACGGACGGGAAGACGGCGGTCAACCTGGTCTACGACGTGGGCGGCTATGCCAAGGGTGGCCTGGCGGAGAGCTGGGCGGGGCCCGTTGACGGCGTGCTCGGCGCGCAGCTGGCGCGGCTGAAGTCCTACGTGGAGACCGGCCAGCCGGACTAGCGGCTAGGTCATAGATTAGATCAATCCTATCGGATGATTTAATCGATTGGCGCTATGGCGTCCGGCCGACTAACTAGGGCTCCGACATTAGCCAGGAGCGCCCCATGTCCGTCATCAACACAACCGTGAAACCCTTCTCCGCCCAAGCCTTCAAGGCCGGCCAGTTCGTCGGCGTCAGCGACGCGGACCTGAAGGGCAAGTGGTCGGTCTTCTTCTTCTATCCGGCCGACTTCACCTTCGTCTGCCCGACCGAGCTGGAAGACCTGGCCGACAATTATGCCGAGTTCCAGAAGCTGGGCGTCGAGATCTATTCGGTCTCCACCGACACCCACTTCAGCCACAAGGCCTGGTCCGACACCTCGCCCGCCATCGGCAAGATCAAGTACACCATGATCGGCGACCCCTCGGGCGTGGTGACCAACAACTTCGAAGTGATGCGCCCGGGCGTGGGCCTGGCCGACCGCGGCACCTTCATTGTCGATCCGGACGGCGTCATCCAGGCCGTTGAGATCACCGCCGAAGGCATCGGCCGCAACGCCGCTGAACTCCTGCGCAAGGTGAAGGCTGCCCAGTACGTGGCCCGCCACCCCGGTGAAGTCTGCCCGGCCAAGTGGGAAGAAGGCGACAAGACCCTGAAGCCCTCCCTCGACCTCGTCGGCAAGATCTAGCCGAAACAGTACCGGCGCCGTCCGACCGCGGACGGCGCCGCCTCCGGCCACCCCCGGCGGCGAATTTGAAAGGATGCCTCCCATGTTGGACGCCGACCTGAAGGACCAGCTCAAGGCCTATCTGCAGAACCTGCGCGAGCCCATCGAACTGGTGGCCTCGCTGGACGACGGCGAAGGCTCGCGCCAGACCCGCGAACTGCTGGAGGACGTGGTTTCTGTATCGGACAAGGTCAGGCTGAGTCTGGCCGGCCAGGACGCCCGCAAGCCCTCCTTCGCGATCACCCGCGCCGCCGGCGACGCCCATGTCCGCTTCGCCGGCCTGCCGCTCGGCCACGAGTTCACCTCGCTGGTCCTGGCCCTGCTGCACGTGGGCGGCCATCCGCCCCGGATCGACGCGGAGGTTATTGAGCGGGTGCGGGCGCTGGACGGCGACTATGCCTTCGAGACCTATTTCTCCCAGAGCTGCCAGAACTGCCCCGACGTGGTGCAGGCGCTGAACACCATGGCCGCTCTCAACCCCAGGATCAGCCATGTCGCCATCGATGGCGCGCTGTTCCAGGCCGAGGTTGACGCCCGCCAGGTTATGGCCGTGCCCACCATCCTGCTAAACGGCCAGCCCTTCGGCCAGGGCCGCATGGGCCTGGAGGAAATCCTCGCCAAGCTGGACACCGGCGCAGCGGCCCGCGAGGCCCAAAAGATCACGGCCAAGGACGCCTTCGATGTCCTGGTGGTGGGCGGCGGCCCGGCCGGCGCCGCGGCGGCGATCTACGCGGCCCGCAAGGGCATCCGCACCGGCGTGGCCGCCCAGCGCTTCGGCGGCCAGGTGCTCGACACCATGGGCATCGAGAACTTCATCT
Organism: Caulobacteraceae bacterium; assembly: GCA_947475465.1. Classification (GTDB taxonomy): domain Bacteria; phylum Pseudomonadota; class Alphaproteobacteria; order Caulobacterales; family Caulobacteraceae; genus Phenylobacterium. Next base: position 30,763 of record CANJLK010000011.1, on the reverse strand, counting down.
CCGTGCCCCATACGGAAGGCCCGCAGATGGCGGCGGCCCTGGAGCGCCACGTCCGCGACTACGACGTCGACATCATGAACCTGCAGACGGCGACCGGGCTCCTGGCGCCCTCACAGGCGGGTGGCCTGATCGAGGTCCAACTCGAAAGCGGCGCCAGCCTGAAGTCGCGCACCGTGGTCCTGGCGCCCGGCGCGCGTTGGCGGCAGATGAACGTTCCGGGCGAGGACGAGTACCGCAATCGCGGTGTCGCCTACTGCCCGCACTGCGACGGGCCACTTTACAAGGGCAAGCGCGTGGCGGTGATCGGCGGCGGCAATTCCGGCGTCGAGGCGGCCATCGACCTGGCCGGCATCACCGCCCACGTCACCCTCATCGAGTTCGACGCCGAGCTGCGCGCCGATGCGGTCTTGCAACGCAAGTTGGCCAGCCTGCCCAACGTCCGCATCATTACCTCGGCCCTGACGACCGAGGTCACCGGCGACGGCGCCAAGGTCACCGGCCTGCGCTACAAAGACCGCAACAGCGATCAGGCCCACGAGGTCGAGCTGGAGGGGATCTTCGTGCAGATCGGCCTGGTCCCCAACACCGAGTGGCTGAAGGGTTCCGTGGCCCTGACGCCGCGCGGCGAGATCGAGGTGGACCACCGCGGCCAGACGTCCGTTGCCGGTGTCTTCGCGGCGGGCGATGCGACGACCACGCCCTACAAGCAGATCGTCATCGCCATGGGCGACGGCTCAAAGGCGGCGCTGTCGGCCTTTGACTTCCTGATCCGCCAGGAGCCGGTCGCGGCGGCGGCGAAGGCGGCCTGAGCCGGCGGGTGCTCCCCACCCTTCGCCAGCTTCAGTATCTCAAGCTCCTCGCCGAACAGGGCAGCTTCGGCCGCGCGGCCGAGGCCGCCCACGTCACCCAGCCGACGCTGTCTTCAGGCATTCAAGAGCTGGAGCGGACTCTTGGCGCGGCGGTGGTCGACCGGGCCCGCTCCGGGATCATCCTGACGGCGGTAGGCGAGGAGGCTCTGCGGCGCGCCACGGTGATCCTCAACGAGGCCGAGGAACTGGTCGAGGCGGCCAAGAACGCCGGCCAGCCGCTCACCGGCCGCTTCCGGCTGGGGGTCATTCCGACGATCGCCCCCTTCCTCCTGCCCCGCGCGCTGCCGCTGCTGCGCAGCCGCTTTCCCAAGCTGCGGCTGTTCCTGCGGGAGGACCTGACCCAGCGGCTGATTGCGTCCTTGAAGGCCGGCCAGTTGGACGCGGCCCTGATCGCCCTGCCGTTCGACATGTCAGGCCTCAACTGGGCCCACGTCTCCGATGACGAACTTCTCGCCGCCATGCCGGTCGGCCACCCCCTGGCCAAGCTGAAGTCCACGACGGCCGAGGCGCTTGAACAGGAGGAGCTGATCCTTCTGGAGGACGGCCACTGCCTGCGCGACCACGCCATGGCCGCCTGCGGTATCCGGCCCCAGCGCAACGCCGACGGCGAGGAGGCCTTCGCCGCCACCTCCCTGCCAACCCTGGTGCAGATGGTCGGCGCGGGTCTGGGCGTCACCTTCCTCCCGGCCATGGCCGTCGACGCCGGCCTCACCGACGCCTCCCAGGTGGCGGTCCGCCACATCACGCCCGGTCATGCCAGCCGCGAGATCGTCGTCGCCTGGCGCGCGGGATCCAACCGCGCGGCCGAGGGCCGTCTGATCGCCGAGACCCTGAAAACGGTCTAGGCGGCAGCCAATCTTAAAGCGTATTTAGACATATCTAAATACGCTTGCCTCGTGGAAACGATTTAGATATATCGATAGTGCCCCTAAGGAGGGGGCTTTCGATATGCACAGACACCATCACTTTTTCGGCCACGACCAAGAGCGGCGCGGCCGCGGTCCCTGGGGCCACATGGGCGCCCATCTGGCCGGACACATGAGCGGACGGGGCGGCCCCGGCCGTCATCGCGGCGGTCGGATCGGCCGGTTCCTGGAACACGGGGACCTTCGCTTCATCGTCCTGGCCCTGATCGCCGAGCAGCCGCGCCACGGCTACGAACTGATCAAGGAACTGGAAGACCGCACCGGCGGTGCCTATCGGCCGAGCCCTGGCGTGATCTATCCGACACTCGCCCTGCTCGAAGACGAGGGCTTCATCCGCCCGACATCGCCCGACGCCAGTCGCAAGCTGTTCGAGGCCACCGAGGCCGGTCGCGAAGCCCTGGCCGCCAACCAGGCCGGCGTCGACGCCGTCTTCGCCCGCATGGCCGAGGCGGCCGAGGGCGCCGACACCACAAGGCCCCGCATTGGCCGCGCCATGGCCAACCTCGGCATGGCCCTTCAAGCTCGCCTGTCCCGCCGCCCGATCAAGCCTGAGGAGATCGACCGCGTCGTCGCCCTCATCGACGAAGCCGCCACGGCCATAGAGAAGAGCTAACGGGTTCCTCGGTGAGCCGCAGCTCACCGCTGAATCGGCCCCTCACCAGCTTGTCTCGGGCTGCGATCAAGACCGGGGCGAGGTCGGGATGTCATAGGTTAGCGCGAAGCCTGGGGATATGGCTCAACGTGATCGGATGCCTCGCTACTTTTTCCACACTGAAGACGGTCGTCGCTTCCCGGACAGGGAAGGAACGGAACTCCCCGACCTTGAGGCGGCGAAGGCGTCGGCCCTTGTCGTCCTTTCCGAAGTCCTTCGGGACAATCCGGATGAGTTTTGGGCGCACGAGCGGTTTGAAGTCACCGTGACCGACGAGGCCAATCAGAAGCTCTTTTCCATCAACATGTTCGCTGACGGTTAGGGCCATATCCGAGAACATGGCCCTGCGCCTGAGCTCAGGCGGATCGGTCTGGCCGTGCTTGCATCTTCGCGCCGACGCTAATCCATCAGCTTCTGCGCCAGGTAGACATAGTGCCGGGCCCAACGGCGGGCGTTGAGTTCGGGGTCGGCGTCGTTGGCGTGGCCGCCGAAGGTTTGTTCGTAGAACAGGTAGGGGATGCCCATGGCCTCCAGCCTGGCCGCGAACTTCCGCGCATGGCCCGGGTGCACCCGGTCGTCACGGGTGTTGGTGGTGATGTAGACCTCTGGATATTTCATCCCGGACTTCAGGTTCTGATAGCCGGAATATCTGGCGATGAAGGCGCGGTCGGCAGCCACGTCGGGATCGCCATATTCACCCACCCAAGATGCGCCTGCCGACAAGTGGTTGTAGCGCAGCATGTCGATCAGCGGGCTCTCGATGACGATGGCGTTCCAGAGCTCCGGATGCTGGGTCATGGACACGGTGGTGAGCACCCCGCCGTTGGACCGGCCGTAGATGCCCAGCCGCCTGGGCGAGGTGACCTTCCGCGCGATCAGGTCGCGGGCCACCGCGGCGAAGTCGTCGAAGGCCAGCTGGCGCTTCTCGCGCAGCACCGCCTCGTGCCAGGCCGGTCCGAATTCGCCGCCGCCGCGGATGTTGGCGATCACATAGGCGCCGCCCCGTTCCAGCCACAGCTTGCCCATCTGGGGGATGTAGGCGGGCGGTTCGGCGACCTCGAAGCCGCCATATCCGAACATCTGGGTCGGCGTCGATCCATCGCCTTTCATGGCCTTGGGCCGCACCAGGAAGTAGGGGATCTTGGTCCCGTCCGAAGAGATGGCGAAGTGTTGTTCGACCAGGTCCTTCGAGGCGTCGAAGCGCGGCGGCAGGGCCTTGATCCGGTCCACGCGACCGTCGTCGGCGTCGGCCAGCCAAAGGGCTGTCGCGTCCAGGAAGCCCTCGACACTGAGAAACATGCGGTTGTCGTCGCCGGCTGCGTCCACGAGGACGATGTTGGCGTCCGCTGGCAGGCCTAGCCGCCGCCCCAGCCAGACGCCGGCCTTATGGTCATAGACGTCCACCGCACCCTTGACGTTGTCCAGCAGAACGATGGCCAGCCGATCCCGAGTGGACGAGACGCTCTCGACGGCCTCGCGCGGTCCCGGCTGATAGACCAGCTGGGCTTTCGCCGTCGCCGGGTCGCGCTTCAGGTCGGCCAGGTCGTAGGAGATCACCGCCCCTGCGGCGAAGCCCCTCCAGGCTTCCTTGATCGTGAACACCGCCTGGCCATCGACATAGGTGTCGAACTCGGACTTGCGCGGCAGCGGGATCGGCGCAAGGCCCTTGTCGGCGAGCAGGCTGAACTCGCCCTCGAAAAAGGTGATCGTGCGGCGGACCAGCAGGGCGTCGGCGTGGCCGTTCTCACCCAGCAGGACGATCGGCGTAGCGCCAACATCGGAAGGCTGGCCCCGGAAGACCTCTACGGGTGCGGCGCCTCGCTTCACGATCTTGAGCACATAGGCATAGCCGGACGCGGTCACTTCGCCGGGGGTCCATTCGCGGCCGACGAAGAGCGTGTCGCGGTCGATCCAGTCGATGTTCTGCTTGCCGGTCTCGAACCGGAAGCCTCCGGCCACGAACGACCTGGTTACGGTGTCGAACTCGCGCACCTCCACGGCATCGCCGCCGCCGTCGGAGAGGCGGACAAGGCAGGTGGTCTGGGCGGGCCTCAGGCAGTCGGCGCCCTTCCAGATCCAGTTCTTGCCCTCGGCTTTCGAGAGCGCACCGAGATCCAGCAGGGTCTCCCACTGCGGCTGCGCCGTTCGGTAGGAGGCGAGGCTGGTGTGCCGCCAGACGCCGTGAACATTGCCCGCGTCCTGCCAGAAATTGTCGATCCCGCCGGCCCGGAAGCGGGGCGTTGGAACGCGGTCCTGGGCGGTGAATATGGCGCGCGCCTCGCTCCGAAACGTCTCGTAACGCGGATCCGCCTCCAGACGCTTGGCGGCCTTGGCGTTCTGACCCTCGACCCAGGCCATCGAACGCGGCGCGTCGATGTCCTCCAGCCATTGGAAGGGGTCGTCGGTGGCGGGCTGGGCGTGGGCGATGGGGGTGGCCAGGGCAAGCGCGGCGAACGCGCAGACGAGAGCTTTCATGCCCGTATTTCTAAGCCTGTGGGAACGGTGCTGTCGCGCGCGACGTGCCTTTGGGGCCGATCTCGCCTATATGGCGGCCCATGACCCGTCCGTTCCTGAAGATGAATGGGCTCGGCAACGACTTTGTCGTGGTCGAAGCCCGCTCCGCGCCGTTTTCGCCCACGCCTGCTGAAGTGCGCGCCATCGCCGACCGCGTCAACGGCGTCGGCTGCGACCAGCTGATCGCCATCGACAAGGGGGAGGGCGCCGACGCCAGCGTCCGCTTCTGGAACGCCGACGGCGAGGAGGTCTCGGCCTGTGGCAACGGCGCCCGCTGCGTGGGCTGGCTGCTGATGCAGGCGGGCGGCACGGATGTGGCCACCATCGACACCAGGGCCGGCCGCCTGATCGCCACCCGCGCCGGCGAGCGGCTGGTCAGCGTCGACATGGGCGAGCCTGGCCTCGACTGGTCACAGATCCCCCTGGCCTTCGCCCAGGACACCCGCGCCCTGGAGACCAGCCTCACCGAGGAGCCCGCCCTGACGGTGGCGCCCGGATGTGTCTCCATGGGCAATCCGCACGTGGTGTTCTTCGTCGACGACATCGCCACCGCGCCGATCGCCACGGCGGGCCCGGTCATCGAACGCCATCCCCTGTTCCCCGAGCAGGTCAACGTCGGCTTCGCCCAGGTGCTGGACCGCGACCACATCCGCCTGAGGGTCTGGGAGCGCGGCGCGGGTCTGACCCAGGCCTGCGGCACCGGCGCCTGCGCGGCCCTTGTGGCGGCGGCGCGGCGGGACCTCACTGACCGCTCGGCAGTGCTGAAGCTGGACGGCGGCGACCTGCTGATCGAGTGGCGGGCCGAGGACAACCACGTGATCATGACCGGCCCCGCCGCTGTCGACTTCGCGGGCGAACTGCCGTGAGCGAAGCCGCCGACCGTCCTGACGTCGATATTGTGACGTTCGGCTGCCGGCTGAACAGCTACGAGAGCGAAATCATCCGCAAACAGGCGGCGCAGGACGGTCTGGCCGACGCCATCGTGTTCAACACCTGCGCGGTGACCGGCGAGGCGGTGCGCCAGGCGAGGCAATCGATCCGCAAGGCCCGCCGAGAGCGCCCCGGAGCCCGGATCATCGTCACCGGCTGCGCGGCCCAGATCGACCCGGCCGCCTTTGCCGCCATGCCGGAGGTCGACCTGGTGCTGGGAAATGCGGAAAAGAGCGCCGCCGGCGCCTACCGCGACCGGCCCGATCTTGGGCGTGTCCGGGTGAACGACATCATGAGCGTCCGCGAGACCGCCGGGCATCTCATAGACGGGCTGAAGGATCGGGCGCGGGCCTATGTGGAGGTCCAGAACGGCTGCGACCACCGCTGCACCTTCTGCATCATCCCCTACGGCCGCGGCAATTCCCGCTCGGCGGCGGCTGGCGAGGTGGTGGCCCAGGTCCAGCGGCTGGCGGCCCAGGGCTACCGCGAGGTGGTGCTGACCGGCGTGGATGTGACGAGCTGGGGCGCCGACTTGCCTGGCCAGCCGACACTGGGCCAGCTGGTCGGCCGAATTCTGAAGCTCGTTCCGGAGTTGCCCCGCCTGCGGCTCTCCTCCATCGACGCCGCCGAAATCGACCCGGACCTGATGCGCTGCCTCGCCGAAGAGCCGCGGTTGATGCCCTATCTGCACCTCTCGCTCCAGGCCGGCGATGACATGATCCTCAAGCGGATGAAACGCCGGCACAGCCGCGCCGACGCGCTGAAGCTGATCGCCGACGTCCGCGCCGTGCGCCCCGACGTAGCCTTTGGCGCCGACCTGATCGCCGGCTTTCCCACCGAGACCGACGCGATGTTCGAGAACACGCTGTCGCTGGTGGAGGCGGCGGGTCTCTCCTTCCTCCACGTCTTCCCCTACAGCGCCCGGCCCGGCACGCCGGCCGCCCGTATGCCCCCAGTCAGGGGGCCCGTGGTGAAGGCCCGAGCCGCGCGCCTGCGGGCGGCCGGCGACGCGGCCCTGGCCCGGCATCTGCAGCGACAGGTGGGCCGGACCCTGGCGGGCCTCGTCGAGCGAGACGGCCTGGCCCGGGCCGACGACTTCACCGAGATCGCCTTCGAGGGACCCGCCCAGGTGGGGGAAATCGTCCCGTTGCTCGTCACGGGCCACGACGGCAAGCGGGTGCTCGCGACCCTGCCGGCCCGGGTTGCTGCGGAGTAAGGTGACGCCGCCGCGCTCCCCCGCTAAACCCCGCCCATGACCGAACCCAAACGCGGCTGGTTCCAGAAGCTTACGGCGGGCCTGTCGCGCTCGTCCAAGCAGATGGGCGAGCAGATCACCTCCGTCTTCGTCGCCAAGGCGCCGCTCGACCAGGCCAAGCTGGACGAACTTGAGGAGATGCTGATCGAGGCCGACCTCGGCCCGTCCTCCGCCGCCCGCATCACCGCGCGCTTCTCCGCCGAGAAGTTCGGCAAGGACGTCGACGAGGCCGACATCAAGGCCGCGCTGGCCGCCGCCATCGGCGATGAGCTCTCCCTGCGCCAGGGGACGTTCGATCCGCTATCGGGCCCGAAGCCCTACATCGTCCTGTTCATCGGCGTGAACGGCTCGGGTAAGACCACGACGCTGGGCAAGATCGCCGCCGACCTCACCGGACGCGGCGCCAAGGTTCTGGTCGTGGCCGGCGACACGTTCCGGGCCGCCGCCGTCGAGCAGCTGAAGGTCTGGGCCGAGCGGGCCGGCGCCGACTTCATGAGCCGGCCGATCAATTCCGACGCCGCGGGCCTGGCCTTCGATGCGGTCGAGCGCGCCAAGGCGCAGAATTACGATGTGGTGCTGATCGACACCGCCGGCCGGCTGCAGAACAAGCAGGGGCTGATGGACGAACTGCTGAAGGTCATCCGGGTGGTGAAGAAACTCGATCCGGACGCTCCGCATGAGACCCTGTTGGTGCTTGACGCCACGGTGGGCCGCAACGCCCTGGCTCAGGAGAATATCTTCGGCAACCAGATCGGCGTGTCCGGCATCGTCATGACCAAGCTCGACGGCACGGCGCGCGGTGGGGTCCTTGTGCCGGTGGCCCAGGCATCTGACAGCCCCATCAAGCTGGTGGGTGTCGGCGAAGGCGTCGATGACCTGCAGCCCTTCGATGCGCGCGCCTTCGCCCGGTCCCTGGTCGGGCTGGAGCAGGGCGTATGACCGAACAGGCCCGCAAGTGGATCCGCTACGGGGTGGACTACGCCGCCATCGTCGTATTCCCGGTCGTGTACTTCCTGACCGGCAAGGACTTCATGAAGGCCACGGCCGCCATCGTGATCGCCTCGGTCGCGGCCCTTCTCGTCGGCGGACTGGTGGAGCGACGGGTGGCCTGGCTGCCGCTGTTCGTCGGCGGCATGGCGGCGCTGTTCGGCGGCCTCACCCTGGTCTTCCACGATCCGCGGATCATGAAGGTCAAGTCGACCGTGATCCATTTTGTCCTCGCCGCGGTGCTGTTTGGCGGGGTGGCGCTGAAGCGCAATCCGCTGAAGCTCCTGTTGGGCCAGGCGCTGGTCCTGCCGGACAAGGTCTGGCGGACCCTGACGATCCGTTTCGGCCTGCTCTATGTCGTCCTGGGTGTCGCCAACATCGTCATCTGGCAGACCCAGAGCGAGTCCGTCTGGGTGCTCTTCAAGACCTTCGGCCTGGAAGTGGTCACCGTGCTGTTCTCGCTTACCCAGGTGCCGCTGCTCATGAAGTACATGGAACCCACCGACCTTCCGCCGCCTCCGGAATCCGACTGACGACGTCCACGGATCGTCTGTCGTCAAACAGACGCAAATGAGCGCTACTGTCCGCGCGATCCACGCAGGGGACGGCGATGGCCAAGCACAAGTCCGGCGGCAAGCATGGGGGCTCCGCCCTCGACCGCTCACCCAGTCACCTGCTGCACCGCGCCCTGCAGCGCGCGCTCGACATCTACGCCGAGGAATTCGGTCCAGGGGCGGTCACCCAAAGGCAGTACGCGGTGCTGTCGGCGGCGGCTGAGCGCGAGGGCGCCACCCAGGCCGATCTGGTCCGGATTACCGGCATCGACCGTTCGACCCTGGCCGACATGGCCCAGCGGATGATCGCCAAGGGCTTGCTGGAGCGGGAACGTTCCGCGGTGGACGCCCGAGCCAATGCGGTCCGCCTCACCGCCGCGGGGCGCGACAGCCTCGCCCAGGCTCAGCCGCACATGGCCGCCGCCGACGCCAGGCTGATGAAGCTGGTGGGCGGAAGCGGAAAGCGTCAGGCCCTGCTGGAGCTCCTGCGCGATCTGGTCGAGGCGCCCACGGGCCCGGACGCCAAGGCGCCGAAGGCTCCGAAGCCGGATAAGGCCGACAAGGCCAAGCGCAAAGCCAAGAAGAAGGCGGAGAAGGCCCCCGCCGCCTGACTGGCCTCTACCGCCCGTGTCCAGGGTCAGCCGGCCGGGTGATCGTCGTCGGGCGCAGGTGGGGTGAGTTCAGCCGGTCGTAGGACGCCGGAGGGCTGCTTCGCGTGACGATGGCATCAAGCAGCGCCTCCCCGTCGGCATGGGGCGGCGCCGGCTCGCCGAACACCTCCCGCCAGAGGGCGGCCGCTTCTTGATAAATGTCACTTTCGCGGTCCATGGCGAACAAACTCGCCGTAACAGCGGCTGTTCCCATTTCAGAAAGTTAAAATAATTTAAGAGCTTAAGCAGGAGCTTAGCCTTGGACTAGACGCGGATATCCAAGAGAGAACCGGGGCGGAGGATCCGGGTGGGCGTTTCCGTCTCGCCGCTGGGCCGCAATTCCACCCTTTGGGGAACCGGCGTGGCGGTCACCGTGACGCTGACCGGTGCGGTGCGGGCGGGGGCGGGCGCACGGCCCATGGCGGCGTCGAAAAAAGCCTTCTGGGCGGCCGCGCGAGCGGCGTCAGCGCCGGTCGAAACCTGGGGGCTCGAGCTTGGCGGCAGGGCGGTGGGGCGGATCGGATTCACGTCGGGCCGGCTCTGATCATGGTTAACGCGCCCTCACCATGGCCGTGCGCGGATCAACGGGCGGTTAACGCCTGGGCCGCGAGCTTGTCGGCATCGTCGGGGGTCATGGGGCCGGTGTGCTTTGCGATGATCCGTCCGCCGGCCCCCACCAGGAAGGTCTCGGGCACGCCGGTGACGCCGAACTCGATGCCGGCCCGGCCGTCGCGATCGGTCAGCCGCCAGTCGTAGGGGTCACCCAGACGGGCCAGATAGGCCTGACTCCTGGCGGGTTGGTCCTTGTAGGCGACGCCGATCACCGGGAGGCCCGCGGCCTTGAACCGCCCCAGCACCGGATGCTCGATCGCGCAGGGCGCGCACCAGGAGGCGTAGAAGTTGACCAGCACCGGTCCCTTGGCGAGGGCCGAGGCCAGCCTGCGCGGCGGCCCGCCGTCGAGGTCGGGCAGGGTGAGGTCCGGCATGGGCTTGCCGACCAGGGCGTGGGGATTGACGTGCGGGTCGTGCTTCAGGGCGTAGAAGGCGAACAGCGCCGCCAGCGCCGCCATCACCGCCAGCGGCAGGGCCGCAAGCCAGCGGGTCATTGGCCGGCGAGCTCTTCGGCGCGGCGCCGCCACCGGCGGGCGTAGGCCAGGGCATTGCCGATCATGACGGCGATGACGAAGGCGCTGATTGCGAAGGCGGGCCACAGGAAGGCCGCGTACTTGCCGGCGTCGAGATGCAGCATGGTCAGCCCCCTGGTCTCAAGAGCGGGCCGCCCGGGCCATGGCGGCCTCGGCGCGCCGGCGCCAGACCTCGCCGCGGATCCGCACCAGCCACAGCGAGCCGAAGGCGGCCGTATAGGCCAGCCCCATCAGGAACAGCGGGGTCAGATAGACCGGCGGCATGGCCGGTCCGCCCTTGGCGAACAGCGACGAGCCCTGGTGCAGGGAGTTCCACCACTCGACGCTCCAGACCACGATCGGCAGGTTGACCGCGCCCACCAGCGCCAGGATCGCGCCGGCCCGGGCGCCCTTGACCTCATCGTCGAGCGAGGCCCGCAGCGCCATGTAGGCCAGGTAGAAGAGGAACAGCACCAGCACCGAGGTCAGCCGCGCGTCCCAGACCCACCAGGTTCCCCACATCGGCCGGCCCCACAGTGAGCCGGTGACCAGGGCCAGGAAGGTGAAGCCGGCGCCCAGCGGTGCGGCGGCCTGGGCGGCGGCGTCGGCAAGCGCGTGGCGGAACACCAGCGCCAGGAAACTCGCCCCGGCCAGGCAGGCGTAGGCGAACATCGCCAGCCATGAGGCCGGCACATGGATGAACATGATGCGAACGGTCGCGCCCTGCTGATAGTCGTCAGGCGCCGTGAAGCCGAACCACAGGCCGGCCAGGCCCAGGAGTGCGGCGATCACCCCGAACATCGGCGCGGCCCAACGGGAGAAGGCCATGAACCGCTCGGGGTTCGACAGGAAGGCGGGCGCCCAGGTCATGGGGCGGCAGTAACGCTCCAGGGCTCCGCGCAAAAGTGGAAACCGGCCTTGCGGGGGGAAGGGGGCAAGAAAAACGGCGGCCCGCGGGGCCTGCGGACCGCCGGGGAGGGCCTCAGGAGTGCGGTTGGGGCGGCGCCATCGGCGGCATGGGATGCTTGCCGTGCATCATCTCCATCCGGTGGGGGCCGCCCTCATGCCCGCCCATCATGATCATCATCGGCGGCGGCAGTTCGTCGAAGGCCTTCTTCTGGGCCGGGTCGAGCTGGTTGTAGAAGGTGCGGATGGCGTCCAGCCGCGCGTGGGCCATGGCCATGTGCTCGGACATCATCTTGTCCATCGCCGCCAGCCGCTCAGGCGTGGTCTTGGCTTCCGGCGCGGGCTTGCCGTCGGGCGGGCCGCCCGTCGCCATGTTGTGCATCATGCCCTCGTGTTCCGGCGGCTTCATGGCCGCCACATAGGCGGTCAGCGCCGCTTCCTGGCTGGGCTTCAGTTGCAGGATGGCCCTCAGGTGGGCGGTGGGGTCGCGGTGCTCATGCCCGCCCGGACCGCCATGGCGCATGACCATGACATGGCGCTCCATCGGCCCGCCGGGGCTCATATGCTCACCGGACATCGGCGGCGCCGCAGGCTGGGCAAACGCGGCCGCGCCGGCGGCCGCGTAGAGCGCGAAGGCTGCGCCCGCGAGCGTGATTGTGAGGCGTCGTGACATGGAAGGCTCCCTGGATTCGTTCGACCCGAATGGCTGAGCTTCACCCTGGCGTCAGATGAAGGCGAAACGGCGCCCCGTCGCGTGACCATTTCGTAATGTCGAAGCCCGTTACGACAGGGCGTTGCGGCAGGCGGCCGCCATGGCGATGGGCCCCAGCGCCAGGGCCGCCACGGCATAGGCGCAGAGCAGCAGGAATCCCGGAGTCCAGGGAAGCCCGCTGGCGGAGGCGTCCAGCGCGCCGCCGCCGAAGATCACCGGCGGCACGAGGAGCGGCAGGACGATCACCGCGGTGAGGAGGCCGCCTCTCCGCGCGCCAAGGCTGAGCGCCGCGCCGATGCCGCCCACGAAGGCGAAGGCCAGTCCGCCCGCAAGAGCGGTGATGAAGACGAGCGGCGCCAGGGAGACCGGCGCCCCCAGCCCGATGGCGGCGATCGGCGCGGCGAGCGCCAGCGGCGCGCCGGTGGCGATCCACTGCCCCAGGCACTTGGCGGCGGCGGTCAGTTCCAGCGGCAGCGGCGATAGCGCCAGGAGGTCCAGGGCGCCGTCCTCGTAGTCCCGCTCGAATAGCCGGTCGAGCGACAGCAGGGACGCCAGCGCCAGCGCCACCCAGGCTGCGCCGAGCGCGATGGCGGCCAGCCTCTGGGCTTCCGGGCCGATGGCCAGCGGCAGCAGAGTGGCGACGCCGGCATAGAAGCCGACGCTGACGGTGGGCCCGCCGCCGCGGCCCCAGGCGAGCGCCGTCTCCCGCGCCAGGAGGGCGGAAAATCGGCTCAAAGCGCGACCTCTGAGGAGGTGTCGCCGGGCGCGGGGATTTCGAAGGTGACTGCGGCGACGGGCAGTGGATCGTGCACGGCGGCCAAGATCATGCCGCCGCCGGCCAGGTGGCGGGCCATGATCTCCCCCATTTGCGCCCGCCAGCGGGCGTCCAGGGGGCTGAGCGGTTCGTCCAGCAGCCACAGGGCCCGGGGCACCGCAAGCAGGCGGGCAAGCGCCACCCGTCGCCGCTGGCCGGCCGAAAGCCTGCGCACCTCGAGGTCGAGCAGAAGCTTCAGATCCAGCACCTTGATGGCGGCCTGCAGTTCACGCTCGCCGCCGCCGCTCCACAGGCTCCAGAAATCCAGCTCCTCGCGAGCCGTGCGGCCGGGCTTGAACCCGTCCTGGTGGCCGATCAGATGCAGGCCCGACGCACGGGCCTCCGAGGGATCCATGCCAACGAAGCCGACAGTGCCCTCGTCGACCTCGACCAGGCCGGCCACGGCGCGCAGCAGGGTGGTCTTTCCCGAGCCGTTGGCGCCGGTCAGCGCGCAGGCCTCGCCCATCTTGAGGGTCAGGGAGAGGTTCGAGAACAGGCGCCGGCCGCCCCGGCTCGCGCCCAATCCGCTCAGTTCCAGGGACTCGATCACCGCATCCTCACAAACCCGACCAAGCTGCGCCGTGCCGGTGCATGGACTGCTAACGGTCGGCAGTCTATTAAGCCCGCGGCCGCCGTCACCTTGGGGGACGTTCGCCGCGCCGGAAGGGACGCTGTGTGTCCCGCTCCAAAAGCGCGCGATCCCTTCGGCGGACGTGATGCGGCCGGCACAGAGAGAGGATCTCCCCACATGGCGTCTATCGACAGCCTGAAAACCCGCCGCGAGCTCGTGGTGGGCAACAAGACCTACGCTTACTACAGCCTTGCGGCCGCTGAGGAAGCGGGACTTTCGGGCGTCTCGCGCCTGCCGATCTCCATGAAGGTGCTTCTGGAGAACCTGCTGCGCAACGAGGACAACATGTCCGTCGGCGCCGACGACCTGAAGGCGTTGGCCGCCTGGATCGACAACAAGGGCAGCGTCGAGCACGAGATCAGCTTCAGCCCGGCGCGGGTCCTGATGCAGGATTTCACCGGCGTTCCGGCCGTCGTCGACCTGGCCGCCATGCGCGACGCCATGACGTCGCTGGGTGCCGACCCGGAAAAGATCAATCCGCTGAACCCCGTCGACCTGGTCATCGACCACTCGGTGATGGTCGACTACTTCGGCACGTCCAAGGCGTTCGGCGAGAACGTCGACCGGGAATATGAGCGCAATATGGAGCGCTACAACTTCCTGCGCTGGGGCTCCTCGGCCTTCAACAACTTCCGCGTCGTGCCCCCTGGCACCGGCATCTGCCACCAGGTGAACCTGGAATATCTGGCCCAGACCGTGTGGACCAACACCATCGACGGGGTCGAGGTGGCCTATCCCGACACAGTGGTCGGCACCGACAGCCACACGACCATGATCAACGGCCTGGCCGTCCTGGGCTGGGGCGTCGGCGGCATCGAGGCCGAGGCGGCCATGCTGGGCCAGCCGATCCCGATGCTGATCCCGGAAGTCATTGGCTTCCGCCTGGACGGCGCCCTGCCGGAAGGCGCGACCGCCACCGACCTGGTGCTCACCGTCACACAGATGCTGCGCAAGAAGGGTGTCGTCGGCAAGTTCGTCGAATTCTACGGCCCCGGCCTCGCCACCATGACGCTCGAAGACCAGGCGACCATCGCCAACATGGCCCCCGAATATGGCGCCACCTGCGGCTTCTTCCCGGTGACGCGCGCCACCATCGACTACCTCGCCGCCACCAACCGCGCGCCGGAACGCGTCGCCCTGGTGGAAGCCTACGCCAAGGCCCAGGGGATGTGGCGCGAGCCCACCGATCCGGAACCGGTGTTCACCGACACCCTCGACCTCGACATGTCCGGGGTCATGCCGTCGCTGGCCGGCCCGAAGCGGCCGCAGGACCGCGTCCTGCTGTCCGACGCCTCCAACGACTTCAAGGCGGGCCTCACCGGCGATGTGTTCGGCAAGCCCGACAGCCTGGCCGAGCGCTTCAAGGTCGAGGGCGAGAACTTCGACATCGGCAACGGCGACGTGGTGATCGCCGCCATTACCTCCTGCACCAACACCTCCAACCCCGGCGTCCTGATCGCCGCCGGCCTGGTGGCCAAGAAGGCCGTCGAAAAGGGCCTGAAGGTTAAGCCCTGGGTGAAGACCTCGCTGGCGCCCGGCTCCCAGGTCGTCACCGACTACCTGAAGGCCGCGAAGCTGGACAAGAGCCTCGACGCCCTGGGCTTCAACCTGGTGGGCTACGGCTGCACCACCTGCATCGGCAACTCCGGCCCGCTGCCGGAGCAGATCTCCGATGCGATCCAGAAGAACGACGTGGTCGCCGCGGCGGTGCTCTCCGGCAACCGCAACTTCGAAGGCCGCGTGAACCCGGACGTGCGGGCCAACTACCTGGCCTCGCCGCCCCTGGTGGTGGCCTATGCCCTGGCCGGCTCCATGCAGATCGACATGGTCAACGAGCCGCTGGGCGAGGGCAAGGACGGCAAGCCCGTCTACCTGAGGGACATCTGGCCGACCACGGCCGAGGTCGTGGCCCTGCAGCGCAAGCACGTCACCAATAAGATGTTCGCGACCCGCTACGCCGACGTCTTCAAGGGCGACAAGAACTGGCAGGCCATCAAGGTGAAGGGCGGCCAGACCTACGAGTGGAACATGGGCTCCACCTACGTCCAGAACCCGCCCTACTTCCAGGGCATGTCGATGGACCCGGCGCCCGTCACCGACATCGTCGAGGCCCGCGTCCTCTCGGTCTTCGGCGACTCGATCACCACCGACCACATCTCGCCCGCCGGATCCATCAAGGCGAGCTCGCCGGCCGGAGTCTATCTGCGCGACCATCAGGTGCCGACCAGCGAGTACAACTCCTACGGCGCGCGCCGCGGCAACCACGAAGTCATGATGCGCGGCACCTTCGCCAACATCCGCATCCGCAACCGCATCACGCCGGACATCGAAGGCGGCGTCACCAAGCACTTCCCGTCGCAGGACGTAATGTCGATCTATGACGCGGCCATGCGCTATCAGTCGGAAGGCCGTCCGCTTGTGGTGTTCGCCGGCAAGGAATACGGCACCGGCTCGTCGCGCGACTGGGCGGCCAAGGGCACCAAGCTCCTGGGCGTCCGGGCGGTGATCGCCGAAAGCTTCGAGCGTATCCACCGCTCGAACCTGGTCGGCATGGGCGTGCTGCCGCTGCAATTCCTCCAGGAGGGCTGGCTGAAGCTTGGTCTGACCGGCGAGGAAATCGTCACCATCCGCGGCCTGACCGAGCTTTCGCCGCGCCGTCAGCTGACCGTGGAAATGTACCGTCCGTCGGACGGCCGCATCGCCCGCTTCCCGGTTCGCTGCCGGATCGATACGCCCACCGAGCTTGAGTACTTCAAGAACGGCGGCATCCTGAACTATGTGCTGCGGAATCTGGCCCGTTCGGCCACCTGATCGGGTGAGGGGACGGCCGGCTGGCCGTCCCCTCACGCCTTCTTGTAATTTACAGTCCAGCGAACTCCGCTTAAGTCGCCGGGCATGCGGAAGACCGCGCTTTTAAGCCTGATCCTGCTCGCCGCGCCGCTTTCGGCGGTGGCCAAGCCGCCCGTGGTGGTCGAGCTCTACACGGCCCAGGGCTGCGCGGCCTGCGGCGAGGCGAACGCCAACCTGGCCAAGCTGGCCGAACGCCCGGGCGTGCTCGCCCTCACCTTCCCCGTCGACTACTGGGATTACCTCGGCTGGGCCGACACCTTCGCAAGGCCGGAGTTCACGGAACGCCAGAAGGCCTATGTGGCCAAGCTGTCCTTGCGCGAGCCCTATACGCCGCAGGTGGTGGTGGACGGCCGCACCCAGGCCGCCGGCCTGAAGGGCGATCGAGTGATCAAGCTCATCGGCGACGCCGCCCGCGCGCCGCGCGATCCGCCGGACATCCGCTTCTCCGGGGCCAGGGTCTATGTCGGCTCGGGACGCGCGCCGCGCGGGGGCGGCGATGTCTGGCTGGTCCGATACGACCCGCGCGAACGCGACGTCGTCGTCAAGAGCGGCGACAACAAGGGGCAGACCATTCCTCACAAGAACGTGGTCCGCGAGGTCACCCGCCTGGGCGGCTGGCGCGGTCGCCCGGCCGCCTTCCGCCTGCCGGTCCCGGCCGAGGAGGGCCTGAAGTCCGTGGTGATCGTCCAGGGCGGCCACGGCGGCCGCATTCTCGGCGTCGGCCAGCCCAGGGCCTGAGGGCGGCTGGTCTTCGGCGCAAAGAAAAACCCCCGCGGCTGGAGAGCACCCGCGGGGGTCATATCGGAAGTGTCGGCTGGCCAATGCGCCAATCCCAGGGGGGCTGGGGGGGCTGTTCAGGATCCGGGACCACCGCCTGACCAACCGACAACTGGAATATGGCGGCCGCATCAGGCGGCGAAGGGTCGGGAATAAGGTCATTTCTGGGCGCCCTCCGGGGGTGGAACTAGCCCAATTCTGGCTCTGGCCTCGGCCCGGAGTTTCGGTTTAGGCTCCCAGGCGATGGCTTTGGATCCGTCCTACGCCTCGCCCGCACGGGCGAGCGTCTTCTTCGAGCGGCGTGAGCTCACACGCCTGCTCGGGCTCTACGGTCGCATGGTGGCGGCCGGCGAGTGGCGCGACTACGCCATCGACGGCCTGTCCGACCGTTGCGTTTTCTCGGTCTATCGCCGCTGCTCCGAGCAGCCGCTCTACCGGATCGAGAAGCGCCCGGCGCTCGCCGCCCGCCAGGGCGCCTGGTCGATCCTGGGCCAGGGTGACATGGTGCTGAAGCGCGGCCACGAGCTCGAACCCCTGCTGCGCTTTTTCGACCGCGGCCGGTTCAAGGTGGTGGACTAGACACGAAAAAGCCCCGGAGGTTTCCCGCCGGGGCCGATCTCTTCGTCGCTGTCAGACGGATCCGCCTAGCGGCGGCTGCCCAGCATGCTCAGCAGGAATTGGAAGAGGTTGATGAAGTTGATGTAGAGGCTGAGCGCGCCGTAGTTGGTGGCCACGCTCATGGCCTGCTGGTCGCCGCCCAGCTGGTAGTAGGTCATCTTCAGGCGCTGGGTGTCGTAGGCGACGAGGCCCGCGAAGATCAGCACGCCCAGGATGTTGACGATGAAGGCGATGGCGGCCAGGTGCAGGAACATGTTGACCACGCTGGCGATCAGCAGGCCGACGACGCCCATGATCAGGAAGCTGCCGAAGCCGGTCAGGTCCTTCTTGGTGGTGTAGCCCACCAGGGAGAGGGAGCCGAAGGCCGCCGCCGTGATCAGGAAGGTCGAGGCGATCGATGCGCCGGTGTAGAGCAGCACGACCACGCCCAGGGAGGCGCCGATCAGGCTGACGATGGTCCAGTAAAGGGCGCCGGCGCTCTTGGCGGTCGGGTTGCGGATCGCAAAGCCGGAGACCAGCATCACGACGATCGGGGCGAAGGCCACGATCATGCCCAGCGGGGTGAAGCCGGCGGCCCTGCCATCGGCCGTGACCCGGAAGAGCAGGTCCCGCACCGGCGGATAGGCGCCCGTCAGGAAGGCCAGGCCGGCCGAGAGCACCAGGCCCAGGGCCACCTTGTTATAGACGCCGAGCATGAAGCTGCGGAGCCCGGCGTCAACCGACATGTCGGCCCGATCCGTGGGGATCGCGCTCGAGTAGCCGCGGTTGAAGTCGCTCATGTGAGCAAAGTCCTTGATTCCAAACGCCCCGATTGGGCGCCTCTCAAATATCGTGGTCCGATGAGGCGGAAGCAAGGCCTTACGCAGTGAAGCTTCTGTGAGACAATCGCCGCCATGATCCGCCTGTTCGCCGCGCTCTCGGTTCCAGACGACATCGGCCAGGCCCTGGCCCGCCGCCAGCACGGGATCGAGGCCGCCCGCTGGAGGCCGCTGGAGGCCCTGCACGTGACCTTGCGGTTCGTGGGAGACATCCGCGAGGACATCGCTCGCGACCTGGACGCCGAGCTGGCGGCGCTGCGCCTGCCCGCCTTCGAGATTGTCCTGCAAGGCGCCGGCGCGTTCGGCGAGGGCGCCGATGTGCACGCCGTCTGGGCGGGGCTGGCCCAGTCGGAGCCCCTGCAGCGCCTCGCCCGCGCCTGCGAGACCGCCGCCCGGCGCGTGGGACTCAAGCCCGACCCGCGCACCTACCGCCCGCACGTGACCCTGGCCTATCTGCGCCACGCCAACCCGGCCGAGGTCGGCGCCTGGGTCCAGGCCAACAATCTGCTGCAATCCCCGCCGATCCCCATCGACCGCTTCGGCCTCTACTCCAGCACCCTGGGCGGCGAGGGTTCACGCTACCGGCGGGAGGCGGAATATCCGCTGGGCTAGTTCCTCCCCATTGGGGGGTGGCCCGAAGGGCCGGAGGGAGTCCGCTCAGAAGGCGGCGGTCACCCCCCAGTCAGCTTTGCCGACAGCTCCCCCGAAGGGTCGCAATTCTAGTGGCCTGAAGCCTCGAAGGCGTAATCCTTGAGCACGCCCAGCGGGACGATGGCGAGCGTCTCCTCGTGGGTGGCCTCAAGCACCAGCTGCGGGGCGGCGCCGGCGTCCAGCGCCTCCTTCCAGCGCGGCGCGCAAAGGCACCAGCGGTCGCCGGGTTTAAGGCCGTCGAAGCCATGCTCCGGCATCGGCGTGGACAGGTCGTTGCCCGCCGCGCGGCTGAAGGCCAGGAAGTCGGCGGTCATGACGGCGCATACCGTGTGCAGGCCGGTGTCGTCGTGGCTCGTCTCGCAGCAGCCGTTGCGGAAGAATCCGGTCATCGGCGCCACGGAACAGGGCCTGAGCTCGGTTCCCAGCACGTTGCGGGCCTCGGGATCGTAGCGAGTGGTCATGCCCCCATCCTAACCGCTAAGAGTAGGGTTCATCCATGCGTGAGGAGCGCCCGCCTTGCAACCGCCGCCGGCCCCTATGGCCGCCCGCCCGCGCCGCAGCGCTCTCTACCTGCCGGCCTCCAACGCCCGCGCGCTTGAGAAGGCGCGCACCCTCGCCTGCGACGTGGTGATTCTCGACCTGGAGGACGCCGTGGGCCCTGACGCCAAGCCGGAGGCCCGCGCCCAGGCGGCGCAGGCTGTCGGCGAGGGCGGCTTCGGCGCGCGCGAGCTGGTGGTGCGGGTGAACGGTCTCGACACCCCCTGGGGCGCGGACGATCTCGCCGCCATGGCCAGGGCGCGGCCGCAGGCGGTGCTGGTCCCCAAGGTCTCGGCGTCGGCCGATTTCGCCGCCGTGCGCGCGGCGCTCGGCCCGGGTATCCCGATCTGGGCGATGATCGAGACGCCGCAGGCGCTCTTCGCCCTGGACGAGCTTGGCCGCGCCTCGAGCGCCTCCGGCGCCGGGGCCTGGGTGATAGGGACCAACGACCTGGCCAAGGCCATGCGCTGCCGCCCGGGCGCGGACCGCGGCCCCCTGCATGCGGCCCTGGCCATGAGCGTGATGGCCGCCCGCGCCCACGGGCTGACGATCCTCGACGGGGTCTACAACGACATCCGCGACCTTGAGGGCCTGGCGCGGGAGTGCGCGCAGGGCGCCGACTACGGCTTCGACGGCAAGACCCTGATCCATCCGAGTCACCTGGAGACCGCCAATCGCGCCTTCACGCCGGAACCTGAGGCCGTCGCCTGGGCCGCGACGGTGGCGCAGGCCTTCGATTTGCCGGAGAATGCCGGCAAGGGCGTGCTCAAGGTCGAGGGGCGCATGGTCGAACGGCTGCATCTGGAAGAGGCACGGCGCACGCTGGCCCTCGCCGACGCCATCGCCGCCCGGGCGGGCTGAGACCCTGCGCGCGCCGGCCCTTTTCCTGGCGTTGGGGCTAGCCGCCCTGCCGGCCGCCGCCCGCGCGCAGCCGCCCGCCGACCCGATCGGCGCGCTTCTCGACCATCCCGACGCGCCCCTGTCACGGGACCAGGACGAGCCCGACGTGGCGGGCCAGAAGATCGCCCCCGACCCAGATCCGTCTCCGGTCCGCATCCCCCCCTCCGTGCCGGCTGGGCCTATTCCCTATGCGCCGCCGCCGGGCCCGCGGCTCACCGCGCCGGTGCATCTGGAAGAGACGGGAAAGACCCCGGACGGCCCGCCCGGCGTGCGCGACCTCGCCTACGACAGCCGCCTGCGGGCTTCCTTCGCCTCCGCCGAGCAATTCCAGGGGCCTCTCGACGGCGGCTGGACCCTTGAGGCCGGCCGAGGCGGGGCGCTCTACGCCCTGCAACTCGTGGACCGCCGCGACCGGCTCGAAGGTGTGTGGCGCGACCTCACCCGCCCCGGCGCCCTGGGCGCCTCCGGCCTGGTGGACGATATCCAGCGCTCCGGTTCGGACCTGACCCTGCGCTTCACGGTGCGCGACACGCTCCAGTCCGTCGTTACCCTGCATGACGGCGGTGATGGCCGCTGGTCGGGCCGTCTGACCCGTGGCGACGAAGTGTTCGACGTCGCGCTGAGGCGAACCGGCCCCTAAAGCCCCAGGGCGGCGCTCGCCGCGCGTACCGCTTGCGCCAGGGCTTCCGGCGTATAGGGCTCCGCGCCCGCCACGCCCCAGACGGGGCCCGGCCAGGCCGGATCGTCGGTCCGCCGGCCTACCACGTGGATGTGAAGCTGAGGCGTGACGTTGCCCAGCTGGCCGACATTCAGCTTGCTCACCGGTCGGCCCAGCGCCTCTCCAGTGGCGCGCACCGCCGCGCCCGTCCTAAGGATCTCCTCCATCAGGACGTCCCGCTCGCCCTGGGCCAGGTCTTCCAGTTCGCGCGCGCCGGCAACGCGGGGAATCAGCAGAATCCAGGGAAAGCGCGCGTCGCCCTGCAGGCGTACGTGGCTCAGAGCCAGATCGCCCAGAGGGTGAGAGGTCGCCAGGAACGCGGGGTCGATCGCAATCATAGGTTAGGTTGAACACCTGCCGCCGCGCCCGCCAAGCGGATTTCCAGGCTCCTGCGGCATTGCAGCATGGCCCAGGCTGGAGTAGCACCCGCCGCAACTCAGCAAACGGGAGCACCACCATGAGCAAGACACCGATCCGCGTGGCGGTCACTGGAGCCGCCGGCAACATCGGCTATGCCCTGCTCTTCCGCATCGCGTCGGGCGAGATGTTTGGCAAGGATCAGCCGCTGATCCTGCAACTGCTCGAAATCCCGGTGGAAGGCCCCCAGAAGGCGCTGAAGGGCGTCGCCATGGAGCTTGAGGACTGCGCCTTCCCGCTGCTCAAGGACATGGTCCTGACCGGCGACGCCAATGTCGCGTTCAAGGACGTGAACTGGGCCCTGCTGGTCGGCTCGAAGCCGCGTGGTCCGGGCATGGAACGCGCCGATCTCCTGAAGGACAACGGCAAGATCTTCATCGCCCAGGGCCAGGCCATCGACGCCGTGGCCGCCGACGACTGCCGCGTGGCGGTGGTGGGCAACCCCTGCAACACCAATGTCATGATCGCCGCCAGCCAGGCCAAGCGCCTGCCGAAGGATCGCTTCACCGCCATGGTGCGCCTGGACGAAAACCGCGGCCGCGCCCAGCTGGCCAAGAAGGCCGGTGTCGACATCTCCGAGGTCACCGACCTGTTCATCTACGGCAACCACAGCCCGACCATGTTCGCCGATTTCACCCACGCCAAGATCGGCGGCAAGGACGCCGCTCAGGTGATCGGTGACGAAGCCTGGCTGAAGACCGAATTCCTGCCGGCGGTCGGCAAGCGCGGCGCGGCGATCATCGAGGCCCGCGGTGTCTCTTCCGCCGCCTCGGCCGCCAACGCCCTGGTGGACCACGTGAACAGCCTGGTGACGCCGGGCAAGATCCACTCCATCGCTGTCGAGAGCCAGGGCCGCTATGGCTTCGCCGACGGCGTCTGGGCCGGCATGCCGGTCAAGACCACGGCCGCCGGCTATGATGTGATCACCAGCTACGAGATGGATGATTTCGCCAAGTCGAAGATCGCCATCACCAACGATGAGCTGGTCGGCGAACGCGACACCGTCAAGGACATGCTTGGCTAAGGCCGACCGTCAGTCGGGGCCGTCCTGCGCCTGGGCGTTGAGATCATCGATCCGCTGTTCGTAGAGGTCGGCGACGGCCTGGGGCGAGCGCCGCGCGGCATCTTCGCGCAGCGCCAGCCAGTCGCCCTGCTCATCGCGAAGGACCTCGCGGGGAACGCCCGCCCGCTGGGCCCGGCTGTAGGCTCGGGCCATCCGCCGGTCCGCCGCGACCAGTTGCGGGTCGCCGCATACCAGCTGCTCGCCCACGCCACGCGCGTCGGCGCAGGGAAAGTCGTCCGCCCGGGCCGGGGCCATACGAGCCGGCTCGGCCCGTAG
The DNA here is from genome assembly GCA_947475465.1 of Caulobacteraceae bacterium. GTDB lineage: Bacteria > Pseudomonadota > Alphaproteobacteria > Caulobacterales > Caulobacteraceae > Phenylobacterium. The sequence goes on along the minus strand of CANJLK010000011.1, from coordinate 7,614 downwards.
GGCGGGCGCCGGTGACGCAGCGGGTAGGCTGGGCGTCGCGGGCGCTACTCGGGCCGCGCCCTCCGACATCTCAGGCGACAGCACTAGCAGCGGAGTTCCTGGTCTGGGCTCGTCCATGGCGGGGCGCGCAGCGACCTCCACGTTCATGCCGGGGTGGGTCTGCGGGGCGGCCCGCATTGGTTCCAGTGCGTCACCGTGGCCAAGATCGGGCCTGGCCCACATGCCGAATCCCAGACCGAGCGCGAGCGCCGCCCCAACGCCGGCCGCAATCAGGCCCCAGCGCGCGCGCTGGCCAGGCCTCCGCCCGATCAAGGTCGCCGTCGGCGGCGTCGCGAAACCGTGATAGCTGGCCGTCCGAAGCGGCTCGCCCTTAGGATCGATCGACATCTGCATTGGTCTTTCAGGCGTCCCTCGCCAGCCTAAGCGCAGCGACGCCGCTGCGGTTGCAAGGGCGAAGCTGGATCAATTCTCACCGCCCTGGGCCTCGCGGGTCATCCCATTCAGTTCGGCGATCCGGGCCAAGTAGACGTCATGCAGCGCCCACGGCGCCTCGCGCGCCGCGGCCTGTCGCGCCGACTGCCAGCGTTGCTGCTGGCGCTGCAGCCGTTCGCCAGGCACGCCGGCGGCCTGCGCCTCGCGGTAGGCCCGCGCCAGCTGCCGCTCGGCTGCGCCCAGCGAGGGATCGGCGCAGACAGCGTCGCCAGACGCGCAACGCGGCCTGTTGGAGACCTTCATCAGCTCGACGGGCCTCGGAGCCAGCGCTGGGCTGTGCGGCCTCGGCGATGCGAAGTGGACCTTCGCTGGATTGCGGACCGGCTTCTGCGGGCGGTCGAGGGCCTTTTCCAGCCTTGCCTTCTTGCCATGGCCGCCTCGGCCTGGGCCATTTCAACCGCGTGCGCCTTTTCCTTGGCCTGGGCCAGCGCCTCGCGACGGGCTTCCAGCTTCGCCAGCTTCACCTCGGCGGCCACCTTGCGGCGCTTCGCAGCCTGCTGCGCAAGCTGCGCGGGGTCGGCCTTCGCAGCGTCAGGATGCGCAGTCCTGGGCGCGGTGGCGATCCGCACGGTCCGGGGCCTGGGCGCGTTGGGGATCGTGGGTGGCGCAACCGTCCGGACCCGGGTCAGGGCCTGCGGAGCGCGGACCGGCGCCAGCGGCTCGGGAGGCGCGGGGGCGGCGGGCGCCGGCAGCGAGATCGGCGGGGCCTGGATGGGCGTGGGGACCGGTGCGGGCGCGGTCTCGACGACGATCTGCAACTGGCGGGGCGGGGCGGGGCGGGCGGACGCGGCTGGAGCCATCGGGGCCGCCGCCATCCGCCGTTCGCTCATGGCCGGCCTGGCCCACAGGCCCAGGCCGACGCCAAGCAGGCAGGCGCCGGCGACGCCGGCGACCAGGACATAGCGTGTCGACGGCGCCTTGCGCGGCGCGCCGGTCTCGTCTGAAATCTTGTGCGGCATGAGCGATCCCTGACCAAAGCGGACCCCTCGATGTCGGATAGCGGCCCGCCAGCCGCGCCCACGGCCAGGCTATGCCCCGTTCCGAACTCTCCCCACCTCATATGAGCCTGAAAGATGTCCCTTTCGCCAGCGCCAATTCTCGAGACAGATCGCCTCATCCTGCGAATGCCTGAGGCCGCCGACTTCGACGCCTGGGCGGCCTTCGCCGCCGATGAGGAGGCCGCCCGCTACCTGGGCGGGCCGCAGCCGCGCACCGCCGCCTGGCGAGGCCTCTGCACCATGACGGGCGCCTGGGCGATCCGCGGCTTCTCGATGTTTTCCGTCATTGAGAAGGCGAGCGGCCGCTGGGTGGGCCGGCTGGGCCCGTGGCAGCCGGAGGGGTGGCCCGGCACGGAGGTCGGCTGGGGCCTGGCGCGTGAGGCCTGGGGCAAGGGCTACGCCACCGAAGGCGCCGCGGCGGCCATGGACTACGCCTTTGACGTCCTGGGCTGGACCGAGGCGATCCACACCATCGATCCCGACAACGCGGCCTCGCAGGCCGTCGCCCGCCGGCTGGGCTCGACCAACCTGGGCCCCAGCGCGCTGCCGGCGCCGCTGGACGCCATGCCGGTGGAAGCCTGGGGCCAGACCCGCGAGCAGTGGCGGGCGCGCCGCAATCGCTAGATCCAGCGCCGCTCGCGCAGCTGGCCGGCATAGGTGCGGCTTACCGGGACTTCCGAACCGTCCTTCAATGTCAGGGTCGCCCGGCCGTCGCCGCGCCTGGCCTCGGTGATCGCGTCGCGGGCGATCCACCAGGAGCGGTGCACCCGGGCGCCCTCGATCCCCTGAAGTTCCGCGATGGCGTCGGCCAGGCGCATGAGGATCAGGTCCTGGCCCTTGGAGGTGTGCAGCCGCAGGTAATGGTCCTGCGCCTCGACCGCCCACACCTCGGCGCCGCGCAGCTTCAGCGGCAGGCGCTCCAGGAACTTGGGCGGGACAGGACCTGCCTGGGTGACGCCGGGCCCGAGGCCACGCTGGCGCAGCGCGACCCCGATGGCCATGCCGGCGAAGCACATCACCGCGGTGATGCTCAGCATGTCGGGCAGGGCCCGCAGCGGCAGGCCGGGCGGCGAGACGAGCCGGTAGCTCAGCCACACGATCAGCGCCATCGGCGGGATCATCGCCAGCGCCGCCACCGCCCCGCCCAGCCAAGGCCGGCGCCTGGCGAACGGCCGGCAGAACACCACCCGCGCGCAGAGGTAGCCCAGGATCGCTCCGATCCAGGAGAAGGGAAGGCAGGCCGCGATCCGGATCGGCAGCGGCAGGTTCATGGTTCCGAAGGCGCCCACGAAGCCCAGCAGGGCGCCCACCGCCGTGGCGACCCCAAGCGTCCGGGCTATGGCCAGGGCCTGGCCAAGCGCGGTTCGCGAAGAGCCAGCTGCGGCCGGCGCCGCCCCGCGAAATTCAGACGGCTCTTCACGCAAGCTGTGCTGCGCCCCTGGCTCTTGGTTCGTGGACCCGGTCGGAATAGGCGCCGGGCGCGCCGCCAGGAGATAGAGGATGTCGACCGTTTCTCAAACGCCGCCGAAGGCCCCGGCCCGCCGTGGGCCGTGATGTGGGCAAGGCGACATGCCCTGGGCCGGCGCCGGCAGACCATGAAGGGGCTGTTCTGCGGGGGGTTCGAGATCAGACTTTTCGTGGCCTTCATGCCCGGAGGGACGCTGCGCCTGCTGTTCCTCGGCTGATCTCTTGGCGGCGGCTTCCGGTTCGGCCTAATACGGCGGGCTGATTTCCCGTCGAGGCGCTAAACACCCCGCCCATGGCCGAGCTGATCTTCCACGATCCGACGGGAAAGCGGGCCAGGCGCATGCGACTGGTGGGCGGAGTGCTGATCTCGGTCGCCGCCGCGCTCGCCGCCGGCTTCTTCGCGACCCTGGCCTTCGCGCCGCATATGCCGGGCCTGACCCTGAAGGACCCCTATGTCCTCCAGGCCCTGCACGTGGAGACCGCCCACAAGCTCAAGGGACGGGCGCAGTGGACCCGGATCCCTCATCCGCGCGCCATCAGCGCCAGCACGCCGGCCCGCCCGCTGGCGGTGGGCTTCTACGTCTCGTGGGACGAGAATTCCCGCCAGTCCCTGGCCGATCACGTCAACGAACTGGACGTCGTCTCGCCGCAGTGGATCCAGCTGGCCGACGCCGCCGGCCACGTGAACATCACCTCGGACCCGGAAGCCCGCGCCCTGATCGCGTCCGCCAAACGCCCGCCCTCGATCCTGCCCGGCGTGTTCAACGCCAGGGACGGGGTGTTCGACGGGGCGATGGCCGACGCTGTCCTGCTCAGCCCCAAGGTCCGCAAGCAGCTGATCGACACCCTTGCCGCCGAGGCCCAGAAGCGCGGCTATGCCGGCTACGTCTTCGATCTGGAGAACATGTCGGCGGCCGGCGCCCAGGCCTACCCGGGCTTCATCGCCCAGGCCCGGGCCGTGCTGGAACCGCTTGGCCGCGAGGTGTGGGTCACCGCGCCGTTCGACGACGACACCTGGCCCATGAAGCGGCTGCAGGCCGCCTCCGACGCCGTGGTCCTGATGGCCTATGACCAGCACTATGGCGGCGGCGAACCCGGGCCGCCCGCCGGCCAGGACTGGTTCGAATCGGAACTGGCCAAGCGGATGGCCAATCTCGACCCGCGTCGCACCGTCCTGGCTCTGGGGGCCTACGGCTACGACTGGACCCTCGCCCAGGGCAAGCTGAAGGGCCACTCGGACGCCGTCACCTTCACCGAGGCGACGCAGAAGGCCCATGACGCCGGCTCCCGCGCCGAGATGGACGAAAACGCCCTCAATCCCAACTTTGGCTATGTGGACGACGCCGGCCGCAAGCATACGGTCTGGTTCCTGGATGCGCCGACCTTCTACAACCAGGTCAAGGTCGCCGACGGTTTCCGGCCCATGGGCTACGCGCTCTGGCGGATGGGGGGCGAGGACCAGCTGACCTGGAAGATCATGCGCCACGACTATGAGGCGGCCAGCCCCGCGGGTCTGGAAACGCTGCATCCGGGACAGGGCGTCAGCTTCGACGGGTCGGGCGAGGTGCTTTCGGTGGAATCCATCCCCACGGCCGGGCGCCGCACCCTGGAGCATGACCCGGACACGGGACTGATCTCCGGCGAGGCCTATGAGGTCATGCCGACCTCCTATGTGGTCCAGCGCTTCGGGGCCCATCCCGGCTGGGTGGCGATCACCTTCGACGACGGGCCGGACAGCCGCTGGACACCGAAGATCCTCGACATCCTCAAGGCCAAGCATGCGCCGGCGACCTTCTTCGTGATCGGCAAGAACATGGCCCGCTTCCCGGAACTGGTGCAGCGGGAGGTCGATGAGGGCCACAACGTCGGCAACCACACCTGGACCCACCCGGACATCGCCTATGTTCCCGCCGCCCAGGCCGCCGTGGAGCTGTCGGCGACCCAGCGACTGTTCGAGACCATCACCGGCCGCTCCATGCGCCTGTTCCGCCCCCCCTATTTCGGCGACGCCGAGCCTTCGACGCCGCTGGAGGTCTCGCGCCTGTCCATCGGACAGGAGCAGGGCTACCTGGCCGTGGGCCTGAGGATCGATCCGGACGACTGGAAGAAGCCTGACCCGGACCGGATCGTCGCCACGACCCTGTCTCGCCTCGCCGACACCGTGCGGCCTGGACAGATCGTCCTTCTCCACGATTCCGGCGGCGACCGCAGCCGAACGGTCGAGGCCTTGCCCCGGCTTATCGATGCGCTGCGCGCCAATGGCTACAAGCTGGTCAGCGTGTCCGACCTGGCGGGGATGACGCCGGCCGAGGCGCTGCCCCCCACGTCGCGCAACGGTGCGGCTCTCCTCCTCGACCGCCTGGGCTTCGGCTTTTTCCACGGGGCCCAGCTGGTTCTGCAGGTGCTGTTCATCGGCGCCATCGTCCTGGGCGTCCTTCGGCTGCTGGTGCTGGGCGTCCTGGCGCTCGTCCATCGCGCCCAGATCGGCAAGCGTACGCCGCCCATGCCCGACACCCAGGCCGGCCCTTTCATCAGCGTTCTGATCCCCTGCTTTAACGAGGCCAAAGTCATCGAGTCCTCGGTGCGCCGGATCCTTGCCTCCAACTGGGCGCACATGGAGGTGCTGGTGCTGGACGACGGCTCGTCCGACGGCACCGCCGACGTGGTGCGCGAGACCTTCTCCGACGACCCGCGGGTGACGCTGATGGTCTTCGAGAACGGCGGCAAGGCGCGCGCCCTCAACCGCGGTCTGGCCAAGATCCGCGGCGAGGTGGTGGTGGCGCTGGATGCCGACACCCTGTTCCCGCCCGACACCCTGCCCAAACTTGCCCGCTGGTTTGTCGATCCCAAGGTCGGCGCCGTCGCCGGCAACGCCCTGGTGGGCAACCGCCGAAACCTGATCACCCGCTGGCAGGCGCTGGAATATGTCACCGCCCAGAATCTGGAGCGCCGCGCCCTGGCGGCTCTGGGCGCAGTGACGGTGGTGCCCGGCGCGGTCGGCGCCTGGCGCCGCGCGGCGCTTGAGGCCCTGGGGGGCTATCCCGCCGACACCCTGGCCGAGGACCAGGACCTGACCCTCGCCATCCAGCGCGCCGGCTGGCGGGTGGAATTCGATCCTGAGGCCAGGGCCTATACCGAGGCGCCGGAAACCGTCTCCGGCCTCCTGAAGCAGCGGTTCCGATGGTCGTTCGGCACCCTGCAATGCATCTGGAAACATCGCGCCGCCCTGTTCGACACCAGGCGCCCCGTATTGGGCTTCATCGCCCTGCCGCAGATCTGGCTGTTCCAGATCGTGCTCACCGCCATCGCGCCCCTGGTCGATCTGGCCATCGTCTGGAGTCTGATCTCGGCTCTCTATGCGTGGGCTTTCCATCCGGTGGAGTGGTCCGGCGACGACCTGGCCCGGCCGATCTTCTACTGGGCCGCCTTCATCTTCCTGGACCTCTCCGCCGGCGCGCTCGCCATGACCCTGGAACGCCGCGCGCCCTGGGCCGACCTCGTCTGGCTGCCGATCCAGCGCTTCGGCTACCGTCAGCTGATGTATTCGGTGGTGGTCCGCTCCATCGACGCGGCCATCCACGGCGGCCTGGTCGGCTGGGGCAAGCTGGAGCGCAAGGCCAGCGCGGGCTTCGAAGGAGCCGGCTGACGCGACGGTAGCGACCGCGCTCCAGGGTGGCGTTTTAAGGCCCCGTGCGGTTGTCATCGTCTGGAGCGGCGCCTATAACCCCCGCCACTCGCCGCAGCGCGAGCCGATCCGGCAAAGCCATCCCCCGAGCCTCATGAACATACACGAACATCAAGCCAAAGCCGTCCTCGCAGAGTTCGGCGTGGCGGTCCCGCGCGGCTATCCGGCCTTCACCGTCGACGAGGCCGTCAAGGCCGCCGAAAAGCTCGGCGGTCCGGTGTTCGTCGTGAAGTCGCAGATCCATGCCGGCGGGCGCGGCAAGGGCCGGTTTGAGGGCCTGGGCCCCGACGCCAAGGGCGGCGTGCGGGTGCTGAAGTCGCTGGATGACGTGAGAGCCAGCGCCCAGGAGATGCTGGGCCGGGTCCTGGTCACCGAGCAGACCGGACCGAAGGGCAAGCAGGTGAACCGCCTCTACATCGAGGAAGGCGCCGCGATCGCCAAGGAATTCTACCTTTCCCTGCTCGTGGACCGCGAGACCAGCCGCGTCTCCGTCGTCGCCTCGACCGAGGGCGGCATGAGCATCGAGGACGTGGCGCATGCGACGCCTGAGAAGATCTCCACCTTCTCCATCGATCCCGCCACCGGCGTATGGCCCCACCATGGGCGGGCGCTTGCCAAGACCCTGGGTCTGACGGGCGACCTCGCCAAGCAGGCCGCCAAGCTGCTCGGTCAACTCTATGCGGCCTTTGTCGCCAAAGACATGAGCATGCTGGAGATCAATCCGCTGATCGTCACCGCCGACGATCAGCTGCGGGTGCTCGACGCCAAGGTGTCATTCGATTCTAACGCGCTCTTCCGCCACCCGGACATCGTCACGCTGCGCGACGAGAGCGAGGAGGACCCCAAGGAGATCGAGGCCTCCAAGTTCGACCTGTCCTACATCGCCCTGGATGGCGAGATCGGCTGCATGGTCAACGGCGCGGGCCTGGCCATGGCGACCATGGACATCATCAAGCTGTACGGCGCCGAGCC
>CANJLK010000010.1 GCA_947475465.1 Caulobacteraceae bacterium | reverse complement strand
CGACCTGCAGGACCAGGCCATGGGCTATGGCCGCGACGACAGCCGCTACTCCGAGAACAAGCGCGCCGTCGAAGAGAATTTCATGGGTCCGTTGATCAAGACGGTCATGACCCGCTGCATCCAGTGCACCCGCTGCGTCCGGTTCATCACCGAGGTCGCCGGCGTGCCGGAAATCGGTCTCATTTCTCGCGGCGAAGACGTTGAAATCACGACCTATCTCGACAAGGCCGTGGCCTCGGAACTCTCCGCCAACATCATTGACCTGTGCCCGGTGGGCGCGCTGACCTCCAAGCCCTACGCCTTCAATGCGCGGCCCTGGGAGCTGAAAAAGACCGAGAGCGTGGACGTGATGGACGCGCTGGGCTCCGCGATCCGGGTGGACGCGCGCGGATCGGCCGTGCTTCGGGTGCTGCCGCGGGTGAACGAGGACATCAACGAGGAGTGGATCTCCGACAAGACCCGCTACGCTGTCGATGGCCTGGCCCGCCAGCGGCTCGATCAGCCCTATGTGCGGGTAGGCGGCAAGCTGGCGCCCGCCACCTGGGCCGAGGCCCTGGACGCCGTGGCCGCGAAGCTGAAGGCGACCGCGCCCGACCGCATCGGCGTCATCGCCGGCGACCTGCAGGACGCGGAGTCCATGAAGGCGGCGCTCGACCTCTTCCGGTCGCTGGGCGTGCAGTCCACCGACTGCCGTCAGGACGGCATGGCGCTGGGTTCAGGCCCGCGCGAAAGCTGGCTGTTCAACTCGACCATCGCCGGGATCGAGGACGCCGATGTGATCCTGATGGTCGGCGTCAATCCGCGCACCGAGGCGCCGGTGCTCAATGCCCGGTTCCGCAAGCGCTGGGTGGCGGGCGCGCTGCGCGTCGGCGTGATCGGCGATCAGGCGGACCTGACTTTCGGCTACGACTACCTGGGCGCGGGCGCGGCCTCGCTCGCGGGGCTGGCCAAGTCCAAGAGCGACTTCGTCACCGCCCTGAAGGGCGCGAAGTCCGCAGCGATCATCGTGGGGGCAGGGGCTCTGGCCCGTGGCGACGGCGGGGCGGTGCTGCAGGCCGCGGCCAGCGTCGCAAAGGCCTTCAATATGGGCTGGAACGTGCTCCACACCGCCGCCTCGCGGGTCGGCGGCCTGGACATGGGTTTCCTGCCTGGCGAAGGCGGCAAGACGGCGCGCGAGCTGACGGCCAAGGGCGGCGCCGACGTGCTGTTCCTGATGGGCGCCGATGAGATCGATGCATCAGCGTCCAAGGCCTTCATGATCTACCTGGGCACTCACGGCGACCGGGGGGCGCATGGCGCCGACGTCATCCTCCCGGGCGCGGCCTACACCGAGAAGAACGGGCTCTACGTCAACACCGAGGGCCGGGTGCAGCAGGGCGTCCGCGCCGTGTTCCCCAAGGGCCAGGCCAAGGAAGACTGGGCGATCCTGCGGGCGCTGTCCGAACGCCTCGGCCAGACCCTGCCCTACGACACCCTGGACCAGCTGCGGGCCCGACTGTTCGCCGACCATCCGACCTTCGGCCGCATCGACTATGTGGCCGGGCCTGAGGCCGCCGCCGGCCTGGACCTGGGCGCGCTCGGGACCAAGGGCGCGCTCGACGATGCGCCGTTCACCAGCTGCGTGAAGCAGTTCCACCTGACCAATCCCATCGCCCGCGCCAGCGTGACGATGGCCGAGTGCGCGGCCCTGGCTTCGGGCGCGACCAAGATCGCGGCGGAGTAGGGGATGATCCTCACCTCACTTTGGGCGAACCCGATCGCCTGGACCCTGCTGACGCTGGGCCAGATCCTTCTGGTGACCGTCGTGCTGCTGCTCACCGTGGCCTTCATGATCTACGGCGACCGCAAGATCTTCGCCGGCGTCCAGATGCGCAAAGGGCCCAATGTTGTCGGCCCCTTCGGCCTGCTGCAGTCCTTCGCCGACCTGGGCAAGTTCCTGGTCAAGGAACTGATCATTCCGGCCGGCGCGGACAAGGTTGTCTTCCTGCTGGCGCCCTTGATCAGCGTGACGCTGGCCATCGCCTCCTGGGCCGCGATTCCGTTCGGGCCGGGCTGGGTGGTCGCCAACATCAACGTCGGCGTCCTCTACCTCTTCGCCGTCTCGTCCATGGGCGTCTACGGCATCATCATGGGCGGCTGGGCGTCGAACTCGAAGTACCCGTTCCTGGGCGCGCTGCGCTCGGCCGCGCAGATGGTCAGCTACGAGGTCTCCATCGGCTTCGTGATCATCACGGTCATCCTGCTGTCCAATTCCATGAGCCTGCCCCGGATCGTCGAGCTTCAGGCCGGCGGGTTCTGGCACTGGAACATCCTGGGCGGCGGCGGGCTGAAGAACCTGCCGCTGGCGCTGGTGATGATCCCGATGGGGATGATCTTCTTCATCTCGGGCCTGGCCGAGACCAACCGTCCACCCTTCGACCTTCCCGAAGCCGAGTCCGAACTGGTGGCCGGCTATGCGGTGGAATACGGCTCCACGCCCTACCTGCTGTTCTATCTCGCCGAGATGTCGAACATCCTGCTGATGTCCGGCCTGATGGCGGTGCTGTTCCTGGGGGGCTGGCAGGCGCCTTGGCCGACCCACTATCTCGATCACCTGGCGGGAACGCCCTGGTCGTGGCTGGCCAGCCTGCACGGGCTCGTCATGCTGATGCTCAAGACCATGTTCGTGCTGTTCTCGAACGCCATGGTCCGCGCGGTGGTGCCGCGTTACCGCTACGACCAGCTGATGCGCCTGGGCTGGAAGGTCTTCCTGCCCACTTCTCTGGTGGCCGTGGCCCTGGTGGCGGCGTGGCGGGTTTTCGGACCGGTGGCGGCATGAAGCCGGTGATCGCCCTCATCGCGGCGCTGGGTCTCAGCGCCTGCGCCGACATGGCGCCCGACGGCGGGGTCGCGAACTACGACACGCTGAAAGCCGCGCAGCAAACCTGCGCGGCGCGGGGCGGCCAGCTGGTCCTGAAGGACCAGGGCAATGCGCGCGAGATCGACGCCTATACGTGTAAGGGGACCTGAGATGTTTGCGCGTATCGGACAGGCGATGAAGGGCGCGGCGCTGATGGACTTCGCCGGCGCGCTTGGCCTGGGCCTGAAGTACATGGTCCGCCCCAAGGCGACCGTCATCTATCCCAACGAGCGCAACCCGCAGAGCCCCAGGTTCCGCGGCGAACACGCGCTGCGCCGCTATCCCAACGGCGAGGAACGCTGCATCGCCTGCAAGCTGTGCGAGGCGATCTGCCCGGCCCAGGCCATCACCATCGAGGCCGAGCCCCGGGCCGACGGCAGCCGGCGCACGACCCGCTATGACATCGACATGGTCAAGTGCATCTACTGCGGCCTGTGTCAGGAGGCCTGCCCGGTGGACGCCATCGTCGAGGGACCGAACATCGAGTTCGCCGTCGAGACCCGCGAGGAACTCTACTACGACAAGGCCCGGCTGCTGGATAACGGCGACCGCTGGGAGCGGGAAATCGCGAAGAATCTGGAACTGGACGCACCGTACCGATAAGACCGGCGGCGCGATTCCAGGCGCCGCCAAACTGACGCTTCACCCGGTTTCGGCCGGATCACGGACCAAGAGATTTCGAGGGGTTTAGACCAGCCGGATGCTTCTCCAGGCGATCGCATTCTACCTGATGGCGGCGGTGACGCTGATCTCGGCCGTGGCCGTGGTCTCGTCGAAGAACCCCGTGCACTCGGTGCTGTTCCTGATCGCCGCCTTCTTCTCGGCGGCGGGTCTCTTCGTGCTGCTTGGAGCCGAGTTCCTGGCGATGTTGCTGGTGGTGGTCTACGTCGGCGCCGTCGCGGTGCTCTTCCTGTTCGTGGTGATGATGCTGGACGTCGACTTCGCCGCGCTGCGCCAAGGGTTCGCGCGGTACATGCCGCTGGGTGGGCTGATCGCGGGCGGCCTGGCGGTAGAGATGGTGATGGTCTCGACCACGGTCGCCACCCGGGGCGCCGCGAAGCTGAACGAGATCCCGATGGCCCGCGGCGCGGGCGCCGCGCCGGACGTGACCAACGCCGAGGCGATCGGCCGGGTGCTCTATACGAACTACGTCTATTTCTTCCAGGCGGCCGGCATGGTCCTGCTGGTGGCGATGATCGGGGCCATTGTGCTGACGCTCCGCCACAAGCCGGGCGTGCGGCGCCAGGTGATCATGGACCAGGTGCTGCGCACGCCGAAGACCGGCATGCGCATGGTTTCGCCCAAGCCCGGCGAAGGGATCGACGCATGACCGACATCGGGCTTCCCCACTACCTGGCGGTCGCCGCCATCCTGTTCACGATCGGGGTGTTCGGCATCTTCGTGAACCGCAAGAACATCATCGTCATCCTGATGTCGATCGAGCTCATCCTGCTGGCGGTGAACATCAACCTGGTGTCGTTCTCGGTCTACCTCGGCAATGTGGTCGGGCAGATCTTCGCCATGTTCGTGCTCACCGTGGCCGCCGCGGAGGCCGCCGTCGGCCTGGCGATCCTGGTGACCTTCTTCCGTAACCGCGGCGACATCGCTGTGGACGACGCCTCGATGATGAAGGGCTGAGGCATGGACCCCAAGCTCCTCGTCACCGTCATCCTGTTCGGGCCGCTGGTCGGCGCGCTGACCGCCGGCCTGTTCGGTAAGAAGCTGGGCGACACGGTGTCCATGGCCGTCACCACCGGCTTCCTGATGCTGTCCGCGGTCCTGTCGTGGGTGGTGTTCTCCAGCTGGACCTGGGGCGGGCTTGAGCCCTTCACGCTCACCTACCTGCCGTTCATCCAGGTGGGCGACTTCATCTCCAACTGGTCGTTCCGACTGGATGGGCTTTCGGCGGTGATGCTGGTGGTGGTGACCACGGTCTCCAGCCTCGTTCACCTCTACAGCTGGGGCTACATGGCCGAGGATCCGGCGAGGCCCCGGTTCTTCGCCTACCTGTCGCTTTTCACCTTCGCCATGCTGGCGCTGATCAGCGCGGCCGACTTCATGCAGCTGTTCTTCGGCTGGGAAGGCGTGGGCCTCGCCTCCTACCTCCTGATCGGGTTCTGGCACCACAAGCCCACCGCCAACGCCGCCTCGATCAAGGCGTTCGTGGTCAACCGCGTCGGCGATTTCGGCTTCGCGCTCGGGATCATGACGGTCTTCTGGTCGCTGCACACGATCCAGTTCGCCGAGATCTTCCCCCTGGTCGCGGCCCACGCCAACGACAGCTGGCTGTTCGCCGGCCAGCACTGGCGGCTGATGGACCTGGCCTGCGCCCTGCTGTTCGTGGGCGCCATGGGCAAGTCGGCGCAGTTCTTCCTGCACACCTGGCTGCCGGACGCCATGGAAGGCCCGACGCCTGTCTCGGCCCTGATCCACGCGGCCACGATGGTCACCGCCGGCGTCTACATGGTCTGCCTGCTGTCGCCGATGTTCGAATACGCGCCGGTCGCCAAGCACATCGTCGTCATCATCGGCGCGATCACCTCGCTGTTCGCCGCCACGGTCGGCATGACCCAGAACGACATCAAGCGGGTCATCGCCTATTCGACCTGCTCGCAGCTTGGTTACATGTTCATGGCCGCGGGTGTCGGGGCTTACCAGGCCAGCATGTTCCACCTCTTCACCCACGCCTTCTTCAAGGCGCTGCTGTTCCTGGGCGCAGGCTCGGTCATTCATGCCATGGCCCACGAGCAGGACATGCGACGCTACGGCGGGCTGGCGAAGTATCTGCCGGTGACCTTCTGGGTGATGACCTTCGGCACCATCGCCATCACTGGCCTGGGAATTCCCGGTCTGGAGATCGGGTTCGCCGGCTTCTACTCGAAGGACTCGATCATCCACGCGGCCTATGCCGCCGGCCTGGCGGGCGATCCGCTTGGCTATTTCGCCTTTGTCGTCGGCGTGTTCGTGGCTCTGCTGACCGCGTTCTACTCCTGGCGGGTGGCCTTCTTCACCTTCAATGGCAAGGCCCGCTGGACGTCGGAGGACCTCGAACATCACTGGCATAATCGCGACCACGCCCACGACGGGGCGCATGACGACACGCACGCTCATGCCGACGCCGCCCACGCGGAGACCCATTCGGAGCCGGACCACGGCGAACACGGCCACCTGCCGCACGAGAGCCCCTGGACCATGCGCCTACCGCTGATCCTGCTGTCCCTGGGCGCTATCTTCGCGGGCTTCGCCTTCCACGAAAAGTTCATTGGGGCAGAGCAGATCGAGTTCTGGAAGGGCGCGATCTTCACAGGCGCGGGCAACCACGTGCTGGCCGAGCATGAGTTGCCCCTGCTGATCGAGCAGGCTCCTCTGATCGCCGGCGTGATCGGACTGCTGATCGCGGCCTATGTCTACCTCCTGAAGCCTGGCCTGGGCGCGAAGCTCGCCGCCCAGAACGGGCCGCTCTATGTGTTCTTCTACAACAAGTGGTTCTTCGACGAGTTGTATCAGGCGACCTTCGTGCGCCTGGCGAAGTTCCTGGGCGACCTGTTCTGGAAGGGCGGCGATCAGAAGATCATCGACGGCCTGGGTCCCGATGGCGTCTCCGCCGTCTCGCTGCAGATCGGCAAGGGGGCAGGGCGGTTCCAGACCGGCTTCCTCTACCACTACGCCTTCGTGATGCTGGTGGGGGTCGCCGCGATCCTCTCCTACGCGCTCTGGGCCTGGAACGTTTAGGGAGGACCGGACAGATGCCCCTTCTCTCCCTGATCACCTACGCGCCCATCGTCGGCGTCGCCGCCATCTTGGCGCTGCGGCTGTTCGGCCGGGCCGATGATCCGAAAACGGTCAATTCGGCCAAATGGATCGCGCTGGTCACCACGCTCGCGACCTTCGCGCTCTCGGTGCTGCTGGTCGTGCAGTTCAACCCGGCCGACAACGGCTTCCAGTTCGTCGAGGAGGCGCCCTGGTTCGCCGGCTTCAGCTACCGGATGGGCGTGGACGGCATCAGCGTGCTGTTCGTGCTTTTGACCACCTTCCTGATGCCAATCTGCATCGCCGCCTCCTGGAATTCGATCACCAAGCGCGTGCTCGAATACATGATCGCTTTCCTGCTGCTGGAGACGCTCGTCACCGGCGTGTTCTGCGCCCTCGACATCGTCGTCTTCTACATTTTCTTCGAGTTCGGCCTGGTGCCGATGTTCCTCATCATCGGCATCTGGGGCGGGGCCAGGCGCGTCTACGCAGCCTTCAAGTTCTTCCTCTACACCCTGCTGGGTTCCGTCCTGATGCTGGCGGCGATCCTCTTCATGATCTCCACGGCCCACACCAGTTCAATCCCTGAACTGATGTCCCACCACTTCGCGCCGGCCATCCAGACCTGGCTGTTCCTGGCCTTCTTCGCTTCCTTCGCGGTGAAGATGCCGATGTGGCCGGTCCACACCTGGCTGCCCGACGCCCACGTCGAGGCGCCGACGGCGGGCTCGGTGTTCCTGGCCGGCATCCTGCTGAAGATGGGCGGGTATGGGTTCATGCGCTTCTGCCTGCCGATGTTCCCGGCCGCCTCGCACCTCTTCACGCCGCTGGTCTTCGCGCTCAGCATGATCGCGGTCGTCTACACCTCGCTGGTGGCCTTCCGTCAGACCGATATCAAGAAGCTGATCGCCTATTCGTCGGTCGCCCACATGGGCTTCGTGACCATGGGCATCTTCTCCGGCAACGCCACCGGCGAGCAGGGCGCGATCTTCCAGATGCTGAGCCACGGGGTCATCTCCGGGGCGCTGTTCCTCTGCGTCGGCGTCGTCTACGACCGGATGCACACTCGAGAGATCGCCTTTTACGGCGGGCTGGTCACGCGCATGCCGCTCTATGCGGCGGTCTTCATGCTCTTCACCATGGGCAATGTCGGCCTGCCGGGAACCTCCGGGTTCATCGGCGAGATCCTGACCATGACCGGGACCTACGGCGTCTCCACCTGGGCGGCGATCGTGGCGGCCACCGGCGTGATCCTGTCGGCGGTCTATGCGCTCAGCCTCTATCGGGCGGTCATCTTCGGCACGATCACCAACCCGAAGCTCTCCGACATCCTCGACCTCGACTGGCGGGAGATCGCGATCTTCGCGCCGCTTATCGCCTCGACCCTCTATCTGGGCGTCTATCCGGCGTCCGTGTTCAACCTGACCCAGGCCTCCGTGGACCATCTCGTAGCGGCCTACCAAGCGGCCATCGGGGGCTAAGCGCGCATGACCTTTTCCGCCGACCTGGCGCTTGCCCACCCGCAGCTCATCCTCGCCATCGGCGCCCTCGTGCTGCTGGTCTGGGGCGCCTTTACTCCCAAGGCCACGGCGATCATCGGCGCGGCGGGGGTTCTCGTCCTGCTGGCCGCCGCGGCAGCTGCCGCCACGGGCCCGCTAGGCCGCGGCTTCGCGGGCGGCCTGATCGCCGACGATGCTTCGGCCTTCGCCCAGGTCGCCATCTATGTGGCCAGCGCCTTCGCCATTCCGTTGGGCCAGCGCTGGTTCGAGCGGCGGGGCGTGCACAACTTCGAATTCCCGGTGCTGATCCTGCTGGCGGCGCTCGGCATGGGCATGATGGCCGCGGCCGGCGACCTGATCTCGCTCTATGTCGGCGTGGAGTTGCACAGTCTGGCGCTCTACGTGCTGGCCGCCATGCACCGCGACAACGCCAAGGCGTCCGAAGCCGGCCTGAAGTACTTCGTCCTGGGCGCGCTCTCCTCGGGGCTGCTGCTCTATGGCGCGAGCCTGGTCTACGGCTTCGCCGGCTCCACCGTGTTCAGTGACATCGCGGTGGCGGTGAAGGGCGGTGCCCACACCGGCGTGCTCTTCGGCCTGGTGTTCCTGATGTGCGGCCTGGGCTTCAAGGTCTCTGCCGCGCCCTTCCACATGTGGACGCCGGACGTCTATGAGGGCGCGCCGACGCCGGTCGTGGCCTTCTTCGCCGCCGCGCCCAAGCTGGCCGCCATGGTGCTATTCGCGCGCCTGCTGGCCGAGGGGTTCGGCGGGGCCATCGCCCAGTGGCAGCAGGTGCTGATCGCCCTTGGCCTGATGTCGATCGCGGTAGGCGCCTTCGCGGGCCTGGCGCAGAAGAACCTCAAGCGGCTGTGGGCCTATTCCTCGATCGCCAACGTCGGCTACGCCATACTGGGCCTGGCCGCGGGCAACGCCGAAGGCGTCCAGTCGATGCTGACCTTCATGGTCCTCTATATGGTGGACGTGACCGGCTTCTTCGCCTGTCTTGCGGCGCTGTCGCGGCAGGGCAAGTCGATGGAAACCATTGAGGACATGGCCGGCCTCTTCAAGGAACAGCCGGGCATTGCGCTGGCGATGACGGCGTTTTCGCTTTCGGCGCTGGGCCTGCCGCCGTTCTCCGGCTTCTGGGCCAAGGTGTTTGTCTTCAAGGCGGCGCTCGGCGCGGGCTTCGGGATCGCGGCGACGCTGGGCCTCGTGGGTTCAGTCGTGGCGGCCTTCTATTACCTGCGCCTGATCAAGGTGATGTGGTTCGACGGTTCCGTGGGCGGCACCGACAAGCCGCCGCTGGAAGCCAAGTCCATCGGCCTGGCGCTGGCGCTGTTCTCCTTCCCGCTGGTTCTGATCGGCTTGATCTGGCTCTATCCCGCCGCCGGCCGCGCGGCCCACGCCTTCGGCCTCGCCTAAGCATTTGGCTGACCATCCGCCGATCGAGACCTACGCAGAGCTCGATTCCACTAATGCCGAGGCTCGCCGGCGGGCGGAATCCGGGGAGGTGGGGCCCGTCTGGATCACCGCTGAGCGCCAGACGGCTGGACGCGGCCGCCGGGGCCGCGCCTGGTCCACCGAGACCGGCAACCTTGCCGCCACCTTGCTGACCACAACCGATCGGCCCCCTGCCGAGGCCGCCCAGCTTAGCTTCGTGGCCGCGCTCGCCGCCGCGGACCTCGCCGAAACCTGCCTGGGCCCCGGCGCCGCGCGTCTCAAATGGCCCAATGACGTGCTGGTCCACGGCAAGAAGGCGGTTGGTATCCTGGTGGAGTCGGGTTCGCGTCACGACGGCCGGCTCTGGCTGGCGGTGGGAATCGGCGTCAACCTCGCCCAAGCGCCTACCGACATTGACCGCCCCGCCACAGCGCTGGCCGAGCACATGGCCGCGCCTCCGCCAAAGCCGCTGGACGCCCTTGAGGTCCTGGCGTCCAGGTTCGAGGTCTGGCGTAGGCTCTGGGCGACACAAGGTTTCACCGCTATCGGCCGAGCCTGGACCGATCGGGCGCACGGCCTTGGAGAGCGCTGCGAGGCGCGCCTGCCTAACCGCACCGTTTCCGGCGTCGCGGAGGCCCTCGACCCGGATGGCGCGCTTCGCCTGAGACTGGACGACGGCGAGGTTGAGCGCATAACGGCGGGCGACGTCTTCTTCGGAGGGGCTTGAACGATGCTTCTGGCCATCGAGCAGGGCAACACCAACACCATGTTCGCCGTCCACGACGGCAAGGCGTGGACGGCGCAATGGCGCGCCGCCACGGATTCCAGCCGCACGGCCGACGAGTACGCCGTCTGGCTCTCTCAACTTCTGGCCATGGCCGGGCTTCAGTTGGGGGTTTTCAACGGCTGCATCATCTCCAGCGTCGTGCCGCAGTCGATCTTCAATCTGCGCAATCTCGCCCGGCGCTACCTGCATGTGGAGCCCCTGGTGATCGGCGAAAATGTCGATCTGGGCATTCCGGTGCGGATCGACAAGCCGTCGGAAGCCGGGGCGGACCGGCTGGTCAATGCGGTGGGCGCCCACGCGGTCTATCCCGGCCCGCTGATCGTGATCGATTCCGGCACCGCCACCACCTTCGACGTCATCGCGGCGGACGGCGGCTTCGAGGGCGGGGTGATTGCGCCGGGGATCAACCTGTCGATGGAGGCGTTGCACCAGGCGGCGGCCAAGCTGCCGCGGGTGGCGATCCAGCGGCCCGCCAAGGTGGTCGGCAGCGATACCGTCGGCGCCATGCAATCCGGCGTCTTCTGGGGGTATATCGGTCTCATCGAGGGCCTGATCACCCGCATCAAGGCCGAACGGCCCGAAAAACTCACTGTCGTCGCCACCGGCGGCGTCGCGTCACTGTTCCACGGGGCCACAATGCTCATCGACCACTTCGACCCCGACCTGACCATCCGCGGTCTGCTCGAGATCTGGCGTCACAACCAGGCCAAGTCCTGATGGCCTCCAAAGCCAAGAAGGACGACGAGCTCGTCTTCCTGCCGCTCGGCGGGTCGAACGAAATCGGCATGAACTTCAACCTGTACGGCTTCGGCCCGCCGCACGACCGCAAGTGGATCGTTGTCGACCTGGGCATCACCTTCGGCGACCAGACGACGCCGGGCGTGGAGGTCATCCTGCCCGACCCGACCTTCATGGAGGCGAATGCTCACAGGCTGCTGGGGATCGTGCTGACTCACGCCCATGAAGACCACATCGGCGCGGTGGCCTGGCTTTGGCCCAGGTTCAAGGCGCCGATTTACGCCACGCCCTTCACCGCCTTCATCCTGCGCGAAAAGCTGCGCGAAAAGGGTCTGCTGGAAGAGGCCGCGATCACCGAGGTGCCGCTCGGCGGGACCATCGAGCTCGGGCCCTTCAGCCTGGAGCTGATCACGCTCACCCACTCGATCCCGGAACCTAATGGCCTGGCGATCCGCACGCCGCTGGGCACCATCCTGCATACCGGTGACTGGAAGATCGATCCCGACCCCCTGCTGGGCGGCGTCACCGACGCCGACGCCATCCGCCGCCTGGGGGACGAGGGCGTCCTGGCCATGGTCTGCGATTCCACCAACGTTTTCGTGGACGGGCACGCCGGGTCCGAGGCCGATGTCAGGCGCACCCTGATCCCGCTGATCGGCGGGCTGAAGGGGAAGGTGGCTGTGGCCTGCTTCGCGTCCAACGTGGCGCGGATGGATTCGATCATCCGGGCGGCGGAGGCCTGCGGACGCCGGGTGGTCCTGGTGGGCCGGTCGATGCACCGGATGTCTTCGGCCGCCAAGTCCGTCGGACTGATGAAGGGGACGCAGCCGTTCATCCCTGACAACGAGGCCAAGCAGTTCCCGGCCGACAAGATCCTCTACCTGTGCACCGGCAGCCAGGGCGAACAGCGGGCCGCCCTGTCGCGGATCGCCGACGGCACGCACCCGCACGTCAAGTTGGGCGCCAACGACAGCTGTATCTTCTCCAGCCGGGTCATCCCCGGCAACGAGATCCCGATCCGCAACCTGCAGGACAAGCTGGCCGGCAACGGCGTGCGGCTGATGACCGAGCGCGACCACCCCGGGATCCACGTCTCGGGACACCCCTGCCGGGACGAACTGGCCGAGATGTACGCCTGGGCCAGGCCGACCATATCCGTGCCGACCCATGGCGAGCGGCGCCATCTGCTGGAGCACGCCGCCTTCGCCCGCGATCTGCAGGTGCCCCAGCAGGTCACCCCCCGCAACGGCGACATGGTGCGGCTGGCGCCGGGCCGCGCGGAGATCATCGATGAGGTCCCGGCCGGACGGCTCTATGTCGATGGCGGGATGCTGACAGCCGAGAACGGGGACGCGCTGCGGGAGCGCCGCCATGCGGCCTTCAACGGCATGCTGGCGGTTTCGGTCGTGCTGGACGGCAAGAACCGGATTGTCTCCGGACCGCAGGTGCGGGCGCTCGGCCTTCCGACCAACAGCGAGTCGCACCTGGACGACGTTCTGGACGAGCTGGCCGACGAAACCGAGAACGCGTTGAAGCGCCTGAAGGGCGATGACGCCGACGATGATGAGCGGGTCGAGGCCGCCATCTCCCGCGTCATCAAGAAGGCCAGCCAACGCATCTGGGGCCGCCGGCCCGTGGTCGAGACCACGGTGCTGCGGGTGTAGGTTCTGTTCCCGTCTCCCCTTGTGGAAGAAGGTGGCAGCCGAACGCTGACGGTTGTGGGGTGTCGGCATCGCGTTGGACGCCCCACGCCAGCCTCGGCGTCGCCCCCCATCCGACGCTCTTGCGCCACCTTCTCCCGCAGGGGGAGAAGGAATATGAGGGCGATCTCGCGCTTTGGCCTGGCTCAAGGTATACCCCCGCAATGATCGGAAAACTCAACCACGTCGGCGTCGCAACGCCCTCCATCGAAGCCTCGGTCGCCATTTACCGCGACATCCTGGGCGCCACGAAGATCGGCGAGAAGTTCTCGCTGCCCGAACAGGGCGTCTGGGTCTGTTTTGTCGACCTGCCCAACAGCCAGATCGAGCTGATCGAACCGTATGGGGAAAAATCGCCGATCCACGCCTTCCTGGCCAAGAACCCCAAGGGCGGCCAGCATCACGTCTGCTTCGAAGTGGAAGATATCATCGCCGCCCGCGATGACCTGCGAGCCAAGGGCGCGACGATCCTCGGCACTGGCGAACCGCGCATCGGCGCTCACGGCGTCCCCGTGATCTTTGTCCACCCCAAGGACATGGGCGGCGTCCTGATCGAACTCATGGCCACGCCCACCGGTCACCACTGATGGGCAGTCCATTCACGATGGCGGCAATCTACCTGACCATCTGGTGGACGGTGTTGTTCGCCGTCCTGCCGCTCGGCACCGTCACGCGGGCGGAGGCGGGCCTGCCCAACGACGGCACCGACCCGGGCGCCCCGGTCGATCCCAAGCTCAAGAAGAAGTTCATAACCACCACCTGGATTTCGGCCGTGGTCTTCGCGATCGTATGGCTGGTCATCCACTTCAAGATCATCGACCTCGCGCACCTCCCCTGGCGCTCCTGATCCGTCCGTTTGCCAAGGCCGTGCGCGGACGGCTATCAGAGCCGCACCGCACCCTCTGACCGGAAGCCGAATCCCCCATGCGCCTGTCGTGCTATTTCATGCCGACCCTTCGCGAGGCGCCCTCGGACGCCCAGATCGTTTCGCACCAGTTGATGGTCCGCGCCGGGATGATCCGGCAGGAGGCCGCGGGCATCTATGCCTGGCTGCCGCTCGGCCTGAAGGTCTTGAAGAAGATCGAACAGGTGGTCCGCGAGGAGATGGATCGGGCCGGGGCAATCGAGGTCCTGATGCCGACCCTGCAGCTGGCCGACCTGTGGCGGGAATCCGGGCGCTATGAGGCCTATGGCGACGAGATGCTGCGCATCAAGGACCGCCATGACCGCGACCTGCTGTATGGTCCCACGGCGGAAGAGGTCATCACCGATATCTTCCGCAGCTACATCAAGTCCTACAAGGACTTGCCGAAGAATCTTTACAACATCCAATGGAAGTTCCGAGACGAGCGCCGGCCCCGGTTCGGGGTCATGCGCGGCCGCGAGTTCCTGATGAAGGACGCCTACAGCTTCGATATCGACGAGGCGGGCGCCAGGCGGTCCTACAACCGCATGTTCCTGGCCTATCTCAACGTCTATGCGCGGCTGGGCCTCAAGGCGATCCCCGTGCGGGCCGACACCGGCCCCATCGGCGGCGACCTGTCCCATGAGTTCATCATCCTGGCCGAAACCGGCGAGAGCGAGGTCTTCGCCCATCGCGATCTGGTGGAAATGGGCGCGCCTGGTCCCGACATCGACTGGGACGGCGACCTGCAGGATCTGGTCGATCAGCGCACCCGCCTCTATGCGGCCAGCGACGAGATGCACGATCAGGCGCGGTTCGAAGCCGAGGCCCCGGAAGACAAGCGCATGACCGCGCGTGGCATCGAGGTCGGCCACATTTTCTACTTCGGCGAGAAGTACTCCAAGCCGATGAAGGCGCTCATCACCGGCCCCGACGGCAAGGATGTGCCGGCCCAGATGGGCTCCTACGGCGTCGGCGTCTCACGCCTGGTGGCCGGGATCATCGAGGCCAGCCACGACGAGGCCGGGATCATCTGGCCGGATTCCGTCGCCCCGTTTGGAGCCGCCGTGGTCAACCTGCGGCCCGGCGCCGCTGAGGTCGATACGGTGGCCGAGCAGGCCTACAAGGCGCTGATCGCGGCGGGCAAGGATCCCCTGCTGGACGACCGCGACGACCGTCCAGGCGCGAAGTTCGCCAGCCTCGACCTGGTGGGCGTGCCCTGGCAGCTGATCGTCGGGCCGAAGGGCGTCGCCGACGGCGTTGTCGAACTCAAGCGCCGCGCCAGCGGCGAGCGCCAGACCCTGCCGCTGGACCAGGCCCTGAAGGTCATCTGCGGGTGAGCGAGGCGGCCGGCGCAGGCGGGACCGCCCCGCCGTTCGGCCTTTGGGAACGGATGCTGGCCAGCCGCTATCTGCGCGCCAAGCGCAGCCAGGGCGGTGTGGCCCTGATCTCGATCATCTCCTTCTTCGGGATCATGATCGCGGTCGCAGTCCTGATCATTGTCATGTCGGTGATGAACGGTTTCCGGGCCGAACTTCTGGGCAAGATCCTGGGGTTCAACGGCCATATCTTCGTCACCGGCGGCGTCACCGACGGCGCCCAGCCGGACCTGGCGGTCCAGAGAATTCTCAAGGTGCCCGGCGTCGTCCAGGCCGCCCCGGTGATCGAAGGGCAGGCCATCGCCATGGGACCGAACCAGATCACCGGCGCCATCGTGCGCGGTCTTAATCCACGCGATCTCGCCAACACCCCGGTCGTCTCCGGCAATGTCACGCACGGGTCGCTGAAGGGGTACGGCGAGGGCGAATACGGCGGCGACGTGGTGGTGATCGGCGAGCGGCTGGCGGAGCAGTTGGGCGTCAAGGCCGGCGACACAATCACCCTGATCTCGCCCTCGGGCGCCGCCACGGCCTTTGGGGGCACGCCGACCCAGAAGACCTATACCGTCGGTGCGACTTTCACGGCGGGCATGAGCCAGTACGACCAGGCCTATATTTTCATGCCCCTGGCCCAGGCGCAGCTGTTCTTCGGGCGTGAGGGCTCGGTGGACGCCATCGAGGTGCGGGTCGGCAATCCCGACAAGGCCATCGATCTCAAGGCCGCCGTCAACCGCGCGGCGGGCCCCGCCGCTCTGGTCACCGACTGGACCCAGAGGGACACCTCCTACTGGGGCGCGCTGAAGGTCGAGCGCAACGTCATGCGCCTGATCCTCATGCTGATCGTGGCGATCGCGGCGCTGAACATCATCTCCGGCCTGACCATGCTGGTGAAGAACAAGGGGCGCGACATCGCGATCCTGCGGACCATCGGAGCGGGGCAGGGCGCTATCATGAGGATCTTCTTCATGGCCGGGGCGACGGTGGGGGCTTTGGGTACGGCGGCCGGTCTGGCGCTGGGCGCCCTGGTCTCGGTGTTCATCGACCAGATCCAGAGCTTCGTGGAATGGGCCACCGGCCAAGCGGTGTTCTCCTCCGACGTCTATTTCCTGAACCGCCTGCCGGCCAAGGTGGACTGGGTGGAGGTGACGATCATCGTCGGCTTCTCGCTGGCCATGTCGATGATCTGCACCCTGCCGCCGGCCTGGCGCGCCTCGCGCCTCGATCCGGTGGAGGCGCTTCGCTATGAGTGATCCGGTCCTGTCGATCCGGGGGCTCGAGCGCACCTACGTCACCGGCGCGGGCTCGCTGCCGGTGCTGCGCGGCGTCGACCTCGATGTCCAGCCAGGCGAGATCGTCGGCCTGATCGGTCCGTCGGGCTCGGGCAAGTCCAGCCTGCTGCACGCGGCCGGCCTGCTTGAACACCCGGACGCCGGGCGGATCACCGTGCTTGGGCGCGACTGCACGGACCTGCCGGACCGCGACCGCACCCGCGTGCGGCTGGGCTCCATCGGCTTCGTCTACCAGTTCCACCACCTGCTGCCGGAGTTCACGGCGCTCGACAACGTGGCCCTGCCGCAGATGATCGCCGGTCAGTCGCAGCGCGTCGCCCGCGAGCGGGCCAAGATGCTGCTCGATGAACTGGGGCTGGCGGCCCGGCTTCAGCATCAGCCCGCCCAGATGTCAGGCGGCGAACAGCAGCGGGTCGCGGTCGCCCGCGCGCTCGCCAATTCGCCCAAGCTGCTGCTGGCCGACGAGCCGACCGGAAATCTCGACCCGACGACGTCAGGCGCGGTGTTCGAGAACCTCTACAATCTCGCACGCAAGTCCGGCGTGGCGGTCCTGGTCGCGACCCACAATCTCGACTTGGCCCGCCACATGGACCGGGTGTTCGCCCTCAAGGATGGGCACCTGGTGGAACAACCCGCTGATCATTGACGGCGCCTGTCCTCACCTCGGCGGGAAAGGAACTTAGGGCTTGGACATGATGTCCGGCTTCATGTTGTCCAGATCCACGGGCACGGAGACGTGCTCCTGGACGATAAACCATTTGCCGTCGATCTTGCGGTAGACGTCCGAGACCCGCACCACCAGGTCGAACTTCGTGCCGTCCTTGGCGGTGAAATGCCCGTCCTCAATGTTGTGGCCATAGGCGACGTCGCCGACGACAGTGATGGTTTGGTCGGTGATCTCGTTGGTGAGGGGGCCGGGGAACATGGCGAACAAGCCATCCCAGTCCTTCTTGTAGTCCTCCCAGCCCACGTGCTGGCGTGGCGGAGTGACGTCGAAAACAAAGAGACCTTTGCGTGCGTAGTAGGACATCACCTTCTTGGAATCCTTGGCCATGATCCCGGCGTTGAGGCCCTTTTCCAGGGCCTGGATCTGCGCCTGGTCGCTCGGCCCGGAGGGCTTGGCCATCGGTGCGGCCGGTGCGGCCTGTACGGTGGCGGTCGTGGCCGCCAGGGCCCCCGTGCCGGCCAGGGCCAGCGACATGGCGACGGTGCTCGCCAGTGCGTTCAGCTTGTATATGGTGCCTCCTAAATGACGGCCCTGATCGGCCCCGCGCCGGAGTTTGATCCACATACCCAGGTTATCAAGGGAGCATTTGTGAGCAGGGGCGTGTGCGTCGTCCTAACTTAGCAGGTTCGCCAGCGGGGACTTGAGCGCCAGACCAAAGAACCCGGCGATCCCCATCGCCATGCCGAAGCTGCCGAACAGCCAGGCCACGATCAGCGCCGGGAAGCTCTCGGACAGGGCGGCCACCGCGGCGATGGCCACCGCGATGCCGATGGTGGCGTCTGAGGCGTCGAACTGGTCGTCGTGGACGTTCAAGGCGTCGTAGTCGTTCTGGAAACCCTCCGCCTGGGCCTTCAGTTCGGGGATTTCCTTCTGGTACTTGGCCATTTCCGCAGTCAGCCGCGTCTGTTCGGCGCCGGCGGACGCCTGCACGGCGGTCCCGCCCAGGCCGGCCAGAGCTTTCGACTGGGCGAGAGCGGTTTCATCAATGTGCAGCTTGGTCTTTGTGGCCTGGTATTCGCCCCAGCGGTCGACGGCGTTTGACTGCGCCTGGGCCATGTCCTGGACGATGTTGCCGTCCTTCACCTGGCCCACGCCCATGAAAATGGACAGCACGACGACCGTGAGAGCCACGAGGCGGTTCAGCCGCTTGTCCTTGGCCTCGGCGTCAATCTCGATGTCCATGACCCAGCTCTCCGTTGTGGAACCCGTTCGCACCTCATGATGGCGGCGCCAGGGCGCGGCGCAAGCAGGCTTGACGATGGGATATCCCGCAGGCTTGACGATGAGAACAAAAGGGGAAATAAGAACGAAGGCGGAACGATACGTGGTTGTCCACAACCGCCCCACAGAAGGATATCCGAGATGGTTCGCCTCGCCCGAGAATCACTGGCCTTTGCGTCGGTGGCGAGTTTTGTCTGGATGATCTGCGCGGTGGCGGCTCACGTGGGCTGATCCGCCATGCGAATGGGGGAGGCGGCGTACGTGAGCGAGGCGACTGGAGGCTTCGTCCACCTGCGGGTCCGCTCGGCCTATTCGCTGCTGGAAGGCGCCATCAAGGCCGACGCCATCGGGCCCTTGGCGCACGGTCTGGACATGCCGGCCGTGGGGCTCACCGACCGGGCCAATCTGTTCGGCGCGCTTGAGTTTTCAGTCGCCACCAAGGGAGCCGGGGTACAGCCAATCGTCGGCTGCGCCATGCCGGTGACCGGGATTGGCGAGCGGCCGCCGGAGCGCTGGGCCAAGACGCCCACCGTGGTCCTGCTGGCCCAGAACGAGCGGGGCTATCTCAACCTCTCGGAACTCTCGTCAGCCGCCTTCCTGGAGGTGGACGCCACCGAGGAGCCTAATGTCTCCTGGGCGAAGCTTTGCGAACATGCCGAGGGCCTGATCCTTTTGTCCGGCGGACCGGATGGGCCGGTGGACGCCCTGCTGGCTGCCGGAAAGGTCAAGGAAGGGCGTGCGGCCCTGGCCGAAATGCACCGGGTTTTCGGCGACCGCTTCTACGTCGAGGTTCAGCGCCATGGCTGCGCCGACGAGGCGGCGGCCGAGCCGGAACTGGTCGCCTTCGCCTATGAGGCCGACGTGCCCCTGGTGGCTACTAACGACGTCTACTTCAAGGCGGCCGGCATGCATGAGGCGCACGACGCCCTTCTCTGCATCGCCGATGGCGCCTTCGTGGGCCAGGAAGAGCGCCGCCGCGTCACCGCCGAGCACTGGATGAAGCCTGCCGCCGACATGCGGGCCCTGTTCGCCGACCTGCCGGAGGCGTGCGACAACACGTTGGATATCGCGCGGCGCTGCGCCTTCATGGTTCCCAAGCGCGACCCGATCCTGCCGCGCTTCCCGACTGAGGGCGGGCGTTCGGAAGCCGATGAACTGGCCCACCAGGCCCGCGAGGGGCTGAAGGCTCGCCTAAGGATCAATCCTCCCTCGCAGGCGGTGGAGCTCTATGAGGAGCGGCTGGAGAAGGAGATCTCCGTCATCCAGTCGATGGGGTTCTCAGGCTATTTCCTGATCGTCTCGGACTTCATGAAATGGTCCGTGGCTCACGATATCCCGGTGGGGCCTGGCCGGGGTTCCGGCGCCGGTTCGCTGGTCGCCTGGTCGCTGATGATCACCGGCCTCGATCCCCTGCGCTACGGCCTGATCTTCGAGCGGTTCCTGAACCCCGAGCGGGTCTCAATGCCCGACTTCGATATCGACTTCTGCCAGGAGCGCCGCGACGAGGTGATCGCCTACGTCCAGCAGCGCTATGGACGCGATAGGGTCGCCCAGATCATCACCTTCGGCACGCTCCAGGCCCGCGCTGTGCTGCGCGACGTGGGGCGCGTGCTCCAGCTGCCGCTGGGCCAGGTGGACCGGCTGGCGAAGATGGTGCCCGCCAACCCCGCCAACCCGGTCACCCTGGCCAAGGCCATCGAGATCGAACCCCGCCTGCGCCAGGCGCGCGAGGAGGACGAGGCGGTGGGCCGGCTTCTGGACATCGCCCTGCAGCTGGAAGGGCTCTACCGCAACGCCTCGACCCATGCCGCCGGCGTGGTGATCTCCGATCGGCCGTTGACCCAGCTCTCGCCTCTCTACCGTGATCCTCGCTCGGAACTGCCGGCCACCCAGTTCAACATGAAGTGGGTGGAGAGCGCCGGCCTGGTGAAGTTCGACTTCCTGGGGCTGAAGACGCTCACCGTCATCCGCCGGGCCATGAAGCACCTGGAAAAGCGCGGCGCGGCCTTTCCGCTGGAAACCCTGCCGCTGGACGACGCCGGGGCCTACGAGGTCATGGCCGCCGGGCATACGGTGGGCGTGTTCCAGATGGAAGGGCAGGGGATGCGCGACACCCTTCGCCAGCTTCGGCCCACCTCCCTGGAGGAATGCACGGCGCTGATCTCGCTCTATCGGCCGGGGCCGATGGATTCGATCCCGGCCTATGTCGACGTGAAGATGGGCCGCCGGCCGCTGGACTTCTATCACCCGCTGCTCGAGCAGGTGCTGACCCCCACCTACGGCGTCATCGTCTACCAGGAGCAGGTGATGCAGATCGCCCGCACCATGGCGGGCTACAGTCTGGGCGAGGCCGATCTTCTGCGCCGCGCCATGGGCAAGAAGAAGAAGGAGGAGATGGACCAGCAGCGGGCCCGTTTCGCCTCCGGCGCCGCCGAGCGCGGGGTCGACAAGGACCTGGCCGATATCCTCTTCGGGCTGATGGAGAAGTTCTCCGGCTACGGCTTCAACAAGTCGCACGCCGCGCCCTATGCGCTGATCGCCTATCAGACGGCCTGGCTGAAGGCGAACGCGCCGGTCGAGTTCTACGCCGCGTCCATGAGCCTCGACATGGCCAATACCGACAAGCTGTCGGTCTTCTACCAGGACGCCAAGCGGTTCGGTGTGAAGGTGCGGGCGCCCGACGTGAACCGCTCCGGCGCCGACTTCGAGGTCGAGGACGGCGAGGTGCTTTATGCCCTGGGCGCCATCCGAAATGTCGGGCTGCAGGCCATGGAGCATGTGGTGGCGGTGCGTCGCGAGGGCGGGCCGTTCCGAGATGTCTTCGACTTCGTCGAGCGGGTGGATCCGCGCCAGGTGAACAAGCGGACCTTCGAGACGCTCGCCAGGGCCGGCGCCTTCGACAGCCTGCACCCCAACCGCGCCCAGCTGGTCGCCTCGGCCGATGTCCTGGTGGGCCACGGCCAGGCGCTGGCCTCCGACCGGGCGGAGGGAAAGGTCAGCCTGTTCGGCGACGATCCTGCCGGCGCCCATCGTCCCAGGCTCGCCAAGGCCGACGTCTGGAACCCGGTCCAGCGCCTGGACGAAGAGCTGGCGGCGGTGGGCTTCTACCTTTCGGGTCACCCGCTGGACGACATGGTCGAGGCGCTGCGCCGCAAGCGCACGGACCTGCTCACCGACGCCATCGTCAAGGCCGAGGCCGGGGCGGAGGCGCTACGGATGTGCGGCGTTGTCCGGCGCAAGAACGAAAAGCCGTCGCGCACCGGCGAGAAGTTCGCCTTCGTCACCTTCTCCGACCCTTCCGGGGAATATGAGGTGCTGTTCCCGCCCGAGGCGCTTCGCAAGTGCCGTGACCTGCTGGAGCCGGGCAAGGCGGTGGCGATCCGGGTTCGGGCCAAGGCCAAGGACGGCGAGGTCCGCTTCTTTGGCGACGACGTGGAGCCTGTGGAAAAGGCTGTGGAAAACGCCACGGCCGGCCTGCGCATCCACCTTGCGCCCCGCAGCGCCGAGATCGAGGCCCTGAAGGCCCGGCTGGTGGGCGTGACCAACGCGCGTGGCGGCGAGGTCGTCCTGGTGGCCGGCCTGGGCGACGGCCGCGAGATCGAGATGAAACTCCCTGGCCGCTTCACCCTGGACGGCGCGGTGCGTGGCGCCATCAAGACCGCGCCGGGCGTGGTCTTCGTCGAGGATCTCTAGGCGCCAAGGCGCTAAGCGCCCACAAAGCTTGATTTTCCGGCCTGGCGGCTCTACACGCGCCGCTTCAATCCACACGCAGGTGTGCGGGCCGCTCGGGGAGACATCCCGGTGCGTCCGTTCCGGTCCCTCCAAGGAGGGGTTGCCTGCGGCGGTCCAACCGGAAGAAAGACGAGACACAGACTATGGCTCTGCCCGATTTCTCTATGCGCCAACTGCTCGAAGCGGGCGCCCACTTCGGCCACCAGACTCACCGCTGGAACCCGAAGATGGAGCGCTACATCTTCGGCTCGCGCTCCAACATCCACATCATCGACCTGTCGCAGTCGATCCCGCTGCTGCACCAGGCCCTGGTGAAGGTCCGTGAAGTGGCCGCCGCCGGCGGTCGCATCCTGTTCGTGGGAACCAAGCGTCAGGCCTCCGAGCCGATCGCCACGGCCGCCCGTCGTTGCGCTCAATACTATGTGAACCACCGCTGGCTGGGCGGCACGCTCACCAACTGGCGCACCGTCTCCGGCTCCATCGCCCGCCTGCGCGAGCTGGAAGGCATGCTCGAGACCGAGACCGGCCGCACCAAGAAGGAACTGCTGCAGCTGACGCGCGAACGCGACAAGCTGGAACTGTCCCTGGGCGGGATCAAGGACATGGGCGGCATCCCCGACCTGATGTTCGTGATCGACACCAACAAGGAAGCCATCGCCATCCAGGAAGCGCGCAAGCTCAACATCCCGGTGATCGCGATCCTGGACACGAACTGCAACCCCGACGGCATCACCTTCCCGATCCCGGGCAACGATGATGCGGCCCGCGCGATCCAGCTCTACTGCGACCTGATCGCCGACAGCGTGCTTGACGGCCTGGCCGCTGGCCAGTCGGCCTCGGGTGTCGACCTCGGCGCTTCGGAAGCTCCCCTGGAGCCGACGCTGGCCCGTGAACTGACGCCGCAACCGGCCCCCGCCGCCGAGCCTGAGGTCACCGGGCCGGAAGCCGCGGCCCTGGAAGCTGAAATGACCGGCGCCGCCGCCCCCGCGGCGGAAGAAGCGGCTCCGGCCGCCGAGGCGCCGAGCGAAGAACAGGCCGGCTGAGAAGCGTCACGCTTCGAGGCTATCCGACCACCCTGACGGCGGGTCCCGCAAAGGGCCCGCCGGTACTCATAACTTGAAGGAGCTGACCATGGCGGAAATCACCGCTGCGCTGGTCAAGGACCTGCGCGAAAAATCCGGCGTTGGCATGATGGACTGCAAGAAGGCCTTGCAGGAGAACAACGGCGATATCGCCGCGTCCATGGACTGGCTGCGCGCCAAGGGCCTGAGCAAGGCCGCCAAGAAGTCGGATCGCGCCGCGGCCGAGGGCCTGGTGGCCGGCAAGATCAGCGATGACGGCAAGACCGGCGTCCTGATCGAACTGAACGCCGAGACCGACTTCGTGTCCAAGAACGACACCTTCCAGGCCGCCGCCCGCGAGATCGCCAACGTCGCCCTGACCGTCGAAGGCGTCGACGCCATCTCGGCCGCCAAGACCGCCAGCGGCGAGACGGTGGGCGACGTGGTCGTCAACATGATCGCCACGATCGGCGAGAACATGCGCCTGCGCCGTTCGGCCCGCCTGACGGTGGGCCAGGGCGCGGTCTCGCTCTACCTGCACAACGCCCAGGGCGACGGCGTCGGCCGGCTGGGCGTGATCGTGGCGCTGGAAGGCGCCGGCGATCAGGCTGTGCTGAAGGACGTGGGCCGCAAGATCGCGCTGCACGTGGCCGGCACCCCGATGCCGCCGCTGGCGCTGTCGACCGACGACCTGGATCCCGCGGCGGTGGAGAAGGAAAAGAAGTTCCTGACCGACCAGGCGCTGGAATCCGGAAAGCCGATCGGCGTGGTCGAAAAGATGATCGAAGGCCGGATCCGCAAGTGGCAGGAAGAGGTCGTGCTCCTGAAGCAGCCCTTCGTCATGAACCCGGACCAGACCATCGAGGCGCTGATCGCCGAGACGGCCAAGACCTCGGGCGCGCCCGTGGTCGTGAAGGGCTTCGTGCGCTTCGCCCTCGGCGAAGGCGTCGAAAAGAGCGAAGGCCCCGACTTCGCCGCCGAAGTGGCGGCCATGTCCGGCCAGAGCTGAACCCGCTTCACTAAAGACCCTGCCAAGGGCGCGGCGCGTATCGACGCGCCGCGCCCTTCGTTTATGTTCGCGTTGAGATAGGATTCCCGCATGCCCGCCGGCCACCCCCGCTACAAACGCATCCTGCTGAAGCTCTCGGGCGAAGCCGGCGTTGGCGGCGGCCAGTTCGGCATCGATCCCAAGACCCTGCAGGCCGTGGCCGAGGACATCCGCGAGGTCGTCAACGCCGGCGTCCAGGTGTGCCTGGTGGTGGGCGGCGGCAACATCTTCCGCGGTGCCGCGCTGGCCGAGAGCGGCATGGAGCGGGCCAGCGCCGACTATGTGGGCATGTTGGCCACGGTGATGAACGCGCTCGCCCTGCAGGCCACCCTGGAAAAGGTCGGCGTCTACACCCGGGTGCAGTCCGCCATCCCGATGGAGGCGATCTGTGAGCCCTACATTCGCAGACGCGCGCTCCGGCACCTGGAAAAGGGGCGGGTGGTGATCTTCGCCGCCGGTCTTGGCGCGCCCTTCTTCACCACCGACACACCGGCCGCCCTGCGCGCCGCCGAGATGGGCTGTGACGCCCTCTTCAAGGGCACCAGCGTCGACGGCGTCTACACGGCCGATCCCAAGAAGGATCCGGCCGCAGAGCGTTACGATAGCCTCAGCTACAAGGAGGTGCTGTCCAAGGACCTGCGGGTCATGGACACCTCCGCGGTCAGCCTGATGCGCGACAACCACATCCCGATCGTGGTGTTCTCCATCCGCGAACGGGGCAACCTGTTGAAGGTGCTGAACGGCGAAGGCATCTTCACGACGATCGCCTGACACGACGAACAGCCAAGCTACGGAGCGATACCCATGGCCATCACGGAAAAGCCGGTGCTTTCGAGGTACCGCGATCGCATGGACAAGGCGGTCGATGCGCTGAAGGAGGAGTTCGCCAGCCTGAGGACCGGTCGCGCCTCGTCCAGCCTGCTGGACCAGATCAATGTCGAGGCCTACGGCTCGACCATGCCGATCAACCAGGTGGGCGCGGTCTCCGTGCCGGAACCGCGGATGCTCAGCGTCAGCGTCTGGGACAAGTCGATGGTGATTCCGGTGGAGAAGGCGATCCGCTCTTCGAACCTTGGCCTGAATCCGGTGACCGACGGCCAGACCCTGCGCATCCCCATTCCGCCCCTGACCGAAGAGCGGCGAAAGGAGCTGGTGAAGATCGCCGCCAAATATGCCGAGCAGCAGCGGATTGCCGTCCGCAACGTGCGTCGCGACGCCAATGACGACCTGAAGAAGGCGGAGAAGGACGGCGCCATCAACCAGGACGAACAGAAGCGCATGGAGTCGGAGGTCCAGAAGATGACCGATGAGGCCATTCGGCGCGTGGACGAAGCCTTGAAAATCAAGGAACAAGAGATCATGCACGTTTAGCCCGCGAGGCCGTGCGCGCCGGAAGGACGAAGACCACCTCTATGGCTGCCGAAGTGAACACTGCGTCCGCGGGCGCGCCGGTCGACGGCGCGAAGGGACCACCTGCGCTGCATGTCGCGATCGTCATGGACGGCAATGGCCGCTGGGCGAAAAGCCGCGGGCTGCCGCGCACCCTGGGCCACCGCGCCGGCGTTGAGGCGCTGAAGCGCACGGTCTCGGCCGCGCCCAAGCTCGGCATCGGACGGTTGACGGTGTTCGGCTTCTCTACGGAGAACTGGAGCCGCCCGGCGACCGAGGTCGCCGAGCTCATGGCGCTGCCGAAGCGCTATTTCGAGACCGATATCGCCCGGCTTGAGCGTGAGGGTGTCCGGGTGCGGGTCATCGGCCGGCGCGAGGGCCTTTCGGCTGAACTGGTGAAGATCATCGAGGGTGCGCAGGCCCGCACCGCGCACAATACGGTCTTCAACCTGGACATCGCCTTCAACTACGGTGGACAGGCCGACATCGTCGAGGCCGCGCGCCGGTTCGCCAAGGCCGTTGCAGCCGGCGAGGCTCGTCCGGAAGACCTCAATGAGGTTGTTTTCGCGAGCCATCTGGCGACGGCCGGCTCGCCGCCCCCGGACGTGATCATCCGTCCATCAGGCGAACAGCGGCTGTCGAACTTCCTGCTCTGGGAAGCGGCCTATGCGGAGTTCGTCTTCCAGGACGTGCTATGGCCCGATTACGGCGCGGAGCATCTCCAGGCGGCGCTCGCCGCCTACGCCGCGCGGGACCGCCGTTATGGCGCCGTCGTGGCCGATGACGTCCTTGCCGCCGGCTAATCGTTTCGACTGGACGAACCTGGGGCTGCGCGTCGCCTCGGGCTTCGTGCTGGTGCCCACGGCGCTCTACGCGACCCTTGGGCAGCATCAGCACTGGGCGCCGGCCCTGACAGGTCGGCATGAAGCCTTGCCCTACCTGCTGCTGATTTCGGTCGGGGCGCCGTTGCTGGCGATCGAATGGGGCGGGATGAGCGCGCCCCTGGCGCCGGTGCGGGTATCGGCCGCCGTTACCGTGGCCGTGCTGGCCTCGGTTTTCCTGGGCTACGAGAATCATTTCGCGCTGGGCTGGCTGGCGATCCCCGTGGGGGCCGCCGCCGCGGCGCTGGTGGCCCGAGGCGTGGCGGAACGGCCCGCCGATGCGGCCTATGGCGTGCTCTACATCGCCCCGGCCGCCCTTTGCCTGATTTGGCTCCGGGCCACCAACCAGGGGGTCTGGTGGACCCTGATGCTGTTCGCCGCCACCTGGTCGGCGGATATCGGCGCGTTTGCGGTCGGCAGCGTCCTGAAGGGGCCAAAGCTGTGGCCCCGGTTCTCGCCCAACAAGACCTGGTCGGGGTTCTTCGGGGGTCTCGCGGCGGCCATGGGCGCCGGCACGGCCATGGCCTCGCTGCCCTATTTCCAGCTGAGCCTTTGGGCCGCGGCCCTGGTCGGGCTGGCGGTTGGCCTGGCGACCATGGCGGGCGATCTTTGGGAGTCGGCGCTGAAGCGGCGGTTCGGGGTCAAGGATTCCGGCGATATCATCCCCGGGCATGGCGGCCTGCTGGACCGGGTCGATGGCCTGATGTTCGCGGTCGTGGTGATGGCCGCCGCGCGGCTCGCCAATCATCTGGGGTGGGGACATTGAGCCTGCCGCGCAAGGTGAGCGTCCTGGGGTCCACAGGGTCCATCGGGGTTTCCACCCTGGACCTGTTCGCGCAGGCCAAGGTCGACCTTGAGGTCGTGGCGCTGGCCGCGGGCCGCAATGTCGAGCGTCTTGCCGACCAGGCCCTGCGCTGGCGTCCACAGGTGGCGGTGATCGAGGACGAGACCCTGCTGTCGGCCTTGCGCGCCCGCCTGGCCGGGTCGGGGATCGAGGCGGCGGCCGGCGCACAGGCTGTGATCGACGCGGCCGCCATGGACGCCCAATGGGTGATGTCGGCCATCGTCGGCTTTGCGGGCCTGGCGCCGACCCTGGCCGCGGCGCGGTCCGGGGCCATCGTCGCCCTGGCCAACAAGGAAAGCCTGATCTGCGCCGGCCCGGCGCTCCTGCGGACCGCCAGGCTGGCGGGCGGAATGATCATCCCGGTGGACTCGGAGCATTCGGCGATCTTCCAGGTCCTGGAACCGTCTAACGCCGGTCGGGTGGCGCGGCTGATCCTGACAGCTTCCGGCGGCCCTTTCCGCGGCTGGACGCGCGAGCAGATGAGCCGCGCGACGCCGGAACAGGCGCTGGCGCACCCGAACTGGAGCATGGGCGCGCGCATCTCCATCGACTCGGCGACCATGATGAACAAGGGGCTCGAGGTCATCGAGGCGGCCTACCTGTTCGCCATGCCGCCCGAACGCGTCGACGTGATCATCCACCCGCAATCCATCGTCCACAGCCTTGTCGAATACGCCGACGGCTCGACGCTGGCCCAGCTCGGTCCGCCAGACATGCGTGCGCCCATCGCCTGCGCCTTTGCCTGGCCAGACCGGCTGCCGTGGCCCGCCAAGCCGCTGGACCTGGCCGGCAGCAGCCCGCTGACCTTCGAGGAGCCCGATCTGGAGCGGTTCCCGGCGCTGCGGATCGCCAAGGCGGCGCTGGCCGCCGGCGGCGGCGCGCCGGCGGCGATGAACGCGGCTGACGAGATCGCCGTGGCGGCTTTCCTCGAACGGCGGGTGGGCTTCCTGGATATCGCCGCAATTGTGTCGGAAACCCTTGAGCGTATGGACCGGCAGAACCTCCTGAACCGCAACGACGATCCCGTGGAGGGCGCGCGCGCGCTCGATGCGACGGCGCGTCGCGTGGCCAAGGACGTGGTCGGCGGGCTCATGGCGCCGGCGCCGGCCTGAGCCGGCTGCGAGGAAACAGACCCCTATGACCGGCTTCCTGCAGACCGCACTGTTCTACATCATCCCCTACGCCATCGTGCTGGGCGTGGTGGTGACGGTGCACGAGCTGGGCCACTTCCTGGCGGCCAAGGCCCTGGGCACGAAGATCGACCAGTTCTCCATCGGCTTCGGCAGCGCCATCGCGCGCTGGACAGATCGGGCGGGGGTCGAGTGGCGGATCGGCTGGGCGCCGCTGGGCGGCTATGTGCGGTTCGCCGGCGACGACAACGTGGCCAGTGTGCCGGACCTTGACGACCTGGCGGCCATGCGCCGCGATCTGGTGACGCGGGAAGGCGAGGGGGCGCTCAACCGGTATTATCATTTCAAGCCCCTGTGGCACCGCGCGACGATCGCGGCGGCCGGGCCGATGGCCAATTTCGCCCTGGCGATCTTGCTCATGAGCGGCCTGCTGCTGGCGCTGGGCGAGGTCGTCCTGCCGCCGCGGATCGCCACGGTCGCGCCCGGCAGCGCCGCCGCCGCCGCCGGATTCCGCCCGGGTGATGTGATCCTCCGGGCCGCGGGCCACAAGATCGACAGTTTCGATGACCTGACTCAGATCGTCCGCGTCCGCGCCGAAGTTCCCACCCCGTTCGTCGTCAACCGCGGTGGCGGTGAGATCACCCTGATCGCGACGCCCGCCTGGGCCACCGAGAACGATCCGATTACCGGCGTGCAGCGGATTGGAAGGCTGGGTCTGGCGCCAAGCCAGGACGTCTCCGACTTCATCCATGTCCGCTATGGGCCCGTGGGGGCCCTCGTGCACGGCGTGGAGCGGACCTGGAGCATGCTGTCGACGACGGTCTACTACCTGGGGCGGCTGGTCACCGGGCACGTCAATTTCGATGGGCTGAGCGGCCCGCTGGGCATAGCGGCGGTGACCGGCAAGGTTGCCCAGGCCGGCGCGGTCGGCGCGCACTCGGCCGGCGGGATGATGCTGGGCGTCGGGATCAATCTGATCCAGGTGATGTGCATGATCTCGGTCAGCCTCGGCTTCATGAATCTGCTGCCGATTCCGATGCTCGACGGTGGCCACCTGCTCTTCTATGCCTATGAGGCGGTCGCCCGCCGCCCACTTGCGGCCAAGGTTCAGGCGGCAGGGTATCGCGTAGGGCTTGCACTGGTTCTCGGATTGATGTTGTTCGCCACCTGGAACGATTTGCAGCGCCTGCATGTGTTCAATTTCATCGGCAGGCTAATCTCCTAGCCTCCGACCTTTTCCCAAACGGCTGATTCGATGCACAGACACCGCGCCCGCAGCGCTGCGCTAGCTTCCGGTCTT
Source organism: Caulobacteraceae bacterium (assembly GCA_947475465.1). GTDB lineage: Bacteria > Pseudomonadota > Alphaproteobacteria > Caulobacterales > Caulobacteraceae > Phenylobacterium. The sequence goes on along the minus strand of CANJLK010000010.1, from coordinate 56,738 downwards.
GCCGGTCTTCTGGCCTCTACCGCCCTGGCGACGCCCGGCTTGGCCCTGGCTCAGGCCGCGCCCCAGGCGACCGCGCCGAGCGCCGGGGCAGGGGCCCCTGTCGCGCCGCCCAGCGCGCCGCCGGTGCAGAGCGGGATCGTCCAGCGCATCGTGGTCAAGGGCAACGAACGGATCGAGTCCTCGACCGTCATCTCCTATCTGCCGATCCAGGCCGGCGACACGGTCGACGCCCTGAAGATCGACCTGGCGCTGAAGACCCTGTTCCGCACAGATCTGTTCTCGGACGTGAAGATCGAACTGACCGCCGGCGATCTGGTGATCTCGGTCGTCGAGAACCCGATCATCAACCGCGTGCTGTTCGAGGGGAACTCGGGCCTCAAGGAAGACAAGCTACGCGACGAAGTGACGGTGCGCCCGCGCGGCATCTTCACCCGCGCCAAGGCCCAGCAGGACGTGGGCCGGATCGTGGAACTCTACCGCCGTTCGGGACGAATCTCGGCGACGGTGACGCCGCAGATCGTGGAACTGCCGCAAAAGCGGGTCGACCTGATCTTCAAGATCGACGAGGGCCCGAAGAGCGGCGTGCTGCGGGTCAACTTCCTGGGCAATAAGGCCTTCTCCGACAACGACCTGCGTGATGTGGTCGTGACCGAGCAGACCCACTGGTACAAATTCTTCTCGAACAACGCCAACTACGACCCTGACCGGCTGGAATACGACAAGGAACAGCTGCGTAAATACTACCGCAACCGTGGCTTCTACGACTTCCGTGTCTCCTCGGCGGTGGCCGAGCTGGCGCCGGACAAGAACGGGTTCGCGGTCACCTACACGCTCGACGAAGGCCCGGCCTACCGGTTCGGCAAGGTGAGCGTCGAGACCGAGCTCCAGAAGCTCGACAAGAACGTCCTGCAATCGCTGATCCCGCTGCGCTCGGGCGAGGTCTATCAGGACGAGAAAATCGAACAGGCGACCGACGCCCTGACCTTCGCGGCCGGCGCCGCGGGTTTCGCCTTTGTCGATGTGCGACCGCGCTACACGCCCAACCGCGAAAAGGGCACCGTGGACGTCATCTTCGACGTGAAGGAAGGCCCCCGGGTCTATGTCGACCGCATCGACATCGTCGGCAACACCCGCACCCTCGACTATGTGATCCGGCGCGAGATGAATGTCGCCGAGGGCGACGCCTATAACCGCGTTCTGGTTGACCGCTCCAAGAACCAGGTCCGCGGCCTGGGCTTCTTCAAGAACGTCGACATCACAGAGATCCCCGGTTCGGCCCCCGACCGCACGGGCCTGCAGGTGAAGGTGGAGGAGCAGCCCACGGGTGAGCTGTCGTTCAGCGCCGGCTATTCCTCGGTGGACCAGCTGGTCCTCGACCTCGGCATCACGGAGCGCAACTTCCGCGGCCGTGGGGAGAACGTCCGGGCTCGCGTCTCCGTCGGCTCCCTGCGCCAGCAGATCGAATTTTCGTTCACCGAGCCGCGCCTGTGGGGTCGAGACCTGGCCGCCGGGATCGATCTCTTCTCCTACAAGTACGACCTGACCCAGTACTCGGCCTACAAGACCGTCTCGTTCGGCACGACCCTGCGGGTCAACTTCCCGCTGAGCCTGAATTCCCGGGGGTCGGCCAACTACATCCTGCGCTCCGACGACGTCCAGATCGACAAGACGCTGTGCCAGTCGGGCCTGGTGTCGAGCGCGTTGTGCGACCAGCAGGGCACTTCGCTCACCTCGGCGCTCGGTTATGGCTACGCGCTCGATCGACGCAACGACCCCGTCAACCCGACGCGCGGCTTCTATGCGCGGATGAACCAGGACTTCGCCGGCATCGGCGGGGACGTGCGCTACGTCCGCACCGAGGGCGAGGCCGGCTGGTACCACGGGTTCTCGAAGAGCTTCATCCTCAGCGTCACGGGCTCGGCCGGCTTCATCGGGGGCTGGAGCGGCGACCACATCCGCATCAACGACCGCTTCTATCGCGGCGGCTCCAACTTCCGCGGCTTCCAGACAGCGGGTATCGGCCCGCGCGACACGAGCGTCACGGACCAGCAGGATTCCCTGGGCGGCAAGGCCTATGTCATTGGCTCGGCTGAACTGACAATCCCGACCTTCCTGCCGGAGCAGTACGGCATCAAGGCCGCGTTGTTCAGCGATGTGGGCACCTTGGGCAAGCTCGACCGGCGCGACCTCGTCTATCACACGGGCGACGTGAACTGCGTGACCCCGACCCTGCCCGATCCCACCGACGCCAGCCTGACCATCCCGAACCTGGCCGTGCCGGGCACACGCAACACCTGCATCAGGGACGACTTGGGCCTTCGCGCTTCCGCGGGCCTCAGCATCTTCTGGAAATCGCCGATGGGTCCGATCCGTTTCGACTTCAGCCAGATTCTGGCCAAGGAATCCTACGACAAGACCGAAACCTTCCGCTTCTCGACGAACACAAAGTTCTGAGACACATGACTTCAGCTCAACCAGGTTACAGAAATCCCATGACCTTCAAATCCTCCACCCTGCGCCTCGGCGCCACCCTGGTCGCCCTGGCAACCGCTTCCGGCGCCGTGGCGCAGACCGCCCCGGCCCCGCCGCCGCTTGCACAAGGCCCGGCCATCCCCGGCATGTGCGTCGTGTCGCAGGAAGGCGCCCTGTCCACGGCCGCGATCGGCAAATTCGTCTATGACCGTCTGCAGACGCTGGCCCAGCAGGCCCGCGCGCCGCTGGTCCAGGAGCAGACCGCCATTCAGGCTGAGGACAAGGCGATCCAGGTCGACGCGCAGAAGCCGGGCGCCGACCAGGGCGCGCTGGAACAACGGGCCGCGACCCTGCAGGTCCGGGCGAAGAACTACGAGCGCAATGCGCAGCACGTGCAGGCCGAGATGCAGGCCACCCAGCAGAAGGCCAACTTCCTGCTGCGTCAGGCGGTCGAGCCGCTGATCGTCCAGATCTACCAACAGAAAGGCTGCTCGATCCTGCTGGAGGCCGGCAACGCTGTTGTGCTGTCCAACAACGCCATGGACATCTCCGAGCAGCTGGTGACCGCGCTGAACGCCAAGGTCACCCAGATTCCGCTCGACCGCGTCCGTCTCGACGCCCAGGGCAACGTCATCGGCGGGGCGCCTCCGGCGGGCGGCGCGCCGCCCATCATCCAGACCCCCGCGCCGACTTCCAAGGCTCCGGCCAAGAAGTAGCTTTCCAATTCGAAGGCGCGGGTCGAGCCTGCCAAAGACGCCATGCCCGATCCGCGATTCTTCGAAGACCTAGGCCCGGTTGAACTGGGCGAACTGGCGGCGCTTTGCGGCGCCCGCCTTGCCGACCCCGCGACGGCGTCGCGCCCGATCCTGGCGGTCTCGATCCTGGCCGGGGCCCCCGGCGACAGCGTCACCTTCGCCAGCGACCGGCGGTACCTGGCGCAGGTCCGGGCTACGAAGGCGGCAGCCTGCTTCGTTCTTGAGGGCGACGTAGGCGCAGTGCCCGCCGGATGCGCCGCGTTGATAACCGCTTCGCCCCAGGCCAGCTACGCCCTGGCCGCCGGCCGTCTGCATCGCGCGCGGTTTGCGGCGGGTCAGACAGGGGTCGCGGCGGACGCCATGCTGGAATCCGGCGTCACCCTGGGCCACGGAGTCGTGATTGGTCCGGGCGCCCAGATCGGCCGCGGCGCCCGGATCGGCCCGAACAGCGTCATCGGTCCTGGCGTGGCCATTGGACGGGACTGCGAGATTTCCGCCAACGTCACCATCGGCTTTGCTCTGCTCGGAGACCGGGTCCGCATCCTGGCCGGCGCGGCCATCGGCGAGCCAGGATTCGGCGCAACGGCCGGCCCCAAGGGCCTCATCGACATTCCCCAGCTGGGCCGGGTGATCGTGCAGGATGGCGTGACCATCGGCGCCAACAGCTGCGTCGACCGAGGTGCCTTCGAAGACACGGTGATCGGCGAGAACACCAAGATCGACAATCAGGTGCAGATCGCCCACAACGTCCGCGTCGGTCGCAACTGTGTCATGGCGGCCCATACGGGGATTTCCGGCAGCGTCGTGATCGGCGACGGCGCCCAATTCGGGGGCCGCGCCGGGGTCGCCGACCACGTGACGGTCGGCGCGGGCGCGCGGATCGGCGCGGCTTCGGCCGTAATGAAGGATGTTCCGCCGGGCGAGACGTGGGGCGGCATGCCTGCCCGGCCGATCCGGCGCTGGATGCGGGAGACCGCTTGGCTGGCCCATATGGCCAGTCGCAAGGAGGGGGATTAATGGCCCGCAAGGCGCCGGTGAGCGCAGATCCAAGCGCGATCGACATCACGGAAATCCTCGCGCGGATTCCGCATCGCTATCCCTTTCTGCTGGTCGACCGCTGCGAGGATTACAAGGTCTCGGAATCGATCGTCGGCATCAAGTGCGTGACGGTGAACGAACCGTTCTTCCAGGGGCACTTCCCGGACTATCCGGTCATGCCTGGCGTGCTGCTGATCGAGGCGATGGCGCAGACCGGCGCTGTGCTGATGTCCAAGTCGCTGGAAGTCGATGTGGGCGGCAAGGCGATCTTCTTCATGTCGGCCGACAACTGCCGCTTCCGTGCGCCCGTGCGGCCGGGCGACGTGATCCGGATGCCGGTCCGCGTGGTTCGCCACCGTGGAGACGTCTTCAAATTCGCCGGCCAGGCAGTGGTGGGCGATAAGGTTGCGGCGGAGTGCGAATTCGCCGCCATGGTCGTGGAGACTTGAGTGAGCGTCGAAATTCATTCCACGGCGATCGTGGCCCCGGGCGCGGAGCTGGCTGACAGGGTCAGTATCGGTCCCTATTCGATCATCGGGGAGCATGCGCGGGTCGGCGCCCGGACGAAGATTCTGTCGCACGTCATCATCGAAGGCCACACCACGATCGGCGAGGACTGCACCGTCCGTAACTTCTCGAATCTGGGTGGCCCGCCGCATCACACGGCCTACAAGGGCGAGCCGACCCAGCTGATCATCGGCGACCGCAACAAGATCTGGGAACATGTGACGATGCACATCGGCACGCCCCAGGCCGATGGCGTCACCCAGGTGGGCGACGACGGGATGTACATGGCGACTTCGCATGTCGGCCACGACTGCGTGGTCGGGGACAATGTGATTCTGGCCCATTCCGCCACCCTGGGCGGCCACGTGCACATAGGTGACTTCGTGATGGTCAGCGGCCTGGCGGCGGTGCACCAGTTCTGCCGGGTGGGCCGCTATTCCTTTATTGGCGGCCTGGCGGCGGTCACCAAGGACGTGATCCCCTACGGCCTCGTCTGGGGGAACCATGCCCACCTGGAGGGCTTGAACCTGGTGGGCCTGAAGCGCCGGGATTTCAGCCGCGAGACCATCAGCGAACTGCGCTCGGCCTATCGACTGCTGTTCGCCGAGGAAGGCACGTTCCAGGAGCGTATCGATGACACGGCGTCGACCTTCGGCCACTCCGCGCCGGTGATGGAGATCATCGACTTCATCCGCGCCGAGGCTGGGCGGCCTCTCTGCCTGCCTGAGCGCGAGGTCTGATGCAGAAGCTGGGTCTGATCGCCGGCGGCGGTAGCCTGCCCGTCGAGATCGCCCAGCACTGCGAACGGTCCGGCCGGGCACTGTTCGTCATCCGACTGAAAGGGTTCGCCGGCCCGAATCTTGCCCCTTACGCGGGCGCCGAAGTCGGCCTCGCTGAACTCGGCAAATGCTTCAAGGCGCTGAAAAGAGCAGGCTGCACGGCCGTCTGCCTCGCCGGTAATGTCAGCCGCCCGGACTTTGCGGCGCTGATGCCCGACCTCCGGGGCCTGGCGGCGCTGCCGGCTGTGATCGCCGCAGCGCGGCGCGGCGACGATGCCTTGCTCCGCGCGGTCCTGGGCGAATTCGAGAAGGAAGGCTTCGCCATCGAAGGCGCACACGAGGTGATGGATGACCTGGCCCTGGGGGCAGGCGCGCTCGGGGCGCGGGCGCCGAGCCCTGAGGACCTCGCCGATGTCGGCCGGGCGATGGAGGTTGCCCGCGCCATCGGCGCGCTCGACATCGGGCAGGCGGCGGCTGTTTCACGCGGGCTGGTTCTGGCCGTTGAGGCCGCCGAGGGCACCGACGCCATGCTGGCGCGGGTCGCCGGGCTGCCGGCTCACCTGCGCGGCCAGCCCGGCGCGGGGATTGGCGTGCTCGCGAAGGCGCCGAAGCCGATCCAGGAGACCCGGGTCGATCTCCCGACCATCGGGCCCGCGACCGTCCGCGCCGTGGCGGCGGCGGGTTTGGCCGGCATCGTGGGGCAGGCCGGCGGCCTGCTGGTCCTGGACAGGGATACCGTCATTGCTCTGGCCGATGAGCTTGGTGTCTTCATTTTGGGCGTGGAAGCGCCGTGAGCCACGTGCTGACCGTCATGCTGGTGGCCGCCGAAGCCTCAGGCGACGACCGCGGCGCTGGCCTGGCGCGGGCGCTTCGCCGCCGGCTTGGCGAACGGGTCAGGTTTGTGGGCGTGGGCGGCGAGCGCATGGCCGCGGAGGGGGTGCAAAGCCCGTTCGATATCGCCCATCTGTCTATCCTGGGCCTGGTGGAAGGCCTGCTCGCCTATCCTCGCGTGGTGCGCCGCGCCGACGAGACCGCGGCGCTTGCCCGGCGGGAAAAGCCGGACGTGGCGGTGCTGATCGATTCCTGGGGATTCACCCTTCGCGTGGCCCAGCGCCTGCGTCGGCAAGACCCGGGCCTCCTTCTCGTCAAATATGTCGGGCCGCAGGTGTGGGCGACCCGTCCGGGGCGCGCCAGGACGCTTGCCGGCACGGTCGATCATCTCCTTTCTATCCACGCCTTTGACGCACCAGCCTTTGAGGCCGAGGGGTTGCCGGTGACCTTCGTGGGGAATTCGGCCCTTCAGGTGGACTTTTCCCAGGCCGAACCGCAGCGGCTGCGCGCCGAAATCGGAGCCAGTCCGGACGAGCCGATCCTCCTGGTTCTTCCGGGCAGTCGCCCGGGCGAGATCGACCGGATTGCACCGGCGTTCGACGATGCCGTGCAACTGCTGAAGGACCAGCGGCCGAACCTGCATGTGGTAGTGGCCGCCGCCTCGACAGTAGCTGACAAGGTCAAGATGCTGGTCGCCGGCTGGCGCCACCGTGCGCACGTGGTCGAGGGAGAGGCCGGCAAGCGCGACGCCATGAGGGCCGCGACGGTCGCCCTGGCGTGCTCCGGCACGGTGACCACCGAACTGGCGCTTGCGGGGGTCCCGATGGTGGTCGGCTATCGGCTTGGGCCGGTAACCCACGCGATCCTGCGCCGGCTGATCCGCACCCGCTACATCACCCTGTTCAATATCGCCGCCCAGGACTTTGTCGCGCCGGAGCTGGTCCAGGGAGATTGCAATGGACCGGCGCTCGCTCGGGAAGTTGCGTTGCGGCTGGACGATCCCGCCCTGCGCGCACGCCAAGTCGCCGCGCAGAACGCCGCCCTGCACAGAATGGGGCGGGGAGGCCCCGATCCGGATGAGGCCGCTGCCGACGCGATCCTGAAGCTGTTGCGGGAGCGCGGCGCGATCCCTGCCTGAATGGCGTTAGAGCGCGTCAGGCGAAAATGGATACCGGTTTCGCCGCCCGACGCGCTCTAAATGCTGGAAGGGTCTAGCCGCGCTTGTCGACCGGCACGTAGTCGCGCTTCGGCGCGCCCGTGTAGAGCTGGCGGGGACGGCCGATTTTGTAGACCGGATCCTCGATCATCTCTTTCCACTGGGCGATCCAGCCGACCGTGCGGGCGACCGCGAACAGGACCGTGAACATCTCAGGGGGGAAGCCCAGGGCGCGCAGGGTGATGCCCGAGTAGAAATCGACGTTCGGGTAGAGTTTGCGCTCGATGAAATAGGGGTCGTTGAGGGCGATGCGTTCGAGCTCCATCGCGACCTTCAGCAGCGGATCGTCGGAATCACCGACCTCCGCCAGGACTTCGTGGCAAGTCTTCTGCATCACCGTAGCGCGGGGGTCGTAGTTCTTGTAGACCCGGTGGCCAAAGCCCATCAGGCGATAGCGTCGGTCCTTAACACCCTGGATAAACTCGGGAATCTTGTCGACGGTCCCGATTTCCTTGAGCATGTTGAGGGCTTCTTCGTTCGCCCCGCCGTGCGCCGGACCCCAGAGGCAGGCGATGCCGGCCGCGATACAGGCGAAGGGATTGGCGCCCGACGAACCGGCGAGACGCACCGTCGATGTCGAGGCGTTCTGCTCGTGGTCGGCATGGAGGGTGAAGATCCGGTCCATGGCGCGGGTCAGGACGGGGTTGGGCTTCCAGTCCTCGGCCGGAACCGCGAAGCACATGCGCAGGAAGTTTTCTGCGTAGGACAGGTCGTTGCGCGGATGGACGAACGGCTGGCCCTGGAAATACTTGAACGCCCGCGCCGCGATGGTCGGCATCTTGGCGATCAGGCGGTGGGCCGAAATCCAGCGCTGCTGCGGATCGTTGATGTCGGTGGAGTCGTGATAGAAGGCGGACAGCGCCCCCACCGCGCCGACCATGATCGCCATCGGGTGAGCATCCCGACGGAACCCTTGGAAGAATCTGTCGAACTGCTCATGCAGCATGGTGTGGTGGGTGATCGTGTGTTCGAAGTCGCTGTATTCCGCCGCCGACGGCAGTTCGCCGTGCAGCAGGAGGTAGCAGACCTCGATGAAGTTCGAGCTCTCCGCCAGTTCGCCGATCGGGTAGCCGCGATGCAGCAGGACACCCTTGTCACCATCGATGAAGGTGATCTTGCTCTCGCAGCTGGCCGTCGAGGTGAAGCCCGGATCGTAGGTGAAGGCGTCTGATTCAGCGTAGAGCTTGCGGATGTCGATCACATCCGGCCCATCGGTGCCCTTCATGATCGGCAGCTCGATGGTCTTGCCTTCGATGCTGAACTTCGCCGTTTCACCCATGCCAGGCCCCCTCGAAATTACCGCCAACAGGCGTGCGTTCGATTGGCCTTATACCGCACTAGCGAACAAGCGAAAGCGCATCGTCGAGACGTCCGAGGCTTTCCTGTTTCCCCAGTGCAACAAGCGCTCCGGCGAGGTCGGGCGCCGGCGATCCTCCCGAGAGGCACGCGCGCAGCGCCGGGCCGAATTTGCCGATGCCAACGCCTTCATTTTCCGCGAACCGCCGGTTCAGGGCTTCAAGGCCGGGAACCGTCCAGTCGGGCTCAGCGGCGTAGGCGTCGCGCAGGCGGGCCAGGCGTCCACGGGTTTCATCGGAGAGGAGCGCCAGGGCCTTCTCGAGCAACTCAAGGGGGCGCTTCTTCAGCGCGAAAACCGTCGCGTCCGCCAGTTCCAGCAGGGTCTTGGCGCCGTCGCGGACCAGGGGAATCGTTCGCGACAAAACGGCCGCATCGCCATCTTGCAGTTGGATGTCGCGGCTCTTGAGGATGTCCGTCACCAGGCGCACGAGGCGATCGGGGTCGGCCTGGCGGATATAGTGGTTGTTCAGATGGTTGAGCTTGGCCCAGTCGAGCCTGGCCGGGGCGCCCACCACGTCCTTGATGTCGAACCAGGCGATCGCCTGCTCGTCTGAGAAAATCTCGTCGTCGCCATGGCCCCAGCCGAGCTTGGCGAGGTAGTTGCGCATCGCTTCCGGCAGGTAGCCCATGTCCGCGAACTCGCCCACGGCCTGGGCGCCGTGGCGCTTGGAGAGCTTGGTCCCGTCCGGGCCGTGGATCAGCGGAAGGTGCGCCCAGACCGGCGGCGTCCAGCCCAGGCCTTCATAGATCAGGGTCTGGCGCGCGGCGTTGTTGAGGTGGTCGTCGCCTCGGATCACGTGGGTCACGCCCATCTCGTGATCGTCGACCACCACAGCGAGGTTGTAGGTCGGCGTCCCGTCCGTCCTAAGGAGGATCAGGTCATCCAGGTCGCAATTCTGGAAGCGGACCGGGCCCTTCACCTGGTCGTCGATCAGGGTTTGGCCCTCGGTCGGGGCCTTCAGGCGCACCACGAACGGACGGTCGGGCGCATCGTTCGGCGAATGGTTCCGCCAAGGGGAACGCACCACGCGGCCTTCGGTGCGGGCCAAGGTCCGCTCGGCTTCGAGTTCGTCCGGCGTCATGTAGTCGCGGTAGGCCGAGCCGCGGGCCAACATCTCATCGACCGCCACGCGGTGGCGGTCGACACGGGCGGCCTGGAACAAGGGCGTCTCGTCAGCTTCCAGTCCAAGCCACTTCATGCCATCGAAGATCACCTGGACATTGGCCTCTGTGGACCGTTCGCGGTCGGTGTCCTCGACGCGGATCAGGTACTTGCCGCCGGTGTGGCGCGCGTAAAGCCAGTTGAAAAGCGCCGTGCGGGCCGTGCCAATATGCATGGAGCCGGTAGGCGAGGGGGCGATCCGGGTGACGACGGGGCGGTCGGACATCGAAGTTGAGGAACCTGTTGGGGAAGCTGGGGCGCCACGCGCCTGGGCGGCGCCTCTTAGCATGGGCGGTCGCGGCCGTCCTAGCCTGGCTGGCGCCGCCGGGGGCTGGTTGGCCGAGCAGGGGCGCCGGCAGGCGGAACGCTGGACCCTCTGGACACCGGTGGCTTTCGGGATCGGCGCCGCCCTCTATTTCGCCCTGCCACGGGAGCCCAAGCTCTGGGTCGCCTTGGCGGCGGGTGCGGCGGCTGGCCTTGCGTTCGCCGCAAGCCGCCGATGGAGCCCGTCGCGGAGCATCACGGCCCTAGCCGTGCTGCTCGCCTGCGCGGCGGGCGGATTCGGTGTCGCCAAGCTGCGGACCGAGAGCGTCAGGGCCGCCGTGGCCCCGGCCGGGGAGGGGCCGCAACGACTCGAGGGCTGGGTCGTAGACGTTTGGAGCCCAGGCGCCGGTGGGCAGCGGCTGCTGATCGCGCCGGCGCGGATCGGGACCTGGACGCCGCAAGCGACGCCCATCCGTGTGCGGGTCACCCTGCGGGGCGGCTATGTGCCCAGTCCGGGCGAGCCGATCCGCCTCCTGGCCGCGATCAATCCGCCGCCGCCCCCAGCCAGCCCGGGGGCCTACGATTTTGCGCGGGACGCCTATTTCGAGAGCGTCGGCGGAGTCGGATTCGCTCTGGGGCCGGTAGCCACCTGGGACACCGCCGAACGTCCGCCCTGGCGCTTACGACTGACGATGCAAGTCAATGCCTTCCGATGGGCGCTGACGCGGCGGATCGTGGATGTCTTGGGCCCAGCCACGGGCGGTTTGGCGGCGGCCATGACCACGGGCCACGAGGCCTTCATCCCACAGGCCCAGGTGGATGAACTGAGGATCGCGGGCCTTGCCCACATCATCTCGATCTCGGGCCTGCACATGGCCATCGTCGGCGGATTCGTCTTCGCCATTGTCCGGTTTGCGGTGGCGGCCTGGCCCTGGCTGGCGTTGCGGGTTTCCGGCAAGAAACTGGCGGCCGTCGCGGCCCTGGCGGCGGTCGGCGGTTATCTGGTGCTCTCGGGCGCGCCGCCGCCGGCCGAGCGGTCGGCGATCACCGCCGCCATCGCCTTTGCCGCCATCCTGTTCGACCGGCAGGCCATCAGCCTGCATGCCCTGGCCCTGGCAGCCATGGCGGTCATGTTGCTGCAGCCCGAAGCCGTGACCGAGCCCGGCTTCCAGATGTCCTTCGCGGCCACAGCGGCGTTGGTGGCGCTGGCGGAGGTCTGGCCTCGCCAGGTGAAGGAAATCAACACGCCCTGGCCGATCCGGGTGGTCCAAGGGGTCATGGGCTGGACGCTGGCGGGCGCGGCGGCGAGCCTCGTGGCCGGCCTGGCCACTGGCCCGTTCGCGATCCAGCATTTCAACCGGGTCGCCACCTGGGGCCTGCTGACCAACCTCGTCACCGAGCCGATCTCGGGGTTCCTGATGATGCCGGGCCTGGCGTTGGGCGCGTTGTTGGCCCCCTTCGGTCTAGGCGAAGCGCCCTTGCATCTGGCGGGGTTCGCCATCGAACTGCTGAATCACGTCGCGCATGCGGCGGCCGGTGCGCCTTACGCGCAGATCATTGTCGCCAGCGGGCCCGACTGGACACTGCCGGTCGCCTTCCTGGGACTCCTTTGGCTCTGCCTGTGGAAGGGGCCGTTGCGTTGGGCGGGACTGCCCTTCGCGCTGGCGGTGACCCTGGCCCCGCGCCCGCCGGCGCCCGATGCCTGGGTCAGCGCCGACGGCGCGGCGGTGGCGGTGCGCAGCGGCACGGAGGCCGTGCTGTTTCGCCCCGACGTTAAGCTGTTCGGAGCCGAACTATGGGCGCGTCGTCGGGGACTCGCCCCGCTGGAAGACGAGGCGCGCCGCGATGCGGCCTTCGCTTGCGATCACTGGAGTTGCGGACCTGGCGCCGCCGCGCCGGTCAGGCTGGCCGCGGCCTGGAACGTGAGGCGTCCGTTGAAAGACGGGCGTCTCGAAGACCTTTGCCAAACGGCGGAGGTACTGATCCTGCGCAACGACCAGCGGCCCGCGGCCTGCAGCGCACGGCTGGTGCTGACAGGCGAGGATTTCGCCCGGGGCGGATCGGCGGAACTCTACCGACGGCCCGATGGGACGTGGCGGGTCGCTTGGGCGCAGACGGCGCGGGGGCGGCGGCCCTGGACGTGGGGCGCTGACATCCGCTGAATCGGCTGGAGCCCCGGCCGTGGCCAGGGCTCCCGTCGATCTACTTCTTGGCGGCGGACTTCGCGGCGTCGCCGGCGTCCTTGGCCGCATCGCCGGCCTTTTCGGCGTGCTCGCCCGCGTCCTTGGCGGCCTCGCCCGCAGCCATGGCGTCGGCCTTGCCGGCTTCGGCGGTGGGGGCGGCGGCGGCGGCCGAGGCGTCAGCGGCTGCGGTTGCGGAGGCCGCGCTGGCGGCGGCTGATTCCTGGCTGGCGGTGCTGGCCGCATCGGTCGCCTTCTCGGCAGGCTTGCTGCAGGCGACGGCGGTGAGGCTGAGCGCGGCGATCGCCGCGACGGTAAGGAAACGCATGTCTGATCTCTCCCTGTGACCCACGAGATGTCGGGGTCTTCCAGGGCCGAGCGTTCCTAAGAGTTCACGCCCAAGCCCGATGCGCACAACGCGCAGCTGCGGCTCAGGTTGCGCGAAGTCAGTGGTACCGGCGGATCAGACCGACAAGCTTGCCTTGCACGGCGACTTGGTCGGGACCGAAAATGCGTGTCTCGTAGGCCGGGTTGGCGGCCTCAAGGGCGATCGAGGCGCCCTTGCGGCGCAGGCGCTTGAGGGTGGCTTCCTCGCCCTGGATCAGGGCCACGACGATGTCGCCGGAGGTGGCGGTGTCGCCGCGGCGGATGACGACGAAGTCACCGTCCAGGATGCCGGCGTTGATCATCGAGTCTCCCTGGATCTCGAGGACGAAGTGTTCGCCCGCGCCCAACATGGATTCGGGCACTGGGATGCGGTCGCGTTCCTGCTGGATAGCCTCGATCGGCGTGCCGGCGGCGATCTTGCCCAGGATCGGCAGGTCGCGGGTGTCGTTGGCGGCGGCCGGCTGGGCGGGGCCGCCGTCCACCAACTGCGGCTTGAAAGGCGCGCGGCCCTTGGGCGGGGCGGCGGCGGTGGCCTGTTGCGGAAGCTTGACCACTTCCAGCGCCCGGGCCCGGTGGGGCAGCCGGCGCAGGAAGCCGCGCTCCTCAAGGGCGGTGATGAGCCGATGGATCCCCGACTTGGAAGCCAGGTCCAGGGCTTCCTTCATTTCATCGAAGGAGGGCGAGACGCCGCTTTCCTTGATCCGCTCATGGATGAACATGAGCAATTCGTGCTGTTTGCGAGTGAGCATCGCCAGAAACCTCGAACAAAGCGCCTGAGAACAAAGCGCAAACGTTGTCCGATGTTCTCTAGGTGTTCCGGGTTAATGTCAAGTTACGCCCCGGGCCTCTGAAAAATCAGCGGTTTTCGGAGCCTGTCGCCCGACTCAGGCGTCGCCAAGCAGCAGGCGAGTCGCCTTGGCGACGTCGGTCTGGCGCATGAGGCTTTCGCCGACCAGCATGGCGCCCGCGCCGCAGCCTTCCAGTCGGGCGGCGTCGGCGGCGGTGGCGATGCCGCTCTCGGTGACCAGCAGGGCGCCGGGCGGAGCCAGCGCCGCGAGCCGCTCGGTGACCGCCAGGTCGGTGACGAAGGTCCTCAGGTCGCGGTTATTGACCCCGATCAGCCGGGCCTTGAGCGCCGCCGCCCGGGCCAGCTCGGCCTCGTCATGGACCTCGACCAGGGCGTCCATGCCGTGGGCTTCGGCAGCTTCCATGAGGTCGGAGGCCAAGGTGTCGTCGACCATGGCCATGATCACCAGGATCGCATCAGCGCCCAGGGCGCGGCTTTCAGCGACCTGCCAGGGATCGACCAGGAACTCCTTTCGCAGGCAGGGCAGGCCCACCGCCATGCGGGCCACCACCAGATAGTCGTCGCCGCCCTGGAAGCTTGGTCCGTCCGTGAGCACGGAGAGGCAGGCCGCACCCCCGTCCTCATAGGCGCGGGCGAGCGCCGGCGGGTCGAAATCCGCGCGGATCAGCCCCTTGGACGGCGAGGCCTTCTTGATCTCGGCGATCAGGGCCAGGCGTCCCGGGCGGTGCGCGCGCTCCAGGGCGGCGCGAAAGCCGCGGGGCTCGGAGGCCTCGCGTGCGGCGGCTTCGACCTGCGCGAGCGGCCGGGCGGCCTTTCGCTGGGCCACCTCTTCGCGCTTGTAGGCCGCGATCCCCGCCAGGACGTCACTCATAGGCCCGCGACCTCCACCAGCTTGTCGAGGGAAGCCTGGGCCCGGCCGTCGTCGATCACCGCCCCGGCCAGACGGACGCCGTCCTGCAGGGTCTCGACCTTGTCCGCCACCAGGAAGGCCGCGGCGGTGTTGAGCAGGACGATGTCGCGGTAGGGGCCCGTCTCGCCGGCCAGCAGGCGGCGCAGCGCCTGGGCGTTCTGTTCGGGGGTTCCGCCCGTCAGGTCCGCCAGGGCGGCGCGGGGCAGGCCGACCGCTTCCGGGGTCACGGTGAACAGGCGCACCTGGCCATCGCGGACCTCGGCGACGCTCGTCTCGCCGGTCGTGGTCATCTCGTCGAGCCCCTGGCCATTGACCACCCAGGCCCGCTCGGAGCCCAGGATCGCCAGGGCTTCAGCCAGCCGTTCGACCCAGCGCTCGGCATAGACGCCGACCACCTGGCGCTGGGCGCCGGCGGGATTTGTCAGGGGGCCCAGCAGGTTGAAGATGGTCCGGAAGCCGAGCTCGGCGCGGATCGGCGACACGTGGCGCATGGCCCCGTGGTGGGCCTGCGCGAAGAGGAAGCAGATGCCGGCCTCGTCGAGGGCCTTGAGCTGTTTCGCCGCCGGGGCGCTGACGTCCACGCCCAGCTCGGTGAGGACGTCGGCCGCGCCCGACTTCGAGGAGAGGGCGCGATTGCCGTGCTTGGCGACCTTGAGGCCGCCGCCGGCGGCCACGAAGCCCACGGCGGTGGAGATGTTCAAGGTGTGAAGGCCGTCGCCGCCTGTGCCGCAAACATCGATCGTGGGGTAGGGCGGCTGCAGCCGGATCGCGGCGGCGCGCATGGCTCGCGCGCAGGCGACGATCTCGCCCAGGGTCTCGCCGCGCATGCGCATGGCGGTCAGCGCCGCGCCGACCTGGGCGGGGCTGGGTTCGCCGCGCAGGCAGGCGGCGAAGAACTCGTCGGCGGTCTCGCCCGACAAGGTCCCGCCGTCCGCCAGGAGGCCGAGAAGCGGCTTGAAGGCTTCAGACACGGGGCGTCAGGCGTCGGCCAGGCGCTTTACGCCGGCGATGTCGAGGAAGTTGGCCAACAGCTCGTGGCCGCATTCGGTGGCGATGGATTCCGGGTGGAACTGCACCCCATGCACTGGCCGGGTCCTGTGCTGGACGCCCATGATCTCGCCATCCTCGGTCCAGGCAGTCACCTCGAGCTCGGCTGGAAGGTGCTCCTTTTCCACCGACAGGCTGTGATAGCGCGTGGCCGTGAAGGGGTTCTTCAGCCCGGCGAACACGCCCTTGCCGCTGTGATGGATCTGGCTGGTCTTGCCATGCATCAGGGCCTTGGCGTGGATCACCTCGCCGCCATAGGCCTGGCCGATGGCCTGGTGGCCCAGGCAAACGCCGAAGATCGGCAGGTCGGCGGGGGCGGCTGCGAGCAGGGCCAGGCAGATGCCTGCCTCGTTGGGTGTCTTGGGGCCCGGCGACAGCAATACGCCCTGCGGTTTCAGCCGGAGCGCCTCGCCGACGCTCAGCGCATCGTTGCGCACGACGACCGTCTCCGCGCCCAGTTCATTGAGGTAGTGAACCAGGTTGTAGGTGAAGCTGTCGTAGTTATCGATCACCAGGATCATGGGGGCCCCTCGTCGGGGCCTATATCGGTGTTGGCCACGGGGTCTGGCAAGGGGGTGCGGGTGGCGTAGACTGTATGGGCCCATCCAGCCAGCCATGAGACCTTGCGATGAAAACCCCCGCTATGGCGCTTGCCGCCACCCTGATCGCCGTCGCATGCCCAGGCGTGGGCTGGGCTCAGGCCGCCATCGGCCCGGCGATCGGCCTTTTGAAGCCCGCGATCGCCAAGCCACTTGTCGTGACCTCGCCGGCCTTCGGCGCCGACGGCGACATCCCGTTTGAGAACACCCAGTACCGCGCCAACAGCTTTCCGGGCCTAGCCTGGAGCAAGGGTCCGGCCGCGACGAAATCCTACGCGGTGATCATGCAGGATACCGATGTCCATCGCCCAAGCGGGCCCCTGGTGCACTGGACCCTGCTGAAGGCGCCGCCGACCATCACCAGCCTGGATGCCGGCATGACGGAGCCGCCGGCCGGCGCCGCCTATGGCCCGAGCTTCAAGGGCGCGGCCCACGCCTATCTGGGCCCGCGCACGCCGCCGGGGCCGAAGCACCACTATCACTTCCAGGTCTTCGCGCTGGACAAGGTGCTGGCCGATCCCGGCGAGGAACCCTCCGCCATGATGGCGGCGATGAAGGGCCATGTATTGGCCAGCGGTGAAATCGTGGGCCTGGGCCGCGCGCCGGAATAGCATTGGGGCGTCGGGGCGAAGTTGGCCGGATGGACCGTCTCTAGACGAGCGCGCGGCCGTAGAGGGCGAACAGCTCGGTCCAGCCGCGTTCGGCGGCCGGGGCGTCGTAGACCGGCATGTCGGGTTTCATCCAGCCGTGCGCCTTGCCCGCGTAGAGTTCGCTCCGGTAGGTGACGCCCGCGTCCTTGGCGGCGGCCTCGAACCGCACGCCCATTTCCGGCGGATAGCTGGCGTCGTTGTCGGCGACGCCGATGTAGAGCTCGGCTTTCATCTTATCGAGCAGCAGGTGCGGGCTGACGGGCAGGTCGCTGGCCAGGTTGCCGCCGTGGAAGCTGGCCGCGGCCCCGATGCGGTCCGGATAGTAGGCCGCGGCGCTGAGCGCCATGCCGCCGCCCATGCAGAAGCCGACGGTCCCGATCTTGGCCTCCGATACGTCAGGACGGCTGTCGAGGTAGGCGATGAAGGCGCCGGTGTCCTCGGCGGCCTTGTGGTTGTTGGTGCTGCCCATCATCGGGCCGATGACGGCGCGGAAGTCGCCCTTCATGACCTCCTTGGGCTCGAAGGGGCCGTAGGCGCCATAGCGATAGTAAAGATCGGGCAGCAGGACGACGTAGCCCTGGCTGGCTATGTGGGTGGCCATCTGGACCATGCCGGGCCGCAGGCCGAAGGCGTCCATGTAAAAGATCACAGCGGGCCAGGGCCCAGCACCCCCCGGGGTGAGGACATAGGCTTTGCATGGGCCGTCAGGGGCTTGAAGGGTGACCTGTTCCTGGCTCATCTGGTTCTCCCCGGGGTCCTTGTCGCCTTGCGGCCTCAGCCTGACGGCTCAGGCCGACACGTAGGTCAGCTTTAGGATGTTCTCGTCGATCAGCTCGTTGGCTGCAAGGCGCAGCGGCGGGCGGGGGCCGGCGAAGAACGGCGCACCTTTGCCAAGCACGACGGGGTGAAGGTAAATCCAGTACTCGTCGATCAGGCCCAGTTCGGTGAGGGTTCGCGCCAGGTTCGGTCCCCCGGCTTCGATCTCTCCGGGCTGCTCCGCCTTCAGCGCCCGGACCGCCGTCTCGAGGTCGCCCTCGATGAGGGTGGCGTTGGGGCTGACGGACGTCAGGGTGTGTGATGCGACCCACTTGTGCTGGCGCCGCCAGCCGGCCGCGAATTCGCGTTCCGGCGCGCCCCAGCCGGGGTCATCTTCATCCCAATAGCTCATGATTTCGTAGAGGCGCCGGCCGTAGAGACTGCCCGTCAGGCCCCGCGCCTGCTCGACGAAGTGGCGAAAGAGGACCGGGCTGGGCCCGAATTCCATGTGATCGACGAAGCCGTCGAGCGAGACGTTCATTCCAAAGACGAGCTTCGCCAAGCCGTAACCCTCCACGCCAGGGTTTCACAGGATAGTTGGCGGCGCGGCCTGGCGGAAGGGCGACCGCCGGCGGCGGCCCCTGTTGAGCGGTCCAGCCGCCGCTTGCCGTGGGCGAAGGGGCCTTGCACCACGCCTCCAGATCCCGACCATGGTCGCCGCAAGATGGCTCAGGTTGAGCTGGATGCAACAGGCAGCGAAAGTCGGGATTGGTGCGCCCCGCCATGGTGGACGCTGATCGACTTGGGCGGATCGATGCCTGCGCTGAGGATGTAGTCGGCGTCGGAGCCCGCCACATTGAGCCGGATGCGATGGCCTGCGCGGAAGCGGTAGGCGGTGGGCATGAAGTCCAGGGCGACTTCCACCGTCTTACCGCTTGGGATCGGCGCGACTGTGGCCTCGGTATGGGGATGCCAGGGGAGATCGAACCAGTAGCCGGGCGGATCCTCGGTGTGGCGGTGGGAAACCCGGATGGCCCGGCGGGTCACGAAGGTGGAGACGCCGGCGGGATCGACGTCCTCGATGTGCACGGTGATGTCGGCGTCGGGTCCGCTCGACGACACGTGGAGGCGAAGGACGGGATGGCCGACCACCTCCAGGTCCTTTTCCAGCGGCGCGGTGGTGTAGGTCAGGGTATGCGCGTCCCACTCATTGAACGGCTTGCCGGGGCCAGCCTTGCTGCTGAACGGCGAATGGTCGCCCTGCGGCGGGGCGAGCTTGTAGTCGATGGTGAGCGCGTCGGCGCCCTCCTTTTTCGGCGCGCCCTGGCCAGCCGCCAGGCGGCCGTCGTTCACTGAGACTCCGTTGCCGTCGCCCGACCCGGGATGCAGGAAGAAGTCCTCCGTGCGGGCGCCCTCGATCGGCCAGGAGTCCGCGGTGCGCCAGGTGTTGCCGGTGCGGTCCAGCGTCGAGTTCTGCACGCTGTAGACGACCGGCGGTTCGTCCATGATGCCGTTGTCGATGTCCTTGAGCCAATAGTCGAAGAACCGGTGCGCCTCGGTGGTCCATGTCTGGGTCGCCGCGCCGCCCGTGCCCTGCACCCCGCCCTGTGGCCAGGGGCCCATCCAGATGCGGTGGCGCTTGCCGGAGCTGGAGCGCGCCAGGTTCGAGAACCACAGCAGCTGGTCGAGGCCGACGCGGGCGAAGAACCCGCTGGTGTGATAGGTGGCGACGCCCGAGGCGGCGATGTGCGGCACGATGGCCTCGCCGCTTCGCTCGATCCACTGCGCCACGCCGTGGGCGTTCTTGCTGTCGCGGAACCGAAGCCTGCCCGAGGTCGCGCTGTAGTCGTTGCCCTGGTCATGGATCTTGGAGGCCTCAGCCACCAGAATCCGCTTCGGATCGTCGTCCACCGGCGCGATCGGAGTGTTGACATCGCAGGCGCGGAAAATCGTCTCGATGCCCTGGAAACCCTTGGAATAGGCCCCGCCCTCATGGACGATGTCGTACCAGTCGTAGGGCGACACCTCCGGCATGATGGCCTTGAGGCGGGGCGAGCCGGAAGCCGCCGCGTTGAGCTGCATCCGGCCTTCGTACGAGGCGCCGATCATCCCGCACTTGCCGTTGCACCACGGCTGGGCTGCGAACCATTCCATGATGTCGAAGCAGTCGTTCGTGGACGCCGGATCGCTGCACTCCGACCAGTTGCCGAAAGACGCCCCGGTGCCGCGCATATCGGCCGAGGCCAACACATAGCCATGCGCGATCAACCGGCGCGGGGTCCCCCCCTGGTCCGACGCCGCCTGGACGCCCGGCGGGGGTGCGGGCGTCAGCATGTCCGTCAACCCGCCGCTCGGAAGTATGGTCGCCCGCAGATAGCGCTTGGCCGTCCAGACGACGGGCAGCGGCGCGGTCTCGACGCGGCCCCCGATGGTCGGCCGGAAGACGTCGACTGCCAGCCGCACGCCATCGCGCACCGGCACATATTGCGACGTCCGCACCCAGCCGTCGTACTTCGGCTCCGAATATCCTTTGTAGACCCCGAAGGAAGACGCCCGCTCGGCCTGGGCTGCATTGGCGGATGCGGCCGCACCCGCGCCTAGAAGCACAGCGCCGGCCGCACCGAGTTTCAAAGCGTCCCGACGGTGGACGTCGTTCGCCCCATTGCGAGACTCCAGACCCATGGCTCCCTCCCGCTTATTCATGGTGTCCACGCCAGCCCGGCCGCGGCGCCATGATATTTGAACGCGAGACTAACGAGCGCGATTGGAACTGTCAGCTTAACTTCGTCGCGGCGCGGACCGGGGGGGAGCGCGTCAGCCCGGGTCCCGCCTTATTGCGCCGTCCAGCCGCCGTCGACGGAGATGTTGGTCCCGGTGATCTGTTTGGCCGCGTCGCTGCAGAGGAAGACCATGGTGGCGGCGACCTCCTCGGCGGTGACGAACTGCTTGGTGGGCTGGCCGGCCAGGAGGACGTCGTTCATGACCTGCTCGCGGGTCATGCCGCGGGCCTTCATGGTGTCGGGGATCTGGCCCTCGACCAGAGGGGTCCAGACGTAGCCGGGGCTGACGCAGTTGACCGTGATCCCGAAGGTCGCCAGTTCCAGCGCGACGGTCTTGGTCAGGCCCGCCAGGCCGTGCTTGGCGGAGACGTAGGCGGCCTTGAACGGCGAGGCGACCAGGCTGTGGGCCGAGGCGGTGGAGATGATCCTGCCCCAGCCACGCGCCTTCATCCCCGGAACCGCCGCGCGGATGGCGTGGAAGGCGCTGGTCAGGTTGATGGCGATGATCTGGTCCCATTTCTCGATGGGGAAGTCCTCGATCGGCGAGACGAATTGGACGCCGGCGTTGTTCACCAGGACATCGACCGAGCCGAAGGTCTGTTCGGCGAAGGCGATCATGTCGGCGATGTCGGCGGGCTTGGTCATGTCGGCGGGCGAGTAGGCGCACCTGACGCCGAAATCGGCCTCGATGCCGGCGCGTTCCTTTTCGATGTCCTGCGCCTTGCCGAAGCCGTTGATGACGATGTTGGCGCCCTCCGCGGCCAGGGCGCGGGCGATAGCCAGGCCGATGCCGCTGGTCGAGCCGGTGACGACGGCGGTCTTGGACTTGAGGGTCATGGCTGGGCGTCCTTGGCTGAGTTGTTGGCTTGGCTTTGGGATTGGGCTTCGAGACCGGGATCGATGGCCAGGGCCCCGCCTGGAGCGGGCGGGTAGGCCTGGTGTTCCGGGTGGGCGCAGTAGCGCGCGCCGTCGGTAACGCCGGACTTCCAGTGATCCAACATGGTCTGGCGCGAGAATTCGGCGTCCTTGAACGCGCCTTCGTAGGCGCGGTCGCGGTAGATGAGCTGAACGACGGTGATCGAATTCTCCTTCGAAAAATCGTCCAGCAGCCGGATATCCGGATCGAGCGCCCGCTCGGGCGGGAGGCTCTTAAGAAGCGCGGCCAGGCTGGCCTTCAGTCGGTGAATGCGCAGCTGCGCGTCGGTGTTCAGGCGCGTCCGGCTGGAGAAGCGGATGTCCTTTTCGCGTTCGGCGGCTTCCTGCACGCTACGGGGCAGGGGTCCACGCGCGCTGAAAAGGTCAACCTGGTAGATGAGCAGGTCCTTGGCCGTTTCCTCGTCCAGGACGTATTCCAGAGGGGTGTTCGACACCAACCCTCCGTCCCAGTACCAATCGCCGTCAATCTCCACGGGCGGGAAGCCGGGCGGCAAGGCCCCGGAGGCCATGATGTGCTCCGGCCCGATCTTCTGGTGGGTGTTGTCGAAATAGGCGAAATTGCCGGTCTTCACATTGACCGCCCCAACACTCAGCCGGACATCGCCGGAGTTGATACGGTCGAAGTCGACCAGCCGCTCCAGCGTCGCGCGTAGCGGCGTGGTGTCATAGAAGCTCACGTCGCCGGTCCCGGCGCCCGGAAACAGCAGGGGTGAGAGAATCCGAGGGGTGAAGAAGCCCGGGATTCCGGTCGCCGCCACCCAGCCGACCTGGGCGTCGCCCAGCATGCCGCGAAGGCTGTCGACGCGGGTCTGCAGGCCCAGTTGCCATTGCGACGTCACCAGTTCCCAGAACTCATGCAGGCGCGAGAGGCGGAGCTCCGGGGGGTTGCCGGCGATCAGGGCGGCATTGACGGCTCCGATGGAGATGCCGGCGATCCAGTCGGGCTCGGCGCCTACCGCGTTCAGGGCTTCATAGACGCCGGCCTGATAGGCTCCCAGCGCGCCGCCGCCTTGCAGAACGAGGACACGGAGGCGGCCTGGTGAGGTCAATGTTCAGTCGATCCGGCGCGTGAGCGAGGTCTGGGCGGTCGTGTGCGACCGCAGCAAGGCGATATTGCGACGCAACATGACGGGCCAGAAACAGGAATCCGACCCCTGTCGATTGTCTGGCGGCCTTGTTGGCCGGATGCTGGGCGCGTGGCCGCCACCGATTCCGCCCTCGATCGCGATCTGATGGACCGCGCTCGCCTGCTTCTGGAGCCGCCTGAGCGGTCGGGCAGCATCTGGGCGCCCCTGTGCGCGGCGGCCTTCCTGGCGGTCTCGGCGCTCGCCTTCGCCACGTCGATGATCATGTCGCCGGCCTTGGTCAGCGAACACGTGGCCTCGACGAGGGGCGTGCGCTAGGGCGCAGTCTTGGCCCGCAGCGCCGGCCGGTTGGCGTCGACGACGGCGTAGTCCAAGTCCATGGGCTCTTCGATCAGCTGGCCCGCGTTGGTGAGGCGATCCAGGTGCACGATGATGTCGTAGGTCGCGGCCGGAGCCGCGGTATGGTCCAGCAGGCCGGATGACTGCAGCGGCCTGGGTTGGCGGACGTATGCGGGCGCCGGGTCCGCGGCCGTGGCGCGGATGTCCAGGAGCAGGGGGCCGGACTCCAGATCGGCAATCCGCTGATCCATGGTGTCCTGCGCATTGCGGGGAATGGTCGTGGCCCCGTAGAGCGGCGGGTCGAAATGGCCTTCTCCGAAGGAGCCGCCAATCACCAGGTAGGCGTCGCCGAAATGCTCGCGCAGGAAGGCGCCCATGGGCACGACCGCATCGCCGGCCGGCTGGATGGCCGCCACATGGCGGTTGGACGCCATGATCACAACCTTTCGGCCCGGGTCGGCCTCGACCATTCGGATAGCGTTGGCGCCCATGGCTACGTCACGGGCCGGCCAGGCCGCGATCCAGCCGTCGGTGGCGCCGATGCGGGCGGCGTCCAGGGCCTGGGTGACGACGATGGCCTGGTCAAGCAATGCCAGGTGATCGGCGGTGGACTGGCCAGGCCGCGGCCCTGAGGCGCGCAGGGTAGCCAGGACCTGGTCGAAGGTGGCGTGCAGCAAGGCCCGCTCCTCGTCGCTGCGCCGGTTGTAGAACAGCTGGTCGTCCCGCGGGTCGGTGTCGAAGCCGCTGCTGAGCTCGTAGAGGCGTGCCTTTGTGCCTGCGTCGAGCTCGATTTGATCCAGGATGAGGCGCATGCCTTCGCCTGGCGCGATCATGTCGGGTCCCGTGAAACGGACCTCTTGTCCCGGCGCGGCCTTCAGGTTGTGGGCCCGCGCCCATTCCAGGATGCGGACACTCTCGCGGTTGCGCCACATGCGGATGTTAGCGGCCACCAGGGCGGCCTTGGCGCTGCCGAGGCCCTGGGCGACATAGTCGTCGATGGGGTTCGCGCCCGGGTGCATGACCTCCAACATGATCGTGGTGAAGCCGAGCCGTTCGACCAGGTAACGGACCAGCCGCTCGCGCAGGGCCAGGAATTCGTGGGTGTGATGGGTGCTTTCGCCCAGCGCGACGATCCGCGCGTCGCCGACCATGGCCTTCAGAGGCGCCAGATCGGAGTCGTCGACCGGGTCGGCGGGCCCACCCTTGTCCTCGATCCGGTCCAGGCGCACGGCATTGCGTCGCGCCCAGTCAACGAATGCCGTGGTCGCCTCTTTTTGTGTGCTCATCATCAGTCTCCTGCGCGCGGGCGGCTGGCGTCCACGGCGGCGATGTCCATGTTCATTTCGGTGACGATCAGCTGGTCGGCGTTGGTGACCAGGTCGATGTAGGCCAGCACATCGTAGGCGGCCCGCGGCGCGGCGGTGTGGAAGGCGCGGCCCTGAGACTGCATGCGCCTGGGGGTGTCCACGTAGGCCGGCGCGGGGTCGGCCGCCGTGGCCCGGATGTCGAGCAGCAGGGCCTTCTGGCCCAGCTGGGCGATCAGCTGGTCCATGGAGTCGCGGTCTTCGCCAGGCGCAGAACTGACGCCATAGAGCGGCGGGTCGTAGCGTCCTTCACCGAAGGCCCCGCCGATGACTCGGTAGTCGTCGCCGAGCTCACGGCGCAGGACGACGCCGGCCGGGATCACCTCGGCGCCGATCATCCGGGTGGCGGCCACGTGGCCGTTGTTGGCGAGGTAGATGGCGCGGCTGCGCGCCGGCATGGTCTTGACCAGGCGGACGAGATTTTCGCCGATGGCCGCGTCGCGGACCGGGAAGCTTTTCAGCCAGGCGACGATGCCGGCCCGCATCGCGCCAAGGGCCTGGACGACCACCCGCGCCTGATCGAGGAGCGCCTCGTGCTGAGCCGCGGTGCGGGTCTCGCCGGGGCCCTGACGCCCCAGGGATTCCAGTGCGGCCTCGAAGGTCGCGTGCAGGAGTGCGCGGTCTTCGTCGCTCATGGTGTTGTAGGCGATCTGGTCGTCGCGGGGATCGATGTCGAAGCCCCGGCTGAGCGCCGTGAGCCGATCCTTGTCGGCCGCGCCGAGGTCCAGGTGGTCCAGAACCAGGCGCATGCTTTCCCCGGGGGCGACGATGTCGCCGCCGACGATGCGGACAGGGGGCCTCGTTCCGCGAGCTGCGTTGTAGGCCTTCACCCACTCGACGATCCGCTCGGTCTCGCGGTTGCGCCACATCCGTATCGCGGCGGTCATCAGGGCGTCCTCGGCGGTCCCTTTGCCGGCGAAGGCGAAGTCGTCGATGGGATTGGCCCCGGGTCGCAGCACCTCGAGGATGAGGGTGTCAAAGCCGAGCTGTTCGACCAGGTAGCGGACCAGGCGTTCTCGCAGGGCGAGAAACTCATGGGTGTGGTGCGCGCTTTCGCCGATGCCGACGATCCGCGCGTCGCCAATCATGGCCTTGAGCGGCGTCAGGTCGGCGTCATCGGCGGGCGCGGTGACGGGTCCCTTGTCCTCGATCCGGGCGAGCGGAATGGCAGTGCGCTTTGCCCATGCCACGAAGTCAGCCTGTTCGGCGCTGTCCATCTGTCTCCCCCGTCCGGTCGCGTCTGGGCGCGGTTTATTTCAATCTGGAGCGCAACGGGGCGCCGACGCAAGGCCGGGCTAGACGAAGCGCCAACTCTCGACGGCCGCCTGGCGCAGCGCCTTGGCCTTCTGCAGGGTTTCGTCATATTCGGCGTCGGCGTCACTATCAGCCACCACGCCCCCGCCGGCCTGGACGTACATGACCTGGTCCTTGAAGAGTGCGGTCCTGAGCACGATGCAGGTGTCTACCGAGCCGTCGCAGCCGAAGTAGCCCACGGCGCCGGCATAGCCGATGCCGCGCTTTTCGATCTCAAGCTCGTCGATGATCTCCATGGCCCGGACCTTAGGTGCGCCGGAGAGCGTGCCGGCGGGCAGGGCGGCCATCACCACGTCGACCGGATCGAGGCCGTCCGGCGCATCGCCTTCGACATTGGAGACCAGGTGCATGACGTGGCTGTAGCGTTCGACGAAGAAGCTGTCGGTGACCCGCACGCGGGGCGTCCTGGACGCCTTGGCGGGCTCATTGGCGCCGGGCGCCTTCAGCATGGCGACGCGACCGACATCGTTGCGGCCAAGGTCGAGTAGCATCAGGTGTTCGGCCCGCTCCTTGGGGTCGGCGATCAGTTCGGCCTCCAGGGCCGCGTCCTCGGCGGGAGTCGCGCCGCGCCGCCGCGTGCCGGCGATGGGCCGGATCGTAATCTTGCCATCGCGCAGGCGGACGAGAATCTCCGGGGAGGAGCCGGCCAGCTGGAAGTCCCCGAAGTTCAGGTAGAACAGGAAGGGCGAGGGGTTGGTGCGCCGCAGCGACCTGTAGAGGGCGAAGGGATCCCGGGCGAAGGGGCTGCGGAACCGGTGGCTGGGCACCACCTGGAAGATGTCGCCGGCGGTGATGTAGGCTTTGGCCTTGGCGACGATCCCGGCGTAGTCCGCCCGGCTGACCGGGGTCGTGAACGCGTCAGGCTCCGGCTTGCCGTCGCCGGCCAGCGCCGGCGTGGGCCGCTTGAAGTCGAGAGCCACGGCCTCAAGGCGCGCCTGGGCCGCAGCGTAGGCGTCGGCGGCGGAGGCCGCGCCCGG
This sequence comes from Caulobacteraceae bacterium, assembly GCA_947475465.1. GTDB lineage: Bacteria > Pseudomonadota > Alphaproteobacteria > Caulobacterales > Caulobacteraceae > Phenylobacterium. Next base: position 30,226 of record CANJLK010000010.1, on the reverse strand, counting down.
CCGGGCCGGGGTGACCAGGACGATCTCCTGGGCGATGGCGTCGAAGATCGCGACGATGGAGGGGCGCGTCATGACGCCGTCCGGCAGGCCAAGGGTGTCGGGGTTGATATCCGGCAGGCGCTCAACCAGGCGGATCATGTCGTAGCCGAGGGCTCCGAACAGGCCGGCCGAGGGCGGCGGCAAGTGGGCCGGGCGCTCGATGCGCGAGGCGGCCACCAGGTCGCGCAGGCTGTCCAGCGCGCCGCCCGGCTGGGGCGTGAACCGGCCCTGGGCGATATCGGCCCCCTCGGCGATCTCCGCCCTGTCGCCGCGGCAGCGCCAGACAAGGTCGGGATTGAGGGTGATGATCGAATAGCGCGCACGGAAGGCGCCGCCCTCGACGCTTTCGAAGAGGAAGGCGTAGGGCCGCCCGTGGCCGATCTTCAGATAGGCCGAAACCGGCGTTTCCAGGTCGTCGATCAGCCGCGTCCAGACCAGCTGTGGCGCGCCGGCCCGGTAGGCCGCCTCGAAGGCTGTAAACGCAGGCTCGATCGTCACTTGGCCAGCCCAGGCTTGCCCGCGGGCTTGGCGGAGGGATTGGCCTTGGCGTCGGCGGCGGTGGGTTCCGGCTCCAGGCCCAGCGCGGCGCGGGCCTTGGCGGCGTCGGCGGTGACCTTGATCTTGTGGCGGGCCGCGACCTGGGCGCTCTCGCCGATTTCGCGGAAGATCGCCACGCTCATCTGCGGGCGCATGCCTTCGGCCATCTGCGCCTGTGTCGCGCCGTCGCCCGCGCGCACGCCCTCCAGCTTGGCCACCAGCAGGCCGAAGTGGGTGTTCTCGGCGGTGAAGACGTCGCCCAGCTTGGCGTTGAAGGTCTTGCCCAGCAGTTCCTGCGACAGGTCCTTGTTCTGGGCGGCGTTCTGGCGGCTGAGGCCGGGAACATGGATCACTGAGGCGCCCGCCGAGGCGGCGACGGCGTCCAGGCTCTCGCCCTTCTTGACGCGGGCGGCCAGTTCGTCGGCGCGGGCCTGCAGCCGCTTGGCCAGTTCGCGCATCATGTAGACGCGGGTGACCTGCGGGCGGACCTCGTCCAGGGCGGCCAGGGCGGGCGGGACGATCTTCTCCACGCGTACGGCGAAGTACTCACCACCGCCGGCGTCCTCGACCTCGCTCTCGCCGCCGGCCGGCAGGGCGAAGGCGGTTTCGACCAGCTTCTGGGTCAGGCCGGGGACCGGCTGGCCCAGGCCGTCGCGGCCTTCGGCGCTGACCGGGCCAAGCGTGACTGCGGGCACGCCGGCCTTGGCGGCCGACTGGGTGAGGTTGGAGCCGGCCTGGTGGGCGTCATCATAGGCCTGGGTGAGCGCATAGACCTTCTCGGCGGCGCCATCCTTGCGGATTTCGGCCTCTAGCGCGGGGCGCACTTCTTCCAGGGTGACCGGGTGGCCGGGCGAGATCGACAGCACCTTGACCACGGCGACCCCAAGGTCGCCGCGCACCGGGGCGACCTGGCCGGCGGCCATGCCGAAGGCGGCCTGGGCGACCTTACGGTCGGCGATCGCGGTCTGCGGCTTATTGGCGTAGGTGATCGCCTCGACGCCGGCGGCGCGGGCGACCTGGGCGGCGTCGTCGCCCTTGGCCAAGCGTTGGCCGATGGTTTGGGCGGCGGCGGCGTCCTTGGCGGGAATCTGGATGACGGTTCGGGTTTCCGGCGAGGACAGTGTGTCCTTCCGGAAGTCGAAGCGCTTCTTCACCTCGGCCTCGGTGACCGGCAGGTTGGCGCTGACCAGGGCCGGCGAGAACCGCACGACGGTGATCTGGCGCATTTCCGGCCGGGTCAGCTGGGCGGCGTTTTCCTTCATGAAGGCGCGAAGCTGGTCGTCGGTGGGCATGGCCGGCTGCGGCACGCTGGTGGGCTCGACCGCGAAATAGCCGACGTCGCGGTTCTCCAGGCCGAAAATGGCGGCCAGCGCCGTATAGGCCCGTGGGACGCGCAGCCCGGCGGCCAGGCCGGCGCCAAACTGCTGCTGGGCGATCTCGTCGCCGATGCTGGATTCGAAGCGGGCCGGCGTCAGGCCGTTCTCGCCCAGCTTCTGCGCATATGATTTCTTGTCGAACTTGCCGGTCACCTGGTCGAAAAAGGCCGGGATCTTGGCGATCTCCGCGGCGATCAGCTTGTCGGACGGGTGCATGCCGATCTTGGTCAGGAACTCGGCGAAGGCCTCGCGGGTGGCCAGGCCTTCGAGCGCGCGGCGGTCGAGACCGTTGGCGGCGACCTGTTCCATTGTGATCGGCTGGCGCACCTGCTGTTCGAGGCGGGACTTGTAGACGTCGAACTCGCGCTTGAATTCGGCGCTGCCGACTGTGCGCGAGCCGGCGGTGATCACGGAATCGCCGGCCACCTTGCCCTTGAAGACGTCGCGGATGCCGAAGATCGCGAAGGACACCACGATCAGGGCGATCAGGACGGCGGCCGCGGGGGACTTCGCGAAGGCGCGGAAATTCGAAAGCATCAAAACCCTTTCAGGGCGCTGGCGTGCGGACGCGGCGCCGCAGGTGTGCGGGCCGGTATAGTGGAGGCGGCTCCCGCCCCGCAAGCGCGTGACAGATGCCTCATGGCGCCTTAACGGCGGCGGACTTGACGAAAGTGAGGCTCATGACCGCTCCGACCCCCCTGATCGCCGGCAATTGGAAGATGAACGGCCTGGCCGCAGCCCTGGGCGAAGCCCGCGCCGTGGCGGCTGGACTGGGCCAGGTCCCCGGCCGCGTGGCGCTATGCCCGCCGGCCACCCTGGTCGACCGGATGCGGCAGGCGCTGGCCGGGACCGCCGTCGCGCTGGGCGGGCAGGATTGCCGGGCCGAAGACAACGGCGCCTTCACCGGAGATGTCTCGGCCGCGATGCTGGCCGACGCCGGGGCGAGCCTGGTGATCCTGGGCCACTCCGAACGCCGGGCCGGCTACGGCGAGACCGACGCCCTGGTCGCCGCGAAGGTCGTGGCGGCCCTGAGCGCGGGGCTGGAGCCCATCGTCTGCGTCGGCGAGACCCTGGAGCAGCGCAAGGCCGGCGAGGCTCTGGCGGTGGTCACCGGGCAGGTGAGGGGCTCGCTGCCCGCCGCGCTGGCCGGCAAGGCCTTCGCAGTTGCCTATGAGCCGGTCTGGGCCATCGGCACCGGCCTGACGCCGACGACGCCGGAGATCGAGGAGGTCCACAAGGCGATCCGCGCCACCCTGGTCGAGCAGTTCGGCGCGGAAGGGGCGAAGGTCCCGATCCTCTACGGCGGCTCGGTGAAGCCCTCCAACGCCGCCGAAATCCTGCACGCCGCCGAAGTCGGCGGGGCCCTGGTCGGCGGGGCCTCGCTGAAGGCGGCTGACTTCCTGGGGATTATCGGCGCGCTGTAGGGCCCCTCGGGTCCTGATGAAACGCTGGCAGGGAAACAGCGAACCCCTTGCCCTGGCTCGGCTCGAGCCAAGTTCGGATGCTAAACACTCGGCCCCTTGAGTTCGACGAGGTTTCCCTCCGGGTCGCGGATGTAGAGCGAGAAGCCCACGCCGTCGGCGCCGTAGCGGGCGCCTTCCTCGGCGATCTCTATGCCGTGGGCGGCCAGGTGGGCGCGGATGGCGGTCTCGTCGAAGGGGCGGACCTGCAGGGCGAAGTGGTCCTGGTTGTGGGCCTCGCGGGCCGGGCGGGGCGTCGTGCGGACGATCAGGTCGATCATCTGCGGGCCGCAGCGGATGTGGGTGAGGCCGAGCTCGGGCCGGTCGCGGTCGATGCTGAGGCCCAGGACATCGCAGTAGAAGGCCAGCATGGCAGCCTTGTCGCGGGTGACCAGGACGATGTGGTCCATCTGGTTGACCTGGATCGGATTGGTCACGGGCGCTGCTCCTTGGCGGTCTTGTCTGGCCGCTGCGACGCCCTAGCTATGGCCTTGCCGCCGGCTCGGTGATAGAGGCCCCCCTTCATTTCGGCGCCCCGTCCTTGCCTTTCCTGGGACGTGGCCGCCCGAACGCACTGGATTTGATTTAGACCCATGCTGCTCGGCATCCTCTCAGCCCTCCTGATCATCGTCTGCATCGGCCTGGTCGGCGCAGTCCTGCTGCAGCGTTCCGAAGGCGGCGGCCTGGTCGGCGGCGGCGGCAGTCCGTCGGGCATGATGTCGGTGCGTGGCGCGGGCGACCTGATGACCCGCATCACCTGGTCGCTGGGCGCGGCCTTCTTCGTGATCAGCCTGGCGCTGACCATCCTGGGCGGCCGCGAGAAGGGTGGTTCCTCGGTAGTGGATCGGCTGAAGATCGACGCGCTCGATCCCACCAGCCTGAACCAGCCCCCGGCCAAGCCGCCGGCGGGGACCGCCCAGCCGGGCGCGCCGGTTCCGCTGCAGGCCCCGACGCCGCAGATCAACAATCCGTTCCTGAACGGTGCGCCCGCCGAGCCCGCGCCCGCCGCGCCGGCTCAAAAGTAAGAGTGGGTCCAAAAATAGTCGTGGATCAGTCGAACGGATTCGGGCGCTCGCGCGCCGAATCACGGCTACTCTGAAACCCCATGGCCCGGTACATTTTCATCACCGGCGGCGTGGTCTCCTCATTGGGTAAGGGTCTCGCGTCCGCCGCTCTCGGCGCGCTCCTCCAGGCGCGGGGCTATGGCGTCCGTCTGCGAAAGCTCGACCCCTATCTGAACGTCGATCCGGGGACCATGAGCCCCTATCAGCACGGCGAGGTCTTCGTGACCGACGACGGGGCGGAGACTGACCTGGACCTTGGCCACTACGAGCGGTTCACCGGCGTCAACGCGACCCGCCACGACAACATCACCACCGGCCAGATCTACAAGACGATCATCGAGAAGGAGCGGCGCGGCGACTATCTGGGCGCGACCGTCCAGGTGATTCCGCACGTCACCGGCGAGATCAAGGACTTCGTCCTGGCCGATCCGGGCGAGGGCGTGGACTTCGTGCTGGTGGAGGTCGGCGGCACGGTCGGCGACATCGAGGGCCTGCCGTTCTTCGAGGCGATCCGCCAGTTGGGCCAGGAACTGCCCCGCGGCCACGCCTGCTTCATCCACCTGACGCTCCTGCCGTTCATCAAGACGGCGGGCGAGATGAAGACCAAGCCGACCCAGCACTCGGTGAAGGAGCTGCGCTCCATCGGCATCCAGCCGGACATCCTGTTGTGCCGCTGCGAGATCCCAATCCCGGATAGCGAGCGCAAGAAGCTGGGCCTGTTCTGCAACGTGCGGCCCAGCGCCGTCATCCAGGCCATGGACAGCGCCAACATCTACCACGTGCCCCTCGACTATCACGAGCAGGGGCTGGACGCGGAAGTTTTGGACGTCTTCGGCCTGAAGGACTCTGCGCCGGCCCCCGACCTGACACGCTGGCAGCAAATCTCCCATGCGCTCAGCCACCCGGACGGCGAGGTGAACATCGCTGTCGTGGGCAAGTACACGGCGCTGACCGACGCCTACAAATCCCTGATCGAGGCCCTGATCCACGGCGGGGTCGCCAACAATGTGCGGGTCCGGCTCGAGTGGATCGAGGGCGAGGCCTTCGAGCGCGAGGAGCAGATGATCGGCGAGCGCCTGAAGGGCGTTCACGGGGTCCTGGTGCCGGGCGCGTTCGGGGAACGCGGCTCGGAGGGGATGATTCGCGCTGTGCAGTTCGCCCGCGAGCACGCGATTCCCTATTTCGGCATCTGTTTCGGCATGCAGATGGCGATGATCGAGGCGGCCCGGAACCTGGCCGGCATCCACCAGGCCTCTTCCACCGAATTCGGCCCGACCTCGGAGCCCATCGTCGGCCTGATGACCGAGTGGACGCGGGGCAACGAGACGGAAGTTCGCGGCGAAGACGACGACCTGGGCGGCACCATGCGCTGCGGGGCCTATGAAGCCGTGCTGGCGCCCGGCTCCAAGGTGGCAGACATCTATGGCGGCACGGTCATCTCCGAACGCCACCGGCATCGCTACGAAGTGAACATGAAATACCGTGAGGCCATCGAGGACACCGGCCTGAAGTTCACCGGCCTTTCGCCCGATGGCGTGCTGCCGGAGATCTGCGAGCGGGTGGACCACCCATGGTTCGTGGGCGTCCAGTACCATCCGGAGCTGAAGAGCCGGCCCTTCGATCCGCACCCGCTGTTCGCCAGCTTCATCGGCGCGGCCCGCAGCCGGAGCCGGCTCGTCTAGCGCAGGAAGAACAGCGCCCAGATGGACATCAGTACGAAGTTGCTGAGCGCGAAGGGGAGCAGGCGGTGCATCACCCGATTGTAGGTCAGGTGGATCGCCGTATGGGCGGCGCGCAGGGCCACGTAGGCCCAGGCGAGGGTCAGCACCCCCGCATCGACCTTGCCAGTCACGTAGAACATCAGCCCGGCGACGTAGAAGAGCATCGGCAGCTCGAGCAGGTTCATGTAGTTGCGGTTCGGGATCGAGGCATGCCCGGGCACGGCGGCCGATTCTCCGTACTGGAAGTCGTCCGGCCGGATCTGCCCCGCGCGGCCCGCCCGGAAGCGCCGAAATGGGATGAGGGCCAAGACGGCGAAGGTCAGGAAGGCCAAGACGCCCATCGGGGCGAAGATCAGGGTCTGCGGCACTTGGGCCTCCAGATGGCGCTTACGTCGTAAGCTATCCGCTCCCGCTTGATCGTCCAGCGGGTTTCATGCATAAGCGCCCGCTCACGGCGGCGGCCCCTTCTTGGCCGCCGTCCTCATTTCCACGCCAGCGAGAGTCTCCGATGGCCGTTCCGAAACGCAAAGTATCGCCGTCGCGTCGCAACATGCGCCGCTCGCACCACGCCCTGGGCGCCAACTCCTTCGTCGAAGACAAGGAAACCGGCGAACTGAAGCGTCCGCACCACGTCGACCTGAAGACCGGCATGTACAAGGGCCGCCAGGTCCTGACGCCGAAGGAAGACTAGACCTCTCGCACGGGCCCTTCGCCTGTCCGATCGTGACGCCGGCCGCTCCGCAGCGGCCGGCGTTTCGCGTTTTGGGCTGCTGCTGAGTAGCGACTGTCACGTCTGATTCCGCTGCGCCTGGCCTTTCCGATCCTCTCCCCGCAGGGGGAGGTGGCGCTTGGAGCGCAGCGAAAAGCGGCGGAGGGGGAGCGCATCGCTTCTGTGCCCCCTCCGTCACGCCTTGCTTCGCGCGGCGCGCCACCTCCCCCTGCGGGGAGAGGATCCAGTTGCCGCAAGGCCCTTGCCTCGCTAAGCCTCCGCGCGCTCCCGAACGCCAGAGGCAAAGTTACCCATGACCGAGATCGTCGACATCACCGCCCGCGAAATCCTCGACAGCCGGGGCAACCCGACGGTCGAAGTCGACGTGACCCTGGAAGACGGCGCCATGGGCCGTGCGGCCGTGCCCTCCGGCGCATCGACCGGCGCCCACGAGGCGGTGGAGAAGCGCGACGGGGACAAGGCCCGCTATCTCGGCAAGGGCGTGCTGCAGGCCGTCGAGGCCGTTAACGGCGAGATTTACGACGCCCTGGCCGGGACCGATGCGGAAGACCAGCGCCGGCTGGACAAGATGCTGATCGAACTGGACGGCACGGCCAACAAGTCGCGCCTGGGCGCCAACGCCATCCTGGGGGTCAGCCTGGCGGCGGCCAAGGCGGCGGCGAGCTCGGCGGCCCTGCCGCTCTACAAGTACGTCGGCGGCGTTTCGGCCCGCGTGCTGCCGGTGCCGATGATGAACATCATCAATGGCGGCGCCCACGCCGACAATCCCATCGACATCCAGGAATTCATGATCCTGCCCACCGGCGCGCCCACCTTCGCCGAGGGCCTTCGGATGGGCGCGGAAATTTTCCACGCCCTGAAGGGCCAGCTGAAGGCCGCGGGCCACAACACCAACGTCGGCGACGAGGGCGGGTTTGCCCCCAACATCGGCTCGGCCAAGGAAGCCCTGGCCTTCATCGTCAAGGCCGGCGAGAGCGCGGGCTTCAAGGTGGAGAAGGACTTTGTGCTGGGCCTCGACGTGGCCTCCAGCGAGTTCTTCAAGGGCGGCAAGTACGTCATGGAAGGCGAGGGCCGCACAGTCGATTCGGCCGGCATGGTGGAGTACCTGGCCGACCTCGTGGCCTCGTTCCCGATCGTCACCATCGAGGACGGCTGCGCCGAGGATGACCTGGACGGCTGGAAGCTCCTGACCGAGCGGCTGGGCGGCAAGATCCAGTTGGTCGGCGACGACCTCTTCGTGACCAACCCCGCGCGGCTTTCCATGGGCATCGGCAAGGGCCTGGCCAATTCGATCCTGGTGAAGGTCAACCAGATCGGCACCCTGTCGGAGACGCTCGACGCCGTCGATCTGGCGCACCGCAACGCCTACACCGCGGTGATGAGTCACCGGTCGGGCGAGACCGAGGACTCGACCATTGCTGACCTGGCGGTGGCCACCAACTGCGGTCAGATCAAGACCGGCTCGCTGTCGCGGTCCGATCGGATGGCCAAGTACAACCAGCTGCTGCGTATCGAAGAGGAACTGGGCGACCAGGCCGTCTATGCCGGCCGGGGCGCACTGAAGCACTCTTGAGCCCGACGCCCTCAGGATCGCGGCCGCAGGCCAGCGCCACCATCGCGCTCTGCTTCCTGGCGGCGCTTTGCGAGGGGTTCGACGTCCAGGCGGCCGGCGTGGCCGCGGCCGGGGTCGTGGGGGCGTTCAAGCCGTCGCCCCAGGCGCTGGGCTACCTGTTTTCGGCCAGCAATCTGGGGCTGATGATCGGCGCCGTCGTCGGCGGGCGCCTGGTCGACCGGTTCGGCGGCAAGGCCGTGCTGGTCATGTCGCTGATCCTGTTCGGGGCCTTTTCGCTGGGCTGTTCCCAGGCCTGGGATGTTGCGTCCCTGACGTGGCTGCGCCTCGCCACCGGGCTTGGCCTGGGCGGCGCCCTGCCAAGCGGCATCGCTCTGGCTGCCGGCGGCCAGGGCGCGCCGCGCAACCGCGACGTGGTCTGGACCTATGCGGGCATGCCCCTGGGCGGGTCGGGCGTGGCGCTGCTGGCGCTGGCCACGCCGCATGAAGAGTGGCGGCGCCTGTTCCTGATCGGCGGCCTGCTGCCCTTCGTGGCCGCTGCCGCCATCGCCCTTCTGATGCCGCGCCCCGTCGTGGTCCAGCGCGCCCAGGGGCCTGGCAGTCCAGCAGCGTTCGGCGCGCTCTTTGAGCGCGGGGCTGCCCTGAGGACATTCGTGCTCTGGGCCGCCATGCTGGTGGCCGGGCTGACACTGCACCTGCTGTTGAATTGGCTGCCTTTGCTGCTGCAATGGCGCGGGGTGGCCAAGGCACCGGCCGCCATCGCCCAGGTCGGCTTCAGCCTGGGCGGTGCGCTCGCGGCCATGATCACCGGGCATCTCCTCGACACCCGCCAGCGCGGCGCCAGCCTGGGTGTGGTGGTGGTGGGCCTGCCGGTGCTGCTGGTGCTCCTGGCGACCTCGACCCAGGGTGGCCTTATCGTGGGGCTGGCCTTGTTGCTAGGCGGCTGCGTGATCGCCTCCCAGGGTATTCTCTACGGCGTCGCAGGCTCCCTCTATCCGCCGCAGGTTCAGGGAACCGGCGTCGGCGCCGCGGTCAGCTTCGGACGGCTGGGATCGGTGGCGGGACCCCTGCTGGCGGCCGCCATGCTGGGGGCAGGGCGTTCGCCCGGCGAGGTGGTCACCGGCCTCCTGCCCATCGTCATCGCCGGCGGGCTTGGCATCCTGTTCCTGGGCTGGCGCCGCCCCGCGCAGACGCCACAGGTCTAGGCGGGCTTCAGGCCCCTTGCGCGGTTGTTGCGGGGGCCATGCTCCAGTTCAGCCAGGCCCAGCAGTTCCAGGATCGGCGTCACGTAGTTGGCGAAGCGTCCGCGGTAGCCCTTCCGCAGGCCGTAGTAGCCGCCCACCGGATTGTGTTCGGCGCGCGCCCAGGCCTCGACTGTGCCGTCGGCGACCGGCTTGCCCTCATCGGCATTGCCCAGCGCCACCCAATCGCCCCGGCTGAGCAACATGGCGTGCAGGTCCTGGATGGCGCGTGCCTGGTAGGAGAGTTTCGTGGTCCCGACCTGGACATGCAGCGCCGCGCCATCCCGCCACGCCTGGTATTCCGAGGTGAGCGATGGCGTCTTCAGGACCCAGGGGTCGCCGGGTTCGCCGCTGCCGTAGGTGACCGAGATCATGTGGCCTTCTCCTGTTGAGGTCAGGCGTTATGCACGGTCTTATGTGACGTCTTTTGTCATATTTGAAAGCGACCGATGCGCGCCTCCCGATTGTTGCGGATTTTGCTCCTGCTGCAGAACCGCGGGCGGCTAACCAGCGCCCAATTGGCCGCGGAGCTTGAGGTTGCGCGCCGAACGATCCTTCGCGACGTCGATGCGCTCAGCGAGGCCGGCCTGCCGATCATTGTGCACCAGGGCAACCAGGGCGGCATCGAACTCGGCTTCAACTACCGCACCCGGCTGACCGGTCTCGCCGCCGACGAGGCCGAGGCCATGGCGGTGATCCTCAGCCGACCGATCCCGGAACTCCGGGCCCTGGGCCTGGAGCAGGCCGGCGCCCGCGCCAGCGACAAGATGTTCGAATCCTTCCCGGACGTGGTGCGCGCGAAGATCGAGGCTGCGCGGCGGCGGTACCGGTTCGATCTACCCCAGGGTCCGCCACCCGATCCGCGACTTCCGGCCCTGGCCGAGGCTGTGCGCGACACGAGGATCGTGCGGATTCGCGCCCGGTCGGGCCGGCCGCGGGAGATCCACCCGGCAGGGCTGCTGCTTCGCGCCGAAGGGTGGTTCGTCGTCGATGGGTTGGCGCCTGACACACCCATCGCCCTGGGGGACTGCGCGGACATCAACATCTCGGCCCGCAGCTTCCTACGGCCAAGCCTGGCAAGGCCTTATTAAGCATGTCGGGCCACCCTGTGCGGGTCAGAAACCCGAGCGAATCGTCACCCGTGCTTGCCCGCCTTCGTCCCTTCCTGCCCACGGCGGCCCTGGCTCTGCTGATTTCCTATTTCGCCATCCACGCCTTCACCGGCGACCGGGGAATCCTGACCTCCAACCAGCGCGACGCGACGCTGATCGCCAAGACCCGCGAACTGGCGCAGGTGCGCGCTGAGCGCCAGGATCTGGAGATGCGTGCGCGCCTGCTGCGCGACACCAGTCTTTCGGCCGATCTCCTGGAGGAAAGGGCGCGCTCCCTGCTAGGCTTCGCCGATCCAAGGGACTATGTCATCCGGTTGAAGCCTTAAGGCCGCTTCGGCGGTTGTATAGGGACATCCAACGGACCACGGAGAGACGTATGGCGCGTGGGCAGACCGGCACGGCTGGTCGGCGGAAAGCCAATGGCGCGGCCGAGCCCGCTGGCAAGCCGAACGCGCCGGACAAGAAGGAACTGCTGAAGTACTATCGGGACATGCTCCTGATCCGGCGGTTCGAGGAGCGCGCGGGCCAGCTCTACGGCATGGGTCTGATCGGCGGGTTCTGCCATCTCTACATCGGCCAGGAAGCCATTGCGGTGGGTGTCCAGTCGGTGAAGACGCCGGGCGACCAGGTGATCACCGGTTATCGCGACCACGGCCACATGCTGGCCTGCGGCATGGATCCGCGCGAGGTCATGGCCGAACTGACCGGGCGCTCGGGCGGCTCGTCCAAGGGCAAGGGCGGCTCGATGCACATGTTCTCGACCGAAGCCGACTTCTATGGCGGCCACGGGATCGTCGGCGCCCAGGTCGCGCTAGGCACGGGTCTGGCTCTGGCCAATCACTACCGGTGCAATGGCAAGGTCGCGTTCACCTACTTCGGCGACGGCGCGGCCAACCAGGGCCAGGTCTACGAGAGCTTCAACATGGCCGAGATCTGGCGGCTGCCGGTGGTCTATGTGATTGAGAACAACCAGTACGCCATGGGCACCTCGATTGAGCGCTCCTCTTCGGAAACCCACCTCTACAAGCGCGGCGTCTCGTTCAATATCCCGGGCGAAGAAGTGGATGGCATGGACGTCATGGCGGTGAAGGCCGCCGCCCAGAAGGCCGCCGACCATGCCCGGGCGGGCAAGGGGCCCTACATTCTGGAGATGAAGACCTACCGCTACCGCGGCCACTCGATGAGCGATCCGGCCAAGTACCGGACGCGCGAGGAGGTCGACAACGTCCGCAAGACTCGCGATCCCATCGACCACGTCGAGGAACTTCTGGAGGAACTGGGCTACGCCGACGCCGCGGCCATGAAGGCCGTGGACGCCGAGGTCAAGCGGGTCGTCGCCGATGCGGCCGAGTTCGCCCGCACCAGCCCAGAGCCCGATCCTTCCGAACTCTACACCGACGTCTACTCGGAGGCGCGGGCATGACCGACGTACTGATGCCGGCCCTCTCGCCGACCATGGAGGAGGGCACGCTCGCCAAGTGGCATGTGAAGGTGGGCGACACGGTCAAGTCCGGCGACGTCATCGCCGAGATCGAGACCGACAAGGCGACCATGGAGGTCGAGGCCGTAGACGAGGGCACGGTTGAGGCCATCCTGGTGCCCGAGGGCTCCGAGGAGGTGAAGGTCAACACGCCGATCGCACGCCTGTCGGGGGAAGGCGAGGCGGCTTCGAAGGCCCCTGCCGCCGCGCCCGAACCTGAGCCGGCCCCCATGGAAGACCCTCAGCCCGCCTCCCGGGCCGAAGCCAAGGGCGATCCTGTCCGCGCGCCGAGCGAGGCTGCGGCCGCGGGGCCGGCCGTGGCGCTGAGGGATCCGGACCTGCCCGAAGGCGTGAAGCTGGTGAAGGTGACGGTCCGCGACGCCTTGCGCGACGCCATGGCCGAGGAAATGCGTCGCGACCCGGACGTCTTCCTGATGGGCGAGGAAGTCGCCCAGTACCAGGGCGCCTACAAGGTCAGCCGCGACCTGCTGCAGGAGTTCGGCGACAAGCGGGTGATCGACACCCCGATCACCGAATACGGCTTCGCCGGCCTGGGCGTCGGCTCGGCGATGGCGGGCCTGAAGCCGATCGTCGAGTTCATGACGTTCAACTTCGCCATGCAGGCCATTGACGCAATTATCAATTCTGCCGCCAAGACGCTATATATGTCCGGCGGCCAGATCAAGCCGTCGATCGTCTTCCGGGGTCCCAATGGGGCCGCGGCGCGGGTGGGGGCCCAGCACAGCCAGGACTACGCCGGCTGGTACGGCCATGTGCCGGGGCTGAAGGTGATCGCGCCCTACGACTCAGCGGACGCCAAGGGGCTGTTGAAGGCCGCAATCCGGGATCCGAACCCCGTGGTCTTCCTGGAGCACGAGATGCTCTATGGCCTGGAGTTCGACGTGCCGGAGGACATCGACTGGGTCGTGCCGATCGGCAAGGCCAAGGTCCGTCGCGAGGGTTCCGGGGTCACCCTGGTCGCCTATTCGCGGATGGTGGGCTTCTGCCTGAAGGCCGCAGAGGAACTGGCGGCCGAGGGGATCGAGGCCGAGGTCATAGATCTGCGAACCATCCGCCCGATGGACTGGCAGACCGTGGTCGAGAGCGTCAAGAAGACCAACCGCCTGGTCACGGTCGAGGAAGGCTGGGGCCCCATGGGCGTTGGCGCCGAGATCTGCGCCAAGGTGGTGGAGCACGCCTTCGACTACCTCGACGCCCCTCCGGCCCGGGTGCACCAGGAAGACGTGCCGCTGCCCTATGCGGCGAACCTGGAGGTCCTCTCCATGCCCTCGGTCGACAAGATCGTGAAGGCGGCGAAAGCGGTGAGCTACAAGTGATCCCGGGCGCGTTCACATGGCGCGCCGGAGGCTGCCACTGCGGAGGCGTGCGGTTCGAAGCCGCCCTCCCGCCCGTTGTGGAGGCCCAGACCTGCAACTGCTCCATGTGCGCCAAGAGCGGCTACGTCCATGTGATCGTGCCGGAGAGCCGGTTCCGCATCGTCCGTGGGGCGGAGCGGCTGGCCGAATACAGCTTCAACACGCGGGTGGCCAAGCACCTGTTCTGCGCCGAATGCGGCATCAAGAGCTTCTACCGGCCCAGGTCCAACCCCGATGGCTGGAGCGTCAACGCCCGCTGCCTGGATGAGGTGGACGACCTGGACCTGCGGATAGCGGCCTTCGACGGCCGCAACTGGGAAGCCAACGCCGCCGAACTCGCGCACCTCTCCAAAGAGAACGCCTGACCATGTCTATCGACGTCCTCATGCCCGCCCTGTCGCCGACCATGGAGGAGGGCACGCTCGCCAAGTGGCATGTGAAGAAGGGTGACACGGTGAAATCCGGCGACGTGATCGCCGAGATCGAGACCGACAAGGCCACCATGGAGGTGGAGGCCGTTGACGAGGGGACCGTCGAAGATATCCTCGTCGCAGAGGGCTCCGAAGGCGTGAAGGTCAACACTCCCATCGCGCGCCTGTCGGGGGAGGGCGAGGCCGCGCTCGCGCCGAAGCCGGCGGCGACACCTCCTCAGTCGTCGGCTTCGCCGCCGACAGCTCCCCCAGCGGGGGAGCAACTGGAGGCGAAGCCAGCCGCAACGCCTGCGCCAAGTTCCTCCCCCGCTGGGGTAGGTGGCGATTCGAGCGTAGCGAGACGTGACGGAGGGGGCCTGCGCATTCTGGTCTCGCCGCTGGCGCGGCGGATCGCTGAGCAGAAGGGTGTGGATCTCGGGGGTCTGACGGGATCTGGCCCGCATGGGCGGATCATCAAGGCCGATGTGGACGCGGCGCAGCCCGGCCAGGCAAGAACGCCGGCCGCCGCGCCCGCGGGCCAGCCGGTGCCAGCTTCGGCCGCGGCGCCTCGTCAGATCCTGTCGCTGGAGCAGATGGGCATAGCTTCCGGCAGCTACGATCTCGTGCCGCTCGACGGCATGCGCAGGACGGTCGCCCGCAGGCTCACCGATAGCTTCCGCGACGTGCCGCACTTCCCGCTCACCATCGACCTGGAGATCGACACCCTCCTGGCGGCGCGGAGCAAGATCAACGCCCTGTTGGAGCCCACGGGCGTCAAGGTCAGCGTCAACGACCTGGTGATCAAGGCTGCGGCCATCGCGCTCAGACAGGTTCCCGAAGCCAACGCCTCCTACACCCCGGAAGGCATCGCCATGCACCACCACGCCGACGTGGCCATGGCGGTGGCGATCGACGGCGGGCTGATCACCCCGATCATCCGGTCGGCCGAGACCAAGGGACTGGCCCAGATCGCCACGGAGGCCAAGGATCTGGCCGCCCGGGCGCGGTCGCGCAAGCTGAAGCCGGAGGAATTCCAGGGCGGGACCTTCTCAGTCTCCAACCTCGGCATGTTCGGGATCAAGGCCTTCGCCTCGATCATCAACGAGCCGCAGGGCGCGATCCTGTCGGTGGGCGCGGGCGAGAAGCGGCCCGTGGTCCGCGGCGACCAGCTGGCCGTGGCCACTGTGATGACCGTCACATTGACCTGCGATCACCGGGTGGTGGACGGGGCCGTCGGCGCTCGTTGGCTGACGGCGTTCCGCGCGCTGATCGAAGACCCGATCACCATGATCGTCTGAGGCCTGTGTGAGTATCTACGACTTCAGCGCCGAGACCCTGGACGGAAAGCCCGCGCCGTTGGCGGCCTACAAGGGCAAGGTGGTTCTGGTGGTGAACACCGCCAGCAAGTGCGGCTTCACCGGCCAGTACGCGGGCCTGGAGAGGCTCTACGACCGCTACCGTGACCGCGGCCTGGTGGTCCTGGGCTTCCCCTGCAACCAGTTCGGCGGGCAGGAGCCGGGCGACGAGGCCGAGATCGCGAACTTCTGCGCCTCGACCTTCCAGGTGAAGTTCCCGATGATGCACAAGGTCGAGGTGAACGGACCCGACGCACACCCTCTGTATGCTTACCTGAAGAAGGCCTGCCGGGGGGTGTTGGGCACCGAGGGCGTAAAGTGGAACTTTACGAAGTTCCTGGTCGACCGCCAGGGCCAGCCGAAACAACGGTTCGCGCCCAATGTTGAACCCAAGGCGCTGGAAAGCGCGATCGAGGCGCTCCTCTGATGGCCGACATCTTCGACGTGATCATTATCGGCTCCGGCCCCGGCGGCTATGTGACCGCGATCCGCGCGGCGCAGCTGGGCATGAGCGTGGCCATCGTCGAGCGCGAACTCCTGGGGGGCATCTGCCTGAACTGGGGGTGCATCCCCACCAAGGCGCTTCTGAAGTCCGGCGAGGTCTACGAGCAGCTGGGCCACCTGGCCGATTACGGCCTCAAGGTGGAAGGCGCGTCCTTCGACTTCGACGGGATCGTGAAGCGGTCGCGAAAGGTCTCGGCCCAGCTGAACGCCGGTGTCACCTTCCTGATGAAGAAGCACAAGGTCGAGGTGATCGAGGGGACGGCCAGGCTTGAGAAAGGCCAAGACTCTGCAAAGGGGGCCGCGCCCAAGGTCGTGGTCGCCCTGAAGGCCGGCGGGTCGCGGACCCTGACCGCCAAGTCGGTGATCCTGGCGACCGGCGCCCGGGCCCGGACAATTCCGGCGGTCGGTCTGGAGCCGGACGGTGAGCGGGTCTGGACCTATAGGGAGGCTCTGGTTCCCAGGCGCGCGCCCAAGACACTGATCGTCATCGGATCAGGTGCTATCGGAATCGAATTCGCGAGCTTCTACAAAGCGTTGAGATCGGATGTTACGGTGATCGAGGCCTTGCCCCGCATCCTGCCGGTCGAGGACGAAGAGGTTTCCAAGGCCGCGCAGAAAGCGTTCGAGAAACGCGGGCTGAAATTCCGCGTCCCGGCAAACGTCAAGAAGCTTTCCAAGACCAAGTCGGGTGTCGCCGTCGAGATCGAGGCCGGCGGCAAGGCCGAGACTTTGGAGGCCGAGGTCGCCATCGTCGCGGTGGGCATCGTCGGCAATGTCGAAGACATGGGGCTGGAAGCCCTGGGCGTGAAGATCGAGCGCACGCATATCGTCACCGATGCCCACGGAGCTACCGGCGTACCTGGCCTCTACGCGATCGGCGACGTCGCCGGCCCGCCCTGGCTGGCCCACAAGGCGAGCCACGAAGGCGTCCACTGCATCGAGCATATCGCCGGCGAGACGCCTGCAAACCTCAACGCGCCCATCCCCGGCTGCACCTATTCGACGCCGCAGATCGCCTCGGTGGGCCTGACCGAGGCTCAGGCCAAGGATCAGGGTATCGAGGCCAGGGTCGGCCGCTTCCCGTTCCGCGTGAACGGCAAGGCCATCGCCTCGGGCGAGACCGAGGGCTTCGTGAAGACCGTGTTCGACGCCAGGACCGGCGCCCTGATCGGAGCCCACATGATCGGCGCGGAGGTCACCGAAATGATCCAGGGCTACGCCATCGCCATGACCCTGGAAGCCACCGAGATCGACCTGCAGTCGACGGTCTTCCCGCACCCGACCCTGAGCGAGGCCATGCACGAGGCCGTGCTCGACGCCTATGGCAAGGTCCTGCACATCTGATCCTCCCTTGATGGGGAGGGGAACTAGGCCGCCCGGGAGAGTTCGGCGTCGACCATCCGCTGGATGGCGACGTAGTCGGTCTTGCCAGTCCCGAGCACGGGAATTTCGGGCACGCGGATGATGCGGCGCGGGACGGCGATCTCCGGCGCGCCGATCGCCTTGGCATGTTCCACCAGCGGACCGGCCTCCGCGCCCTGGCGGTCGGTGACCAGGATCAGGCGTTCGCCCTTCTTGGGGTCGGGCAGGGCCACCACCGCGTGGCGGCAGTCGGGCCAGACGGCCGAGGCCAGGTCCTCGGCGGCGGTGAGCGAGACCATCTCGCCGCCGATCTTGGCGAAGCGCTTCACCCGGCCCTTGATCTTCACCCAGCCGTCTTCGGTGATCGACACCACGTCGCCAGTGTCGTGCCAGCCGTCCTCCAGCGGTTCCAGCCCGCCGCCGGCGGCGAGATAGCCCGACATGACGTTGGGACCACGAACCAGCAAGCGGCCGCCGCCCGGAATGCCCTCCACCGGGACCAGCCGGGTCTCCATGCCCGGCAGGAGCCCGCCCACCGTGCCCCGGCGGTTATCCGCGGGCTTGTTGACCGCGATCACTGGCGCGGCCTCGGTGGCGCCATAGCCCTCGAGCACGGGCACCGGGCCGAACCGCTCGGCGATCAGATTGTGGGTCTCCTCACGCACCTTTTCGGCGCCGCAGACGATGAAGGTGAGGCCGGAGAGTTCGTCGGGCTCGGCGGAGCGAGCGTACTGGTTCACGAAGGTGTCCGTGGCCAGCAGGATCGAGGCCTTGGTGTCTTTGATCAGCGGCGGGATCTGCTTGACGTGCAGAGGCGAGGGGTACTGGAACGCCTTCATGCCGGTGAGGATCGGCAGCATCACCCCGCCGGTCAGGCCGAAACAGTGGAAGGTCGGCAGGGGGTTGAACATCACCCAGTCCGGATCGAGCGGAATGTGTGCGGCGATCTGGGCGACGTTGGAGACGATATTGGCCTGGCTGAGCACTACGCCACGCGGAGCCCCGAAGCTGCCGGAGGTGAACAGGATGACGCCGGGATCGGAGGGCCGGGTGGCTGCCCGGAACTTCCCGGGAAAGGCGCCGGCGGCCGCGGCAAACAGCTTGTCCGCCAAGCCGATCGTGCGGCGCACATCCTCCAGATAGACGACCTTGGTCAGGGTCTCGAGAGCGTCGACCAGGTCGTGCAGCTTGCCCTGTTCGATGAACCGGTGGGAGGTCAGCACGGTCTGGACGCCCGCCAGTTCGCAGGCCGCCTTCAGGTTGCGGATGCCCGCCGTGAAATTGAGCATGGTGGGCGTGCGCCCGAAGGCGTGAAGGGCGAAAAAAGTCACCACCGAGGCCGAGCTGGCGGGCAGCATGACGCCCACCCGCTCGCCAGGCGCCGTGAAGCCCGCGATCTTGCGGCCAAGCGCAAAGGCCGCGCGGATCAGGTCTGTGTAGGTGAGGGGATTGCGCTCCTGGTCCTCCAGGATCGGCTTCTTGGCGCCGAAACGCCGGCGCGCGGCGATCAGCGCGTCGAAGAGGCTGGTCTGCGCCTTGCGGGCGTCGAACTGGAGCGACAAGGGCCGCGGCCTCCCTGCGTTTTCGTTGTTTGCGACCCTATCGCCCGGGGAGAGCGATGAAAAGAATGGTTACGGCCCGTGAATACGCGGTGGGGGCACGGATGCTGTCTGGGCCTTGCAGCCCGCCGCGCTGCCCGCGTCACAGGCGCGCTTATAGAACCGGGCGGCCAGGAGCGGGGCTCGCGCCACGCCGGCGCCCATGGCGTAGGCGTAGGCGGTATTGAGGCAGCCATCGGCGTCGCCGCCGTCGCACGCCCGTTCGTAGAGCGTTGCGGCCTGGCGCTTGTCGGGGGCCATGCCATCGCCATTGTCGTAGAGCAGGCCAAGGTTGAAGCAGGCGCCGGCCTGTTTTGCGTCGCAGGCCTGGCCGTAGAGCGCCGCGGCGCGGGGCTTGTCGATGCCGACGCCTTCGCCGTGGGCGTAGGCAAGTCCCAGGTTGTAGCAGGCTGGCATGAGGCGGCCGTCGCAGGCGATGCGATAGAGGCCGGCCGACTGGGCGTAGTCGACCGTCACACCGTCGCCGTGGGCGTAGGCATGGCCCAGGTTGAAGCAGGCGGCGATCACCTTGCCCTCGCACCCCAAGCGGTAGAAGGCCGCAGCCTGGCGCCTGTCCGCCGTGACCCCGTCGCCGGTGGCGTACATCAGACCGAGGTTGAAGCAGCCCAGGGCGTATTTTCCGTCGCAGGCCACTTTATAATAGGCCGCCGCACGGGGGTGATCGACAGGCGCGCCCTGGCCCTTGTCGTAGATCAGGGCGAGGTTGAAACAGCCGGCCGCGTCAGCGCCGCCGCAGGCGGCCTTGAAGAAGGCCAGCGCCTGAGCGTTGTCGCGCGCGACCCCATCGCCCTTGGCATAGAGCGCGCCCAGGGTCAGGCAGGCGCCCGCATAGCCGCGTTCACATCCCTGCCGGTAGAGATCGACGGCGCGGGTCTTGTCCGCCTTCACGCCGTCGCCGTCGGCATAGATGCCCGCCACATTGGCGCAGGCCGGTCCCGCGCCGCGCGCGCAGGCCCGCTCATAGAGCTGCGCCGCCAGGGCCCGGTCCCGGACGAGGCCGTCGCCTCGATAGGCCATGACCCCCAGGTTGTTGCACGCCGCCGCGCCGCCGGCGTCGCAGGCCTGGCGGTAGAGGGTTGCGGCCCGGCCCTTGTCCACGCCGACACCCTGGCCCGTCTGGTAGGCCGAGGCGAGCGCGGTGCAGGCCGCCGCATCGCCCCCTTCGCAGGCGGTCTGCAGGCCCCCGGCAAGCGCCGTTGTCCCGAGCCTGGCCAGGGCCCGGCAACCGTCCTCGTCGCCGAGGTCGCAGCCGCGCTTGAAGAAGGCCGCGGCCTGGCTGGTGCTTTGCGGCACGCCGGCGCCGGCCTGATAGGCCTCTGCGAGGTTCAGGCAGCCCAGGGCGTCCTGGCCATCGCAGGCGCGCCGGACCGCTTCGATGGCCATGGCCAAGTCGGCCCGGGTTCCGATGCCCTCGCTGTAGGCCTTGCCCAGGTTGCCGCAGCCGCGCGCCGAGCCCGCGTCGCAGGCCTGCCTGAACAGCCGGAAGGCCTTGCCGGGGTTCGGCCGGACGTTTTCGCCCGTCGCCAGCTGGACGCCCAGGTCGTTGCAGGCCTTGGCGTCGCCCTTGTCGCAGGCGGCCTGCATGAGCGCCGGATCGTCCGCGCGCAGCGGCGCGGCGGCGGACAAGGCGGAACTCGTCGCGAAGGTTCCGAAGAGCAGGGCCAGGATCGTCAAAATGACGGTGGCGGCGGGCGGGCGGGCGGTCGTGATCATTGCCTCTGTGCTCGAAATCGCCGCCCGGCCGCATCTGGCGCAGGCGCGACGTCTGCGTCAATCGCCGCCCGATCCAAGCTTGCGCTTGATCCGGGGGCCGCGACCGCCGATCTAGGGACCATGGCCGTGGTCATCGACAACCTGAGCGGCGCGGTTCGGCCGCGTCACCCTGAAAAGCAGGCGAGGCCCGATACGCCCTTGCTGCGCAAGCCCGAGTGGCTGCGGGTCCGCGCCCCGGGCTCGGCGGGTTACAACGCCACCCGCGAGATCGTGAAGAGCCATGGGCTGGTGACGGTCTGCGAGGAAGCCGCCTGTCCCAACATTGGCGAGTGCTGGACCAAGAGCCACGCCACCATGATGATCATGGGCGAGACCTGCACCCGGGCCTGCGCATTCTGCAACGTGGCGACCGGCAAGCCCGACCCGCTCGATCCCACCGAACCGGCCCGTGTCGCCGACGCGGTGGCCAAGATGGGGCTGAAGCATGTGGTCATCACCTCGGTTGACCGCGACGACCTGGCCGATGGCGGCGCGGCGCACTTCGCCGCCGTCGTGCGGGCAATCCGCGCCGCCGCGCCTGGCGCGACCATCGAGATTCTGACGCCGGACTTCCTGAGGAAGCCGGTGGCGGCGGCATACGAGGTGATCGATAGCAAGCCGGACGTCTTCAACCACAATCTGGAGACCGTGCCGCGGCTCTACCTCAGCATCCGGCCCGGCGCGCGCTACTACCATTCGCTGCGGCTGCTGGAGCGGGTGAAAGAACGCGATCCCACCCAGTTCACCAAGTCCGGCGTGATGGTCGGGCTTGGCGAGGCCAAGGAGGAAGTCATGCAGGTGATGGACGACATGCGCTCGGCCAGCGTCGACTTCATCACCATAGGCCAATACCTGCAACCGACCCGCAAGCACGCGGCCATCGACCGCTTCGTCCATCCCGACGAGTTCGCCGCCTATGAGGAGATCGCACGGGCGAAGGGCTTCCTGATGGTCTCGGCCAGTCCGCTGACCCGGTCGTCGCATCACGCCGGTGAGGATTTCGCCCGCTTGCAGGCCGCGCGCGTCGCGCGGGAATCGGCGGCCTGAACCGCGCTTGCGCCACCACGTCTCCAGGATCCTGCCCTACAGCCCCGACCAGTTGTTCGCACTGGTCGGCGACGTGATGACCTATCCCGACTTCGTGCCCTGGATCACCAGCATGCGGACCTGGAACCTGCGCAGCCACCCCGGATTCGTCGATACGGTTGATGCCGAGGCCGGCGTGGGGTTCTCTTTCCTGAAGGAGCGGTTCTCCACCCGAGTGCGCCGCGACGCTGGGGCAGGGCGGATCGAGGTGAGTCTGCTCTCGGGCCCGTTCCGCAAGCTGCAGAATCGCTGGGAGTTCCACGCGGCAGAGGATGATGGGACGCGGGTCGAGTTCGACATCGATTTCGAGTTCAAATCGCGGCTGCTGGACAACCTCCTGAAGGCCAACTTTGTCCACGCCGTCGACAGGCTGATGACCTGTTTCGAGGATCGGGCGGCGGCGCTCTACGGCGCGGCTAGTCCTCGTCGTTAGGGGAGGGGCGACTTAGGTCAGCCGGTCGCGGAGCATCTGCAGGGCCGACTGGACGGCGGCCAGCTGGATGCCTTCCCGATCGGCCATATCGAACATCTCATGGCGGTGCATCAGGCCCTGGTTCGAGCGCGCGGTGGCCAGGTGCACGGTGCCGACGGGCTTCAACGGCGTGCCGCCCCCAGGTCCGGCCACGCCGGTGATCGCCACGGCCAGGTGGGCGTTGGAGTTTTCCAGGGCGCCTTCGGCCATTATGCGGGCGACCGGCTCCGACACCGCGCCCAGGTCGGCGATCAGGTCGCCGGGCACGCCAAGCAGTTCCTGCTTGGCCCGGTTGGAATAGGTGACGAAGCCGCGCTCGAACACGTCCGACGCGCCGGCCACCATGCAGATCGCGCCCGCGACCAGACCGCCGGTGCAACTCTCGGCGGTGACGATCCGCAGGGACCTCTGCCGGGCCTCGTCGACCAGGAGTCGCGCCAGGGTGGTGATCTCAAGCGAAAACATCGGCGGCCCTCTTAACGACCCGTAAGCTCGCACGGCGGCAGAGCAGAACAACGGTTCCCCGGCTCTATCAAGGCGATTCGCGGCCATGACCTCCCTGGCGTCAGACATCCGCCCGACGCGGCGGCCGGCCGAAGCCCTGTTCATTCTGACGGTGTTCGCCAGCGCCGCGCTGGTCTTCCTCGTCGAGCCGATGGTCGCCAAGCTGGTGCTGCCGATGCTGGGCGGCAGCTCGTCGGTTTGGAACACCAGCCTGGCCTTCTTCCAGGGCGCCCTGCTGCTGGGCTACGCCTACGCGCATGTTCTGCAGCGGTTCGGGTCGCTGCGGGTTCAGGCGGCGATCCACTGCGCAGCGCTGATGTTGGCCGCGCTCGTCCTGCCGCTGCACATCAATCAACTCTTCGGGCCGCCCTCGTCCGATCATCCCGCTCTGTGGCTGCTGGGCGTCCTGACCGTCTCGATCGGCGCGCCGTTCGCGGTGCTGTCGGCGAGCGCGCCCCTGGTCCAGGCCTGGCATGCGCGCACCGCGGCGGCCGGGGAGGGCGCGGAACCCTATGCGCTCTATGCCGCCAGCAACCTGGGCAGTCTGTTGGCCCTGCTGTTCTACCCGCTAGTCATCGAACCGACGCTGACGGTCCGGGTGCAGACGCTGGGATGGACGGCGATCTACATCGGGTTCGTCGTTCTGATGGCCGGCTTGGCGCTCAAGGTGGCGCGTGTGGCGCCGGCCCCGACGCACGACGCATCGAGTTCAGGGGCCGCGGCTCCGGTGGGCTGGACGGACCGGCTGATCTGGATCGCACTGGCGGCGATCCCATCCAGCCTGATGCTGGGGGTCACCACCTACATCACCACCGACATCGCCTCGGCGCCCTTCCTGTGGGTCGTGCCGCTGGCGCTTTATCTGACCACCTTTATCATCGCCTTCCAGACCCGGCCGGCCATGTCGCCGCAGCTGACCCTGGTGCTGCAGGGCGCGGCGCTCGCCGCCTGCGTCGCCATCCTGCCGTACCGGATGACGTTCTTCCCGATCCAGCTGGGCATCCACCTGGGTGCCTTCTTCCTGACCGCCCTGATGTGCCATCAGGCGCTGGTGGCGCGGCGCCCGGCGCCGGCCAGGCTGACGGAATTCTACCTGTGGATGTCGTTCGGCGGCGTTGTCGGCGGCGCTTTCAACGCCTTCGCCGCGCCGGTGCTGTTCAACAATGTCTGGGAATACCCGTTGGTCCTGGTGATGGCGGCGCTGGCCCGGCCCTGGGGCGACATGCGCATCGTCGGCATGAGGAGCGGCGTGCTCCTGGGGCTGGGGGTGGTGGCGGCCCTGGCGACGCCGGTGATCCACACCTTCATCGCGCCCCATGTCTTCGCCCGGCCCGTCGTGGGGCAGCTGACCCAGATCGATCTCCTGGAGCTGGCGGTGAAGCTGACCTTGGCGGTGGCCACGGTCTGCGCCTTCTTGCTGCGCGACCGGGCGGTGCTCTACTGCGCGGTGATCGCGGTGATCTCGATCAGCGCCAGCCAGGCGGCGGACCGCGTCGACACCACCCAGACCTGGCGCAGCTTCTTCGGGGTGCTGCGCCAGTCGCAGACCTTCGTCCCCAGTCTCGGGCAGGTGAAGATGCTGGCCCACGGTACGACACTGCACGGCGCCCAGGCCATCGATCCCAAGTGGGCCTGTCGCCCACTGGTCTACTACGCGCCCTCGACCCCGATTGGGCAGGTGTTCCGCAAGGTCGAGGCCGAGAAGCCGGCGATCCGCATCGGCGCCGTAGGGCTGGGGACCGGCTCTGTGTCCGCCTATGTGCGCGCCACCGACCGGCTGACCTTCTTCGAGATCGATCCCCTGGTGATCCGCGTTTCGAGCGATCCCGCGCACTTCAGCTACACGACCCGCTGCGCCAAGGGGCCGATCGACTATGTGCTGGGCGATGCCCGCCTGACGGTGGCGAAACAGCCTCTCGAGACCTTCGACATCCTGTTGATCGACGCGTTCTCTTCCGACGCGGTGCCGGCACACCTGCTTACGGTTGAGGCGGTGAAGGGCTACCTGACCCACCTGAAGCCGGACGGGGTGCTGATCCTGCACCTCTCCAACCGCAACCTCGACCTCAAGGGCCCGGCCCAGGCCGTCGCCAGGGCAGCGGGCGGGGTCTCGCTGATCCAGGATTATCGCCCGGCCGCCTCCGAGCGGGCCGATTGGGCCTCGGCAGAGGACGCCCTGATCATCGGACGCTCGTCTGCCGGCCTGGCGCGGTTCGCGGCGGACGCGCAGTGGAAGCCCACCGGAACCACCGTGCGGCCCTGGACGGACGACTACACCAACCTGTTCGGCGCCCTGTGGCGCCGGACCGCGGAGCGCATGAAGCTGGGCGCTCTGACCGGCTAGCTGACGACGGGAAAATTGGGGTGGTCGATCACCTTGCCGAACTCGAGGCCCAGGTTGTCGAAATTGTAGTTCGGCGCGGCGGTGTAGCGGGTGTCGCCCGGGAAGTAGCCGATGATGTAGGCAAAGCGCGGCTCGTCCGTCGAATTCACCGGTGCGCTGTGGCAGACGAAGGGTTTGTGCGCGGTTGCGTCTCCCGGCCGCAGGTGGAGCGGCGGCGACAGGGGATAGCGCGCCGCGAGCCTGGGATAGGCCTCCAGCACATCCCGGTCACCCTCGTGGGTGCGCCCCAGCGGACCCTCGCGGTGTGAACCGGACAGGAACCGCATGGCGCCGCGTTCCGGGGGCACGTCGCTGAGCGCGATCCAGATGGAGACCCCGCCGGTGCGGTCGAAGGGATACGCCAGGTCCTGGTGCCAGTCGGTCTTTTGGCCGCCGACCTGGCCCTCAGGCATTTTGCAGGCCAGCAGATCGTTGTGATAGCGAACCGCAACATCGCGCCCCATCAGGGTCTGCACGGCCTTGCCCATCTCGTTTGAGAACACCAGCGACGCGAACGGCTCGGTCCGGTCGTCGCGGGCGGCGAAGTGATAGGCCTGCCAGAATCGGGCGTCTGTGACCTGGCCTGAATGGCGCTTCGCGGTCTCGCGGCCCCGCAGTCCGACGCGCTCCTGGGCGAGTGGCGCGGCGGCCATGGTGGTCTTCGCCGCGGTCAGCAACTGACCCGCCAGCTCGGCGCTGATCAGCCTCTCGAGCTTCACCCAGCCGTTGTCGTCGAAGAAGGCGGCCTCGCCGGCGTCGATGTCGCGGACGAGGGGCTTGCGCCCAAGGGTCGTTTCCAATCCGGCATTCCTTGTTCGCGGTCAGGATCGCCCCTGCGGGCCGCCTGTCAACGGAGGTTAGGCTGGGGTTTCGACGGAGACGACGGCCTGAGCCATCAGGCCCTCCTCGCGGCCGGTGAAGCCCATGCCCTCCATCGTCGTCGCCTTCACACTGACGCGGTCCAGCGGCAGGCCGAGCAGGTCGGCGATGCGCTGGCGCATGGCCAGGCGGTGTGGACCGATCTTCGGCCGTTCGCAGACCAGGGTCAGGTCGGCGCTGAGCAGCCGGCCGCCGCGCGCCGCCACCAGCTCCACGGCGTGGGTCAGGAAGCGGTCCGACGACGCGCCCTTCCACCGGGGATCGGACGGCGGGAAGTGGTCGCCGATATCGCCCTGGGCGATCGCCCCCAGCACCGCGTCCGTCAGGGCATGGAGACCGGCATCGGCGTCGGAGTGGCCGATCAGGCCCCTATCGTGGGGAATGGCCACGCCCCCAAGCCAGACCTCCGCGCCGGGGCCGAACCGGTGAGCGTCGATCCCAAAGCCGGTCCGGACCACACGTTGGGCGGCGACGAGCTGTTCGGCCATCTCGAAATCCTCAGGGTAGGTCAGCTTCATGAGCATGGGATCGCCGGCGACCATGGCGACCACGCCGCCCGCCCGCTCGACCACGGAGGCGTCATCCGTGGGCTGTTCGCCCGCCGGCCAATCGCGGTAGGCAGCGGCAAGGCTCCCGATCCGGAAAGCCTGGGGTGTCTGCGCTCTCCAGAGGCCCTCGCGGCTGACCGTCCGTTCGATCAGCCCGTCATCGCCGCGTTTCAGGGTGTCTGGAACCGGCAGGACCGGAACCGCGCCCTGGGCCGTCTCCAAAGCCACCAGCAGCCGCTCGATATGCGCGCCTGTAACAAACGGGCGCGCTGCATCGTGGATCAAAACCGGTTGGTCTGGAGCGCCCTTGAGGGCTGCAAGGCCTAGTTGCACAGATTCTGCGCGGGTCGTGCCGCCTGCCACGGCTTTCCAGCGCTCAAGGCCGCCCAGCGCGTCTCCGGCCGGCGCCAGGCGGTCCGGCGCCACGACCAGCACCAGGTCGGCGCAGCCCGCCGCCAGGAGGGCTTCAACCGACCAGCGCAGGATCGGCCGCCCGCCCAGACTGCGCCACGCCTTGGGCTCCCCCGGACCTGCGCGCAGACCTTCGCCCGCGGCCACGATGATCGCCGAAAATGTCATGGCTTTGTGTTTACGGTCCCGCCTGCGCTTGTCCAGCGCGAGGGGGCTTTACTGCATCGCACAATCTGCCTAAAAAGAGTGCGACGAGGATGATTAGAAAATGGGCAATTTGCTCAAGGTGCGAGACATCGAGATTGGCGGCCAGGTGTGGATCGCGCCAATGACGGGGGTTTCCGACCTCCCGTTCCGTCGCGCCGCCAGCCGGCTGGGCGCGTCTTATGTCGCCACGGAAATGGTCGCCTGCGCAGAGTTCTCCAAAGGCCGCCCTGACGTTGTCCGCCGGGCTGCGGTTGGCGAGGGGCTACCGCTGATGGTCGTGCAGCTTGTCGGCCGCGACCCTGACCACATCGCCCAGGGCGCGCGGCTGGCCCAGGAGGCCGGGGCGCAGATCATCGACCTGAACTTCGGCTGCCCGGCCAGGGAAGTGACGGGCGCCGCTTGCGGCTCTGCTCTGATGCGCGATCCTGAACTGGCGGAGCGTCTGATGGCGTCCGCGCTCGGGGCGGTGGACGTTCCGGTGACGGTGAAGATGCGCCTGGGCTGGGATGACGCCTCGCGCAATGCGCCGCAGATCGCCGCTCGCGCCGAGGCGCTGGGCGTCGCCGCCGTCACCGTGCATGGCCGCACCCGGTGCCAGTTCTACAAGGGCCAGGCGGACTGGTCGGCGGTGCGCGACGTCAAGCAGGCCGTCTCGGTCCCGGTCATCGTCAACGGCGACATCACCGACGCGGCCACTGCGCGCCAGGCCCTGGAGGCCTCCGGCGCCGACGCGGTAATGGTGGGGCGCGGTGTCTATGGCCGGCCATGGATTTCGGCGCAGATCGACGCGGAGTTGGCGGGCAGGGCGTTCGCCGCCCCCTCGCCGCCGGAACGGCTCGCCATCGTCCTGGATCATTTCGCCGACAGCCTGCGGTTCTACGGGGACCGCCTGGGCCTGAAGATCTTCCGCAAGCACCTGTCCGCCTATGTCGAGCACGCGCCCTGGCCCGCCGGGCCCGAGGTGCGACGCGAGGCCCGAGCCGCCATCTGCCGACTGGACCAGCCTGCCGCCGTGGAGACTGCCCTGACCCATCTTTGGACCGACCCCGAACGGAGGCTTGCCGCATGAGCGGGCGCACCCTGCCGCATTCCCTGGGCATCGACATGCTGGCGGTAAAGTCGGCCGCCTTCGACCTCAGCCCCGATCCCGCCATGGTGGTCGATGCCGAGGGCGCCCTTATCGCCGTCAACGAGGCGGCCGAGGCCCTGTTCGGCCAGGGGCTGGGCCTGCTTGCGCGCGGTCGCTTTAGCGCCGCCCTGCCTCCGGGTTCGGCGTTGGTCTCGCTGCTGGCGCGCGCCGTGGAGGAGGGCGTCAAGGTCCGCGAACGCGGCGTAGAGATCAGCCTGTTCGGCCTTCCACCCTTCGAAGCGGATGGCGCCGCTGCGCCGCTGGGCGATGGATCGGTGCTGCTGACCCTGACGGTCCGCCACGGCCTGGGCGCCGAGCGCGGCGGTGGCGCGGAGGCGGCTGGCCTTCGCTCTATCGTGGGGCTCGGCCGGATGTTGGCCCATGAGATCAAGAATCCCCTGGCCGGCATCCGTGGCGCGGCGCAGCTGCTGAAGTCCGGCGCCAAGGCCGACGACGCGCCGCTGGCCCAGTTGATCGTCGACGAAACCGACCGGGTGCGTCGGCTGGTGGACCGGATGGAGGCGTTCTCTGATGACGCCCTGCCATCGCTGAGCTCTATCAATATCCACCAGGTCCTCGATCGGGTCCGCGCGCTCGCCGCGAACGGAGTCGCTGACGGCCTGTCGCTGCGTGAGCATTACGACCCCTCCCTGCCGCCGGTGCTTGGCGACGAGGACCAGCTGATCCAGATCTTCCTCAACCTCGTGAAGAACGCCGCCGAGGCCGCCCACGCCCGGGGCGATGGCCGAGGCGCAATCAGCATCCACACCGCCTATCGCCACGGGGTGAAGGTTCGCTCAGCCAAGGGCCAGCTGTTGCGCGGCGCCCCGCTGGAGATCCGGATCGTCGACAATGGCCCGGGCGTTCCGTCTCACCTGCGTGAGCACCTGTTCCAGCCCTTCGTGACCTCCAAGGCCAACGGGGCCGGTCTGGGTCTGGCCCTGGTGGCCAAGCTTGTGGCCGCCCATGGCGGCCTCCTCGATTTCGACTCCGAACCCGGACGCACCGTTTTCCGCGTCCTGCTGCCGATTTCCGCCGAAGAGGACCCCACGGCATGAATGCCGCGAGTAAGAAGATTTTGATCGCCGACGACGACGCCTCGATCCGGCTCGTGCTGTCCCAGGCCTTCACCCGGCTGGGATACCAGGTGCGGGCCACCGGCAACGCCGCCACCTTGCTCAAGTGGGTGTCGGAAGGCGAGGGCGACCTGGTGGTCACCGACGTGGTGATGCCTGACGAGAACGTATTCGATGTCCTGCCCCGGATCCGCAAGGAGCGGCCCAAGCTGCCGGTCATCGTGATGAGCGCGCAGAACAACCTGATCACCGCGGTGAACGCTGCGGAGGTGGGGGCGTTCGACTACATCCCCAAGCCCTTCGATCTGGACGACATGACCGCGGCGGCACGCCGCGCGCTCTCCAGGCCCGCGGACGCGGAGGCGACCCGCGCCCAGGCCCGCGCCGTGCGCGACGACCGCCTGCCGCTGATCGGCCGCTCAGGCCCCATGCAGGAGGTCTACCGGACTATTGCGCGGCTGGTGGGCGCCGACCTGACGGTGCTGATCACCGGCGAATCCGGCACCGGCAAGGAATTGGTGGCGCGGGCCCTGCACGACATGGGCCGACGGCGCGACGGCAAGTTCGTGACCGTGAACCTGGCCGCGGTGCCGCGCGAACGGGTCGAGACCGAGCTGTTCGGCAAGGAAGACGTGGATTCCGGCAAGCTGGTGGAGGCCGACGGCGGCACGCTGTTCCTCGACGAGATCGGCGACATGCCCCTGGACGCCCAGACGCGCCTGCTGCGGGTGATCGACGGGTCGGAGCCGGCCCTCAACCCGAAGACCAATCGGCGGCCAAACGTGCGGATCATCGCGGCGACCAACCGCGACCTGCGAGGCTT
>CANJLK010000009.1 GCA_947475465.1 Caulobacteraceae bacterium | reverse complement strand
TCCGGCATGCCGATGGTCTCGAGCAGCAGGGCGTAGGCGGCGATGTGGATCGTCTCCATGTTGGAGAACGAGGCCAGCATCATCTTCACTTCGGTCGGTTTGAAGACGCGGGAATAGCGCTCCATGTAGTTGTCGTTCACCTCGACATCCGACTGGGTGAAGAAGCGGAAGATCTGGGTCAGCAGGTTGCGCTCGCGGTCGTTGAGCTTCGAGGCCCAGTCCTTCAGGTCCTCGCCCAGCGGCACCTCTTCGGGCATCCAGTGGACCTGCTGCTGCTTCTTCCAGAAGTCGTAGGCCCAGGGATAGCGGAAGGGCTTGTAGGCCGCCGACGGCGTGAGCAGGCCCGGAAGGGCGCGGATGTTGGAGGGCGTGGACACGGTGGCGGAATCCCGAAGGCTTGCGATGCTGGCGTTGAAGATAGTCACCGATTTCTAACCATATCTAGCGTGAATTTTGGCCCATCACCCAAGATGTTGTGAACAAGCCTGGGGACGGACGCGCCCACACGCGTCATCCTCCGGTCGCGCGAGGACGCGATCCGGCGGACCCAAGTTGAGTTTGCTATTTTCGTGAGGCGGCTCGGGTCACCCGGATCGGCTTTCAGCCCACCGGAGGGTGACGAGCGCGGGACCTAGCGGCTCGGCCGGATCGACAGCGAGAAGGCCACCATGGAGTCCTGGCGGGTGTCCTGGCCCCAGATCATGTGGGCGCCCTTCATCTCGCGGTGGACGTAGCCCAGCGAGGTCTGCAGGTCGCCCTTGCGCCAGCCGACGCCGACCTGGGCGTCGCCCACCAGCGAGGAGGTCTGGTCGGTGGTCCAGCCGGCCCGGTCCCAGCCGGAGTCATTGCGCAGCATGTTGAGGCCGACCGCCCGGCCGCTGGCCGCGGCGAACAGGTACCAACGCCCGGTGTCGCCGAACGCCTGGCCGTCGCGCAGGCCCATGGCCTTCAGCCGCTCGGCGGTGATGGCGTCGCGCCGCTGCGACAGCTGCAGGGTGGCGCCGGCCTCCGCCGAGCCGCCGAGGCTGGTCACGCCGAGCCCGGCGTGGGGCGAGAGATCGACGTTGAACGCCTTGGTGTCAAACCGCAGCGCCGCCGGCCAGGCGCGGATCACCGACACCTCATAGGCGTCGGCCGCGAAGGGCGCGCGCTCCAGGTTGAGGGGCAGGCCGCCTGGCGAATGCAGCACGCCGCCGACGCTGACCCTGAGGGTGTCCACCGCGCCGTCGCGCGAGGGCCTGGAAAGCTGGGTTTCGTTGGAGGACCAGATCACCGGCCCCGCGCCCGCCACATAGGCTTCGCGATCCAGCACCCGGCCGATAGGGTCGGCCCCGGGGGCCCCGCCGCGGGGCGCGAAGGCGGCGTCGGTCAGGGCCTGAGCCGACACCTCGCTCGAGGCCGCCGACGCGGTCGTTGAGATCGCAAGGGACTGCGCGCCAACCGACGTCGCCGCCGCCGCGCTGCCCAAGACCATGGCTAGTAAAGCCAGCGGTCGCATCTCTCGTATCTCCCAGCCCGCATCTTCTTAGCGTGCGGTCCCACGCCACAATTCCATGATTAATCTAAGACGCAAACCGAATTTCGGTTCCCGCCGTGGCGTGGCGCCTGTGACAAGGCGCCGCCGCCGCTCGATTGTTCATGCAAAAGCTGCGCCATGATGCAGGAGCGCCACAGTTGGTTTCAACCGTAGCGCGATCTGGCTTCGCGGATACCTGGCGTTGCTCCGCCTATTGGCAGGCCAGGCATTCCTCGTAGTCGGTCCGGGCGACTCCCGACATGTCCACCGCCGCCTGCTGCTCGCCGCCCGCGTGCTGCGCCCGCTGCACCGACTTGGAACGCAAGTAATAAAGAGACTTACATCCCCGTTCCCACGCCTGCCAATGGAGCATATGCAGGTCCCATTTATCTACATTACCCGGCAGAAAGATATTCACTGATTGAGACTGGCAAATATCGGGCGTTCTATCTGCGGCTAACTCAACCACCCAGCGCTGATCGATCTCGAATGCTGTTTTATACACGTCCTTGTCATCCTGGCTGAGGAAATCCAGGTGCTGGACCGAGCCCTCATTCTCCAGGATCGAGTCCCAGACCGCCGGCGTGTTGTGGCCGGTTTCGTCGAGCAGGCGCTCCAGGTAGGGGTTCTTGACGGCGAAGGTGCCGGACAGCGTCTTGTGGCTGTAGATATTGGCTGGGATCGGCTCGATGCCGGCGCTGGTGCCGCCGCAGATGATCGAGATCGAGGCGGTGGGCGCAATCGACAGCTTGTGGGAGAAGCGCTCCATGATCCCGCGCTCCTCGGCGTCGGGGCAGGCGCCGCGCTCGGCGGCGAGCGTTCGCGAGGCCGCGTCACACTGGCGGCGCAGGGTCTTGAACAGTCGCATGTTCCAGCTCTTGGCCAGCGCGCTCTCGAACGGCACGTTCTGAGCCTGCAGGAAGGAGTGGAAGCCCATCAGGCCCAGGCCCACCGACCGCTCGCGATGGGCGGCGTAGACGGCGTTGGCCATTTCGGGCGGGGCGCGGTCGATGAAGTCCTGCAAGACGTTGTCGAGGAAGCGCATGACGTCCTCGATGAAGGTCGGATGGTCGCGCCACTCCAGGAACATCTCGGCGTTGACCGAGGACAGGCAGCAGACCGCGGTCCGTTCCTTGCCCAGGTGGTCCTTGCCGGTGTGCAGCAGGATTTCAGAGCACAGGTTCGACTGGCGCACCGATAGTCCGAGCTCGCGCTGGTGCTGCGGCATGGCCCGGTTGGCGGTATCCGAGAAGATCAGGTAGGGCTCGCCGGTCTGCAGGCGGATCTCGAGGATCTTCTGCCAAAGCGAGCGGGCATCGACCTCGCGGACCACCTCCTTGGTCTTGGGCGAGCGCAGGCCGAACATGGCGCCGTCGCGGACGGCTTCCATGAACTCGTCGGTGATGTTGATACCGTGGTGCAGGTTGAGCGACTTGCGGTTGAAGTCGCCCGAGGGTTTGCGGATTTCCAGGAACTCCTCGATCTCCGGATGGAAGATGTCGAGGTAGACCGCCGCCGAGCCGCGGCGCAGCGAGCCCTGGCTGATCGCCAGGGTGAGCGAATCCATGACCCGGATGAAGGGGATGATGCCGCTGGTCTGGCCCGCGCCCTTCACCTTCTCGCCAATGGAACGCACACCGCCCCAGTAGGTCCCGATGCCGCCGCCGTTGGAGGCCAGGTGGACGTTCTCGTTCCAGACGCTTTGGATGCCGTCCAGGCTGTCAGGGACGGCATTGAGGAAGCAGGAGATAGGCAGGCCGCGATCCGCCCCGCCGTTGGAGAGCACCGGTGTGGAGGGCATGAACCACAGCCGCGAAATGTAGTCGTAGATCCGCTGCGCGTGGTCGGCATCGTCGGCGAATGCGGTCGCGACCCGGGCGAACATGTCCTGGTAGCTCTCGCCCGCCAGGAGATAGCGATCCTCGAGCGTGGTGCGGCCGAAGTCGGTCAGCAGGGTGTCGCGGCTGCGGTCCACCTGCACCTTGCGGACCAGCTGCAGCTGCGGGCGCTCCGCGCGCGCCGCAACCTGTTCAATCCCCTCGGCAATCCCAACCTGCGCCGCTTCACTCATCGTCCCTGACCCATGCCCCTGGGGAACTGGACCCGTTCGGCCCGTCCCTCTGCCCCTACATGTTGTGGGCGAAGCGCCCGAACAACCCACATATGGGGACATGCGTCCTAAGGCTTCGTCAATGAGGCGGTGGATCGGCGCCCAGGTTTTTTCGTAAACCAAAGGTTAACAGAACCGCTCGCCCCTCGGCAGATCAACGGCTTGGCGGACCTCCGGGGCCGCCTGCTCACGACACTGTGAGAATTCTCCAAGGCGCCCAAAAATGCATCGCCGCCGAAGGGCGCAAACGCAAAGAGCCCGGCCTTTCGGCCGGGCTCTCGCTTAGGGTCTTACCGATCGCTCGGTGATCGAGATCAGAAGTTGATGTCGATCGTGGAGCGGCGGTTCAGCGGTTCCTTCACGCCGTCGCCGGTGGCGACTGCGGGGGCGGTTTCACCCTTCCAGTCGACCGACAGGGCGGTCTGGGCGACGCCCAGGCCGACCAGGGCGTCAGCAACGGCCTTGGCGCGGCGTTCCGACAGGCGGACGTTGTAGGCCAGCGAACCGGAGGTGTCGGTGTGACCGACGACCACGACCTTGGTCGCATGTCCGGCGTTCGAGTAGTTGGCCGCTTCCTGGACCACCGCCTGGGCTTCCGGCGTCAGGACGTACTGATCGAACGGGAAGTAGACGATGAACTGCTTGGCCTCATAGGCCGGCGGAGGCGGCGGCGGGGGAGGCGGCGGAGGCGGAGGCGGCGGAGGCGGCGGCGGCGGGGGCGGCGGGGGCGGCGGCGGCGGCGGCGGGGCTGCGAAGGAGTAACGCAGGCCGATGGTCGCCGACGAGTCGCGGTATTGCCCCTTGAACGTGCCGGGCTGCAGCGCGGCGCTGCCGGTGGAGGTGAAGGTCGTGTCCGAACCGCCGAGGTAGCGGTAGGTGAAATCGACGTTCAGACGGTCCGTCGCCTTCCAGGCCACGCCGGCGATCAGCTGCCAGGCGAACGCCGTGTCGCTGTCGTCGATGGTCAGGTTCTGGATGGCGGGGTTGGCGGCGGTGAAGACGCCCGGAACGTTCGAGAACTGACCGTTGACCTGCATTTCCGTGTGGTTGACGCCGAGGCCGGCGCCGATGAACGGATCGAAGGTGGCGCCGGGCAGGATGTCGTAGAGGACGTTGCCCATCACCGTCCACGAGTGGACGCTGCCGTCAGGCGAACCGCAGTTCGGCGCCGCGGCCGTGCGGATCACCCCGGGGGCGCAGAGACCGACGACGGCTTGAGCGCCACCGCGGACCGAGCTGATATCGCCGTCGCGATAGCCGGCTTCCAGTTCTACGCGCCAGTGATCGGTCAGCTGATAGCCGAGGCGAACGAAGCCGGCCCAGCTGCTGTCCTGATCGAACGTCCACGCATAGGGCTTACCGTCCGAGGCGTTGTTGGACGAGGTCGCATCGACGCCTTCGGGCCAGTGGTAGCCGAGATCGACGGCGCCATACCAGCCAACCTGTGCTGAGGCGGCGCTGGCCACAAACATTGTGGCCAAGGCGGCTCCCGCCAGTAGTTTGAACTTCATAATCAGAGCCCTCTCATTGCCCTCGGTGCTGCGGCCTATCGACCCAGCGACCATTTATATCAAGGGTGGGGAGTTGCGTAAGTGTCACCAGAGCAACACTCGCTTCGCAAATTCCCGCCCGCGGCGAACCCAATCCCCATCCCCTCGACGGAATCGTCGGCCAAAGACCTCAGATCAACCCATCCCGGACGATTCAAGCTGGACCACAGAAAACTTCTGACCAGCCCGTGAAGGATTTTGATTTCCCAAGTCCTTAGCAACAATTGACATAAGTTATTATGGCCAATGTCGTGTCGTTGCGAAGTTCCTGGTTAGTCTTGTAAATTTGCACCATTGTCGCAGGCAGAGCTCGGCGCGCGAAATCATCGACTTGGCGGCGCCAATCGCCTTGTGCCCTAGCTTGATGCCGCGAATTTGCCTCCCCGACCCGCCTGCGCCCCATATGCGCCGACCCCCTCAACGTCGATGGCGGAGCTTGGTTCCGGGGTCGGCCGCTTTTGGGCGCCGTTTGGGCCCTATTGTGGGCGGCGGCGGGCCCGGGTCCGGCCGCCGAGTGAGTCGGGCCGGTTCAGAGCCTTGCGGAACTCGTCGCGACGTTCATGGATCGATGCGATCACCAAGCCCATCGGCACGCCGATCTCCACCAGCAGCGCCTCGGACAGCTGCAGGCTGGCCTCCACCGTCTCGGGCACGGCGTCGGTCGCCCCCAGGTCGTAAAGCCGCTGGGCGTGGCGCGCGTCACGGGCCCGGGCGACGATGGTCAGGTCCGGACGCAATTGCCGCGCGGTCGCCACAATCGCCTCGGCCCCGTCGGGGTTGTCCATGGTCACCACCAGGGCCGGAGCGTCGGCCAGGCCGCAGCGCAGCAGGAACTCGGGCCGGGCGGCGTCGCCGAAGAAGATCGATTCGCCGGCCCGCCGCGCCCGCTCGACGCCTCGCGCGTCAGCCTCGGCGGCGACCCAGGCCACCCCGTGCCGGCTCAGCATTTCACCCACCAGCCGGCCTACCCGCCCGTAGCCGGCGATCAGCACCGCGGGCGTCGAGCTTCCGTGTGCGTCGCCGGATCGCTCCGGCGGAAGCTCGGCAGGCGACAGTGCGCGGCCGCCCAGCCGGGCGCCGAGCGCCGCCAGCGCCGGGATGCAGGTCATGGATAGGGTCGCAGCCACAAGCAGGGACTGCCCGGTCGTCCGGTCGACGAGCCGCTGGTCCATGGCCTGGCCCAGGATCACGAAGGCGAACTCGCCGGCGCCCGCCAGCAGCAGGGCGACCTCCGCGGCGGCGCGGGTCTTCACCCTGAACAGCCTGGCCAGCACGAAGATTACCACGCCGTTGGCCGCCATCAGCCCGAAGGCCACGCCGATGATCGTCCAGGGCCGCGCGGCCAGGAGCGGCAGATCGAGGCCGATGCCGATGGACACGAAGAACAGGCCCAGCAGGAGCCCCTTGAACGGCTCGATGGTGACCTCGACCTCGTGGCGGAACTCGGTCTCGGCCAGAAGCAGCCCGGCGATGAAGGCGCCCAGCGCCATCGACAGCCCGGCCAACGCGCTGACCAGGCCCGCGCCGATCACCACGAGGAGGGAGGCGGCGACGAACAGCTCTTCGCTCTTGGCTTTGGCGACGGAGCGCAGCATCGGCCGCAAGAGCAGTCGGCCGGCAACCAGCAGAACGACGATCCCGATGACCGCCGGCGCAAAGGCCAGGAGCAGATCCGGCGACAGGGTCGGCGGCGCGTCGCGGCGGCCCAGCAGGGTGAGCGTGACCAAAATCGGCGCCACCGCGAGGTCCTGGAACAGGAGCACCGAGAAGGTGGTCCGGCCGGCCAGGGAGTGCTGCCGCTTCTGCTCGGTCAGGATCGGCATGACGATGGCCGTGGACGAAAGCGCCAGCGCCGCTCCGATGGCGAGCGCCGCGCCCGGCGGCTGACCCGCCGCCAGCGAAAGCCCGGCGGTGACCGTCAGGCAGAGTCCGACCTGAAGCGCCCCCAGGCCGAAAACATAGCGCCGCAGCGCCCGCAGACGCTCCCAGGACAGCTCCAGCCCGATCATGAAGAGCAGAAACACCACCCCGAATTCGGCCAGCTGGGCGACCTCGTCGGGATTGCCGATCGTCAGGAAGGACAACCAGGGCGCCCGGTCCGAGAGACGGCCCAGTCCGTGCGGCCCGAGCAGCAGGCCGGCGCCGAGGAACCCCAGGATCGGACTCACCTTCCAGCGGCGGAACAGGGGCACGACGATCCCCGCCGTGGCGAGAAACAGGACCACGTCCTTGTAGGCGCCGGGCTGGACGTGGGCTTCCATGCGATCTCCAAGCTGGGCTCATGCATATGGGGAGCCTTGGCGGCTTGAGAAATCAAATCGCCGGTGTAGAAGGCCCAGCCATGCGTCGGACGGGACAATCAGCTGGAAATCGGGGCGCCATCGCGGCCCTGGTGGCGATCTTCGCCCTGCTGATCCAGGCGCTTGCCCCCGCCGCGGCCATGGCCGCCAGCCGCGCCAGCGGCGAGACCATGATCATCTGCACGGCCTATGGCGCCCAGACCGTCACCCAGGACGGCGCGCCCGCGCCCAAGCCGAAGGGTTTCGGCGGCCTGCCCTGCCAGGACTGCCTGGCCGCCGCCATGGCCGCGATCGCCGCCCCGGAACTGGCGATTCAGCCGGTCGCCTACGTCACCGCGCGCGTCGAGCATGCCGCCGCCGCGCCAGCGCCCGCGCCCCGCGCCCGTTCCCCGCCCCGCCCCTTCGGACAGGGTCCGCCCACCGCCTGAACCAGACCCCCATGAGCCGCGCCCGCGAAGGCGCCGACCGTTGTCTGCCGTTCTGGATCCAACATGCCTTTCCCTGCCGGGGCGCGCCGCGCCCTCTTCCTTGGCGCAGCCCTTTGCGGCCTCGTCACGACCGCCGCCCGCACGGAAGACGCAGCCGCCGCCACGGTGGATACCGTCATCGTCACGGCCCCCTCGTCCGTCTCAAACCTCACGGACACCCCAAACACCACTTCGACCGTTACGGCCGACCAACTCGCCCGGACCACCACCATGGTCACGCCCGAGGACGCCTTGCGCTATGTGCCCAATGTGCTGGTCCGCCAGCGGCACATCGGCGACACCCAGTCGCCGATCACCAGCCGCACCTCCGGCGTGGGCGCATCGGCCCGCACCCTGCTCTACGTCGATGGCATCCTGCTTTCCGCCCTGATCGGCAACAACAACACCAGCGCGTCCCCGAAATGGGGCCTGATCACGCCGGGCGCCGTGGCGCGGGTGGATGTCCTGAACGGACCGTTCTCCGCGGCCTTTCCCGGCAATTCCGTGGGCAGTGTCATCGCCTTCGTCACCCGTATGCCGAGCCGGCTGGAGGCCCATGTCGAGGCCCAGGCCGGCACGCAGGCGTTCGTCAAATACGCCGACGACAAGCGCTTCTCGACGGGGCGCTTCGCCGCCGACGTCGGCGACCGGCGCGGCGCCTTCGCGTTCCGCCTGAGTTACAACCACCTGGACAACCACGGCCAGCCCTTGACCTATGTCACCGCCACGGTTCCGGCTGCGGCGAGCACGGCCGGAGCGCCCGTGACCGGCGCCTTCAACGACGCCAACCGGACAAGCACCCCGATCGTGGTTCTGGGCTCCAGCGGCCTGGAGCATCAGGTGCAGGACAATGCGTCGGGCCGCTTCACCTACGACTTCACGCCGACGCTGACTCTGGCCTACACTTTCGGCCTGTTCCGGAATGACGACGACTCGACCGTCAACAGCTACCTGCGCGACGCTGCCGGAAACCCGGCCTACGCCGGAGCCCTGAACATCGCGGGCCGCGCCTACAATGTCGCGACCTCCGCCTTCTCGAACGGCGTCTACAACTTCGATGAACTTGAGCTCGCCCAGGGCCTGGCGCTGAGCTCGCACACCGGCAGGGCTTTCGACTTCGATGTCACCGCCACCGCCTTCGATTATCTGCACAGTCGCCAAAGGCTCCCGACCGTGGCCTTGCCCGGCGGCTTCGTCGGTGGGGCCGGGACTGTCGCGGAGTTGGACGGGACGTCCTGGCGCACCTTGGACATCAACGGCAAGTGGCGGCCCAACGCCGACCACGCCATCGGCTTCGGCTCGCACCTGGACAGCTACCGCCTGGACAACCCGCGGTTCGCCCTCGCCAACTGGCGCGCGGACGAAAAAGGCGCCCTCCTGACGCTCAACCAGGGCCGCACCCAGACCCAGGCCCTGTGGGCTCAGGACGTCTGGTCGCTGACCCCCAACCTCAAGCTGACACTCGGGGGCCGCTACGAACACTGGCGCGCCTACCAGGGCCTCAACGTCTCGGCGGCGCCGCCGCTCAACACCCGCCAGCCGGAAATCGGCCAGAGCACCTTCTCGCCCAAGGCCGTCGCGCAATGGTCCCCGGCGCCCGGCTGGATCTTCAAGGGTTCGGTCGGCGTCGCCAACCGCTTCCCGACAGTAAGCGAACTCTACCAGGCGGTGACCACGGGACCGACCCTCTCCGTTCCCGACCCCCACCTGACGCCGGAGCGGGCGCTTTCCAGCGAACTGTCGGTGGAACGTAATTGGACGTCAGGCAGCCTGCGGATCTCGGTCTTCGATGAACATGTCCGCAACGCCCTGCTCTCCCAGACGGCCCTGCTGAACGGATCCAACGTGAGCTTCGTCCAGAACGTCGAGCGTACGCGCTCGTCCGGCATCGAGGTGGTGGGCGTCGAGAGAGACCTCCTGGTCCCGGGCCTCGCGATCTCAGGCTGGGCGACTTACCTGGACACCGGCATCGAGAAGGACCGCGCCTTCCCCGCGGCGGTCGGCAAGCACCTGCCGCAACTGCCACGCTGGCGCGGCGCCATGGTCGCCACCTACACGCCGCCGACGCTCCCGCGGCTCGATCTGGCTCTGGCCGCCCGCTACAGCGATCGCATGTTCGCGACGATCGACAACAGCGACCACTACGCCAACACCTACCAGGGCTTCGGGGCTTTCTTCGTCGCCGATGTCCACGTCCGCTATCGGGTGAACGACCATCTGGAGACGGCGATCGGCGTCACCAATCTTGGCGACCGCAGCTACATCCTGTTCCACCCCTTCACCCAACGAAGCGTGTTCGTCGATCTCAAGTACGCCTATTGAACCCGGCCATGCCGGGACCGCGCTTTCAGCAGGAGATGCGAATGCGACACCTTGATAGCCAGGGCCTGACACGCCTCGTCGCCATCGGCCTGGCGTTCGTCGCCATGAGCGGCCAGGCCGGCGCCCATGTCAGCACCGAACCGAAGCAGGCGGCGGCCGGCGCCTACCAGGCGGTGCGGTTTCAGGTCGGCCACGGCTGCCATGACATCGCGGCGACCACGGGCGTGCGGATCGAAATGCCCCCGGGTCTTGGCGCGGCCCGCCCGCAGCCAAAGGCCGGCTGGACCCTGACCATCGAACATGATCAAGGCGGCGGCGTTAGCGCGGTGACCTGGACGGGCCGTCTGCCCCCGGACGAATTCGATGAGTTCACGGTCTTCATCCGCACGCCGTCGGCCCCCGGCCCGCTCTACTTCCCAGCTGTCCAGACTTGCGGCGAGGAAACCGAGCAATGGATCGAGATCCCCGACCCTGGCGAAGGGCGGCTCAGCCACCCGGCCCCTTCCCTGCAGCTCGGCCCCGCCGCGACCGATGGCGGCCACAATCATTGAGGATGCTGTCGACATGAGACTTCAAACCGGACTGGCCGCCCTGGCCATCGTCGCCCTGACCGCCGGAACCGTGTCCGCGGCCACATATCGGCTCGGGGGGCTGGAGGTCCGCCAGCCCTGGAGCCGCCCGGCCGCGGCCGGGACCAACGGCATCGGCTACATGGTGGTCGCCAACACCGCCAAGGCGGCGGACGCCTTGGTCGGGGTCGAAAGTCCCGCGGCGGCCAGGGTGGAGATCCACTCCACCGCCATGGCCGGCGGGGTCATGTCCATGGCCCGCCAGGACCGGGTGGCGATCCCGGCCGGCGGCCAGGCGACCTTCGGCCCGGGCGCCTACCACCTGATGTTCATCCGCCTGACCAAGCCGCTGAACGTTGGCGACAGCCTGCCCGCGACCCTGACCTTCGCCAGCGGCGTCAGGATCAAGGTCGGCCTCAAGGTTTCGGTTGGCCAGCCCGACCCGATGGCCGACATGCCGGGCATGCATCACTAGGGCGCCCGGCATCGCCAAGGCCGCCATTCCTGTCGAAAATGTAACGCCCTAAGTGACGCCTCCCGAGGCATGGTTGGCGGCGTCACCACCGTCAGGGACCCGCGCGATGAAATCCTTCTGGCTCGCTGCCGCCGCCGCTGCCGCCCTCCTGTCGGCGGCCCCCTCCGGGGCGCAGACCGCCGATCCGGCCGCAGATCTCTCCAAGGCGCCGCGCATGGGCCCGTGGGGCTTCGACCTTGCGGGCCGCGACGCGGCCGTCACCCCTGGTCAGGATTTCTACGCCTACGCCAACGGCGCCTATGTGAAGGCTCTGGAAATCCCGCCCGACCGGGCGAGCTTCGGGAGCTTCGACAAGCTCAATGAGCTCTCCCAGGCCCGCATGCGCGCGGTCGTGGAAAAGGCCGCCGCCGACAAGTCCGCCACCGGCGACGTGGCCAAGGTGGGCGGCCTCTATCGCAGCTTCATGGACGAGGCGAAGGTCGACGCGCTCGGCGCGCGGCCCATGGCCGGCGACCTGGCCGCCATCCGCGCCGAGAAGACCCGCAGCGATATCGCCCGGGAGATGGGCCGGTCGATGAAGGTGTTCGGCGGCTCGGTCTTTTCCGCTCAGATCGGCGAGGACGCCAAGGACCCGGACCACTATGCGGTCTACCTGGGCCAGGCGGGCCTGGGCCTGCCCGACCGGGACTATTACCTGCAGCCCAGCTTCGCCAAGCAGAAGCAGGCCTACCAGGACTATGTCGCCCAGATGCTCATCCTGACCGGCTGGCCAAACCCGGCCGC
Organism: Caulobacteraceae bacterium; assembly: GCA_947475465.1. Classification (GTDB taxonomy): domain Bacteria; phylum Pseudomonadota; class Alphaproteobacteria; order Caulobacterales; family Caulobacteraceae; genus Phenylobacterium. The sequence goes on along the minus strand of CANJLK010000009.1, from coordinate 75,349 downwards.
CAACGCCCGGGCCATCGTCGAGTTGGAAACCCGGATCGCCATGGTTTCCTGGACCCGGGCCGAGCGGCGCGACAGCGTGAAGATGTACAACGGGCTTGCGACCTCGCAGGTCCCCAGCCTCGCCCCCGGGTTCGACTGGCCGGCCTTCATGGCCGGCGCCGGCCTGACACGGGCCAAGACGGTTGTGGTCCAGGAAAAGACCGCCTTGCCGAAGATCGCCAGGATCTATGCGGCGACCCCGGTGGCGACCCTCAAGGCCTGGCAGGTCTTCTACCTGGCCGACCAGGCCGCCCCCTATCTGTCGGCGCCCTTCGTCGAGGCCCGCTACCATTTCCGCAACGAAGTGCTCGCCGGCACCAAGGCCATGCGGCCCCGCTGGAAGCGCGGCGTCACCCTGGTTGACGGCCGTATCGGCGAGGCCCTGGGCCGCATCTATGTGGAGGAATATTTCCCACCGCAGAGCAAGGCCAAGATGCTGGCGCTCGTCGGCGACATCCGCACGGCCATGCAGGGCCGCATCGACAGGGTCGACTGGATGAGCCCGGCCACCAAGGCCAGGGCGCACGAAAAGCTCAGCCTGTTCCGGGTGAAGATCGGCTATCCGGACAAGTGGCGGGACTATTCCGCCCTGACGATCAGGGAGGGCGACCTCTACGGCAACGTCCAGCGGGCCTCGACCTTCGACTGGAACTTCCAGGCCGCCCGCCTGGGCGGTTCTGTCGACAAATCCGAGTGGGCGCTGACCCCGCCGACCATCAATGCCTACTACAACCCCACGGGCAACGAGATCGTCTTCCCCGCCGCCATCCTGCAGCCGCCGTTCTTCGACCCCGACGGCGACCCGGCGATCAACTATGGCGGCATCGGCGGGACCATAGGCCACGAGATGACCCACGGCTTCGATGACCAGGGACGCCAGTACGACGGCCGCGGCAAGCTCAGTGACTGGTGGACCACGCAGGACGCCACGCGCTTCGCCGCCGAAGCGGCCAAGCTCGGCAAGCAGTACGCGGCCTTCGAGGTCCTGCCGGGCGCCAAGATCAACAGCGACCTGACCATGGGCGAGAACATCGCCGACCTGGGCGGCCTACTGCTGGCGCTGGACGCCTACCACACCTCCCTGCATGGCCAGCCTGCGCCGGTGATCGATGGCCTGACCGGCGATCAGCGGGTGTTCCTGGGCTGGGCCCAGGTCTGGCGCGGCAAGATGCGCGAGGACGCCCAGCGACAGTTGCTGGTCTCCGATCCGCATTCCCCCGACATCGCCCGGGTCGACGTGCCGGTGCGCAACGTCGACGCCTTCTATGAGGCTTTCGGCGTGAAGCCGGGCGACCCGATGTATGTGGCGCCGGCCGATCGCGCACGCATCTGGTGAACCGGCCCGATCGAACCGGACCGGACGGATTTCTTTGTTCCGTCAATTTTTGTGAAAGATAAAAATTTGGCCCGCCGCGGGGGATATTCGCGACGGGCCATATTTTTGAGCAGAAGCTCTTGTTGAGCGGGCGTTTCCTCCCCGAAACGCCGGAGACCTTGGATCTTGCGTCCGCGTATCTCTCGCAGCCGCAAGAAACGGCAAAAACCTGCCCAAGTCAACGGTCCGATTGACAGTTTGGCGCAAGGATCGCCCGGTTTTTCGCTTCAGAACCGAAATTTACACTGTCTTTTGACTATCTTGTCAAATAACGCGTTTCTTGAGGGCCTCCAGAGGCGCGCAATCGACGTCGAAGATGAATTCCGGGCGCGCGGCCGTCACCGGGCCAAGACCGGACGCGGCCAGGGCGAGGGCGGCGTCGGAGGCGCGATTCGCTTCAACGAGCAGGCCGTGCGGGCGGCGAACCGCTCCAAGGGCTTCCTGTCCCGCAATCGCCGAGGCCTCCACTGCGTCCCCCGTCTGCGGCCAGACCAGCGTCGAGCTTGTCAGCGCCGCGGCCCGCGCCTCGATGATCCTCAGCAGACGCTCGGCGCTGCCCAGCTGCTCGGCGCTCCAACCGGCCTTGAGACTGGCGGCCAGGTGCGCCTGGCTCTTCAGGATCACCCCGTCGTCGAGGACCTTCAGGCCGTTGGCCACCAGGGTCGCGCCGGTGGTGGTGATGTCGACCACCAGTTCCGCCGCGCCGGCCGCCGGGGCGCCCTCGGTGGCGCCGCCCGATTCGACGATCCGATAGTCGACCACCCCATGCCGGGCGAAGAAGGCGCGGGTCTGGGCCAGGTACTTGGTCGCCACCCGCATGCGCCGTCCCGTGCGGGCAAGGTAGTCGTGGGCCACCTCCTCGAGGTCGGCCATCGCCTCCACGTCGAGCCAGCTCTTCGGCGCGGCCACAACGAGGTCCGCGCGCCCAAAGCCCAGGGGCCGCAGCAGCATGACCCGGGCGTCGAGGCCCGGGCCGGTCTCGCGCAGGAGGTCCTCGCCGGTCACGCCGAGGTGGACTTCGCCAAGGCTGAGGGCTTCGGCGATATCGCCGGCCGACAGCAGGCGCACCTGGACGCCTGGAACCCCCTTCAGTTCCGCCAGATAGCCCCGCGCGCCGCCAACGATCTTCAGGCCAATGCCGCAGTCGGAGAACCAGGCCTCCACCTGCTCCTTGAGCCGGCCCTTCGACGGGACCGCGACGATCAGCTCACCGCTCATGACTCGCCTCCCGCGAAGGCGCGCCACGGTCGGACCACGCAGCCCACCGCGCGTCCGCCCGCCTGGCCGCCCAGCCGCTCGAGAAGGCCATCATATCGTCCGCCGGACGCCACGGGCCGCTCCGGCCCAAGGGCCTCGCTGCGGACCTCGAAGGTGATGCCGTCGTAGTAGTCGAAGGCGTGGCCTAGCGCCGGCGCGAAGCGCATCGCCGCAACCGGCGCGACCTCGCCCAGGGCCCCCAGCCGCGCGTCCCAGGCCTCCAGCGCCGCGGCGATGCCGACGCCGCCGCCGGCCAGGGCGCGGACCTGTCTCAGCCCCTCGGCCGGCGTATCGGAAATGGCCATGAAGGCGCCGATGGCCGCCGCCTGGCTGGCGGTCAGGGAGGGCGCGCTTGCGGCCTCGGCGCGCCGCACCAGCCGCGCGGCGATCTCAGCGGGCCCACGTCCGCCCACCGGCTCGATACCCGCCAGGGCCCACACCTCTTCCAGAAGCCCGGCGGCCTTGGAGGCCTCGAGGCCCGCCAGCATCGTGGCCAGTTGCCCGGCCTCGGCGCGTTGCGGCGCCTCGCCCGCCCGGCCAAGCTCGGCGGCCAGCAGCCTCGGACGGCCCGCCACCCGCCGCAATCGCGCGGCCAGGGTGGGCGGCAGCGACAGGCTCTCGATGAAGGCGGCGAACAGGCCCACGTCGCCCAGCCACAGCGTCAGGTCCTCGCGCCCGCCCGCCCGGCTGGCCCCCCAGGCCAGCCCGGTCATCTCGACGTCAGCCTCGACCATGGGCGACCCCTGGGCGGCGAAACGCTCGACCCCCAGCTGCACGAACTGTTCCGGCTCCTCGCCCTCCGGCGCGGCGCGGAAGGCCGGGCCCTCGTAGGCATAGCGGCCCTCCGCCGCACCCCTTTCGATGTGGGCGCGGGCCACGGCCACCGTGAAGTCGGGGCGAAGGCATTCCTCGGCCCCGCCCTCAGCCTGGACGACAAACAGCCGGGCCCGCATGGCCTCGCCCACCAGTTCCAGCAGCAGGTTCAGCGGCTGCAGGATCGGCGCATCGATGGTCTCGGCGCCGGCGCTTGCCAGGACCCCTCTGATCCCGGCCAGGACCTCGGCGGGGACGGTCGGCTCGACCCTCACGGCTGCGCCTCGACGATGGCCCGCACCGCCGCGACCAGACCGGTTCTCGGCACGGTCATCTGGCCGGGGCGTTCAGCCCGCCAGGCGGCGTTATCGGCGACGCCGGACGCCAGCGCCCGGCCGAGGTCCAGATCCTTGATGGTCACGGTCCCGGCGGCGAACTCGTCGCCGCCGATAATCACCGCTGCGGGCGAGAGCCGCCGGTCGGCATATTTCATCTGCGGACGCATGCCGGAGGTTCCCAGATAGACCTCCGCGGCAATCCCGCCGGCCCGAAGCTCGCCCGCCACGGCCATGTAATCAGCCATCCGCGCCTGATCGAGGACCAGCACCACCACCGGACCGCGCACGTCGGCGGCCAGATCCCGTCCCGCCGCCTTCAGCGCCGCGGCCAGCCGCGTCACCCCGAAGGAAAAGCCGGTGGCTGGCGTCCGCTCGCCGGTGAACCGCGCCACCAGATCGTCATACCGCCCGCCGCCGCCGATCGAGCCGAACCGCACCGGATGGCCCTTATCGTCCGTGGTCTGAAGCAGCAGTTCCGCCTCGAAAACCGCACCGGTGTAATATTCCAGCCCACGCACGATGGAGGGATCGAACGTCGCCCGATCGGCGCCCACGCCCAGGCCGGTCAGGGCCTGATGGATCGCGGCCAGTTCGGCCAGGCCCTCGTCGCCCTCGGCCGAGCCGCCGATCACCCCGGCCAGCTTGTCCAGGGTCTCGGTGCGGCCGCCCGCCCCGGCCTGGGTAAAGGCCAGCACCCGCTCGGCGGCGGCCGCCGTCAGGCCCGCGCCCTTGGTGAAGTCGCCGGACTCATCCTTGCGGCCCTCGCCAAGCAGCAGGCGGACCCCGTCCGCGCCCAGGCGGTCGAGCTTGTCCACGGCGCGCAACACCGCCAGCTTCTGGCCTTCGCTGGAGACCCCGGCCGTGGTCATCAGGCCGTTGAGCAGCTTGCGGTTGTTGATCTTCACCACCGCCGAGCCGGCCGGCAGGCCGGCGGCCTCGAGGCCGGCCACCGCCATGGCGATGATCTCGGCGTCGGCCTCCGGTCGGGCCGAGCCCACCGTGTCTGCGTCGCACTGGACGAACTCGCGGAAGCGCCCCGGGCCGGGCTTCTCGTTTCGCCACACCGGCCCGAAGGCGTAGCGGCGGAAAGGCTTTGGCAGGGTCTCCCAGTTCTGGGCCGCGAACCGGGCCAGCGGGGCCGTCAGGTCGTAGCGCAGCGCCATCCACTGCCCATTCCCGTCAGAATCTGCGTCGTCCTGCAGGGCGAAGACCCCCTCGTTGGGACGGTCGGCGTCGGGCAGGAACTTGCCGAGCGCATCGGCATATTCGAAGGCGCCGGTGTCCAGGGCCTCGAAGCCGTAGCGCTCATAGACCTCCGACACCGCCGCCAGGATCTTCCGTTCCGCCACCAGGTCGCGGGCGCGGCGGTCGTTGAAGCCCCTGGGACTTCTGGCTTCGGGGCGGGAAGCTTCAGAGCTGGCGGGCGCGTCGGTCATGGCCTCGCGCTTAACGGTTGGCGGGCCGTTACTCAAGGAAGGAGGGCAGCTCGGGGAAGGAAGGTCGTCCATGGTCGTGTCCCTGGGAAAAGGAGGCGACGGATGGGGCTGGATTGCATCGAGCCCCGTCCGCTTGGCGCGGGGCTCGGAAAACGCGGTCGCTTAGGCCAAGCGATCCCGGTCCGAACCCGCGAAGGTCGGATGGCGATGACCGTGGTGATGCGAAAAACCGCTCATGGGGCGGGCCTATAGCCGGGAAGCGTGAACAAATCCAGTCAGGAGCCGGGCCTGAGCCTGGCGATCAGGGCGGCGGTCGAAGGATCGTGGTCGCCCTGCGCCCCGCCCTTCAGCTCGCCCAGCACGCGGGTCGCCAGCGTCTTGCCCAGTTCTACGCCCCACTGGTCGAAGCTGTTGACCCCCCAGAGGACGCCCTCGACGAAGGTCTTGTGCTCGTAGAGCGCCAACAGTGCGCCCAACTCGCCAGCGCCAAGCCGGTCCAGCAGGATGAAGGCGGAGGGCCGGTCGCCGGGGAATGTCCGCTGCGGGGCCAGGACATCGATCTCGGCGGCGGAAAGCCCCTTGCCCGCGAGTTCGGCCCGCACCTCCGATTCCGGACGCCCGACCATCAGGGCCTCGGCCTGGGCGATGGCGTTGGAATTGAGGATCAGCTGGGCGGCGGGATCGCCCTCGCCGGCGTGGCGCACGGCGATGATGTCGGTGGGGATCACGTCGGTCCCCTGGTGCATCATCTGGAAGAAGGCGTGCTGCACATTGGTGCCGGCGTCGCCGAACACCGCCTGGGCCGTGGCGTGGGCGACGGGCTTGCCCTGCGCCGTCACCTGCTTGCCGTTGGATTCCATCTCCAGCTGCTGGAGGAAGGTCGCCAGCAGGTGCAGGCGCTGCGCATAGGGCACCACGGCGCGGACCGGCCGGCCCAGGCCATTGCGGTTGAAGACGTGAGCCAGGGCCAGCAGCACGGGGGCGTTGCGCTCCAGCGGCGCGCCCTGGAAGTGGTCGTCCATGGCCGCGGCCCCGGCCAGCAGCGCGTCGAAGACTTCCGGGCCCAGGCCAATGACGCAGGACAGGCCAACCGAGGACCAGACCGAATAGCGCCCGCCCACCCAGTCCCAGAAACCGAACACCTGGTCGGCCGGGACGCCGAACGCCTGGGCGACCGCCGGCGCGGCGCTGACCGCCACCAGCTGCGCGTCGGCGGCGGGGCCGAGCGCGCCCCGCAGCCACGCCCGCGCTGTCGTGGCGTTGGTCATGGTCTCCTGGGTGGTGAAGGTCTTGGAGACCACCACCACCAGGGTTTCGGCGGGATCGAGGCCGGTCAGCGCCAGGGCCATCTCGGCCGGATCGACATTCGCCACGAAGCGGACCTCGATCTGCGGCGCCAGCGGCCGCAGCGCGTCCCACACCAGTCGGGGGCCGAAGTCCGAGCCACCGATGCCCACGTGAACCACCGAGCGGATCGGCTTTCCCGTGGCGCCCCGGCGCTCGCCGGAGCGGATCGCCGTGGCGAAGGCGGCCATCTTGCCGCGCATGGCCTCGACCTCGGCGGAGACCGGCTGGCCCTCGGCCTTGTATCCCGCCCCCTTGGGCGCACGCAGCGCCATGTGGAGGACCGCGCGACCCTCCGACGGGTTCATCACCTCGCCGGCGAACAGGCGGCCGCGCGCGGCCTCGATATCGGCGGCGCGGGCGAGATCCAGACAGGCTTCCAGATCGGTGAGCGACCAGGGCTGTTTCGACAGGTCCATGGCAAGGCCCGCCGCCTCGACCGAAAGCCGCACCAGGCGGCCCGGCTCGGCGCCGAACAGCGACGCGATGCGGCGGCTGCGGGCGAGGTTCGCGCCCTCCAGCACCCGGGCCCAGGCGGTGGTCAGGTCGGTCACGTGCGGGCCTCCGGCTTTGCCATCGATAGTCAGGCGCCCTTGGCCTTGGCCGCGTCGAGGGCCTTGACCACGATGCCGGGCGTCAGGATCGAGGGCAGGATCCTGGCCTCGGCGCCCCCCGCGCCATAGACCAGATAGAGCGGCACGCCCGCGCGGCCGTAGCGGGCCAGTTCGGCGGCGATATCGGCGTCCTTGCGGGTCCAGTCAGCTTTCAGATAGGCGACGTTGTCAGCCTTCAGGGCGTCGGCCACCGCGCGGGTCGACAGCGCGACGCGGTCGTTGACCTGGCAGCTGACGCACCAGGCGGCGGTGTAGTTGACCAGCACCGGGCGGCCCTGGGCGCGAAGTTCGGCCAGCCGCGCCGGGCTATAGGGCTCGTAGTCCAGCTCGGCCTTGGCGGCGGCGCCGGTCGCGGAGACATCCGCATAGCCTGGGCCCGCGGCGGCGAAGAGCGCGCCCAGCGCCAGGACGGCGGCGCTCGCCCCCAGCGCCAGTGTGCGCTTGCCGAGCGCCGAGCGGCGTTGGGCGGCGCCGAACAGCCAGGCGGCCAGCGCCGCCACGATCGCCGCGGCCAGGATGCGGGCCAGAGCCGTGGCCCCGGCCTGCAGGGTCAGGACCCAGACCAGCCAGGCTGCGGCGGCGTACATTGGAAAGGCCAGCGCCTTGCGGAACACCTCCATCCAGGCGCCGGGCCGGGGCAGGCGGTCCAGCAGGGCCGGCGCGAAGGCCACGGCCACGAAGGGCGCGGCGAAACCGATCCCCAGGGCCAGGAACACCACCAGGGCGGCCACCGGCGGCTGGGTGAGCGCCCAACCCAGCGCCGTGCCCATGAAGGGCGCCGTGCACGGCGCCGCCACCACCACCGCGAGCACGCCGGTGAAGAAAGCGCCGGCCAGGCCATGGCGGGCGGCGAGGCCGGAGCCCACGCCCTGAAGCGAGGCGCCCATCTCGAAGACGCCCGACAGGTTGAGGGCGATGGCCAGGATCACCAGGGCGAGCACCGCGACCACGGGCGGCGATTGCAGCTGAAAACCCCAGCCGATGGCCGAGCCTGCAGCCTTGAGCGCGATCAGCGCGCCGGCCAGGGTCAGGAAGGTCACCAGCACGCCCGCGCCGAACGCCAGGCCCTGGCGGCGCGCCTCCGCATGGGCCCCGCCGCCATGGCCGGCCAGCGATGCGGCCTTCATGGCCAGGACAGGGAATACGCAGGGCATCAGGTTGAGGATCAGCCCGCCCAGCAGGGCGAAGACGGCGGCGGTGGCCAGGCCCAGGTCAGCCCCGGGCGAGCCGGTCTTCACCGGCGGAGGTCCCAGCCCCGCCGCGCTGGCGGGCGGCGCGCCCGCGGTGGCCGAAACCTCATAAGCCCTGTCACCGAACGCCAGGACGCCGGCCAGTTCCGCGGGCGCCTTGCCGCCCTGGAAGGCGGGGCCGGCGGTGAGCGTCAGGGTAAGGCCATCGGGTCCGCGCTCGATCGCCTGGGGCTTGGCGTGATCGATGACATTGGACTCGTAGGGATAGAAATAGGCGCCCGCGAGATCGGCGCCCTTCAGGGCCTGTCCGGTGATGGCCAGAGCCACCTGTCCGGCCTTGGGCTGGAAGACGGCGGCCAGGCCGGCCGGCTTCGGCGCGGCGGCCAGCGCGGCGGCGATCGGCGGGCCCCACTTCGGATCGGGGGTGGCGGAGGCGGCGGCGACCGGCAGCGTCAGGGTCAGGGTGGCGTCTTCCGGCACGCAGATTTCGGCGCAGACCAGGAAGGCGGCCTGGGCCTTGAGGGTCGCCCGCTCGCCTGCCTTGGCGCCGGCCGGCGCGGTCAGGGTCATCGGCAGCAGGACCTCGCCTTCGTAGCCATAGTTGACCAGGGGCCCGACCAGGATCTTGCGCGGCGTCGCCCAGACGAAGGGGCCGGCCTGCCAGCCCACGGGCAGGGTCCATTTGAGGGTGGTCGGCTCGCCGGAATCGCCGGCGTTGCGCCAATAGGTGTGCCAGCCCTTCTGGATCGACTGGCGAAGCGCGACGTGAACCGTAGCGCCCGGTGCGATGGACGGGCTGTCGGCCACCAGTTCGGAGGTGATGTGGCCCGAATTCACCGGCTGGGCGGCGGCCGGCGCCACCGCGGCGAGCGCCAGGACCAGGCTCAACAGGATCTGCTTCATCACGGACACGACCGACCTCATGGCCGGCTATATGGCCCGGCTTGGCCGATCACGCAAAGCGAGGCTCGACTTGACCACCCGGCGCCCGCCATGATCGGCGAATCCGCCGCGCCCAAGCGCGTCTCAGCCAAGGATCGCCCGTGCCAGCCGCATTCGATGACATCCAGATCGGCCAGGTGGTTTCCCTGGGCGCGGCCGCCGTCGAGGAAGCCGCGCTTGCGACCTTCATCGCCGCCTTCACCCCGGGCTGGGCGCTTGAGCGCGGGGCGCCGGACGCCATGGTCTTCGCGATCTGGGCCAAGCTCGACGCCATCGCCCACACCGACTGGCCACAGACCAAGCGCCTGGGCGTCGACGCCCTGCGCTGGGTGCGCAACCCGCCCGTGGGTGAGTTGCTGCGGGGCCGCATGACGGTGATGGCCAAGGACCCGGTGGGCGAAGGCAAGGGCATCGTCATCGCCCAGCACGACTTGCTGGACGAGGCCGGGCGCCTGGTCTTCTCCTGCCTCACCCGGGGCGTCTTCGCCCGCTGATTTCCCTCCCCGATGGAGAGGGAAAGGCTAGCTGTTCGCGGCCGCCGGGGTCTGCGGCGCGCGGGCCATGGCCAGCGCGATCAGGCGATCCCAGCCGACCAGCGACATCATGTGGGCGTAGATCTGGGCAAGCGCGCCGTTGTCGCGGAGCTCGGCCAGTTTCGCGTCCGGAAGTGTCTTCAGCTTGTCTTCCGAGACGCCGAAATATTCCGCGATCTTCTGCGGCTCGCCCTGCGAACCGTCGGGGTTGATCGGGGTGTATTCCGCCACCTTGGTCTCGAACAGGTCCAGGTCCTTGAGGATCTGGACGAAGCTCATCGTACGCTGGCGCTCGACCTCGAAGTTGTTGCAGAATTCGATGCAGCCCTTGGTGTATTCGGTGGGCTGGTTGTCCTTCTCGAAGAAGGCCATGTCGCCGCCCGGCACGATGAATTCGGCGCCGCGGTCGATGCACAGCACCATCTGCTTGCCGGCATCGTCATTGGCGAAGATGAAGGGGTAGCGGCGGATATAGGCCGGGATGTAGACGCCCGGCTCGAAGAGGCCGTTGTCCTGCACGAACATGTTCTCGCCGGCGTTCAGGCCCATGACCGCGATCGGCAGCTTGTCGTCGCCGACGAAGATGATCGGACCGGTCAGCGCGGCCAGGCCGAACTCGCCGACGGTCAACGGCACGGCGTGGCCTTCCTTGGCGAAGCCGAACGGCCCATCCATGCGCCTGACGCCGAGCTTGTTGTGCATTTCCGGCGAGAGCGGCTCGGGCTTGGAATAGAAAAGCACATTGCCGGAGATCTGGCCCGCCCCGGGCTGGGTGGTGGTCGTCATGGATCGCCTTCGAAATCGAGGAGCGCAAAAGGAGCGAAGCCGCCCACGCGCAAGGTCGCCGCTTCTAACCGATCGCGCCCAGCCGGGCAAATGCGGCCCATTGGCTTGCGCGCCGCCAGCGCAGGGTCTTCAATCTGCGGCCCAGCGGCGCCCGCCGTGGCGCGAGAGCGAGCACCCGTGATCCGAAACCGACACCTGGCCGCCTTTGCCCTTACCCTGATGCTGGCGATCCCCTTGGCCGCGGCCGCGCCGGAACCGGCGACGACCAGCCTCGACCCTTCGATGGCTCAGCCGGTCCCCACCAAACTCACCGGTTACCTCAGGCCCGATGTCCTCGACGCCAAGCTGATCCTTGGCCCGCCGCCGGCTCCCGACAGCCCGCAGGGCAAGGCCGACCGGGCCATCTACGAGGAGACGCGGGTCTATATCGACACCGCCCGCTGGAAGCTGGCGCAGCTGGACAACGATCTTTGGAGCGGCGGGGCCCTGAAGCGCTACGCCTGCGCCATCGGCCGCGACATCAGCGAGCGCCGCACGCCAACCACCATGCGGATGATCCACCGCATCGAACTGGACGTCCGCAGCGTCAGCAAGCCCGCCAAGGATTTCTACGACCGCCGCCGGCCGATGGTCGGCGACGAGCGGCCCATCTGCATTCCCCGCGCCAAGTGGATGGACACCAACGCCTCCTACCCGTCCGGCCATTCGATGACCGGCTGGGCCTGGGCTCTCATCCTGGCGGAGATCCAGCCCGCCCATGCATCGGCCCTGATGACCGCCGGGCGGGAGACCGGCTTCAGCCGCGTGGTCTGCGGTGTCCATTTCGCCAGCGACGTGGCGGCCGGCGACACACTGGCCTCGGTGATGGTCGCCCGCCTGCATGCCGAGCCGGCGTTCCGCGCTGACCTGGCCAGGGCGAAGATCGAGCTGGCGCGGGCGCCGAAGGCCAGAAGCTGCGAGGCTTACTGACCGGGCCGCCGGGCCGCGAACATCACATGGGACCGCAAAGGATGGTCCGCCGGCAGAGCCGGGTGGTCGAAATCCCGCGCCGGGACATGGACCATGCCGATCCGCCGCATCACCGCCTGTGAGGCCAGGTTGGCCCTGGCGGTGAAGGCCACGATCTCGGGAACCTCCAGGTGGTCGAACCCCCAGGCGAGCGCCGCGGCCGCGCCCTCGGTGGCCAGGCCCCGGCCCCAGCAATCGTGCGCCAGGCGCCAGCCCGCCTCGACACAGGGCCCGGGCGGGGTTTCCTCGTGGAACTTCAGGCCGATCATCCCCACCAGCCGGCGGTCGGCCTTGCGCTCCGCCGCCCAGAAGCCATAGCCGTGGCGGGCGCAATGGGCCTCGATCCGGGCGATCTGGTCGTCGGTCTGCGCAGCGGTGCGGACGCCGCCCAGCCAGTCGCCCACCCGGGGATCGGCGTTGATGGCGGCGAAGGGCGCATGGTCGGCCGGGCGCCAGCGGCGCAACACCAGCCGCTCGGTTTCGATCAAGCCGGACGGCCCTGGGTCAGGGCCCCATAGAGGTCCGGCCGCCGGTCGCGGAAGAACCCCCACGCAGCGCGGTGACGGCTGAGGAAGTCCAGATCGAAGGTCGCTGTCAGCACGCCCTCGTCCTCGCGCCCGAACTCGGCGACCAGGTCGCCCCGGTGGTCGGCGATGAAGCTGGAGCCGTAGAACCCTTGCCCGCCGCCGGGATAGTCCGCCCACGGTTCGAAGCCCGTGCGATTGGCGCCGATCACGGGAATGACGTTGGACACCGCATGGCCCTGCATGGCCCTGCGCCACGGCTGGGCGGTGTCGAGGGTGGGATCGTGCGGTTCCGACCCGATCGCCGTCGGATAGAGCAGAACCTCGGCGCCCATCAGCGTCATGGCCCGGGCGCATTCCGGGTACCACTGGTCCCAGCAGATGCCCGCGCCGATGCGGCCGAACCTGGTGTCCCAGACCTTGAAGCCGGTGTCGCCGGGCCGGAAATAATACTTCTCCATATAGCCCGGGCCGTCGGGGATATGGCTCTTGCGATAGACGCCCAGCGGCGCGCCATCGGCGTCGATCATCACCAGGCTGTTGAAATAGTGCGGCCCCTCGCGCTCGAAGATCGAGATCGGCAGCACCACGCCAAGCTCCTTGGCCAGCGGCGCCAGGGCGGTGACGCAGGGATGCTCGCGCCAGGGATGGGCCTGGGCGAACCAACGCTCCTCCTGGGCGACACAGAAATAGGGGCCCTGGAAGAGCTCCGACGGCAAGATCACCTGCGCGCCTCGGTCCGCCGCCTGTCGGATGAGGTCGGCGGTGCGGGCGATATTGCCGGCCAGGTCGGTGTCGTAGTGGGTCTGCAGGGCGGCGACGCTCAGGGTGCGGGCCATCAGGCGGGCTCCTGCTGGGTGATGCAGTGGAACGAGCCGCCGCCGGTCAGGATCGCGATAGACGGCAGGCCGATCACCTTGCGCTCCGGGAAAAGCTGTTCCAGCGCCTGGGTCGCGTAGCGCCCGGGCAGGTCGGCGTAGAGGGGCACGATCACCGCGGTGTTGGCGATCAGGAAATTCATGTGGCTGGCCGGCACGCAGTCCTTGTCCGGCCCGTCGATCCAGCCCGGCGAGGGGATGCGCACCACCTGCAACCGGCGGCCCGCCGCGTCGGTCATGCCGGCCAGGGCCTCGGCCGCGGCGTCATAGGCCCGAGCGTTCGGGTCGGCCCGGCCAAAGGCCATGGGGCAGGCCACCACACCCGGCGCCACGAACCGGGCCAGGTTGTCGACATGTCCGTCGGTGTGGTCGTTGACGAGCCCGTCCCCGAGCCAAAGGACCTTCTTCGCCCCCAGGGCCTTGGCCAGCGCCGCCTCGGCGGCATCCTGCGTCCAGCCGGGGTTACGGTTGGGGTTCAGCAGGCACTGGCGGGTGGTCAGCACCGTGCCTTCCCCGTCGTGGTCCAGCGCCCCGCCCTCCAGGATGAAGTCGTGGGGCTCGAGCGTCGCGCCCGCCGCCTGGGCGATCTGGGCGGCCACCGTGTCGTCATGCTCCAGGGCGTACTTGCCGCCCCAGCCGTTGAACCGGAACCCCTGCGGCCCGGCGCCCGAGAAGATCGGGCCGGTGTCGCGCAGCCAGATGTCGCCAAAGGCGCCCGGGACAACCTCGACGCCGTCGACCCCGCCCAGCTGCGCCCGCGCCGCGGCCTGGCCCTCGGGCGAGCCGGTCATCAGCCGCACGCGCTCGCCGCCCGGTCCCGCCAGGGCGCGGGCCAGCGCCGCCACTTCGGCCCGCGCCGGTTCGAGGTCGTCCTCCCAAAGCTCCGCATGACTGGGAAAGCCCAGCCACATGGCCCGGTGCGGTGACCACTCTGCGGGAACGGTGCGGGTCATCGGCGGGGCGGATCCGGGGCTCGGCGCTGGGGAAAAGGCAGGCGGAAATGGGCTTGGGACCCGCTGGCGTCAAGACCGCACAGAAAAAGGGCGGCCCGTCGCCGGACCGCCCTTCATCTAGGTCATGCCCGAAGGCCCGTGATCAGAACTCGTAGCGCAGGCTGATCTGCGCGAACCACAGCGAAGCCGGCTGATTAATGTTCTTCTGCACGGTCGTCGGCACGTTGGAGTAGAGATACCCGGCGCAGCCCGCGTCGGCAGTCGTCACTGTCGCGCCGGCGGCATTGACGCAGCGGACGCTCGCCAGCTTGATCGTGTCCGAATACTCGTCCACCCGGCCCCAGCTGTTGTTCAGCAGGTTGAGCACGTTGCGGATGTCGGCCTGGACCCGGATCTTGTGGCCCGGGACAAAGGTCGGGAACTGCTGGCTGAGGGACATGTTCACCCCCTTCACCGGGGCGTTGTCGTTGGAATATTTGTCGACCAACTGGCCGTTCGGGAGGTGGAAATTGTTCACGTAGCGCTTGAAATTCTGGAGGTCGAGCGGCGTCGCGAAGGTGACGATGCCGAACTTCAGAGGGTTGGTGGCGCTCGGCGCGTTGAAGTCCGGCACATAGAGCGCTTGGGCGGTCTTGGTGACGCCGAACACTGGTCCGCGGCCGCCGGTGAAGTCGCCGGAGGTGAAGCCGAACGGCCGGCCATCCTGGACTTCCATGAACAGGCTGACGCGGGTCTCGTTGTCCCCGAAGAAGCTGTGGTGATAGCCGAACTCGGCCTTGTAGCGGTTGGGAATTTCATAGACCGACCGGCCCAGGTAGTCCTTGTTCGGGTCTGACAAGGCCGGGACACTGCCATAGAGCGAACCGGCGGTGGTGCCAAAGAACAGGCCCGCGCTGACATCCTTCATGGACTGCCTGGCATAGCCGATCGAGAACTCGCCGCCCCAATCCCAGGATTTCGAGAGGGTGATGGCGGCCGTGTAGGACTTGCCCTTGGAGGTGTTCTTGACGATCAGATCGTTGTTCGAACCCGGCACGTTGTTGTCGGCCTTGCCGGGGATCAAGCCATTGGCGAAGCCGTCGTAGCGGATCCGGCCGTCCGGGAGGAACTGCTGGACGCCGTTGATGATCAGCGGCTTGGCGCGGGCATCGGTGTAGGTGACGTCATGCTGGACCTGGGTCGCGACGAGGTCCGCACCGATGTGCCAGCCGCCCCACACGTCCCACTGAGCGGACAGGAACGCCTTGTATTGCGCGGGCATCTGGAAGGTCGGGTCTAGAGCGATGACCGCGCCGACCGGGCTGATGACCGGCGGCCCGCCGCCCAGCGTTCCCCTCTGCAACTGCGACACCACGCCCGGGACCTGGTAGCCGAAGTTCGGATCGGTGTTCAGACCGGCCCCCTGGAACGCAGCGGCGGCGAGCGGATCGCCGCCCAGGGCCGTGATACCGATGGCCGGCGTGAACCCGGCCGTGTTGTTGGCTTCGGTGAAGCCGGTTGTGACGCCCTGAGCGTTCACCAGCCTACGGATATCGACCGAGGTCTGGTTGTAGCCGTTGTTGTAGAACGGCGCCCCGGTGATCACGTCCGGCGTCCCGCCAGAGAACACGCCGAAGCCCGTGCTGAATTTCAGGTCGGGCGTCGCGCGCCATTCCGCCGAGAAGCGGGGCATGACGACCTGCAGGCCATCGATGGTCTTCTGGTTGGTGTAGCCATTGCGCGCCAGGAAGTTGGGGTTGAGGCCCGGCTTGTCGGTCATCGAGTAGCGGTCGTAACGCACGCCGGCCGCCACCTTCAGATCGTCAGTGATCTGCAAGGTATCTTGGAAGAACCCGGAGTAGGTCCAGTAGGTCGAGTTGAAAGCGGCGTCGAGCGGGTTCCCGCTTACGGTGTTCGTGTACTGCAGTTCGCTGGCCTTGCCGGCCGCGAAATCTTGGAACGAGTCGAAATAGTAGACCCCGTGCGACGCGGGGATGAAGATGTCGAAGGGCTTCGCTTGGCGGGCCTGTGCGCCGAACTTGAACAGGTTCGGGGCCATCGAATATTCGCCGGTCAGCTGGAAGCGCAATTCCTTCTCACTCAGCGCATTCTTATGACGAAACTGGTCCGGACCGAAGTTGATCTGGTCGAACGGGGTTTCGCAGCCCCCGATCAGGACGCTCTGGGCCAGGGGCTGAACGGTGGCGTCGCGCGTGCAGACCCGCACGTCGGCGTAGTTCTGACCGCTCGGCGGCGTCTGGTTGTCGATAAAGGTCCGGGTGGTCGCCTTGAACAGGGTCGTGAGGCGGTCGGACCACTTCGAATGCAGTTCGAAGGTCACCGCCTTATCGCTGTCGTACTTGGCGTAGTTCCCGGAATCCAGCTGCAGGGTCGTGACGCCGGACGAGGTGGAGGCCACGCCGGACGATTCGGAGTAGCGATAGGTCAGGCTCGCTCGCTGGCTGTCGGTGATGTTCCAGTCGATCTTGGCGGAATATTTCTTGTCGTAGAACGGCTGCGACGGGGCGATCCCCATGGCGTTGAACTTGCTCGTATACTTCGAGAAGATGCTGTTGAAGTTGTCCAGGGTCGCCTGGGTGCCGTTCTGGATGAAGATGTTCGGAGCGCCGGAGCCCACCACGCCAAGGCCCGTCGTGATCTGCGTTTCATAATCCTCATACGAAACGGCGAAGAAGGCGTGGTCTTCCCAGATCGGACCCGAGAGGAACATGCCGTAGTTGGTCTGCGATTGCTGGGTCTTTATGGTGGTGTCTTCGCTCTTCTTCCCCACCAGACCGTCGTTCAGGTAATTGTAGAAGATCGCGCCGTGCACGGTGTTGGTGCCGGAGCGCAGCGCCAGGTTCAGGGCGCCGCCGACAAAGTCGCCGTTTTCCACGTCGGTCGGCACCGCGGCCACCGCGAACTGCTCAATGGCGTCCAGGTTGACCGGGCCGCGGGCGGTGGTCAGGCCACCCTGGTTCAGGCCGAATTGATCCTGGGCCGACACGCCGTCCACAGCCACGCGGTTGTAACGCGGGTTGGAGCCGGCGATGGAGATGCCGCCCGAGTTCACCGCCGCGCCGCGCGTGGGGTTGAGGTCAGCGGCGACAAGCATGTCGCGGCGCGCAAGGTCGCGCGGGTCGCGGCTGACGCTCACCACGTCCTGGATCGCCTGGCGGTTCAGCACCGTCTTCGGACCCTGGTCGGTGTCCTTCACGCCGGCGGCGGTGACGACGACTTCCTCGACTTCATTGGCGCCGGTCAGGTCGATGTTGATGTCGCTGGTCTTGCCGACGGTCAGGAAGATGTTGGTGAGCACCTTGGGCGGCAGGCCCTTGCCGGTCACGGTGATGGTGTAGGGACCGCCGATCCGCAGGCCGCGGGCGTCATAGCCGCCGTTGGCTTCGGAGGACGTCGTCATGCGCGTGCCGGAGGGCGTGTGAACGAACTGCACCGAGGCGCCGGCGACGGGCGTGCCGCCAGCGGTCACCTGGCCGCGTGCGGCGGAGGTGGTTTCCTGGGCGTAGACGGCGGACGCGGCCGCCATGGCAAGAACCGACAGCGCAGCGCCGCCGGCAAACTTCTTCATCGACATACTAAATCCCCTTTATCCCCAGGCCGGACGCCTTCGCGGCAGTGGTCATCGTCCATCGGGTCCGAGCAACACCGGACTAGCTGACGGAGATGACAGGTCTGCGAAGGTACGTGGATGGCCCCTATGCTCTCTGGTTTAAGAGCGTGGGGTTCTTGTGCAATGCGATAGTGCCCCGCCGACGCATTTTGGACCCGGTTGTCGCAAGATTGCGACACATCTGGGCAAATTCCCCGTCACAGCCGGCCGACCACGGCGCCAGCGGTCTAGGTTTCGCAGGGAAAGCTGCAAATGCGGGCGCCTGAAGCTGGCTGCCCCAAGCGACAATTTCCCTCGCAAGGCGCAGGTTTACCTGGACCGGCGCCGCCGGAATCGGCGCCCATCACGGTCATCTGTGCGCGTCGGTCGTTTTGTGGTCGCTTCTGCGGCGCCGTGCGCTCGATAAATGGGCGCCGGCCTTTCCGTTGGGTCAGGAACGCCCGCCCCAGACACGCCGCAGTGCGGCGTCGCGGCCGCAGCCAGTGCGGTAGGCCATGTAGGCCATGGGGTTCTTCCGCGCGTAGTCCTGGTGATAGTCCTCGCCCATCCAGAAGGTGGCGGCGGGCAGGATCATGGTGGCCACGGACTTGCCCAGGGTCTTGGCCACCTGGGCCTTCACCGCCTGGGCGGCCTGGGTCTCGGACGGGTCGGCGGCGAACACCGCGGTGCGGTAGGACGGCCCGAAGTCGCAGATCTGGCCCCGCGGGTCGGTGGGGTCGATGTGATGGAAGAAGGCGTTCACCAGCTGCGGATAGCTGATCTTGTCGCTGTCGTAGGTGACCTTGATGGCCTCCAGGAAGCCTTCGTGGTTCTCGTAGTTCGGGTTGCGGGCCGTGCCGCCGGCGTATCCCACCACCACGGCGGTGACGCCCGGAGTGTGCTCGATGTCATGCTCCGCCGACCAGAAGCAGCCGCCGGCGAACACCGCGGTCTTCAGCGCCGCGGCGGCGGGCGCCGCGCTGCCCGCGAAGACGGCGGCGGCGGCGAGGGAGGCGATCAGGCGGCGGGTCATGGGATGCTCGTGGCTGGAGGGTCAAACCACTATACGCGCCCCGCCGCCCGAAAGTTACAGGCCAGCCTTTCCGGCCGCAATCAGCTGAGCGCCTGCTCCACCCAGCGCCGGCGCCTCAGGACGGCGCCGACGCCGCCGAAACCCAACAGCATCAGGCCCCAGGCCGCGGGCTCAGGCACCACGCCAGTCCCGGCGTTGACGACGATATTGTCGACACCCCAGCTCTCGTCGAGCGGGTTTCCATCCCCCTGCCAGCCGACGCCGCCGGCCTGGAAGCCCAGGGTGAAGGTCGAGCCGGTGTGGGCGAAGGTAAGGCCGGTGAAGTGCACCACCACATCGGTGTAGGTGTTGGTATCGCCGGATGGATCGGGGTCACGATAGTAGAGGTCGCGGCCGTATTCGACGCCGCCCTGATAGTCAGGGAAAAGCCCCTGCTGGTTGTTCGAAGAGAGGGTCAGAAGCGGATTTCCATCGCGCGTCACGAACAGGTAGTCCGGGTTGCAGCAGATCGCCACGTCATTGCCGTCCCAGGTGTCGATGAACGCGACGTCGAAGCTCAGGGTCAAGCTGGTGTGCGCGCCCAGGCCCGTGAGGGTCAGGGTCGAAAGGCCGGACGTCGCGTTGTGGAAAAAGCTCGTCCCGAAACCTGGCAGCGCCTGGGAGCCTGAAACACCGCCGCCACTGTCGGTCGTGGCGTAGCCGACCATCGGGAACGGCCCGAGCGTCGGCGCGGTATCGTAGTCCCAGGAGAATACCTGTTGCGCCGCGGCCGGCGTCGCCAACAGGGCCGCGCCCATCAGCGCCCCAAGAATTGTCGTTCTGATCGTCATGGCCCACCCAATGGTTGCTCGATTGCCCCAAGGTAAAGACCGCAACGGGCTTCGCTTCCCCCAAATGGGGTAACCCTAAAAGGCGAACTATGAGGACCCTGGCGCCTTGGGGAATTCGCTGGTGAGCATCAGGCCGGCCAGGGCCGACTGGCGGTTGACGCCGGTCTTGGCGAAGACCGATTTCAGCTGGCTGCGCACCGTCTGTTCGCTCAACCCGTAGCGTCTTGCGTAGTCGGCGACCGAACCGCCGCCGGCCAGGTGCATGGCGACCCGCGCCTCGCGAGCGGACAGGCCGTAGCGGTCGGCGAACCAGTTGCTGCGGGCCTGCTTCTGCTGGCCGGTGGCGGCGATGAGGTCATCGACGAACTGGCGGATATAGGGGTCGTCGCTGGCGTCGATCTCCTCGAGCCGGCGGGTCAGGCTCGGATAGAGTTCGGCGTAGTCGCTGACGGATTTCGATAGGTTACGCTGGAACCACGCCTTATCGTCTTCGTCGTTCATGGTTTTCGCCAAGGTGGGGAACGGCCGCCACAATGAGCGTTGCCTTACCGATCGACCAGTCCCGCGTGCGCCTCGTTGAGATGGAGGCCCCGGCCGGACCTGACCGCCTCGCCCTGATCCGCCGGCGCATCGCCCAGGCAATCGAGCTGCGGACCAGCAATTGGACCATGGGGCTGGCCCGCTATTTCGCCGGCGATCCTGAACGCGCGATACGCTTTGCAAGCGCCGTGCGTCCGCTCTACGCGGCCTGGGCTCGGCCGACGATGTCGCTCGCGCAGGCCGAGGCCATGCGGATCGCCGGGCCGCATGGCGCCCTGCCCGCCCCGCCCACGCCCTCGGAGTGGTTCGCCCCCATGCGCGGGGAGCCTCGCGGATTTGTGCTCTACGTGCATGGCGGCTCGTTTCTGGCGGAGCGCAGCCCGATCATAACGTCCCTGATCGGGCGGTTCGCGGCGGCCGCCAACGCGCGGGTATTCTCGCCCAGCTATCGCCTCGCGCCCGAGCACCCCTGCCCGGCGGCCATCGAGGACATCGAGGCGGCCTTCGCCTGGCTGGCGCGGACCTGGCCGGACGAGCCCGTGGTAGGCGTTGGCGAGTCGGCGGGCGCGGCGATACTGCTGTCGGCGATCCAGCGGATGAAGGCGCGCGGCGAGCCGCTGCCCCGTGGCTTGATGCTGCTCTCGCCCTGGATCGACCTGTCGCTGCAGGGCAGGTCGATGGCGCTCGCGTCGCTGTCAGGCGCGGCGAACCGGTCCATGCATTCCATGGCGCTGGTGGCGAGGCTCTATCTGCGGGAGCGTTCGGCCACAGATCCCTTGGCCTCGCCCCTGTTCGGCGACATGACGGGCCTACCGCCGATGCTCATTCACGCCAGCAGGGCCGACATGCTCTACGATGACGCCGTGCGTCTGGCGGACCGGATGCGGGACGCAAACGGCGACCTGACGCTGCGCCTTTGGACCGACGAACATCATGTCTGGGAACGCAGCCGGGTCCCCGCCGCCCGCCAGTCGATCCAGCTCGGGGCGGAGTTCATCCGCGACCGGCTGGCGGACTAAGCCGCCACTACGAATTCAGCTTCGGTCTTGGCGCGGATCTCGTCGACGGTGACGCCGGGGGCCAGTTCCAAGAGGGTCAGCGGCCGCTTGCCGCGCGCCACGTCGAACACGCCCAGATCGGTGATCGCCAGGTCGACGACGCCCTGGCCGGTGAGCGGCAGGGAGCAGGCCTTGACCAGCTTGGAGGCGCCTGACTTCTCGGTGTGCTCCATGACCACGACGACGCGCTTGACGCCCGCCACCAGGTCCATGGCGCCGCCCATGCCCTTGACCATCTTGCCAGGCACCATCCAGTTCGCCAGGTCGCCGTTCTGAGCCACCTGCATGGCGCCCAGGACGGACAGGTCGATATGGCCGCCGCGGATCATGGCGAAGCTGTCGGAACTTGAGAAATAGGACGACGAGGCCAGCTCGGTGATGGTCTGCTTGCCGGCGTTGACCAGGTCGGCGTCGACCTCGTCCTCGGTGGGGAACGGCCCCATGCCCAGCATGCCGTTCTCGCTCTGCAGGGTCACGTGGACGCCTTGCGGGATATAGTTGGCCACCAGGGTCGGGATGCCGATGCCCAGGTTCACATAGAAGCCGTCGCGCAGCTCGCGCGCAGCGCGGGCCGCCATCTGCTCGCGGGTCCAGCCCTTGGTCACGGTCTCGCTCACGCCGCTGTCTCCGGGACCCGGATGGTCCGCTGCTCGATCCGCTTCTCGTAGACCGGCCCCTTGAGGATGCGATCCACATAGATGCCGGGGGTATGGATATTGTCCTTTTCGAGCTGGCCGGTGACCACCAACTCCTCGACCTCGGCGATGCAGACCTTGCCTGCCGTGGCCATCATCGGATTGAAATTCCGGGCCGTGCGCCGGTACACGAGGTTGCCCTCGTGGTCGCCCATGTGAGCCTTGACGATCGACAGGTCGGCGGTCAGGCCGCGCTCCATCACATAAAGCTCGCCGTCGAATTCGCGGACTTCCTTGCCCTCCGCCACCAGGGTGCCGACCCCGGTCTTGGTGAAGAAGGCCGGGATGCCGGCCCCGCCCGCGCGGATGCGCTCGGCCAGGGTGCCCTGCGGATTGAACTCCAGCTCCAGCTTGCCGCCCAGGTAGAGCTCGGCGAACAGCTTGTTCTCGCCCACATAGGACGAGATCATCTTCCGGATCTGGCCGTTGGCCAGCAGGATGCCCAGGCCGAAACCGTCGATCCCGCAGTTGTTGGAGATGACGGTCAGGTCCTTGACCCCAACCTCGCGAATGCCCGCGATCAGGTTCTCGGGGATGCCGCAGATCCCGAAACCGCCGGCCATGATGGTCATGCCGTCGAAGAGAACGTCGGCCAGGGCGTCCGCGACGCCGGTTCGAAGCTTGCTTGCCATCCTAGCCTCTTACGCTGCGACGCAACAATTGAGAACGGGCGCCGCAGAAAAATCGCGTGCAACCGCCGCCAAGGCGCGGTCCATTGCCGGGATGAATCCGCACTCCCTGCTCGTTCAGGCCCTGGTCTATCTCGCCGCCGGCGTGATCTCCGTGCCGATCGCCAAGCGGTTGGGACTGGGCTCTGTGCTGGGCTACCTGATCGCCGGCGTCCTGGTCGGCCCCTATCTGCTCAATCTGGTCGGCGAACCCGGCGAGGTGCAGCGCTTCGCCGAGTTCGGCGTGGTGATCCTGCTGTTCCTCATCGGCCTGGAGGTGCGCCCGGCCCTGCTCTGGAAGATGCGGACCACGATCTTCGGCCTGGGCGCCGCCCAGCTGGCGGGGACCGCCGTCCTGGTGGGCGGAGCCTCGCTTGCCCTACATCTCGACTGGCGGGCGGGGTTCGCCGTGGGCCTGATCCTGGCCATGTCGTCCACCGCCATCGTCCTGCAGAGTCTGGAGGAGCGTGGCCTGCGCCAGGGGCCGGTGGGCGAGGCCTCCTTCGGGGTGCTGCTGTTCCAGGATCTGGCGGTGATCCCGCTCTTCGCCCTCCTGCCCCTGCTGGCGCCGGCCGGCGCGCCGGTGGCCGCTGCCCCGGCCCATGGCGGGGCCAGCCTGCTGGCGGCCCTCCCCGGCTGGCTTGAGGCGCTGGGCCAGCTGGCCGCCATCGCCGCGGTCGTGGTGGGGGGCCGCTACCTGACCCGGCCCGTATTCCGGTTCATCGCCCAGGCCCGTCTGCGCGAGATCTTCACCGCCTCGGCCCTGCTGCTGGTGGTGGGCGTTGCGGCCCTCATGGAGATCGTCGGCCTGTCGCCGGCCCTGGGCGCCTTCCTGGCGGGCGTCGTCCTGGCCGAAAGCGAGTTCCGCCGCGAGCTGGAAACCGACATCGAGCCGTTCCGCGGCCTCCTGCTGGGCCTGTTCTTCATCACCGTTGGCGCGGGGCTGGATCTGGCGCTGGTGCTGGCCCACCCCCTGTTGATCGCGGGCCTTGTGGCGGGGCTGATGGTCCTGAAGACCCTGGCCATGTACGGCGCGGCGCGCCTGTTCCGCATCTCACACCGCACGGCGCTCACCACCGGCGTGGCCCTGGCCCAGGGCGGCGAGTTCGCCTTCGTGCTCCTGGGCTTCGTGCTGGGCGCCAGGGTCATGGACGCCGAGCTTGCCCGCCTGCTGACCGCCGTGGTCGCCGTCTCCATGGCCGCCACCCCGCTGGCCAGCGCGGGCTACGAGCGGATGATCCGCAACCGCGACGAAGACCTAGCGGAGCCCGAGCACCTCCCCTTCGACGAGGGCGATCCGGACGTGATCGTCGCCGGGTTCGGCCGTTTCGGCCAGATCGCCACCCGCCTGCTGATCGCCAACAACTTCAAGGTGGTGTTGCTGGATTCCTCGATCGAGCAGATCGACATCATCCGCCGCTTCGGCTGGCCGGTGCACTATGGCGACGCCAGCCGCATCGACCTGCTGCGCACCGCCGGCGCCGCCAAGGCCAGGCTGTTGATGGTGGCCATCGACGACCGGGAGAAGGCCTCCGAGATGGTCGAGGCCGCCCACCAGGCCTTCCCACACCTGATGATCCTGGCCCGGGCCTACGACCGGCGCCATGCCTATGAGCTGATCAAGACCCCCAACGTCGGCGTCGAGCGCGAAACCTTCGAAGGCGCGCTCAACATGGGCCGGCGCGCGCTGCTGAAGCTGGGGGTCTCGGAACGACGGGCGGCGCGGGCGGCCAGCCTGTTCCGCGAGCAGGACGACAAGCTGTGGCGCAAGCTGGCCCCGGTGGCGGGGGAGGAAGAGGCCTACGTCATGGCCACCCGCGACGCGCGCGAAACCACCGAGCGGGTGCTGGCTGCCGAGATGCAGCGGATCGCCGAGGAGGAGGCGGAAGACGACGCGCCGCCCGCCCGCGGCGGCCACCGGGTGGAGCCGCGCAAGACGCGGGTGTAACATCGGCCCATGAGCCAAGCCCAAGCCGCAGCGCCCCGCATCGAACCGGTCTCGTTTCGCGATTACAGCCGCGATTTCCCCGCCTTCACCCAGGACCTGGGCGGCTCGTTCGCCCGCTACGGCTTCGCGGCCATCTGCGACCATGGCATCCCGCAGGACCGCATCGACGCGGCCCTGGCCGAGGCCAAGGCCTTCTTCGCCCTGCCGGAGGCGGCGAAGCTGAAATACAAGCTACCGCCAGGCGCGGGGGGCGGCGGGCAGCGCGGCTACACCCCCTTCGGCATCGAGACGGCCAAGGGCGAGGTCCACCACGACCTGAAGGAATTCTGGCATGTCGGCCGCGACCTGCCCGCCGGCCACCCGTTCCGCAGCCACATGGCCGACAACATCTGGCCCGACGCCGAGGTCGCCCGGTTCCACGAGACCGTGGGCTGGCTCTACGGCGCGCTCGACGCCATGGGGCTGAAGGTCCTGGAGGCGATCGCGACCTACCTGGGCCTGGAGCGCCACGTCTTCGATCCCACCGTGGACTTCGGCAATTCGATCCTGCGGCTCTTGCACTATCCGCCGGTGCCTCAGGACGGGCCGCATATCCGCGCGGCCGCCCACGAGGACATCAATGTCATCACCCTGTTGCTGGGCGCCGAGGAAGCCGGCCTGGAGGTCAAGGACCGCGACGGCCGCTGGATTCCCGTCAACCCGCCGCCGGGAGCGCTCGTCTGCAACATCGGCGACATGCTGCAGCGCCTGACCAACAACCGCCTGCCGTCCACGACCCACCGGGTGGTCAACCCGGCGCCCGAACGGCGGGGCTTCGCGCGCTACTCGACCCCGTTCTTCCTGCACTTCAATTCGGACTTTCTGATCCGGACCCTGCCGTCCTGCGTCGACGCCGCCCATCCCGACCTCTACCCGGTCCCGATCACGGCCAACGACTACCTGCTGGAGCGGCTGCGAGAGATCAAACTCGCCTGAAGGGGCCCGCGTAAACCACGCCGGCAAGGGGAGTCTTAATCACATCGCGGGATGATCGGCGCACCGCCGGATCAGTCCTCGAACCCCCATGTCTCTTGCGTCGCCTTCATCGAGAGCCGCCCGCCCCGCCCGGCCGGCGCCGGCCCGCGGCTTCCTGCGGCGCTTCTGGCGCGCGCGGACGGGCTCGACCGCCGTGGAATTCTCCCTGATCAGCATCCCGTTCATGATCCTGATGTTCGGGGTGATCGAGCTGACGATGCTCTTCCTCACCTACGCCACCCTGGAATCGGCCACAGAGGGCGCGGCCCGCCAGATCCGCACCGGCGAGTTCCAGACCGGCAATTCCCATTCGAAGGCCGACTTCAAGACCCTGGTTTGCAACCGGCTGAGCTGGATGGCCGCCGACTGCGCCTCCAGCCTCTACATCGACGTCAGGACCTTCTCGAACTTCGCCTCCCTGGCGGCCAACAGCCCGTCGCCCGGAACCGCCTTCGATCCCAACGCAACCTGTTTCACCACCGGCGCGCCGACCGATATCGTCCTGGTGCGGACCTATTTCAAATGGAAGCTGTTCACGCCGCTCATCGACTCGGCGCTGCAGAACATGGGCTCTGGCAGCGGCCTGCGTCTGATCAGCACGGCGACAGCCTTCCGTAACGAGCCCTACAACGAAGATCCGCCCGTGGGCGCCGGATGCTGAAGCGTTTCGCCCGCGACCGGCGCGGCGTCGCCGCCTTGGAGTTCGCCCTGTGCGCCCCGGTGATGATCCTGCTCTACTGCGGCGTCGCCGAGCTGACGCTGGGCCTGATGGCCGAACGGCGGGCCAGCCACGCGGCCTCCATCGTCGCTGATCTCGTGGCCCAGGAAAGCTCGACGACGGCCACCGAGATGACTGACATCTTCAATGTCGGGAACGCCATTCTTCGGCCCTTTCCCTCCACCGCTCTGAAGATGCGGATCTCCGCCATCACCGCCGATAACAACGGTATCGCCAAGGTGGTCTGGAGCCAGGGCAAGGGACAGTCCGGCCGAAGCGTCGGGACGATCTCCGGCTTTCCCTCCAACCTGCTGGCGGCCAATGAGAGCATCATCATGGCCGAGGTCAGCTACAGCTACGACTCGCCCCTACACCAGGTGCTGAGGACGCCGCTGAACTACAGCGAGACCTTCTACCTGAAGCCCCGCAAGTCCGCCGCCGTCGCCTGCTCCAGCTGCTGAGGCGCCAGGCCCCCGCAGCCATCGCACGGGCGTCTAGTGCGAGATCCGCAGATTGGTGATGTCGGCCGCGATGGCGTCGAAGGCGGCGCCCAGGGCGGCGACGTTGGTCACGTCGAAGAACTTGTCCGGCGAGGAGGCGCAGTTCTGCAGCAGGGTCGATGAGCCCGTCGCGACCTCCACCCGGATCGTGTAGATGTAGATATGCTGGGCCTTCATGTTGGTGCACAGTT
This sequence comes from Caulobacteraceae bacterium, assembly GCA_947475465.1. GTDB lineage: Bacteria > Pseudomonadota > Alphaproteobacteria > Caulobacterales > Caulobacteraceae > Phenylobacterium. Next base: position 48,535 of record CANJLK010000009.1, on the reverse strand, counting down.
GCGCCAGGCGGCCATCGATCTGGGCCGTACGCTGGGCCGAGGACATGCTGGTGGTCAGGCTCGACAGCGCCTGCCACAGGAAGCCGACCCCGGAATAGTAGGACGCGTTGGCGTCGCCGCTGTCATAGTTGGTGTTCTCGCCGTCCGTCATCAGGATGACGATCTTCTTCATGTGTGGGGTGCTGTAGGCCAGGCCGTCGCCGAACGGGCCGGTCGGGCTCAGGGTGTTCCAGCCCCACGCCAGGCCGATCGGGATGTCGGTCTGGCCGATGGCGGTCATGCCGTCGATGGCCGTCTTCACCGAGTCCGTGTCGGTGGTCAGGCGGATCAGCGGCTGCAGGACGCAGCCGGCGTTGGGGCCATAGGTGAAGGTCATCCCCAGGCCGTCGTTGAACGTCCCGGTGTGGCGCCACGTCGTCGAGACATACTTCGGGGTATATTTTTCCCGGATCTTCCAGTTGGTGTCGTTGGTGACGTCCGGCAGATAGTCGTTATAGCCGTCGCCCTTGGCCCAGCCGGTGCCTGACCAGTTGGAATCCGGCGCGTCCGGATAGAAGTACGGGACATACATGGTGTCCGCGTCGGAGCTGGTGGGCGTGGTCTCCATCACGTCATAGGGCTGCATGCGCTTTTCCACGCAGCCGGCCCAGGATTGGCCAATGGCCTTCATCATGCCCAGCCGGTCGGAATACTGGCTCGAAAAAGCGTCTGAGCGCCCTGCGACCCAATAGGCCTTGGCCTGGGGATCGATCCAGGTGGGGATGCCCGGCCCTGAATGGCTGCTCGCGCTGTAGCTGGAGAGCGAGGTTGTCCCCTGCACCCGCAAGGTGTTGGCGAAGGGCACCAGGGAAATGCGCAGCGGCGTCGGATCGGAGCTCGACGCGGCGCTGGCCTTGAGCTTGTCGATCAGGATCTTGGCCTGGGTCTTCAGGGTCGCCAGCTTGGGGCTGTTGTTCAGGACCATGGAGCCGGTGTTGTCGAGCACCAGCGCCACCTCCAGCTTGTCGAGGCCGCGCTGCACCTCGGAATTCACGGTGATCGGCTGGTGGTCGAAGAAGGCGGGCGCGAAAGCCGGGAGCCTCACCTGAGCCACCGCCTGCACCTTGCTGCCGTTGAGCGTGAAGGTGGAGCTCTGCAGGGTCGCGCCGCTGATCAGCTTCAGGTTGGCGTTAAGCGCCTTGTCGCCGGCGATGTCGGCGTCGGCGCTGGTCTGGGCGTTGGAGCGCGCCGCGTAGAGGGTCGCGGCGTCGAGCGCGTCCTGCAGCTTCGCCCGCTGCTGGGTCGACATATAGACATCGACAAGGCCGACGCCGGCCGGCGCCAGAACCGCCAGGGCGATCGTGAAGATCACTGCGCTGGCGCCGCCCTGGTGCGCCCACCAGGCCCGCGGCAGAGCGAGGCGGCGTGACACGTGCTGATGGATCCGCATCTGGACACCCGATTGCCAACTGTACCAGCGAAGGATGCGTCATCAGCGTAAAGGAAAGTGTGATCAGAGAAGGTAAAATACTGATTCAGCGATAAAATCTGGAAACCTTACCCCCCGGGCGGCCAGGCGTCAGTCGAGCTTCGACAGTTCCTCGGGGCTGCCCACAGTGACCCCCAGGTCGTTCACCAGGCCGGTGGCCAGCGAATAGACCCAGCCGTGGACCTGCAGCGACTGGCCGCGGGCCCAGGCGTCCTGCACGAAGATGTCCGAGGCGACGTTTCGCACCTGGCGGATGACGTTCAGCTCGCACAGCCGGTTGAGCCGGTCCTTCTCCTCGGGGATCGCCTCCAGTTCATGAATGTGATCGTGGTGGACGTCGCGGATCGGGTGCAGCCAGTGATCCACCAGTCCGCGGCGCTGTCCGTCTATGGCCGCCGCGATGCCACCGCAGCCGTAGTGACCCACCACCATCACGTGCTTGACCTTGATCACGTCGACGGCGAACTGCAGCACGCTCAGATAGTTCGCGTCCTGCGGCGGGGCGAGGTTGGCCACGTTGCGGTGGACGAACAGTTCGCCCGGATCGAGGTCGACGATCTCGTTGGCCGGAACGCGGCTGTCGGAGCAGCCGATCCACAGATATTCCGGGGCCTGCTGGCCCTCCAGGCGCTTGAAGAAGCCCGGATCGGACTCGACCATGCGCGCCGCCCAGGCGCGGTTGTTGGCTTTCAGGTCGTCAAGCATGGGCGGATCCTGCATCGGGTTGGCGGTCGGGGTGGGCGGCCTGCACGGCCGGAAGCTTCAGCGCCGCGGCGTAGGCGCCCGCGAGCGCGGGCCAGCGGCCCATGTCCATGTCGAAGCGCGTCACGGCGGCATAGACCTGCGGAACCAGCACGCAGTCCGCAATCGTCGGGCGATCGCCGAAGGCGAACCCTTGGCCATGGGCGGCGATCATCGGCTCCAGCGCGTCGAAGCCGTCGCCGATCCAGCCCGTGGACCAGTCGGCGATGGCCGCGGCGTCCAGGCCCAGCTGGCCGAGCTTGCGCGCGACGCGGGCGTTGTTCAGCGGGTGGACATCGCAGGCGACAACCGCCGCCATGGCCCTGACGACGGCGCGGTCGGACGCCTGGCGGGGCAGGAGCGCGGGTTCGGGATGGGTCTCCTCCAGCCACTCGAGGATCGCCACGCTCTGGGTCAGGACCTGGCCGTCGGCGATCAGCGCGGGCGTCAGGCCCTGGGGGTTGATCGCGCGGTAGCCGGCCTGCCGCTGTTCCCCGGCCAGCAGGTCCACCGAGGCATAGTCATAGGCCAGGCCCTTCAGGTTGAGGCCGATCCGCACCCTGTAGGGGGCCGTCGCCCGCCAATAGCTGTGCAGCAGCAGGCTCATCAGACGATCTTGAACGCGAGCTTGCCCACGCCCTCGATCTCGCCTTCGACCCGGTCGCCCCGGACCATGGCCGCGACGCCCTCCGGCGTGCCGGTGAAGATCAGGTCGCCGGCCGCCAGCGTCCAGAGCTTCGAGGCCTCGGCGACGATCTCCGGAACATTCCAGACCATGTCGGCGACCAGGCCTTCCTGGCGCAACTGTCCGTTGACCGAGATGGCGATGCGGCCCTGCGGCGGCGCGCCCGTCCAGGGGCGGATGGCCGAGATCGGCGCCGAGGCGTCGAACGCCTTGCCCGCGTCCCACGGGTGGCCCTTGTCCTTGGCCGCGTTCTGCAGGTCGCGCCGGGTCAGGTCGACGCCCACGGCATATCCGAAGATCAGGTCGGCCGCCTGGTCGACGGCGATATCCGCGCCACCGCCCTTCAGGGCGACCACCAGTTCGATCTCGTGGTGCAGGTTGCCGGTCCGCGAGGGATAGGCGACGTCGGCGCCCGGCAGGACAATGGCGTCGGCGGGCTTGGAGAAGAAGAAGGGCGGGTCGCGGGTGTCGGCCCCCATCTCGCGCGCATGGGCGGCGTAGTTGCGCCCCACGCAGAGGATCCGGCGGACCGGGAATCGCCCATCCTGTCCCTCGACCGGGACGCTGACGACGGCGGGGGGATCGAAGACATAGCTGGTCATGCGCGCCGCTTACGCCCTGCGCAGCGGGAAAGAAAGAGGCCCCTAGGGAACCGTGACCCTAGGTCGGGTCGGGCGAGCGGCCCGGCCCGCGACCTCTGCCGCGGACCGCACCTGGGAGCTCGGATCGCCTGACTCGGGCGAGGTTCTTTATGGCCACCGGTCTGACCTCTGCGGCGCCGCCGCAGACCCCCCGTGGAAACCCTTACAGCGCAGGTTCGCCGCGCGGGAGGCGGCGCCTTGTCCCAGGGGGTGCGTCAGCTCGTCCTAAGCAGCTCGGCCAGGGCGGCGGCGACCTGGGTGACGTCGTAGGGCTTGCGGATCACCGGCGCGTCGTCGAAGCCGCCGGGGGCGCCGCCCGTCTCGCCGTAGCCGGTGGCGAAGACGAAGGGGATCTTCCGCGCCGCCAGGGCCTCGGCGACCGGTGTCACCGAGCGGCCGTTGAGGTTGGCGTCCAGGACCGCCGCGTCGATTGGCTGGTCCAGCAGGGCCAGCGCCTCCTCAAGCTCATAGGCCGGCCCGATGATGGCCGCGCCGGCTTCCGCCAGGCCGGTCTCAAGCTCCATGGCCAGCAGCACCGCGTCCTCCACGATCAGCACCCGCGCGCCGTTGAGGCTGGCCGGGCCGCCGGCGGTGGCGACGGTTTCGGTGACGCGGGCGGCGGGCGCCTCGGGCATTGTGTCGGGCCGCTGAGCGACGGCCGCGGCGCCGGCCCGCAGCCGGGCGGTGACGCCGCCGGCATTGTACTCGATCGACGTCTTGCCGTTCAGCTCGCGGCTGGTGACCTGCTCCAGCAGGGTCGCGCCGAAGCCCCGGCGGCTGGGGGCGGTCACCTTCGGACCGCCGCTCTCGGTCCAGACCAGTTCGAAGCCGCCGTCCGGCAGCCGGTTCCAGCGGACGCTGACCCTGCCGGTATCCACCGACAGCGCCCCGAACTTCACCGCATTGGCCGCCAGCTCGTGCAGGCCAAGGGAGAGCGCGTTGGCCGCGCGCGGTGTCAGGAAAAGGTCGGGACCTTCCCAGTGGGTCTGGTCTGGGGTGAGCGCGCCCAACTCGGCGGCGGCCAGATGGTCGATCGCCGCGCCGCGCCAGCGGGCGGCGGTAAGCAGTTCGTTGGCCGAGGCCATGGCTTTCAGCCGGCCGCTGAAATTCTGCAGGAAGGCGTCGAGCGACGTCGTGCGCTTGGCCGTCTGCACCGCCAGGGCCTGGACGGCGGCCAGGACGTTCTTCACCCGATGGTCGATCTCGGCCATCAGGACCTGGCGCTGGTCATCCTCGGCCTTGCGGACGCTGATGTCCTCGGCCACCCCGGTGAAGCCAATCGCCCGGCCCTGCTCGTCGTGCGAGACGACGCCCGCGGTGCGCAGCCAGATGGTGCGACCGTCGTCGGGCCGCACGTAGCGGAACTCGAACTGGAAGGCCCCGCCATCGCGCACCACCCGCGCGGTCTCGGCCTTGATCCGCTCGCGGTCGTCCGGGTGCACGTCGGGCTCAAGCAGCCTCCCCTTGGAGGCCGGGACCTCACCTGCCAGCAGGCCGGTCAGCGCGGCCATGCGAACGCTGACCCAGTAGACCCCTCGCGAAGGGTTCCATTCGAATTCCCCAAGACCTGCGGACTCGAGCGCGAGCTCGAGGCGGCGATGGTCGTCGTTGATGGCCCCGTCGCGGCGCGTCATGCCCATAGCATAGGCGCCCTTGCCGTCGGTTGCGACAGGAACCGTGCGCGAAATCCCGACGTTTGGCGGCGGGGCGAGGCGGACCTTCCGGGCGGCCACAAACGGCGCGTGACCGCTTTTCGGCGAAGCTGGAACCGGATAGCATGGGCCGCGTTAGCCCAGCGAACCCCCGCCGCGCGTGGGGCCTAAGCCTTGGAGAGAGTCCTGATGCCCGCGAACGCCGTCGACTACGCTGCAGACGAGACCAAGGCCGCCGTGGCCAATGGAACAAGCGCCGCCACCAAGATGAGCGCCGAAGCCCAGAAGTCCTTCGCCGAAGCCGCCAAGCGGATCGAGAAGGTCGTGCAGGAAGGCATCGAGCAGCTGCGCGCTCAGACCCGCGCCTACGCCGACACCGCCGGCGAGGGCATCGATCAGGCCCAGCAATTCGTCACCGAACGGGTCAAGGAACGCCCGCTGGCCGCCACCGGCGCGGCGCTCGGCATCGGCGTGCTGATCGGCCTGCTGCTGTCCGCCGCCTCGTCGCGCCGTTGATCTTCAAGAAAATCGTCGCCTACGCCGTCGCCATCGCCGCCATCGCGGCGGCGGCGGCGGTCGTCGTCGTTGCGCTGGCTTTCGCGCTCTATGCCGCCGTGCGCGATCTGGTGGGCCCCGCCTGGGCCGCGGCCGCCGTCGCCGGGGCTGCGGCGGTCATCGCCCTGATCCTGGCCCTCGTCCTGACCCGCAAGGCCAAGCCGCCCAAGCTGGTGGCGGGCGAGCCGCCCAGCCTGATGGCCAAGGCCATCGACCTGGCCCGTGAGCGTCCCATCGTGGCGCTGGGCGCGGCCGCCGCGGTCGCCGCGGTCATGGTCCGCAACCCCAAGATCCTGGGCGCTATTGTCGCCGCGGCGCTCGCCCCGCGCAGTCCGCCGCCGAAGGGCTGATCCCGCGCGGGCGGGAACGGCGATCGCTCAAATACGTTCTCCAGCCAACGGGCCTTTGCTCGTCTGAAACTCGCCGCCGCTTGGGCGCGCATGGAGACAAAACTATGCTCGGTTGGGCCCTGACGTTCCTGGTGATCGCCCTGATCGCCGGCGTGCTTGGTTTCACCACCATCGCGGGCACCGCGATCGGCGTGGCCAAGATCCTCTTCTTCGTCTTCCTCGTCCTGTTCGTCGTCTCGCTGGTGATGAACATGGTCCGGGGCCGCGGACCCAGCCTCTAGGTTCCCGCTCCGCGCCGGTCCACGGACCAGGTCCGATAGGGCTCGAAGTGCGAGCCGGTCCATTGAAGGGCGGTGATCCTCATCGCCGCCCTTTCGATTTCCAGCACATTGAATCCGGCCGGCACGCCGCGTTCGCGGATCGACAGGGTCCCTGCCCCCACCGCGTGGGTCCGCCGGTCGCCGCAGGGATAGGTCCAGATGAACGGCGCGTGGATATGGCCTGACAGCACGAGGTCGACCCCGCCCTGCGCGAACGCGGTGGCTGCAGCCGGGCCACCCCAGACCCGCGCCGTCATCGGCCCGCCGACCATCTCGGTCAGGGGATGGTGCAGGGCGACGATACGCACAGCCTCGGCGGGCGCAGCGGCCAGGCCATCCAGCGCATCGCGCACCTGGCTTCGGGCGATCTGGCCCTTGGACCAGTTCAGGCGCGGCTGCGGACCGCGGGCGGTGTTCACCCCCCGCACAGCCAGGCCCGGCGCCTCGAAGTCCTGCGCCGCCGCCGGACCGATGGCCTGCTCATAGCGTCCGAACGGCGTGAAAATACGCTCGGCCCAGGCCAGGTAGGGCGCATCGTGATTGCCCGGCGTCACCAGCTTCGGCCGTTCGATGGCCGCCAGCCATTCGGCCGCCGCCCTGAACTCCCGCCGCTCGCCGTAGCGGGTGAGGTCGCCGGTGACAATGACAAGGTCGAAGGGCTGCGTATTCAGAATCGTTGTAGCGGCGGACACCGCCGAGACGTTCTCACCCCCGAAGTGGATGTCCGAGAGGTGAGCGATCCGCAGCGTCACATGGCCTCCGCAGGGATCGCCAGCACCCGGACGACATTGGCCGTGTATCGCACCTCGGCCAGGGAGCGCAGCCGCACAAGCTCGCCGTCCACCAGGGCCGGGATGGAGTGCGCCGACAGGATGCGGGCCACCTTGCAGCGCTCGACCTCCACGTCGGGATCGTTGCGCCAGTCGCCGCGCAGCATGTGCAGGCCCAGCCGCAGGGCGGCGATGGCGTTGCTCTGGCTCATCGCGCCGGCTTCCAGGAAGTCCTCCTCGTTGTCCAGCGCCCTCGAGGTGAGCGGCGTCAGGAAGATCAGGGCTTCGGCCTTCTCCCTCTGGCCGTCGTCGAGACTGTACCGCAGACGTCCCGTGAAGGCGCGGCGCAGCGCCAGTCGGGCCTTGATCCAGGCGAGCCTCGGGTTGCCGAACCGCGCGGCCTCGCGGGCTGGCGCCCAGAGTGCGGGGGGGCCCACGATGGCGGCCACAAGGAAGCTGTGGCCGTCGATTTCGCCGCCGCCGATGGGTCGTGGCCGGCCCTTGTCCAGGGCCAGCTTCAGCGCCTCCTGCCATGGCCGCACGCCATAGACGGCGTGAGGCAGCATGTTCATGGTCCCGCCCGGCAGGGGGGCGATGACCGGGCCCTTGGGTCCACACAACTGGGCTGCGGCGCGCGCCGTCCCGTCTCCGGCCAGGACGATCAGCAGATCCGGCGCGGCGTCGACAGCCTCGCGCAGACTGGCCTCGAACTGCGCATGGTCGGGCGCCCGGACATTGGCGGTCAGGCCATGCTCGGCGAGAATCTGGGCGATTTCGTCCGGCGCGCCCTTGCCGACGCTGCCCGAAGCAACGTTGGCGATGACTTCGACGGTCTTGAACGTCCCCCCCACAGGCGCCCTAGCCCGCCTCGTCGGCGGCCTTGGCCTTGGCCGCCTTGCCCGCATCGCGCAGGGACTGGCCGGCCTGGGCCGCGGCGTCGCGCACCTGGGGCTCCGCGCGGTTCACCGCGACATGCAGGTTCTGGTCGACCACGTCGCCGGCGCGCGAGAACGACCCGTTCACCGCCGCCAGGCCCAGCATGATGACCCCCACCATGGCAGCCACCACAGTCAGGGTCATCAGGACGGGGTGATGCTTGCGCGCCGCCCGCTCGTCCTTGCGCCCGCGCTCGTAGGCCTCCCGCAGGTCCGCGCGGACCTCCTCGCGGTCACGGTCGAGATCGCGGTTCAGAACCGCGGTGCCGTCGCTCTCGAGCCGGGCGCCAGACATGGGTGAACTCCGTTGCAAATCGTCTTAGGCATCAAACGGCGCGGGCGCTGGCAGGTTCCGCCGGCGGCTCCCGCGCCGGAACTGCAACGCGCGCGCAGCGTTAGGGCGCGCAGGGGACGAGCAAGGAGAGCCTCAACCATGCATCTCATCAAACCCATCCTGGCGCTGGGCGTCGCCGGCTTCCTGACCTGCGCCTGCACCGCCACGGGCAACACCGAACGCAACGCCGCCGGCGGCGCGGCCCTGGGGGCCATCGCCGGCGCGGTCATCGGCAACAATGTGGGCCACGGCGACGCCGCATCGGGCGCGCTGCTCGGCGCGGCCGTCGGCGGCTCGATCGGCGCGGTCAAGGGTTGCCGCGAAGACGGCGGCTGTGGCGCGGCGCCGGCCAACCACCGCCAATATTACGACGAACGGGCCGGCCGCTATTACTACTACGACGCCGCCACCGGCCGGTATTACTGGGAAGACGGCAGCCCGCGCTGACGCGGGCCGTCCACATGATCGGCAGGGGCGGCAGGACAGTTCCGGCCGCCCTTTGTCATGGCCCGGGAGGGGCCAAGCCATGACCATCGCAAGACTGTCCATGACGGCGCTTCTGGCCCTCAGCCTCGGCGCCTGCGCGACTGTCCAAAATGCCCGAGACCGGATCGTCAAGCGCGCGCCGGCCTGCGCCGACCAGACCGTTCAGATCTATTTCGAGCCGCAGTCGGCCGAGGTCACCAAGGAGGGCCGCGCTGTCCTGGCCGCCGCGGCCGGCGACCGCAAGGCCTGCAAGGTGACCGGCGTCGAGGTGCTGGGCCTGGCCGATGCGGCCGGGACCGCGGACGCCAACCTGGCGCTGTCCCAGGCCCGCGCCCAGGCGGTGACCGCGGCTTTGACCGCCACGGGCCTGCCCGCCGCGGACTTCAAGGTGACCGCCGCCGGCCAGGCCGGCGCGACGACCGCGGGGGGCGAGGCACGGCCCCTGCGCCGCCGGGTGGACGTGGTGATGCACCTGTCGCCGGCGTGACCAGGGCCTGACGACCGCCGCGCCCGGGCGCACAAGAAAGTGGGCGGATCCAAGGATCCGCCCAGTTGTGCATCATCGAGAAAAGGGGTGCGGAGACGGCAGACCGGCATATGCGCCGGTCTCAAGTCGGGGGGGGCGTCGCCGCCTCCGCAGTCTTAAGAACTCACCCGCGGACCTTGTGTTCCGGGACCTGCCGACTTTTTTCAAAACTTTTTTCGCGGCCCGCTCTGGTCCTGGCCAGGCGGGAATAGTCCCTCGGAACGTCCTGCCGAGACCGCACGTTTAGGGCGGGTCGGGCAATAGGGCCCGCATCCAGGAGAGACCCTTGGCCATGCGATCCGGTTTCGCCACGCGCGGCGGCTTCATCCTGGCCAGGACGCCTACCCACCGCCAGCAGGCGGCCCGCCGACGGTTGCTTGTCGCCTGCGCGGTGGCCGCCCTGGCGCTCGTCAGCGGCGCCATCGGGGCCTTGACCGCGCCGGCCCCGGCCCTGACGGCCAAGCCGGCCGCCGGGCCCTTCAGCTATTTCCCGTCAGAATAAGGATTGCGGCCCATGACCTATTCCTCGCGACCGACCACTCTCAACGCCACGCGCGCCCGCCAGGGCCGCTGGGGTAAGCACATGCTGTGGGTCCTGCTGTTCGGCACGCTTCTGGCCGCCGCCGGCCTGTTCGCGGCCTGGACCTGGAAGGCGCCGCAGCTGGCCCAGTCCAATTCCAACAATGGCCCATCGCACGCCGCCGCCCAGTTCGACTCTCCCGAGCCTGCCGTGACCGTTCCTCAGAACGGCGCCAAGCCGGGCGCGCCCACGCCCTGAGCCAGGCCCTGTTTGGAGCGCGAGAGCGGCCGCTGTCAGAGGCGGCCGCTTTGCCTAACCGTCTGTAGTGGCGGGCATTCTAGACTACCGACTGGCCACGCACCGCGCGGACGATGAAGTTCACCACAAGCAGCACCAGGAAGACCACGAACAGCACCTTGGCGATGGTGGCCGCCAGGCCCGCGAGGCTGAAAAAGCCCAGGAAGCCGGCGACGATCGCCAGCAGCGCGAAGATCAAGGCCCAGCCCAGCATCGGAAATCTCCCACGAAAAAGGGCGCCGCGATCCGCGACGCCCCTTGTGTAACGTCAAGCCTGTTGGGCCGTTCCCGCTCAGGCGGCCTGCTTGGCCGTCTTGCGCGGATGGAAGAACAGGGCCTGGCCGATCGCCGCCTTCACCGTTTCCGGCTGGAAGGGCTTGGTGATCAGGAAGGTGGGCTCCGGGCGCTCGCCGGTCAGCAGGCGCTCGGGGAAGGCGGTGATGAAGATCACCGGCACATTGAACCGGGCCAGGATGTCCTTCACCGCATCGATGCCCGACGAGCCGTCGGCCAGCTGGATGTCGGCCAGCACCAGGCCGGGCGTCTTGCGGTTCACAGCGTCAACCGCCTCGGTCCGCGTCGCGGCGATATCGACCACCGTGTGGCCCAGTTCCTTGACCAGCGCCTCGATGTCAGCGGCGATCACCGGCTCGTCCTCGATGATCAGGACGTCGGTGGCGAGTTCGGCGTCGATCTCGGTCTGAGCCTCGGAAATCAGCTGGTCGATCTCGGTGAAGTCGGCGCCCAGAATCTGCGCGGCCTCCGAGGGCGTGAAGCCCTCCAGGGCCGTCAACAGGAACGCCTGGCGCGACCGGGGCGCGATGCGCATCAGCCGGCGCGTAGTGTCGTCGGACCCAGCATGGTCGTCATCCTGCTGTGTCTCGAGTTGCGCGCCGGAGGTGCACCAGATGGCGTGGAACACGTGATAGAGGGCGACCCGCGGCGTCAGATTCGCTTCCAGTGTCCGCTCGCCGGCGGCCAGGGCCTCCAGCGCAACGCGGACATAGTGGTCGCCGGTGGTCTGGTCGCCGGTCAACGCGCGGGCGTAGCGGCGGACGTAGGGCAGATGTGGCGCGAGACGAGCTAGCAGACTCAAGGGGTGACCCCTCCCATGACCTAGTTAGGCGTTAGATATGCGCAGACGCTGCACGACAGGCGACGGAAAGCTTCCCCGACCTTCGCCCATCTGCTGCAAAAACGCTACAGAGCGGAACCGGTTCCCAAATCGGCGGGTTTTCCGCATTTTGCTGAGCTCGGACCGGGAACCGCTGGCGGAGCGACGCGTTGAGCGACAACGAGGATACCAATAGGGGGCGGCCGCGGCGCAAGCTGCACGCCGAAAACATGATCGAACAACGACCTTCCGAGGACCGCCGTCGTGCTTCCGCCGCTCTGGATGAGGCCCGCCTTCGCCAGCAGGCGATTGGGGTGCGCCTTCGCCAGATGTTCGACGAGGTCGTGAACGAGGAGGTTCCGGACGAGTTCCTGGAGATTCTGCGTAGGGCCGACGAACGCACGGGCAACAGCTGATGGACGAGGCGGTCAAGGTCCGGGCGCCCCGCACCGCGTCCGAGGACGAGGCGTTCAAGCGCGAACTCGTCCAGCTCATTCCTCACCTGCGCGCGTTCGCCCGCACCCTTTGCGGCGATCCCACCGCGGCCGACGACCTGGCACAGGACGCCATGATGAAGGCCTGGGACGCCCGGGCGAGCTTCCAGATGGGGACCAACATGAAGGCGTGGACCTTCATGATCCTGCGCAACCAGTTCTATTCGGAGAAGCGCCGGTCGTGGCGCCAGACCCAGTTGGACCAGGAAGCTGCCGAACGCACCCTCGTGGCGGTCGACGATCCCGAGGCCCCTGTGGCGCTGGACGAGCTTCGTCAGGGCCTGGCGATGCTGCCGGCCGAGCAGCGCGAAGCCCTGATCCTGGTGGGCGCGGGCGGCTTCGCCTACGAGGAGGCCGCCGAAATCTGCGGCTGCGCCGTCGGCACCGTGAAGAGCCGCGTCAGCCGCGCCCGGCGGGCCCTGCATGCGGTCCTGGAACTCGGCGCCTACGACCGGGACGGCGCCTCGGCGGGGGACGCCATGCGGGCTATCCTGGCCGATGCGGAGCGTTTAAGCACAGTCCGTTGAGGACGCTGAACGGCTCTCCATGACCGGTTTACCCGCATCGACCGGATCGCACCCGACGGCCCGGAACGGCGGTTCGCTGAGCACCATCCGGGTCAGGCTGACCGCGGCCCTGGCGGCGGCCCTGCTGCCCGTCCTGATTCTCGGAATTATCCAGTCGGCCATCGCCTTCAACCGCGAGCGCGTAACCCTTCGCCAGAACCTCGGCTTCGCGGCTGAGCGCAGCGCCGCCACCGCCCGCACGCGGATGGAAGGCGCCGACATCCTGCTGCAGACCTTGGCCCCCGGATCGGTGGGCTTCCAGTGCGCCCAGCGCCTCGCCCAGGTGGCGCACGGAATTCCGGGCTACACCAACCTCATCCGGTTCGACCGCCTCGGCCGCGTCGCCTGCGCGGCCGGCGACGTGCCCCAGGACCCGCAGCGGACGCAGCGGCCCTGGTTCGAGCGCCTGCAGCGCGGCGACAAGCTGGTGATCAGCCGCGATCCGGGCTCGGCCTACGCCGCCGAGCCCTCGGTGCTGGCCGCGGTCCGCGCCAATGGCCCCGACGGGGGCTTCGAGGGCGCGTTCGCGGCGGTCATCACGCTCGCCAGCCTGCGGCCTTCGGTGTCCGACCCCACCTTGCCCGCCCATTCCGACGTCGCCCTGGCCGACGCCGCCGGCCACTACATCAGCGAGACCGATCCCGACGCCTTCCGCACCCTGCCCCTGAACTGGCGCGAGCAGGTCCGCCGCAACGGCGCCCATGTCTGGTATGGCCAGGACGCCCACGGCCAGCGGAGGGTCTACTCGGCCGCGCCTGTGGCCGGTGATGAGGTCTATGTAGTGCTTTCGGCCCTCTCGCCGGGCATCCTCTCGTGGGCCTGGCTCAATCCGCTGTCCGGCATCGCCTTCCCACTGTTGAGCTTCGGCTTGGCGCTCGCCACCGTCATCGCTGTCACCGACCGCATCGTGATCCGCTGGATCGCCTACCTTCAGCGGATCGCCTCGCTCTACGCTCGCGGCCGGCTGAGTGTCCGCGCCGTCCAGGCCGAGCAGATGCCGCGGGAGATCCGCGAGCTGGCGGAGACCCTGGAGGACATGGCCGACGCCATCGTCGGGCGCGACGCCTCGCTCAGGGATTCGCTGGCCCAGAAGGACTCGCTGATGCGCGAGATCCACCACCGGGTGAAGAACAACCTGCAGGTCATCTCCTCCCTGCTGAACATGCAGCAGCGGGCGCTGACCGATCCCGCGGCCCGCGCCGCCATGTCGGACACCCGCCAACGGATCACCGCTCTGGCCCTGATCTACCGCGCCCTCTACCAGGGCCCGGACCTCAAGCGGGTCGACCTGCGTCCGTTCCTGGAGGAACTCACCGCCCAGCTGGTGGCCGGCGAGATGCTGCACGGTCCGCAGGTGCGCACCGACCTGCAGGTCGACGCCCTGGTGATCGATCCAGACCGCCTGGCGCCGTTGGCCCTCTTCGCAGTGGAAGCGATCACCAACGCCCAGAAGCACGCCTTCGCCGGCCGCGGCGGCGTGCTCACCCTGGCCTTCCGGGTCAACGGCGAAGAGGCGGAGCTGGAGATTTCCGACGACGGATCGGCCGGCGAGGACTCCCTGGCCCGCTCAGGCGTGGGCCGGACCCTGATGACCGCCTTCGCCCGCCAGCTGCGCGGCCGCGCTGAGGTGGTGCGTAATCCTCAGGGCGGCATTACCGCCCGCCTGCTGTTCCCGACACCCGCCGCCGATGCTCAAGAGCCGACGGCTGCAAAGGAAGGGAACCAAGCGGCAGCGTAGGGCGTTGTGGGAGCGAGAGTTCAAACCCTGGAGACAAACCCTATGCGCAAGATTGTTCTGTTGATGGCGATCGCCGCCAGCATGGCCGTGGCCGCCTGCAACACCGTCGAAGGCGCCGGCAAGGACGTTTCGGCCGCCGGTCACGCTGTGTCGAACACTGCCGAAGACGCCAAGCACTAGTCAGCGTCGACGTTTCACTCCCGAAGGACCCCGTCGCTCCGCGGCGGGGTTTTTCTTTGGTCAGGCCGCCGCGCGCACGCGCGACGCCGGGCGGTAAAGTCCGGGCCGGCCGGCTTCGACGAGGCCCGGGTAGGTTTCGCCCGCCCCCAGCATCAGCCGGCCGTGCGGCTTCAGCGCGCTGGCCAGATGGCCGATCATCCGCTCGCGGGCGGCGTCAAGATAGCCGCCGAAGGGTTGGCGGCAGACAATCAGATCGAACTTCCCATGCCGCTCTGGATCGTCGAGCAGGTTGACCCGCGCCCAGCGGAGGGTCCGGCGCAGGTGGGGCGAGAGGACGAAGCCGGCCTCGTGCGCCTCGAAGTGCCGCACCAAGCGGCGCGCCGCCAGGCCGCGCTGCACCTCGAACTGGCTGTACAGGCCCGCCTGGGCCGCCTCCAGCCGCCGCTCGCTGAGATCCGTCGCGAAGAGTTCGACGTCGGGCGTCAGCACAGCGCGCTCATGCAGCAACATGGCCAGGGAATAGGCCTCCTGCCCGCCGCCACAGCTCGCCGCCCAGATGCGCACGGGTTGGCCATCGCCGGCGCCGGGCCCGACGAACAGGTCGTCCACAGCCGCGTCCAACGCCGCCGCGTCGTGGAAGAAGTCCGTACCGCAAGGGGTCATGGCCTCGACCGCGGCCCAGGCCAGTCGATCGTCGTCGCGGTCGCGGATGGCGGCCACCAGATCGTGCGCCGACTGGTAGCCCTCGCGCCGCGCCACCGGGGCCAGGCGGTTCTCCAACAGATAGGCCTTCTCGGGATCCACCCTGAGCCCGGCGCGGCGGGCGCAGAGGTCGGCCACCAGTTCGCGGTCGCGCGGGTTCATGCCACACCGGCCATGGCCAGCTTCGAGGCGACGATATCGCCGTCGAAGGGCTTCATGATGTATTCGTCGGCGCCGCCATCCAACGCCTCGCGGATCCGCGCCAGATCGTTCTCCACCGAGCAGAAGATCACCTTCGGCGCCGCCCCGCCCGGCTCGGCCCGCAGCAGGCGCAGGAATTCGATCCCGTTCATCACGGGCATATTCCAGTCCAGCAGGACAGCGTCCGGCATGGTCGTGCGGCACCAGGCGAGCGCGTCGGCGCCGTCGCCCGCCTCGGCCACGGCGAAGCCCAGATCCTCAAGGATCCGGCGCGCGACCTTGCGGATCACGCGGCTGTCGTCGACCACCAGGCAGGTCTTCACGCCCCGGGCGCTCCTTTGATTGCAGGGGGCGACTGTCGCGCGCAGATGGTTAAGGACCCGTGGAGGCCGGCGGCGGACAGCCGATCCCTTGCCGAACACCCTTCAGATAGCCCCGCCGCGCCGTGCCGGCGAGAACCGCCTGGCGCAGTTCGCGGTCCATCTTCCCGGCCTGGGTCATCCAGCGCAGGACCCAGCGATAGGGGATAGCGCCGCGAACCGCCGAGCCGATGGCCTGATTCGCCGCGCGGTCCAGGCCGCCCTTTGGGTCTGCGGCGAGCGCGTCCACGTCGGGCCCGAGCAGGGCGTCGATTTCGTCGATCTCGCGGGCCAGGGTGGCGCAGTCACGCGGCGAGGACAGGGCGTAGGGCGCCGCGGCGATCGCCTTGAGGGCCGGCGGCGTTTCCGCCCCTGATATTCCAAGGCCCGTCGTATCGCCGGACACCATCTGGCTAGAGCGGCCGTGCGCCTCAGGCCTAGGCGACGCCGCCTGTGGCGCCGGACCCGATCGCGTGGCGCAACCGGCGAGCAGGGCGCAGAGCGCCAGGGCCAGCCATCGCACCCCTTGCGCCCGCCCCCGCACGCCCGCGCCTACTGGCAATAATGGCGCAGGCCGTCGACCCCAAGATAGGTCCGGCTGCGGCGGTCATAGCTGCGGTACTTCCGGGCGCAGTAGCTGTCCCAGCTGGTGTCCGCCGTGCGGGCGTGTTCGGCCTGCTGGGACGAACCGACGATCGCCGCGCCCAGGGCGAAACCGAGGATACCCGCGATCAGCGCCGTGCTGTCGTCGTTACGGCCTCTGCGCTGCTGGTGCTGGCGCGCCCAGCTGTCGCGCTCGGCGCTATGGCGGCTCCATTCGTCCTGTCCGACCCAGCGGCCGTTGTAATAGTGCTGGGCCTCTTCCTGGCGGGGCGGAGGCTGGCGGCCGGCGTCGCCGCGCGGGCCAGGCTGGGCCTGGGTCGGACCGGCGAGCATGGCGCCGATCAGGCACCCTACTGTGAGCATGGAGGGCGCGCGCATTTCAGGACCTTTCGTCGCGGAAGGCGACTATCAAAGGTTAGTCTGGGAACGCCTAGAGGTCATTGACCTCAATCAAGCTTGAGTTGCGCCGTCAGGACAACCCGTTCCTCGCCGGCCTCTGCGCTCACCGTGCCGCCGGCGTCGGCCACCAGCAGGCTCACGTAGCGCGCCTGGACCCAATGGCCGTGCATGCCCTCGCCTGGGCCCTGTCCTTGCAATCCGGCCAGCACCTCGGGCCGCAGACGCGCTCTGGGACCCACCGCCTCGACAGTAATATCGACAAGGCCGCCTGCTTCGGCGAGGCGGACCGTCGCTGTGCCCCCGGTCGGCAGCGCCGCCCCGGCCATCTGGGCCAAATTCAGGAGCGTGCGGGCCACGGGCTTGCTCACCGCCGGCATGTCGGCGTCCCAGACAAGTTCGGCGCGCATGTGCCGGAACACACCTTGCGCCAGGGTCGCGAGTTCGCGCGGATCGAAGGTCTGGGCGCTGGCCGAGGCGCCGAACGCCACCCGGCAGAAGGACAAGAGGTCTGCCAGCTTGCGGGCCGAGGAGGAGATCAGGCCCATGGCCTCCTCGCGCATATCCTGGGCCGTGGGGTCTTCGAGCAGGTCCAGACCCGAGACGATGGCGCTGGCAGGGCTGATGAAGTCATGGCAAAGGCGCGCCGCCAGGAACGCCGCCAGCTCGGCGGGCTTCAGGGACTGGTCGGTGTCGTCAGGGGCGTCGGTCATGGGGGCGGACCTTGGGCTGATTTGAGCCTTTGGAAAACCGCCGTGGCCTCATATGACAGCGGCCAATGCCGCACCGCGCCGACCCCTTCCTGGAACCCGGCGCTATGGTCCGCCATCCGGGCGCGGCGGATTGGGGCCTGGGCCAGGTGCAGTCGGTGGCGGGCGCCCGGGTGACGGTGAATTTCGAGCACGCCGGCAAGCAGGTGATCGACTGCGCCGTGGTGCGGCTGATCTATGTGGGCGACGACCCGAGGGTTCTATGACGCAAGCGCACGATAACAACGACATCGGGGCCCAGCTGGCCGACATCTGCGAGGCGGCGGCACGGCTGATCCTGCCGCTCTGGCGCTCAGGGCTGGCGGTGACCCACAAGGCCGACGCCAGCCCGGTCACCGAAGCGGACCAGAAGGGCGAGGCCCTGATCCTGAAGGCGCTGGCCGAGCGCTTCCCGGACATTCCCGTGGTCTCGGAGGAAGACGCCAGCGAATTCGGCACGCCCGACGAGATCGGCCCCCGGTTCTTCCTGGTCGATCCGCTGGACGGCACCAAGGCCTTCGTGAAGGGCGACCCCAACTTCACCGTCAACATCGGCCTGATCGAGAACGGCCGGCCGGTCGCCGGCGCGGTGACCGCCCCGCCCACGGGCGAAACCTGGTTCACCACGGCCGCGGGGACCGTGAAGCGCCGCGACGGCGGCCCGCCGGAACCTGTCCGCGCGCGCGCCTGGCCCAAGGGCGACGCCGTGGCCCTGATCAGCCACACCATGAGCGCCGAGACCGCCGCCGCCCTGGCCGCGCAATATGGCTTCGACCGCACCCAGGCGATGGATTCCTCCATCAAGCTGTGTCGGATCGCGGAGGGCGGCGCCGACATCTATCCGCGTCATGGCACGACCATGGAATGGGACATCGCCGCCGGCCAGGCGGTGCTGGAAGGCGCCGGCGGGCGGGTGACCACGCCGGAGGGCGAGGCCTTCGCCTATGGCAAGGCTGACAAGGGCTTCAAGAACGGCTGGTTCGTGGCCCGGGGGGCTTAGATCTTACGGGGCTGGTCCCAGGGATCGGCCGGCGCAGCGAGTACCGGCGCGGAGGCGGCGTTTTCCATCGCCGGGGCCTGTGGCGCGGCGATCAGCGACATCTGCGCCTGTAACTGGTCGAGGGTCACGCCGGCCAGCGTCAGGTAGCCCAGGAAGCCGATCACAAAGGCTACCGACGCCATGATGGCGAAGGGGCGAAGCGGCGAATTGCGCGAGGCGATGGCGAGGGTGGACATCGGGCTTTCCCTGAAGAGGGCCTGACTAGGGAACTCTACGCGGACCAGTTGGTTGCGCGGCCCCTGCAAGGATGGCGCCGCACAGTCGGGATACGAATCATCCACGAGGCTGGACGCAGTTTGGTGACCGGATCGTTACGATCTGAACGCGCCCGCCAGGGGTCAGACGTCGGCCCACATCCGCAGCAGGTTGTTGTAGGTCCCGGCCAGGCTCACCACCTCCGGATCGCCCTGGCCGACCTTGAGGCTGAGCGCCTGGATGGCGTTGTCCAGCCCGAACAGCAGCGCCCGCTGTTCGTCCGACCGCACCATCGACTGCGCCCAGAAAAACGCGGCCCAGCGGGCGCCGCGGGTGACCGGCGCCACCCGATGCAGGCTGGACGCCGGATAGAGGATCAAGTCGCCGGCCGGCAGCTTCACGGCGTGCTCGCCGAAGGTGTCCTCGACGATCAGTTCGCCGCCGTCGTAGGCGTCGGGATCGCTGAGGAAGAGCGTGGCCGACAGGTCGGTCCGGAACCGCACCGGCCCGGCGAACCGGATGGCGTTGTCCACATGGGTGTCGAACCCCATGCCTGCATCATAGCGATTGAACAGCGGCGGATAGACCCTGAGCGGCAGTCCCGCCGACACGAAGATCGGATGGCGGCCGAGCGCGCCCAGGATCATCTCGCCCAGCTCGCGCGCGGCGGGCGCGTCCTGAGGGACCTGCAGGTTGCGCTTGGCCCGGGCCGACTGCTCGCCGGCGGTCACCTTGCCGTCGACCCAGGACTGGGCCGCGAGGACCTCGTGGCACTGGGCCACCTGGTCCGGGGTCAGGACATTCTCGACATGCAGCAGCATCGGGGCGCCTTGGCTTGGAACGGCCGGCCTAGAAGGTCGCGCCGATGGAAAGGATGATCGTGCGGCCGGCCGCGGGAACCGCGCGGTTGCTGAACACCTGGGTGTAATTCAGCCGGTCTGCCAGGTTGTAGCCGTTGATCGAGACGCGGTAGCGCCCGGCCTTGTACGCCACGAAGGCGTCGAGGGTGACGTTCTGCGGCGTCTGCGAAATCCGAAGCGCCGTCTGACTGGTCCGGTCGGCGAAGCTGACGCTGCGCGCCGCATAGGCCACCGGGGTCACGGACTGATAGATCACGTCGCCCCCGACCGAGAGGCCCTCGATCCAGTCTGAGAAGTCGTAGGTGGTGAACAGGCTGGCCGAGTCCCTGGGCACGAAGGTCACCTGCCGGCCCACCGCGACCTGGTTGGCCACCGGGATGGCGGCTGTGACATTGACCGGGCAGATGATCGCCGCGGGGACGCCGGCGGCGTTGGCCGCCGCCACGGTGCAGTTGGCGTAGGACTCCTTGATCCTGGCGTCGAGGTGGGTGTAGCCGGCGGTCACCGTCCAGTCGGGGTTCAGCCGGCCTGTGAGGCCCAGCTCGATCCCCTTGACCTCCTGGCGCTCGCCCGACTGGGCCTGCAGGAAGCCGGTGGCCGGGTCGGTCTGCAGGGCGTTGTCCTTCTTGATGTCGAACAGCGAGGCGGTGGCCGACAGGCGCGTGCCTGGAACGGCCACCTTGGCGCCGGCCTCCCAGATTTCGCTGTCCTCGGGCGCCAGGTCCTTGGTGGTGACCGCCAGCGCCGCGCCGGCGCCGACGATGGACGTGCCCTGCGGGGTCTGCGAGCGGCCCCAGGAGACATAGTAGGTCTGGGCGCGCGCCGGCTCGAACACGACGCTGACCCTCGGGCTCTTCAGGGTCGGGGCGACCTTGATGGTGCTGGTCGTATTGTTGAACGCCAGAGAGGCCAGCTCGGCGGTGTAGCGGTCGACGCGGTAGCTGCCGATTATCGACAGGGTGTCGCTGAACCACAGCCTGTCGGTCAGGAAGACCCCGGCGTCGGTGGACTTGCCGGAGCTCTTCTGCGTGGCCGTTCCCAAGGTGTTGGTGGAGACCGTGATCCCGTTCACCACCGTGGTGCAGTTGAGCGCCCCGGCGCAGCTGATGTTCTGGCCGGGGATGGCGCGGAACACGGCGTAGCCGGCGGGGAAATTCGGATTGGGATCGACCAGCGGCCGCGGGATGGCCGGGCGGGTGGCGAAGCCCACCGGCAGCGCATAGGCGAAGATCGTCTTGTCGTTCTCCTGGCGCGACAGGTCGACGCCAACGATCAGCTGGTTCTTGAGCCGGCCGAGATCGTAGTCGATCCGCGCCGTCGTGATGTTCTGCAGGCCCCAGGCGTCCATGTCGTAGGGACCCTGGCCGCCGTTGCCGCCGTTGGCCTCGGTCGCCGGATTGCCGTCGAACAGGGCGGCGGTGCAGGCCGCCGCGCACTGGTCCAGTGTCGAATACTGGAAGTACCGGGAATAGACGCCGTAGCGGGTGTCGGATGTCAGGCTGACCTTGTCATTGACCCGGTGGCTGAGCCGCACCGTCAGGATGTCGGCGTCGTTACGGTCGACGTCGTTCAGGTAGCCGGTGAAGGTCGAACGCTCGACCCCCACCCCATATTCGCTGGCCGGCAGGGCGACGATATCGCCGGGCTTCTGGACGATGATGATCCCGTAGTCGGGCCGGCCACGGCTGTGCTGGTGCAGATAGCTGGCCTGGGCCGTTGTGTCGGTCCCGACGCCCGTCGCCACCGTCAGGGCCGCCCCCCAGCGGCGGTTATAGATGTGGTCGCGGTCGACCACGCCGGTGTCCGTGCCCATCAGTGTCAGGCGCGCGGCGGTGGTTTTGCCCAGGCGGTGGTTGATATCGGCGAGCGCGCGCCTGTAGTCGCCGGCGCCGGCGTAGGCGTCGAAGCTGGTGAAGTCCTCCAGCCGGGGCCGCTTGGAGAGCGTGTTGATCGCCCCGCCGGTGGTCCCGCGGCCGAACATGGCGCCGGAGGGGCCTTTCAGGACCTGGACCTCCTCGTAGTTGAAGCTGTCGCGGGTGTAGGCCCCGAAGTCCCGAAGCCCGTCGATATAGACATCGTCCTTGGCGTCGAAGCCGCGGATCTTGAACTGGTCGCCGGAGAGCGTGCCGCCCTCGCCGATCGCGATGGTGATGCCGGGCACGTTGCGCAGCGCGCCCTCCAGGCTGTTGACCCCCTGGGCCTTCAGTTGCGCGGCGTCGATCACGCTGATCGCCTGGGGCGTGTCCTGAACCGAGGTCGGCAGGACGCTGAGGCCGGTATCGCGATTGAGGGGCCGGTGACTGCCCACCACGTCCACTTGCGACACCATGGGCGCGGCCGCCTCGGCCCCCAGGTCCGCGGCCTGCGCCGCGCCGCCCAGGCTGGCGGCGCCGGCCAGGAACGCCAGCCCGCGGACCAGTCCGGCCCCGCGCGCCTTGCGGTATCCCACCACGCCCGTCACGCCGCGCACGCCAACCAAAGCCCGAACCCCAACTGCTATTGCGAGGCGTTCTTAACTGTAGCATTTCAGGTTGGCAATGAGAATGATTTGCAAGAGCGCATGTGGACGTTCGAGGCGCCGGGTCCAGGGGTGGGCCGCTCATTTCCAGCCCGGCCCACACCTGCCGTTTACCTATCCGAGGCTAAGGGTATTCCCGTAGCGGGGTGCGTCATGACGTCCGTTGGCAATGTGGCCGACAAGACTGCGATGATGGGGTGGCTGTTCGAGAACAGCCCCGATCTGATGTTCGTCAGCGGCCCGGACGGCTGCTTCAAACTGGTCAATCCGGCCTGGGCGCGGGAGACCGGCTGGGACGAGGCCGACCTGATCGGCCAGCCCGTCCTGACGTTCTATCATCCCGAGGATATCCCCACGGTTTCGGCGCGGATCGTCGAGGCCCGCACGGGCGTCATCACCGAGGGCGACGTCCGCGTCCGGCTGAAAGCCGGCGGCTGGCGCTGGTACGCAGCGCGGCGCCAGATCACCGACGACGGCGTCCATATCGTCACCCTGCGCGACATCGCCGAGGCCCGCGCCCGCGCGACCGAACTGGAGGAGGCGCGGCGCACCCGCCAGCTGCTCAGCGTCGCCGCGGGCATAGGCGCCTGGCGCTACGACGCCGTCGAGCGACGCATCCACTTCTCCCGCGAGCTCCTCGCCCTCACCGGCTATGCGGCGGAGGACATCGAGGCGCCCGACCGGTTCGCCGTCCGTATCCATCCCGCTGACCGCACCGGCGCCCGGGCCATCCTCAGCCGCGCCGTGAAGACCGGAGTCGGCGGCGAGATGGAGTACCGCCTGAAGATCGGACGACGCTGGCGGCGCCTGCGCACCACCTTCCGCAGCGAACCGACGCCCGAGGGGACCTATTCCCTACACGGCATTTCGGAGGACATCACCGAACTGGCCAGCGCCCGGGACGCCGCCCGACGCGGTGAGCGGCAGATGCGCAAGGCCCAGAGCGCGGCCGAGGCCGCAACCGAGGCCAAGTCCTCCTTCCTTGCCAATATGAGCCACGAGATCCGCACCCCCATGAATGGGGTGCTGGGCATCCTGCACCTGCTGAAGTCGGAAGCCCTCTCCGCCGAGGGCCGGCGGATGCTGGAGGAGGCCCTGTCCTGCGGCGACATGCTGGCCGAACTGGTCAATGACGTGGTCGACTTCTCGCGGATCGAGGCGGGCCAACTCGCCCTGGCCTGCGAGCCCCTCGATCCCGCGGCCCTGGTCGGCGGCGTGGTCCATATCCTCAAGCCCCAGGCGGACGCCAAGGGCCTGGCCCTGACAGTCGAGGTCGATCCCGAGCTCGGCTGGGTCAGCTCCGATCCTGTCCGCCTGCGCCAGGCCCTGTTCAACCTGGTCGGCAATGCGGTGAAGTTCACCCAGCGCGGCTCGGTCACCCTGCGCTGCGCCGCGCCCGCGCCCGGCCGACTTCGCTTCGAGGTCGTCGACACCGGCGTCGGCATCCCGCTCCACGCCCAGGGCGGCCTGTTCCGGCGCTTCGACCAGGGCGATTCCTCGACGACCCGGAAGTTCGGCGGCTCGGGTCTTGGCCTGGCGATCACGCGGCGCCTGGCCGAGATGATGGGCGGCGCCGTAGGGTTCGCCTCGCGTCCCGGGGCGGGGTCAACCTTCTGGCTTGAGGTCGCCGCCGAGCCGGCCGAGGCGCCAGCCGCCGTCACGGGCGCCGGCGCGGTCCTCTTCCCGGGCGCCCGGGTCCTGGTGGTCGAGGACAACGCCACCAACCGCATGATCGCGGGCAAGCTTCTGGAGAGCTTCGGCTGCGCCGTCGAAAGCGCCGCCGACGGCCACCAGGGCGTCGAGGCGGCCAGGATCGGCGCCTTCGACATCATCTTGATGGACGTGCAGATGCCCGGGATCGACGGGGTCGAGGCGACCCGCCGCATCCGCGCCCTGCCGGGCCCGGTGGGGCGCACGCCGATCCTGGCGCTCACCGCCAATGTCCTGGCTCACCAGCGCCAGGCCTATCTCGAGGCCGGCATGGATGGCGTGGTGGGCAAGCCGATCTCGCCCGCCCGCCTGTTGGCCGAGCTGTCACGCCTGATCGGGACCGCGGTCGCCGACCAGCGGAGCAACGCCGCGTAGAGCGCGTCAGGGGAAAGTGGATACCGGTTTCGCCGCCGGACGCGCTCCACATGTTTGCAGATAGACCCTTCTCCTCCGGTTCAGGTGGATCCACCTGAACCGGGAAGGGTCTACCCTTCCCGGCGCTTGCCAAGCGGTGTTAGAGCTTCCCCGAATTTCCGGGGGAGACCAAAGCATGGCGGATGTCGCCGTCGAGACGACCGCAGCGCCCTTGAAGGGGGCCAGCCTGCGAACCGTGGTCGCCGCCTCCGCCGCGGGCACCGCCTTCGAGTGGTATGACTTCTTCGTCTTCGGCAGCCTGACCGGGGTGATCCAGAAGACGTTCTTCTCAGGCCTGCCGGAAACCGCCGGCATCGCAGCGGCCCTGGCCCTCTTTGGGGCTGGGTTCGCCTTCCGCCCGATCGGCGCCCTGGTCTTCGGCCGCATCGGCGACAAGGTGGGCCGCAAAGGCGCATTCCTGGTCACCGTCCTGCTGATGGGCGGCGCCACCGTGGCCATCGGCCTCCTCCCCACCTACGCCCAGGCCGGGCTGCTGGCCCCGGCGCTGTTGGTGCTGATGCGCATCCTGCAGGGGTTCGCCCTGGGCGGCGAATATGGCGGGGCGGCCATCTATGTGGCTGAGCACGCGCCGCCTGGCGCCCGCGGTCGGTCCACCAGCTGGGTGCAGACCTCGGCCGCCTTCGGCCTTTTCGCGGCCTTGCTGGTGATCCTCGTGACCCGGCTGATCCTGGGCAAGGCGTTCGGACCTACGGCCTTCGACGCCTGGGGATGGCGCATCCCGTTCCTGCTGTCGGCGGGTCTCCTGGTGGTCTCGATCTTCATGCGGCTGAAGCTTTCCGAGAGCCCCGCCTTCGCCGCCATGAAGGCCGAGGGGACCGGCTCCAAGGCGCCCTACGCCGAGGCCTTCGGCCAATGGTCGAACCTCAAGGTGGTGCTGCTGGCGCTGGTCTCGATGATGTTCGCCCAAGGGGCGGTCTGGTACACAACCTTCTTCTACGCCCAGACTTTCATGGAGAAGTTCCTGAAGGTCGACCCGGCGATCATCAACACCCTGATGATGGAGGTCACGGCCGTCAGCGCCGTGCTCTACGTCCTCTTCGGCTGGCTCTCCGACAAGGTGGGGCGAAAGCCCGTGATGCTGTTCGGCATGACCCTGATGCTGGTCGCCTATTTCCCCGGCTTCCACATGCTGGCCAACACCCTCAACCCGGCCCTGGCCGAGGCCCAGACCCGGGCGCCCGCCGTCGTTGTCGCCGATCCCGCCGACTGCTCCTTGCAGTTCGATCCCGTCGGCAAGGCCAATTTCCTGTCGTCCTGCGACATCGCCAAGAGCGTGCTTGCCAATGCCGGCGTCTCCTACCGCAACGAGGCGGCGCCGGCCGGTCAGCCGGCGGTGCTGCGCGTGGGGACCTCCACCATCACCTCGGCCGACGCCCGAGGCGTGCCGAAGGCCGAGGTCAAGGCGCTGAAGGCCGGCGTCGAAGCCAAGATCAAGGGCGCCCTGAAGGCCGCCGGCTATCCGGCCAAGGCCGATCCGGCGCGCATGAACCTGGCCGGCGCCTTTGGCGTGATGCTGGTCTTCGTGATCGCCGCCACGGCGCTGTTCGGCCCCATCGCGGCCTGCCTGGTCGAGCTTTTCCCGACGCGCATCCGCTACACCGCCATGTCGCTGCCCTACCATATCGGCACCGGCTGGGTCGGCGGCTTCGTACCCTTCACCGCCTTCGCCATCGTGGCCTCGGTGGGGAACATCTACTCGGGCCTGTGGTACCCCTTCGCCTTCACCGCGGTCTCGGTGGTGGTCACTTTCCTTTTGCTGCCCGAGACCAAGGACCGCTCGATCGCCTAGCCTTCGTCGGCGCCTTCCCACCTTGGCGGGATGGCCGATCGCATCAGCGGGCGATCGGCAGGGTTTCCGTCGCAAGCCCGCCCGCGTCCAGCACGGCCTGCTCGGTCCGCCAGCCCGTGCCGGTGACCAGGCGCACGACCCTCAGGCCCTGGGCGGTCAGTCCGCGCAGATCTTCCGGCGATTGCGGCCCCAGCCGTTCGGCGTCCCGGCGAGCCAGCGCCAGGACTTCGGCATCGACCTCCGGGTCGCAGACCAGCACGTCGGCGGCCGACAGCGCCCGGGCCGAGCGCAGGGTCAGGAGGTCCGCGGGACCCACGCCGTCGATGAACTGCACAAGGCCCACGGCCGGACCATCCGCGCCAAGCGCCTCGCGCAGCAGGCGCTGGGCGGCGTCCATGTCGCCGCGCTGGGCGGCCATCGCCGCCGGGCCGGTCAGGGCGGCCCGCAGGAAAGCCCGCCTGCGGTGGGCGTCCGGCAGCTTTCGCCGGACCTCGTCCTGCATCAGTCGAAACAGCGCCGCCACCCGCCCCGCGCCCTCGGGAACCCTGACCTCGATGTCGTTGCGCAGCAGGGTCGCCAGCATGGGGGAGGCGCCGCCGGTGCCGATCGCGGCGACCACCTCGCCGCGATCGATGATCGAAGGCGTCGTGAAGTCGCAAAGCGCCGGCCGGTCTACGACATTGACCGGCACGTGGGCGGCCCGCGCGGCGGCGGCGGCGGCCTGGGCCCAGGCCTCGTCCTCCGACGCCACGAAGGCCAGGATCGCCCCGGCGTAGGCGGCCGGATCGAGCCCGTCCTTGCCAACCAGGCGGCGCAGTGTCGCGGGCGACCCGGCCAACAGCCTGGCCTTCGCTTCAGCCCCCTCTCCGCTACCGGCGATCACGACCGCCCGCCCCGCGAGGGGGAAGAAGGCGGGAAAGGCGTCCATCCCGGCTGTCCCGGCCGCTACTTCAGGGTCTTGAGATAGCCGATGATCGCCGCCCGGCTTTCCGCCGAGGGCACATTCACCACCATCTTGGCGCCTGGGGAGAACGCGGCCGGCGAGGTCAGCCAGGCGTTCAGGTTGGCGTCGGTCCAGGTCCCGCCCTTGGCCTTCAGGCCCGGGGAATAGTTGAAGTCTGCGCGCCCGGCGATCTTGCCGCCGGCCACACCGGCCAGGCTGGGGGCGAGCGGACTGCTGGCCGCTTGGTGGCACAGCTTGCACTGCATGGCGAAGAGCTGAGCGCCGTCGGCGGCCAGGGCCGGGCTGGCGACGAAAGCCGCTACTGCGGCGAACGCGGCGGCGGCGGTGGAACGGATCATGCGAACTCCTGAATTGCGCTCTTGCGAATAAGTAGCGGTTCACGCCACGTCACGCCACGCCGCGCATTTACCGCCGCGTCTAAACGGCGTTAGGTTTGCCCGACCGACCGAAAGACGAGGCGCAGATGACGACCCTGAACATCAATGGCAAGTCCGTCACGGTGACCGCCGCGCCCGACACCCCGCTCCTATGGGTGCTGCGCGATGAACTGGGGATGACCGGCTCGAAATACGGCTGCGGGGTCGGCCAGTGCGGCGCCTGCACGGCGCTGGCCGACGGCCAGCCGATCCGGTCCTGTTCGGTGCCGATTTCCGTCCTGACCTCCGCCCAGATCACCACCATCGAGAGCCTGGGGGGCAACCATCCCCTGCAGGTCGCCTGGGTGAAGAACGACGTGCCGCAGTGCGGCTATTGCCAGTCGGGCCAGCTGATGAGCGCCGCGGCCCTGCTGGCCTCGAACCCCAAGCCTTCCGACGCCGACATCGACGCGGCGATGAGCGGCAACATCTGCCGTTGCGGGACCTATCAGCGCATCCACGCCGCCATCAAGGAAGCCGCCGGCTTCCCGGCCGTGGCGCCCGTCACCGCCCCGCCCGCCCCGCGCGCCCCGCGCGCCGCGCCGCAGGTCTGAGGAAAAGCCATGCATCAATCCCTCATCGACCACGCCGCAGCGGCCGCCGCCGACCAGGCTCCGCCCACCGCCACCCGCCGCCAGATCCTCAGCGTCGGCGCGACGCTTTCGGCCGGCGCCCTGCTGGTGGGCTGCTCGCCCAACCTGATGGGCAAGGTGCTCAGCGTCGGCGCGCCGCATGACTTCGGCGCCTTCGGCCCCTTCGTGAAGATCGCCCCCGACGGCGTGGTGACGGTGATCTCGAAGCACATCGAATTTGGCCAGGGCAACCACGCGGGCCTGGCGGCCATCGTCGCCGAGGAACTGGACGCGGACTGGGCCACCACCCGCGTCGAGCAGGCCATCGCCAATGCCGGCGCCTACGCCAACGGAATGATGGGCATCCAGGGCACGGGCGGATCCTCGGCGATCTCCAACAGCTGGACCCAGCTGCGCACCGCCGGCGCCTCGGCCCGCGCCATGCTGGTGCAGGCGGCGGCCACGAAGTGGAGCGCGCCGGTCGGTGAGATCACGGTCAAGGACGGCGTGGTCAGCCACGCCAAGAGCGGACGGTCCGCCGGCTTCGGCGACCTGCTGGCCGAGGCGGCCAAGGTCGCTCCGCCCCAGGCGCCGGTGCTCAAGGACCCCAAGACCTTCACCCTGGTCGGCACGGATCGGGTGCGGCGCAAGGATGGGCTCGCGAAGTCCACCGGGACCGCGCGCTTCACCCAGGACGTGCATCTGCCGGACATGCTGACGGCCATGGTCGCCCACCCGCCGAAGTTTGGCGCCACGGTGGCCTCCTTCGACGCCACGGCCGCGAAGAAGGTGCCGGGCGTGGTCGAGGTCTACCAGATCCCCACCGGCGTGGCCGTGGTGGCCCAGAACACCTACGCCGCGCGCAAGGGCCGCGACGCCCTGGTGGTCAAGTGGGACGAGTCCAAGGCCGAGACCCGCGGCTCCGAGCAGATCGTCGCCGAATACGCCGACCTGGCCTCCGGCAAGACCAAGCCTGCGGGCAAGATCGAATGGCAGGGCTTCGACGCCCGGGGCGACGCGGCCAGCGCGGCTGGCGGAACGGCGGTGGTCGAGACCACCTACGACTTCCCCTACCTCAGCCATGCGCCGATGGAGCCGCTCAACTGCGTGGCCATCGTCAACGGCAACAAGGCCAAGCTGATCCACGGCGCCCAGATGCCGACCATGGACCAGATCGTCACCGCCAAGATCGTCGGGACCCTGCCGGGCGCGGTCGAGGTTGAGACCCTGTTCGCCGGCGGCAGCTTCGGCCGCCGCGCCAACTTCCAGTCCGACTATGTCGCCGAATGCGTACAGATCGCCAAGAAGGTCGGCAAGGGCCGGCCGGTGAAGCTGATCTGGACCCGCGAGGACGACATCCGCGCCGGCTATTGGCGCCCTATCGTCCACCACGCCGTGCGGGTGACGGTGGACAAGGACGGCTATCCGGCGACCTGGCGCCACCGCGTGGTCACCCAGTCGATCATGAAGGGCTCGCCCATCGGCGGCGGCAAGCTGGACGAGACGGCGGTCGAGGGAACCAAGGGCTCGCCCTATCTGAAGGCTACGCCCGTCGTTGACGCCCAGGTCCTGACCCCCGACATCGGCGTGCCGGTGCTCTGGTGGCGCTCGGTGGGCGCGACCCACACCGCCTTCGTCATGGAGCACACCGTCGACCAGCTGGCCCACGCGGCCGGCAAGGATCCGGTGGACTATCGCCGCGAGCTCTATCGCCGGGCCGGCTCCAACCGCCATCTGGCGGTCCTCAACCTGGCGGCCGACAAGGCCGGTTGGGGCTCGCCCGCCCCGGCCGGCTGGACCCGTGGCGTGGCGGTGCACGAGAGCTTCGGTTCCGTCGTGGCCCAGGTCGCCGAGGTGAAGCTGGAGAACGGCGAACCCAAGGTCGGCCGCGTCGTCACCGTGATCGACTGCGGGACGGCCATCTCTCCCGACCAGATCGCCGCCCAGATGGAGGGCGGGACCTGCCTTGGCCTGTCGGCGGCGCTTTACGGCAAGATCGAGCTCAAGGGCGGCGAGCCGGTGCAGTCTAATTTCGACACCTACCGGGTGCTGCGCCACGGTGAGGCCCCGACCGTCGAGACCTACATCCTGCCCTCGACCAACCCGCCCAGCGGCGTCGGCGAACCTGGCACCCCGGTGATCGGACCCGCCGTCGCCAACGCCCTCCTCGCCATGGGCCAACCCCCGGTCACGAGCCTGCCGATGGTCAAGGGCTGAGATCGATCTCGGGACTCTCTCCCACCGATCATCCCCGCGAAAGCGGGGACCCAGGCTTTTTTGTCATTCAGGCGGGAGCGTCTCGAACAGATCGTTCCAGCCGGGATTGAACCGCTCGATCAATTCAATCTTCCAGAGCCTTCGCCATTTCTTCATGGCCCGCTCACGACGGAACGCGGTCTCGCGCGCCTCGAAGACTTCATAATAGACGAGCGTCTTCACACCGTATTTGCCGGTAAAGGTCTCGCGGCCTTCGTGCCCTTGGTGCTCCCAGGCCCTGCGGCTGATGCTGTCGGCGTGGCCGATGTAGAGCGTCCCATTCCTCTGGCTCGCGAGGATGTAGACGTAGAAACTCACGAACGAAAGGAACCTGGGTCCCCGCTTTCGCGGGAATGAGCGGATTTTAGCATGTCGCCCCGCTCGTCCACATCGAACAGCACCCCATCGTCCGGGGCTTCGATCAGCACCAGCCGGTCGCCCAGGCCCTGGAGCACGCGGCGCGCGCCCTCGTCGCCCCTGAGCGCCAGGAGCTGCGGGAAGAGCGACGCGCCCAGCAGGACGGGATTGCCCCGGCGGCCTTCGAACACCGGCGCAGCGGCCGCGGCGCCGTTCGCGAACGCATCGGCCATCGGCTGGAGCACGGCCCACGGCACACGCGGCATGTCTCCCAGGAAGACGAACGCGCCGCTGGCGTCGGCAGGCAGGGTCCGGACCCCGGTGCGCAACGACGCCCCCATGCCCTCGGCGTAGTCGGCGGCGTGGACGATTCGCACCGCCGGATCGAAGCCCCGCGCCGCGGCCGCCACGGCCTCGGCGTCGGCGCCTGTCACCACGGTCACCCCGCGCACCGGCGCAGCCCGGGCGGCGCTCAGCGCCCCATGCAGCAGCAGGCCCGCGCCGAAGGGCGCCAGCAGCTTGCCGCCGCCGAACCGCGAGCCGGTTCCCGCGGCCAGGATTACGGCCTCCAGCGCCTCAATCGCCCCTGCCTCTGTCGCCAAGCGCCCTAACCCTCTATGTTTGTCGCCAGATGACGCCTTATGACGCCACTTCGCCGAAAGCCCCCGCCGCCCTGGTGGACGGTTTCGGACGCACGGTGACCTACTTGCGGGTCTCCGTCACCGACCGCTGCGACCTGCGCTGCGTCTACTGCATGTCCGAGCACATGACTTTCCTGCCGAAGGCCGATGTCCTGACCCTGGAAGAGCTCGACCGCATCGCCAGCGCCTTCGTGGCCCTGGGCGTCAGGAAGCTCAGGATCACCGGCGGCGAACCCCTGGTGCGCAAGAACGTCATGAGCCTGTTCGAAGGCCTCGGCCGCCACCTGCGCGCCGGCGCGCTGGAGGAACTGACGCTGACGACAAACGGCACCCGGTTGGCGCAGTTCGCCGGCCGGCTGGCCGACGCCGGCGTCAAGCGGATCAACGTCTCCCTGGACACGCTCAAGCCCGACCTGTTCCGCAAGCTGACCCGCGGCGGCGACGTGGCCCAGGTGATCGCCGGCATCGACGCGGCCCAGGCGGCGGGCCTGGCCGTCAAGGTCAACGCCGTGGCCCTGAAGGACGACAACGCCGCCGAACTGCCCGAGCTGATCCGCTGGGCGCACGGGCGCGGCCTGGGCATGACCCTGATCGAGACCATGCCGATGGGCGAGGTCGAGGCCGACCGCACCGACCAGTACCTGTCGCTGACCGCGCTACGCGCCGAGCTGGAAAGCTTCTGGACCCTCACTGACCTGTCCGTCACCACCGGCGGCCCGGCGCGCTATGTGGATGTCGCCGAGACCGGCGGCCGGCTGGGCTTCATCACCCCGCTCAGCCACAATTTCTGCGAGGCCTGCAACCGCGTGCGGCTGACCTGTACCGGGACGTTGCACACCTGCCTGGGCCAGGAGGACTCCGCCGACCTGCGCGCCGTGCTCCGCGCCGGCGCCAGCGACGAGGACCTGGTGGACGCCATCCGCCTGGCGGTCGACAGCAAGCCCAAGGGCCACGACTTCCACATCGAGCGCGCCGCCCGGCCGGCGGTCGCCCGCCACATGTCCACCACCGGAGGCTAGGAGCGTGGCGCGGGTGCTGCTGTTCGGACGGCTGAGCGACCTGGCCGGCTGGCGCGAACGCGAGATCGAGAGCCCGTTCCTGTCGGCGCTCCGGACCCGGCTGACCGCCGACGATCCGGTGCTGGGCGAGGCCCTGGCCGGCCCCGGCGTCCAGGTGGCCCTGGACCAGGTGATCGTGCGCGGCGACGCGCCCTTGGGCGCCCGCACTGAGGTCGCCTTCCTGCCCCCGATGAGCGGCGGATGATCAGGCTTACCTTTGAGGCCTTCGATCCCGGAGCCCTGCTGACCGCCTTCTGCCAGGGCCGCGCGGAAGTCGGCGCCGTGGCGACCTTCACGGGCCTCGCACGCGCCGAGGCCGGCGCCACCCAGACCCTCGAACTGGAGGCCTACCCGGGCTTCACGGAAGCCGCGATCGGCAAGGTCGCCGACCAGGCGCGCGGGCGCTTCGGGCTGGCCGACCTCGAGATCGTCCACCGGATCGGCAGGATAGCGCCGGGCGAGCCCATCGTCTTCGTGGCCACCGCCGCGGGCCACCGCCGCGAGGCCTTCGAGGCCTGCGATTTCCTGATGGACTACTTGAAGTCCAAGGCCCCCTTCTGGAAGAAGGAGCATGGGCCGGGCGGCCCCCGCTGGATCGAACCCAGCGACCGCGACCACGCCGACCTGCAACGCTGGGACAAGGACACGCCCCCATGAACGCCCTCACCCCCGGCGACAAGATAGACCATGCCCAGCCGGTCAAGCCGGTCCGGATCGCCATCCTCACCGTCTCCGACACCCGCGACGAAGAGAGCGACACCTCCGGCCACGTCCTGGCCGACCGGGTTAAGGCGGCCGGCCACGAACTGGCCGACAAGGCCATCGTCCGCGACGACATCGTGGCCATCCGCGAGAAGATCCAGGGTTGGGTGGCGTCGGGCTTCGTCGAGGCGATCATCACCACCGGCGGCACGGGCATCACCGGCCGTGACGTGACGCCCGAGGCGGTGGAGCCCCTGTTCGACAAGAAGCTCGACGGCTTCTCCGTGGTCTTCCACATGGTCAGCTACCAGTCTGTGGGAACCTCCACCCTGCAGAGCCGCGCCACCGCCGGCATCGTGGGCGGGGTCTTCGTCTTCTGCCTGCCGGGCTCCAACGGGGCGGTGAAGGACGGCTGGGACAAGGTCATCTCCCTGCAGCTCGACAGCCGACATGGCCCCTGCAACATGGTCGAGCTGATGCCCCGGCTGCTCGAGACTTGAGCAAGCTCACCCACATCGACGAGACCGGCCGCGCCCGCATGGTCGATGTCTCGGACAAGGCCGCCACCGTCCGCGAGGCCGTGGCCGAAGGCTTCGTGCGGATGAGCGCCGCCACCCTCGACCTGGCCCTGGCCGGCGAGGGCCGCAAGGGCGACGTGCGCGCCGTGGCCGAGATCGCCGGCGTCATGGCCGCCAAGCAAACATCTTCGCTGATCCCCATGTGCCACCCTCTGGCGCTCTCCAAGGTGGAGGTCCGCGTCGAGCCCGCGGAAGGCGGCCTCGCAGTCACCGCCCGGGTCAAGACCACGGGCCCCACCGGCGTCGAGATGGAAGCCCTGACCGCGGTCTCGGTCGCCTGCCTGACCCTCTACGACATGCTGAAGGCCGCCGAGAAAGGCATGGTCATCGAGGCCGTGCGCCTGGTCTCCAAGACCGGCGGCAAGTCCGGCGACTGGAGCGCATGAAGCTCGTTCCCGTCGACGAGGCCCGCGCGCGGATGCTGGCCGAGATCGCCCCCAGGCCCGCCGAGACCGTTCCCCTCGCCCAATCCATCGGCCGCGTGCTGGCCGAAGACGTCACCGCCGTGCGCGACCAGCCGCCGTTCGACGCCTCGGCCATGGATGGCTGGGCCGTGCGCGGATCAGACACCCCCGGGACCCTGACCATCGTCGGCGAGAGCGCGGCGGGTCATGGGTTCGAAGGCGTGGTCGGTCCAGCCCAGGCCGTGCGGATCTTCACCGGCGCCGCCTTGCCGGACGGCTGCGACGCCATCGTCATCCAGGAGGACGCCGAGCGGGCGGGCGACCAGGTCCGCGTCCCCGCGGTCGAGGCCCGGCACTACGTCCGGCCGGCCGGCGGCGACTTCAAGGCCGGCGCGGCCCTGCTGTCGCGCGGCGCGCGGATCGACCCGTGGCGCCTGTCACTCGCCGCCTCCGCCGGGCGGGCCGAGGTGTCGGTCCATGGCCGCCCACACGTGGCGGTGCTCTCCACCGGCGAGGAGATCGTCGAGGCGCCCGCGGTCCCGGGACGCTTCCAGATCTACGATTCCGGCGCGCCGGCCCTGGCCGCCATGATCGAGGCCTGCGGCGGGCAGGTGACCCGCGCCAAGCCCGTCCGCGACCACCTGGACGCGGTGATCGAGGCCATGCGCGCCGCCGAGGCGGACCTCATCGTCACCCTGGGCGGCGCCTCGGTGGGCGACCACGACCTGGTGCGCGCCGCCGGCGCGGCGCTGGGCCTGTCCATGAAGGTCGAAAGCGTCAGCGTGCGTCCCGGCAAACCCACGTTCTTCGGGGTGCTGGCCGACGGCCGCCGGCTCCTGGGCCTGCCCGGCAATCCGGCCTCGGCCTTCGTCTGCGCGGAGATGTTTCTTCGACCCATCCTGGCCGCCTACCAGGGCGCGCCGACCGCGCCCCCCGTCGTCACCGCCCGACTGGAGACCGACCTGCCGGCCAACGGCCCGCGCGAGCACTGGATGCGGGCGAAGCTAACCCACACCGATGGGGGCGTCACGGTGCGGCCCTTCCGCGATCAGGATTCTTCCCTGGTCAGCGTCTTCGCCGTCTCCGACGCCCTGATGCGCAGGCTGGCCGGCGCATCCGCCGCCGCCGCCGGATCCGTCGTCGAGGTGCTGCCCCTGCCGCGGGCGTGACGCAGCGCCATCACCTCGCCGATCACCGAGACGGCGACCTCCCAGGGCGCCTTGCCGCCGATATCCAGGCCGATGGGCGCGTGCAGGCGCGCGATAGCGGCCTCGGCCATGCCCTCAACCCGCAACGGCCCCACCCGGTCCGGCAGCCGCCGCCGGGCCCCCAGCAGGCCCACATAGCCTGCCCTCGACGGCAGGGCCTCGCGCAGCGCCGCGCGGTCGGTCTCCAGGTCGTGGGTGGCGATGGCGATGGCGGTCCATTCGTCGACGCCGATGGCGGCGAAGGCGCTCTTCGGCTCATCGCGGCGGTAGGCCAGTCCCGGGATCGGCGGCGGCGTCTCCGGGCCCTTTGAGCGGACGAGCGTCGTCTCGAACTCCGACTGGGCGCCCAGCTGGGCGATGGCCAGGGCCGTGGGGTCGCCACCCACCACGATCAGGCGCGGGACCGGCGCATAGCGGCGGACCACCTGGGTCTCCGGCCATGGCTCGACCTCGGCGGCGCAGCGGCGGGCCACGCCGTCGCTGACCCACACCACCGGCCGCCGCTCGACCTGGGCGGCCAGCAGTTCGAAGAGCGCCGCATCGTCAGGCGCCACGCGCTCCAGAAAGATCTCGATCCTGGCCCCGCAGAGCAGCTGGATATCCGGCCAGGGGCTGCCGGCCCCATAGACCAGCGCGCGCGGCTCGCCGTCCGCCAGGCAGGCGAAGGCATGGTCGGCCACATCGGATTCGACGCAGCCGCCCGAGAAATAGCCAGCGGTGATTCCCGGCGCGAAGACCATCTGCGTGCCGGCGGGTCGGGGCCCGCCGCCCTGGACATCCACCAGGGTGGCCAGGATGCAGGCCTGGCCGGCGTCGCGCGCCTGACGCAGCGCCGGCCTGACGTCGTCGGTCATACCGAAAAGGGGCCACTCGGGCAGGGGCTCGCGCACGTTCAAAATTTAACGCCTCGGAAAGGGCTTGGATACGGCTTCTTAGGCATCCCGGCCCAAGATGGCGGCTCTTAAGGACCGCTCCAAGGCCCCACCGACATCATGATCTCTAACATCAACAAGCTGGGTCTGGGTTCGGGACAGTTCGGTCTCGACCAGCAGCCCGTGCGTGGCCGTCCGCGCGATGTCGAGGCGCGCGATATCCTGGCCATCGCCGAGCGCTCCGGCCTTGGCGTGATGGAAGTCGGCCGCCACTCGAATTCCGAAGAAATCACCCTGGGCCAGATCCTGCCCAAGCCCAACGCCTTCCGCCTGACAGTCACCACCGTGCGCCCCGACCGGGGGCCGGACCTGGCCGAGGCCGAGATTCACGCCCAGCTGGCCCGCCTGGGCGTTTCCCAGGTGGACGCCATCCTGGCGCCGTCGGCCACCGACATGTTCAGCCCCAACGGCCCGGCGCTGTGGGACCGGCTTCGCAGCCTCAAGGACCGCGGGATCACGAAGAAGATCGGCGTCTCGGTCTATGCCTCGGACGACCCCGTGGGCCTGGCCAAGCGCTTCAAGCCCGATGTCATCCAGGCGCCCGCCTCGCTGCTTGACCAGCGGATGCTGGTTGACGGCACGCTGTCCGAGCTGGCCGGCATGGGCATCGAGATCCACCTGCGTTCGATCTTCCTCAACGGCCTGCTGTTCCTGCCGCCGGACCGCGCCCCCAGCCACCTGAAGGCCGCCGCCGGCCGCATCAGCCGCGCGCGGCGCTTGATCGCCGAGGGGCGGTCGGACCCGCTGCAGGCCGCCCTCGGCTTCGCGCTTTCGCGCCCGGAGGCCAGCGCCGTCCTGGTGGGCGTGGCCTCCGCCTCGGAGATGTCCGCCGTGGTCGCCGCCGCCATGAGCCCGCCGCCGGACCTCGACTGGGACGAGATGGCCATCGACGACCCCGTGGCTCTCGACCCCCGCGCCTGGGCCGCGGCCTGAACGCCTAGAGCCGCTAGACCAGGGCCTTCTTGTAGAGGGCGGAGAGCTCTGCCCAGGCGCGCTCAGCCTCGGCCTCGTTGTAGACGGCGTTTCCGGGCACACACCAGCCGTGATCGGCTGCGAAGACCTCCACGCTCGCCGGCCGCTTGGCCTCGGCGAAGGCGGCCTTGAGCGTGTCCTTGAGGGTGGGTTGCGCCTTGTCGTCGTTCTGCGCCTGGCAGACCACGTAGCTGGCGGTGGACTTGGCGATCAGCAGGTGGGGGCTGGTGGGCCCGGCGGTGACCAGGCCGTTGCCGCCGTGGAAGCTGCCCACCGCGCCGATCCGCGCCGGAAGGGCCGCCGCCGCGCGGAACGACAACGCCCCGCCCATGCAATAGCCCTGGACGCCAGCCTTCTTCGTCTTGTCGGTCTGCGGCAGGCTGTCGAGGAAGCCGAGGAAGGCCGGCGCGTCCGACTCCGCCGCGTTCGGCGCGCCGATCGTGCCTGCCAGCGCCATCAGCTTCGCCCGGTCGTCCGGTTTGCTGAAATCCAGGTTGGTCGCCAGCGTTGCGGCGCGGCCCTTGCGGTAGAACGGGTTGGGCACGAGCACGACATAGCCCTGGGCGGCGAGGCGTTTGCCCATGTCCCGGAACGCGGGACGCAGCCCGAAGATGTCGGTCCAGATCAGGACAGCGGGCCAGGACCCCTTGCCCGACGGATAGAAAAGGGCCGCGTCGGCCATCCCGTCGGGGGTCTTTATATCGACGTCCTTCTCCACCACCGCGCCGGCGGCGTGGGCCGAACCGCCGACGAAGCTGGCCGCGGCCAGCCCGGCTACGCTGAAGAACCGCCGCGAGACTGCGACGTCGTAATCGATCGCACCGGGGTGAATCTCGTCGTCACACATGCCGTTCGTCTCCCATTCATCGGGCCCGGTTGGGTCTGTCCGATTGTTACGACGATAATTCGGCAGGGGAAGGGTCGGGCTTTAAAGCTCCGCGAGAAACGCTTCCAAGCGCGAGCCTAGGCCCAGGCCCCATAGGGATCGACGAACGGCTTGCCCAGCGCCTGCGCCACCGCCGGGTGGGTAAGCTGGCCGGACAGGACGTTCAGGCCCCGCGCCAGGTGGCGGTTGGCCTTCAGCGCGTCCAGCCCCTTATCGGCGAGCTGCAGGCCGAACCCCAGGGTCGCGTGGACCAGGGCTTCCGACGAGGTCCGGGGCGCGGCGCCCGGCATGTTGGCCACGCAGTAGTGGACGACGCCGTCGACCGTGTAGGTCGGGTCGGCATGGGTCGTGGGCCTCGAGGTCTCGAAACAGCCGCCCTGGTCGATGGAGACGTCCACCAGCACCGAGCCCGGCTTCATCTTCGCCAGATCCGCGCGCTTGATCATCTTCGGCGCCGAGGCGCCGGCGGTGAGCACGGCGCCGATCACCACGTCGGCCTTCAGCACCTCCTCGTCCACCGCGTCCTGGGTGGAATAGCGGGTCAGAATCCGGCCCTGGAACATGTTGTCCAGGTCGCGCATGCGCGGGATCGAGCGCTCGACGATCACCACCTCGGCGCCGAGACCGGCCGCCATCCGCGCGGCGTTCATGCCCACGACGCCGCCGCCCAGCACCACGATCCGCGCCGGCGGCACGCCCGGCACGCCGGAGAGCAGCAGGCCCATGCCGCCGTTGTGCTTGAGCAGGGTCTCGCCGGCCGAGAAGACGGCGATGCGGCCCGCCACTTCGGACATCGGCGCCAGCAGCGGCAGGCCGCCGTGGTCGTCGGTCACCGTCTCATAGGCGATGGCCGCGCAGCCCGAGGCCAGCAGGCCCTCGGCCTGGGCCGGGTCGGGCGCCAGGTGCAGGTAGGTGAAGAGGATATGCCGGGGCGTCAGGCGCGCCCACTCCACCGCCTGGGGCTCCTTGACCTTCACGATCAGCTCGGCCTCGGCGAATACGGTATCGGCGTCGGGCAGGATGGTCGCCCCGGCCCGCACATAGGCCTCATCCGGGTAGCCGGCGCCTGCGCCCGCGCCGGCCTCCACCACCACCTGGTGCCCGTGGCTCACATATTCGCGCACGGCGGTCGGCGTCAGCCCGACACGATATTCGTCCGGCTTGATCTCGCGGGGCACGCCTACGCGCATGATGGCCTCCTGGAGGGGATATTGTTGCAGATGTAATCATATTTAGGGCATGAGCTGGGCGCTGTCGATGGCGCAGGCACATGACCCTGCCTGCCTCGCCGATGCCGTTGGCCACCCTGGCGACGCAGGGTCCGGACAAGCTGGGCCGTGGCGGCTAGGATGACACCAAACCAGGAGGACCCAGACGGATGAACCCGCGCACGCGCCTTGCCAATCTCGCCCTCCTGGCCGCCCTGATCGGCGGTGCGACCTATCTGCTGGCCGACCGGCTGCCGATTTCGCCGGCCGCCGGGCTGGCCTGGAAGGGCTCCGGCGTCGGTTTCCTGGCGGCCTACGCGGCCCTGTCCGCGCGCACCTTCGACGGCTGGCTGCTCACCGCGGTGATGGCGCTCGGCGCGACGGGCGACGTGCTGCTGGGCGCGATGGGGCTCACGGCCGGCGGGGCGGTGTTCTTCGCCGGGCACCTGGTCGCCATCGGGCTCTATCTTCGCAACCGCCGCACGGGCGCGAGCCGCGGCGATCTCATGTCCGCGGCCCTGCTGGCGCCGCTTGTGGCCATCCTGGCCTTCCGTCTGACCTTGAATCCTGGCGTCGCCCTCTATGGCCTCGGGCTTGGCGCCATGGCGGCCACCGCCCAGGTCAGCCGCTTCCCCCGCGGTTGGGTGGGCCTGGGCGCGCTGATGTTCGTGGCCTCCGACCTTCTCCTCTTCGCCCGCACGGGGCCGCTGGCCGGCGCCGTCTGGCTGGGACCCGCGATCTGGAGCCTTTATTTCGTCGGCCAGGCCCTGATCTGCGTGGGGGTGGTGCGCGGAAGAAAATAGCCCCGGCGCCTGAGGACGCCGGGGCCATGAAGTTTGTGGGGAGGGGGAAACCTCCGGGCGAGGCTTTAGCGACCGCCTGTAGGGGTTTTGTGACAGGCGGCCCCAAGAGAACTTGACTCTGGACCTTGTCCTATGTTCTTGTTTTGTTCATGTCCATCGACATCGTCCGCGACACCGAGATGCTGGCCGAGTTCGCCGAACTCGCGCTCGTGCTCGCCCGCGACCTCCAGGCCAAGGCCCTGGCCGCCGAGACCGTGTCTGAAAGCGCCGAAGCCGCCCAGGCCTTCCACGCCGTCGGCCGCTCGCTGCGCCAGTCCCTGGCGCTCAAGACCCGCCTGGTCCGCGATGCCGCGCGCGCCGACCGCGAGGCCCGCGACGACGCCGATCTTCAGACCGTGCGCCGGCGCGACCGCCACCGCGCCCGCATCGAAAAGCCCCTCGAACGCCTGATCTGGACCGAAACCGAGGACGAGGACGAGGCCGAACGCCTGGTCGACCTCCTCGATGACCGCCTGGCCGAAGCCGTCCTCTCCGACACCTTCCTCGCCGACCCCGTCGATGTCCACATCGCCCGCCTCAGCGCCGACCTCGGACTGGAGCCTTCGCCGCCAGCGGCCGGGACGCTCACCGAGACTCCGTGGCGAAGCTCGGCCTGATAGAGTCCCTTCTCCCGCAGGGGGAGAAGGGCGCGCAATTTCAATATGCAGCAGTCCCCTTTTTGGGGGCAACGAAACCCCTAGTGGGTCGCCGGGGCGTCGGAGATGTCTTCCAGAGTCTTGCCGACCTGCTTGGCGCCGTAGTCCACGGCGATGTCGCCCAGGGAGATGATGCCGGCCAGCTGGCCGCCCTCGCCCAGCACGACCAGCCGGCGGACCTGGTGATTGCCCATATGGGCCGCAGCGTCCGCGACGCTGTCCTCAGCCTGGCAGAAGTGGATCTCCTCGCTCATGATCCCGGAAACCGGCGAATCCGGGCTGGCGCCCGTGGCGACGCCGCGCACGACGATGTCACGGTCGGTGACGAAGCCCACGACCTTGCCGTTCTCCACGACGGGCAAGGCGCCGGAATCGATGTTCGACATCTGCCGGGCGGCCTCGGCGATGGTGGTCTGGGGCGTGGCGGTGACGACCTGGGCCGTCATGGCTTCGCTGACTTTCATGGGAAGGGCCTTCCTGAGCGGGTGGGTTCGGCCACTAGAACCCCGCGGCCGCCAGCCTGTTCCCTGAAGCTGGCCTCAGATCACGCAGGCGGCCAGGCCGTCGCGGCGCACCGTGCCCGCCGCCGCCCCGATATGTCCGGAGCGCTTGCGGATATAGGGCCCGGGCGCGGCAGCCTTCCAGGCCAGCGGCTTGGGGACGATGGCCGCCAGCCGCGCGGCCTGGGCGCCGCTGAGCTGGGCGGCGCTGACGTGGAAATTGTGCTGGGCGGCGGCCTCGGCGCCATAGACGCCCGGGCCCCACTCGATGGAGTTCAGATAAACCTCCATGATCCGCTCCTTGCCCCAGATCAGCTCGATCAGGACCGTGAACCAGGCCTCCAGCCCCTTGCGGACATAGTCGCGGCGCGGCCACAGGAAGATGTTCTTGGCGGTCTGCTGGCTGATCGTCGATCCGCCCCGGATCTTGCCCGAACCCCTCTCGTTGGCCTCCATCGCCTTCTGCATGGCGTTGAAATCGAACCCGTGGTGCTCGCAGAACTGGCTGTCCTCCGCCGCGATCAGGGCGCGCACCAGCTGTGGGGAAATCCGTCCGATCGGGACCCAGCGGCGCTCGAAGCCATGACCCTGCACCATCCGCTCGACCATCAGCCAGGTGATCGGCGGCGGTACGAAACGGTAGAGGGTGACCACCGCCACCGGCCCGATCAGGCCGAAGATCAGCACGCCCAGCGCCAGCCAGCGGAACAGCCGTCCGATCAGGCCTGGGCGGCGGCGGGCGTTCGGGGCTTTGGGTCGTCTGGCCAAACCGGGGTCCTTGGCGATAGGTGCTAGCTGGCTTGCGCCGCCAGCCTGCGTCAAGCCGGAGTGAACCCATGGATGTATCCGAAGCCATCGCCCGCCGCGTCTCGATCCGCGCCTTCAAGCCCGACCCGGTCCCCGGCGCGGTGGTGGCCGATATCCTGGCCCGCGCGGCCCAGGCCCCCTCTGGCGGCAACCTGCAGCCTTGGCGGGTCTATGGCCTCGCCGGCGCGCCGCTGGCCGACTTCAAGGCCCTGGTGGCGGCCAACCCGGCCGGCGAGACGCCGGAGTACGATGTCTACCCGCCCAATCTGTGGGAGCCCTTCCGGACCCGCCGCTTCCAGAACGCCGAGGACCTCTACGCGACCATCGGCATTCCCCGCGAAGACAAGCCCGCACGCCTGCGGCAGATGGCCAAGAACGGAGAATTTTTCGGGGCGCCGGTGGGCCTGTTCTTCTGCATAGACCGCAAGGTCGGACCGCCGCAGTGGGCCGACGTCGGCATGTTCATGCAAAACGTCATGCTCCTGGCCGTCGAGCGCGGCCTCGACACCTGCCCGCAGGAATACTGGTCACGATATCCGCAGACCGTGGCGCGCTTCCTGGGCCTGCCAGACGACCACATGCTGTTCTCCGGCATGGCGCTCGGCTACCGCGAGGCGGGACATCCGATCAACCGCATGCGGGCGAGCCGCGACCCCCTTGAGGTCTGGGGAGAACTTCGCGGGTTCGACTGACTGTGACCCGGCGGGATTGAACCCAATCGCCGCTGCCGCGTTCAACATAACGGGGCCATGCGCGGCGGGGGAAAGACGATGCAAGACAGGCCGTCGCCAGACGCCTTCCTGGTGGGCTCGGGCGAAATGGTTCGCCGCATATGCTCGCATGACTGGGCTCGCTCGCTGGGCCCCGGCGAGTCCTGGCCTCAGAGCCTGAAGGCGATTGTCGGCTTCATGCTTCTTTCGCCCCTGCCGATCGTCCTGCTCTGGGGCGAGGACGGGATCATGCTCTACAACGACGCCTATTCGGTGTTTGCGGGCGGCCGTCACCCCCAGCTGCTGGGGAGCAAGGTCCGCGAAGGCTGGCCTGAGGTCGCCGACTTCAACGACAATGTCATGAAGGTCGGCCTGGCTGGCGGAACCCTGGCCTACAAGGATCAGGAACTGACCCTGCACCGCTCCGGCAAGCCCGAGCAGGTCTGGATGAACCTCGACTACTCGCCGGTGATCGACGAGAGCGGGCTTCCGGCCGGGGTCATCGCCATCGTGGTGGAGACTACCGACCGGGTCCTCGCCGACCGCCGGCGCGCCGCCGAACAGCAACGGCAGAGGCAGCTGCTGGGCCAGATGCCCGGCTTCGCCAGCGTCGTCGCCGGGCCGGAGCACACCTACGAGTACGTCAATGACGCCTACGAGGCGATCTCGGGGCGCACGGATTTCATCGGTCGCACCTTCCGCGAGATGTTCCCCGACCTCGAGGACCAGGCTTTTCTGCCGATGCTCGATCAAGTCTACCGAAGCGGCGAACGGATGGTGCTGCGCGGCATGGAATTGCGCCTCCACGGCGCGGAAAGTCCGCAGTACATCGACTTCGTCTTCGAGCCGACGAGAGACGAGGATGGCGCCGTCACCGGCGTCTTCATCGGAGGATACGAGGTCACCGAGGTCCACCGCGCAGCCGAGGCCCTGCGGGCCAGCGAGACACGCCTGCGGGAACTGAACGCCGACCTCGAGCGCCAGGTCATCGAGCGCACCCAGGCCCGCGGCCGCACCTGGCAGGTCAGTCCGGACCTGATGGGGGCGCTGAACGCCGAAGGGCGCTTCATCACCTCGAATCCGGCCTGGATGACGGTGCTCGGGTGGACGGAGGAGGAGGTGGCCGGCCGTTCGATCTTCGACCTGTTGCATCCCGACGATATCGAACCCACCCGCGCGGGCTTCGCCCTCACCCAGCACGGCCAGCCGGCCATCGGCTTCCCGAACCGCTACCGCTGCAAGGATGGCAGCTACCGGTGGATTTCCTGGGTCGGCGTGCCGGAAGACGGCATCGTCTACTGCACCGGCCGCGACATCACCGAGGAAAAGGCCGCCGAGGAGGCGCTGCTCAAGGCCCAGGAGGCCCTAAGGCAAAGCCAGAAGATGGAGGCCATGGGCCAGCTCACCGGCGGCGTCGCCCACGACTTCAACAACCTGCTGACCCCGATCATCGGCAGCCTCGACATGCTGCAGGCCCGCGGCCTGGGCGGACCGCGCGAGCACCGCCTGATCGAAGGCGCCCTGCAATCGGCCGAGCGGGCTAAACTGCTGGTCCAGCGGCTCCTGGCCTTCGCCCGCCGCCAGCCCCTCAAGACCGAGGCGGTGGACCTCGCGGCCCTGGTCGGCGGCATGAGCGCCCTGATCGCCAGTACGTCCGGGCCGCGGATCGAAGTGGAACTGGATATCAGCGAGGGCGTGCCGCCGGCCCAGGCGGATTCCAACCAGGTCGAGATGGCCCTGCTCAACCTGGCGGTCAACGCCCGGGACGCGATGCCGGAGGGCGGTCGCCTGACGCTGGCCATCCGCGAGGAAACCCTGGGCGCCGGCCATCGCCTGTCCCTGCCGCCCGGCCGCTACGTGCGCCTGTCCGTGGCTGACACCGGGGTCGGCATGGACGCCGCCACTCTCGCCCGCGCCATCGAGCCCTTCTTCTCCACCAAGGGTATCGGTAAGGGCACCGGCCTTGGCCTCTCCATGGTCCATGGCTTGGCGGCCCAGCTAGGCGGGGCCCTCGACATCGCCAGCCGCCGTGGCCTGGGCACGGAAGTCGCCCTGTGGCTGCCGGTCAGCTGTGACCCGCTCTCCGCCGATCCGCCCCTGGCGGCGGCTGTCCACGGCGACCGGGGCGAACGCGCCGGCGTGGTCCTGCTGGTCGATGACGAAGCCCTGGCGCGGACCAGCACGGCGGACATGCTGGGCGACCTGGGCTACCGGGTCGTCGACGTCGGCTCGGCCGAGGCCGCCATCGCGGTGTTCGACGAAGGCTCGCCGGTGGACCTGCTGGTCACCGACTATCTCATGCCCGGCATGACGGGGGCCGAACTGGCCGTC
Source organism: Caulobacteraceae bacterium (assembly GCA_947475465.1). Taxonomy (GTDB): domain Bacteria; phylum Pseudomonadota; class Alphaproteobacteria; order Caulobacterales; family Caulobacteraceae; genus Phenylobacterium. Next base: position 3,586 of record CANJLK010000009.1, on the reverse strand, counting down.
CTGGCGCGCGGCCGCCGCCCTGGACTGCCGATCCTGGTAATATCCGGCTTCGCGGAGGTGGACGGTTTTGATCCGAGCCTGCCGCGCCTGACCAAGCCCTTCCGCCGCGTAGAGTTGGCGGAGGCTCTCTCGGCGCTGGGCGCTAGAACCGCAAGGGTCTGAGGTCGGGGTCCGCGCGACGCATCCATCCGCCTCCACACTCCGTAAGTGTCGATGAGGCGGCCTTTTCCCGCCGAGTTCAGGCTTTCGCGTCATGACCCCGGATCAAGTCCAGATCGTCCGCGCCACCTTCGCCCGGATCCTGCCGGTGAAGGCCCAGGCGGCCGCGGTGTTCTACAGGCGCCTGTTCCAGGTCGCCCCGAGTATGCGCACCATGTTCAAAAGCGACGCCAAGGCCCAGGGCGCCAAGCTGATGGCGGCGCTCAGCATGGTGGTCATGGACCTCGACCGCCTGGAAAAGATGATCCCTCGGATTCAGGACCTGGCCCGCCGACACGTGGACTACGGGGTGATCGAACCGCACTACGCCACCTTCGGCCAAACCCTGATGTGGACTTTGGAAAAGGCGCTGGGCCCGGCCTTCACACCGGCGGTGCGAGACGCGTGGAGCGAGGCCTACGGAATCCTCGCCGAGGCCATGATCGCCGCCGCCAAACAGGTCCCCGACCGCATCGTGGCAGCCGCCTAACCGGCCTCGCTGACGCCCGCGGTCCCATCCTCGCAGCCCCAGGCGACCCGATCGCCGTCGGCGTCGATGGCCAGAGCCGTGACCGCCGCGCCCTTGTCGGCCTTGAGCGGGATGACCCGCTGCCCATTGAGATCGCAGGCCCAGACCCGGCCGTCGTCCAGTCCCGCCGCCATGCGGATGCCGTTGGGCATGGCCGCCACCTTCACGACCAGGGCGCTCTCGTCGTAGCCGACCTCGGCGGCCTGTTGGCCCATGGGCCCCGCCGAGCCGCTGAACGGCCAGACCACCGCCCCGGCCGCGCCGGAAGTGACCATCAGATTGCCCTTGGCCAGGAAGGCCATGCTCTTCGGCTTGGCCGGATAACCGCCCATGCGCATGTTTTTCTCGTCGGCCACGCGCCAGCCATGCAGCTGGTTTTCCTGCATGGCGCTCAGCAGGAACTTGCCGTCCGGGCTCCAGGCGATGGCGATGTGACTGCCCGCCCAGGCCAGCCTGGCGGGCTTCTGTTCGGCGATCCGGGCGTACCATAGCCAGGCTCCGCCATAGGTCGCGCAGGCGATGCGGCGGCCCTTGGGCTCGAAGGCCAGGTCCGCCACCGTCCGCTCATGGGCGAAGACGCGGGCGAAGGCCGGATCGGCGGCGTCGCGCACGTGGACCTCCCGGCCCGCAGCGAAGGCGATCAGTTTCGAGGCGGGACTGGCGGTCACCGCGTCGATCCATCGGCCGGGTACGCGCGCGAGCTCCACGCAATCGGCGCCCCGGGTCCAGACCAGCCGCCCGTCGTCGCCGCCTGTGAGCACGCCCTCGCCTGAGGGATGCAGAGCCGCGGCCAGGATCGCGCCGTCGTGGACCTGGACCGTCGCGCCGTCCTCCGAGCGCACCGTGCCATCTCCGAGCGCAAAGGCGGCCCGGCCGGCGGCGTCGAAGAGCGCTGTTGTGACAAAGGCGTCGAAGGACTGCTGCATGGTCCTCCCCCTAATGCGCCAGGCGGATAAACGGAAAGCGTTTTCGAAGTCCTGGGCGCCGGGGCGCGCTTCGGCCTTTACAAGCCGTTGACGTCTTGCCAAAGGTCAGCGGACTCTTGAGACGGGCGCCGCCACGGCGCTCCAGGGAAGGAATTTACGCATGGGTGCAAAGCTGGGCGGCGGGGGCGGCGGACGCTTCGACCTTGGCCAGAACAGCGACATCAACGTCACGCCCTTTGTGGACGTGATGCTGGTGCTCCTCATCATTTTCATGGTGGCGATCCCCGCCGCGACGGTGTCGATCAAGCTCGACCTGCCGCCGGCGATCCCGCCGCCCCCCGGCACCAAGGTGAAGGAGCCGATCCTGATCAACGTCCAGCAGGGCGGCGGCGTCTTCATCGGCGAGACCAAGACCAGCCTCGACACCCTGCCGGCCGACCTGTCGCGCAAGCTGTCGGCCGACGACCCGACCCTGCCGCCGACCCAGCAGCGCGTTTACATCCGCGCCGACAAGCAGGTCCGCTACGGGGATTTCATGTCGGTCATGAACACCCTGCAGGGCAATGGCTTCTATCTGGTCGCCTTGATCAACGAAGAAATCTGAGGCCCTTTCGCCTTTGAAGTCTCGAAAGCCCGCCGGATCGCTCCGGCGGGCTTTTTCGTGCGTCTCCACGCGGCCCTTGGCTGTTCACCATTAATCGGCGGGTAACGACGTCCGGCGCACCCTTGGCGGACCGGGCGCAAAAGGCGCCCAAAGGTCATCGGGGGCGAACGCCATGTGGATGTCATTGCAGCTTGAACTAGGCCAGGCCGTGCACCGCGCCCGCTATCGGGTTGAAGGCGACATGCTGGTGCTCGAGTGGCGTGGTGGCCGCGAGGTCAACCGCTACGGCCAGCTCAAGCCCGAATTCGTGGCGACCTCGCGCCTCAAGCAACTGGTGAGCCAGGCCCTCGCCGCCTAGCGGCGGACGCTTCAGGCGATCGTCGACTCGAACCCTTCGCGCAGCTTCGCCTCGTCGAGGTTGCGGCCGATGAACACCATCCGCGAATAGCGCTTGTCGCCGGCCCGCCATGGCCCTTGGAAGTCACCCTCCAGGATCATGTGCACGGCCTGGAACACCAGCCGCCGGTCCTCGCCCGCGACGTCGAGGATGCCCTTGGCCCGCAGGATGTCAGGCCCCTGGGCCTGCAGCACCTCATTCAGCCACGCCGTCACCCGCTCGCCATGCAGAGGGCGCTCTGCAGTGAGCGAAACACCCTTGATCCCGCTCTCGGCCACGTGGTCGTGGATATGCCCATGGTCGGGATCGTGATGTTCGTGGCCATGGTGATCATGCCCATGATCGTGGTGATCGTGCTCGCAATGCTCATCGTGGACGTGCCCCGCCTCACCGTGGGCCGGGTTGAGGAAGTCCGGCTCCAGTTCGGTGATCCGCGCCAGGTCGAAGGAGTTGCGCCCAAGTATGGTGGCCAAGGGCACGTTAGACCGCTGGGCCCTGTGGATCGGCGCCAGTGGATTCAGCGTGCGGATCGCCCGCTCAACCTCAGCCAGCTCGGCTTCAGTCACCAGGTCGGTCTTGTTGAGGATGATCTGGTCGGCGAAGGCGATCTGTTCGGCCGCCTCCTTGGAATCCTTGAGGCGGAGCGGCAGGTGCTTGGCATCGACCACCGTCGTTACGCTGTCGAGCTGGGTCTTGGCGCGGACGTCCTCGTCCACGAAGAAGGTCTGGGCCACGGGGGCCGGGTCGGCCAGGCCCGTGGTCTCGACGATGATGGCGTCGAACTTGCCCTTGCGCTTCATCAGGCCTTCGAGAATGCGCACGAGATCGCCGCGCACGGTGCAGCAAACGCAGCCATTGGCCAGCAAGATCAGGTCTTCGTCCGAGCGCTGCAACAGATCGTGGTCTAGGCCCACCTCGCCAAACTCATTGAC